>JBCCQN010000228.1:0-12835 GCA_039024315.1 Bacteroidota bacterium
GGGTAGTGGAAAATGGCAATGAAAATGCCAACACACTAAGGGCGAATTCAGTATCAAAGGTCTTTTGGGGAGACTTCTCCTCTAAGGCATCAACGGCTGCCATGTGAGCAAAAGGCCAAAAGCTGCATGCGCTCTGGGGAAAAACCACGATGACCAATATAGCCGCTGGCGCTAAGGCCGGAAGCAAGAGAATCAAGAGCGCACTCATCAAAAAGGCAAAAGCTGAGCGAAAGCTCAAAAAGCTCAATATCGGACCGATTTGGTCCCACTTGATCTTGACCGCCATACCGATGAAAATGAGGATCATGGGCGTCATCATCGCACTCATGCGACCGACGGCAGACTGCATAAATTCGGGCAGTGCCTTAATATTGAGGTCGAAACTCAGGAGTATAATCGCACTGACAATCATCAGATTGACGGGTTCTCGTAAAAGAGATAGCAAAAGATCTTTGAGGCGTCCTTTGTTAGCAGAGGTATGAGAGACTTTTTTATAATACCAATGCATGGCCAGCATGTAAAGCAAGATCAAGACAAAGACTTTGTTCCCCACATCTGCCAATGCGGCCAAGGCTAAGCTACTGTCCCCCATATATTCGGCTAGAAAAGGAAAGCAGGACAAGCCCGGCGCAAGGGATGGCAAAAGCATCATCAGCGTTTTGCCTTGGGCCTTGCTGCGCGCTATCCCCATCATCGGCAGCACCTTATAGACCACTCCCAAAAGAAGCAGATTAAAGCCTAAGGCCAAGAGCGGCAAGAAAAGCAACTGCGGCTCAATCTCAATCTTAAGTAAGGCGACAAAAATCGTAGCGGGAAGCGCAATACTCAAAATCAAGACTTTAACGCCCCCCAAGGATTCTTTGCTTTTGATTTTGCTACGAATCAGTACGCCTACTCCGATGAGGAGAAGAATAGAAAGCGTCTTTTGCACGGCTGGATTCATCCACATAGGTGCAAGGATTGGTCGTGTAAATTCATGATTAGGGTGAGTGTAGGCAGACTAGCCGACTACATTTTTGAGGGCCTCGATAAACATCTCCATCTCTTGCATGGTCCCCATACTGACTCGGCACCATGGCTTATCGTCAATCTCAAAGACACGGATGCCAATGCCTTGGGCAAACATTTTTTCTAGGTATTGATCACCGGGGAGCTCGATCGGGAAGATCATAAAGCTAGTGTGGGAAGGCACATAGGCAAAGCCTAGTTTTTCGAGTTCTGCAGCTACGTATTCACGGGTTTCGGCCGTAAGCTTACGGGTTTTCTCTTGAAAGTCGGTTGCCTCAAGACTCGCCATGGCACCCCGGAGAGAAGTAACGGAAAGTCCCATATTGCTGCGGACCATGCCAGTGATCTTTTCTAGCGTTTCGGGTAAGGCCACGCCATAGCCAATCCGGAGACCCGCCATGCCATGAATTTTGGAGAAGGTTCTGGCTACGATTATATCTTTGCCTTCGGCCACGAGTCCTACCATACTGGAGGCCGCGGGAGCATCTAAAAACTCTAGATAGGCTTCATCAACGAAGACGGGTGCTTTTTTGGATACTTTGGCGCAGAAGTCCCACAAATCTTTAGTGGGGGTGAGGCTGCCCATGGGATTATTGGGATTACAGACGTAGATCAATTTGGTCTCATCATCAACTGCAGCTGCCATAGCGCTTAGATCATGGGCGTAGTCAGCGGTAAGCGGGATATTTTTCCAGTCTGCGCCAAAAGCCATGGCCGTTTTGACCAAGGACATATAGGAGGGATCTGCCGAAACAATATTGCCCCCTTCGATAAACTGCACGATAGCGGTTTTTTCGAGGATATCAGTAGAACCTGGGCCTAAGAGGATATGATCGGGTGTCACGCCTTCTTTTTCGGCCAACATGGCTTTGAGCTTTTGGGCGTCTTGATGCCCATAGCGATTGCCCATGCCTACCGACTCCATGATGGCTAGGCGAACCTTGTCAGAAGGACCATAAGGATTTTCATTTGCTAGCAGTCGCGCGTTCAGTTTGCTGAAATCCGGTGGAAATTGAAAGTTACGTTCCCATAGTTGCGGCGGATAAAGCGGTTTGATACGAGGCTTGGCGCTAAGGACCTGAGGAGCGATAGCAGCTCCACCCGCTAATAAGAGAGAGGATTTGAGCCAATGTCGGCGATTAAGAGTGGGCGTAGACATGAGAGTTTCGGTTGCAAAGTGATCATGATGAAAGAATCCCAAAATCATCACCTAAGCACAAGGATGCTGGCTCGCAGCTAAGGCAGCGAGGCATGCATGAAACTCCTTTATTTTTTAGCCAAATGAGTCAGGCAAGGATTTATGGTATAGGCTTAATTTAATCCAAAATTATCAATATCAAAAAAATTAGCATCCAACATTGATAAAATGGAATTTATTGGCTGAATTTTTGGGATAAAATCAAGAGTCTGCAATGACTTGGCAAAAGGCTCTCTTCTCCAAGCCGATCTTTGGCTCAAGTATGCATTGGCAGTTTATGGTTAAGAGAGCAAGGACCGCTGCGCGGAACGCTTTATCAGTCCCTCAGCGGGTTTGCGATGAATTTACCTAGGATTAGGTATTGAGGACCTCAGTTAGAAGTGAGAATTTTGCTAGATGAAATCATATCTAGGCTATTGCTGCTGCCTATGCTTAGGCTTGCAGTTGCTTTTCCAGTCCAGCTACGGTCAAAATATTGAGGTGACGCAAACGCTAAGAGGTACCGTATTTGACCAAGCAACCCAACAAGTTTTAGTAGGTGCCAGCATCAAAATAGAAGGAACAGATCCAGTTTTAGGCGCAATCTCAGATGAGAAAGGGCAATTTATAATTGAATCTGTTCCCGTGGGTCGCTACGAAATTGAGGTAAGCTATTTGGGTTATAAAAGCCAGCGAAAGAGTAGTGTTCTACTCACTTCCGGGCAAGAAACCATTTTGCAAATTGGCATGGAGGAGCAAGCTTTGGAGGGAGAGGTCGTTTATATAGAGGCCGACCAACGCAAAGTTACCAATGAGGCGGCTATGGTGAGTGCTCGCTCCTTTTCGGTGGAGGAACTCCGTCGGATTCCCGGTGGATTGGATGATCCCGCCCGCGTCGCGGTCAAGTTCCCGGGCGTAGCGCCTAATGGAGATGTGCGAGCCAACGCCCTAACCATCCGGGGTAACAGCCCCAACGCAGTATTGTGGCGTTTGGAGGGGGTAGATATTTATAATCCTAACCATTTTACTCAAGTCGGAAACCCCAATGGCAGCATCACCCTCTTTAGTCAGCAACTGCTCACTAATACCGATTTCTTTTCCGGAGCTTTCCCTGCTGACTATGGCAATGTCTTAGGAGGCGTATTTGATGCTCGTTTTCGCAATGGCAATACTCAAAAACGACAGCACGCGCTGCAGCTGAGTTTACTCGGCTTAGATGTGGCCACGGAAGGACCATTTACCAAAGCGGGGAATAGTTCCTATCTGGTGAATTATCGCTATTCGACTACGGGTCTAGTAAATAATTTCTTGGACCTTGGCTTCGCGATTCCTACCTATCAGGATCTCTCCTTCAAATTACATTTTCAACTTCCCAAAGCTGGGGTGATTGATATCTTTGGTATAGGAGGGATTTCTCGCTTAGACTATAGTCCCAATCGAGACACTACCCGATGGGGGACAGACCCACTTATCAGTTTTGGGGGTGAGTATATAACGACCACTGGAACGATAGGGGCCACTTATGCGCAGCCAATCGGTGAGAAAACCTTCTTCAAAACCGCTTTGGTCGGTACGGGTCTCGATTATGATGTTAGCACCTATTATCTCAATCGGGACTTAGTCACAGCTGACTCTTCTGGTAAGACAGATGATAGAGACCTGCGTTTGACTTGGTCTACTTATATCAACCATAAATTCAGCGCTCGGCATACCCATCGTACTGGGATCAATATCCACGGTTTGCGATCCAACATGCAGTTTGTACGGCCAGAAAATTTTTGGGCCATCCAGCCAGGAGGGCCGCTTACGGATACCGTGCGGGCTGGGCAAGGGCAGTCGTTGCTTATCAACGCTTACTCACGCTCACAATTTGCGCTGAGTACTCGTTGGAACCTCAATGTAGGCTTGCATCTGATGTACTTTGCCTATACCGGAGAAGTTTCTCTAGAGCCGCGACTTGGCATGCGATTCCAGATTTCTCCCCAACAATCTCTATCCTTTGGTTATGGCCTTCATAGCCAGATGGAGCCGTTTTTTACCTACATCATTGAGCGTACAGACGCAGAAGGTAATAAGTACCGTTTTCACGATGATCTGCGCTTTAGCAAGGCTCATCATTTTGTACTTGCCTATCGCTGGCAGCCTACGGATAAGCTTCGCTTTGGCCTAGAAGTATACCATCAGGAACAGTTCAATCTAGTGGTTGGAGAAGAATTGCCCATCTCACGCGTAGGGGGAGCGGATTACTTTTTTGAAACCTTTGACCTCAACAATAACGGTACCGGCCGCAATACAGGTATAGAAGTTGCGATAGAACGCAGCTTCTCCAATGGATATTACTTTCTGGTCAATGGCTCTTTCTTTGATGCCTCCTATATCGCCAATGACGGAGTTTCTAGACCTTCCGAATTCAATACCGGCCTGATTGGCAAAGGGATTTTTGGTAAAGAATGGATGCTAGGGCAAAAGAAGGGCAAGGCAAATACCCTCAATCTCAATTTTTCGGCGACTTATAGCGGCCCACGATACTTCACGCCCCAAGACATCGAATTGGCTCGTACTAGCGGAGTATTGCAATTGGATTATAATCGCCCCAATACTGAAGTCCAAGATGCTTTACTCTTTTTTGATGCCTCTCTGGTCTACCAACGCAACCTTTTAAAGCGCAGTAGTCAATTTTCAATACAAGTTAGAAATATCTTTAGTCAACGTCCCCTGCTACGCCAAATCTACGATCGAGAAACGGATCAGATCGTTGATGTTTTAGGCTCAGGTCTGTTTCCGGTTATCGGTTGGAAGATACAGTTTTGAGTTGAAGGAAGTGCTTGAGAATATTCATCGACCTTTTACTTTAAGCTATTTCGATAGTTGGACGATTTTGCGGATTTTACCTGCTTCGCAGAACGTTTATTCTTGGGTACCTAGCTCGTACCTAATTCAAAAATTATTAGGTAGGTCAGTCGATTGGTAGTACCTAGTTTTAGGTATTTTTTAGCTATTCTTAGCGGCTTCCTTTGTCGAAGAAAGCTTTTTGGCTAGGTTTGGTTTTGGGTTTGTAATAGACTAGTTCACAGACCTTTCAAGCCCTTCTTATTCCCAATCCAAGCCAAATGATTAAACATATCTCTTTTGCTGTCTTGATGTGTTTGCCGAGCCTCTTTTTGGGGCAAGACCAAAACATCTTTCACGACCGTTCCTTCTGGGAAAATGGTCCTAGCGTTGACGCAGTCAAAGCAGAAATAGAAAAAGGTAATGACCCCGTCGCCTTAACTCCAAGCGCCTTCGACGCGGTGGTATATGCCATCCTCGGAGGAGCGCCTACCGAAACCATTGAATATCTCCTTACTATTGAGGGTAATGAAGTAGATAAGACCACCCACGATGGTCGTAATTATTTACTATGGGCCGGATATAAAGGCAATCTCGAAGTCATGGAGTTGCTCTACGAAAAAGGCTCTCAAGCCGATCTTGTTGATGATCATGGTTATAATATGATGACCTTTAGCGCTGTCGGCGGTAATCAAAATCCTGCGGTCTATGATATGATCATGGCCAAAGGAGGTAAAGTTACCGACGCCAATCGTTCTGGCGCTACTGCTCTACACCTGATCACCCCTTATCTAGAGGACGCTAGCTTACTCGACTACTTTGTCGAAAAAGGCTTAGCGCTAGAAACCACCGACAATGCTGGTAATGGCCTTTTTAACTATGCGGCACAACGAGGCAATATGGCCATGATGAAGCTATTGATGGAAAAGGGACTAGATTATCAAGGAATCAACGAAAATGGCGGTAACGCGATGCTTTTTGCCAGCCGTGGTGGTAGAGGCCATACCAATGACTTGGCAGTATTTGAGTATTTAGAAGGCCTAGGACTTGAATCCGATATTGTCAACTTTGAAGGCAATACGCCTCTTTATTATCTGGCAGGTAGTGCCGAAGACGAAGCGATCATTGATTTCTTCCTCGAAAAAGGCGTAAATCCCAACCAAGTAAATAAGGACGGTAACACTGCCTTTTTAAATGCGGTTCGCTATAATAACCTTCCTATGGCGCAAAAATTAGCTCCCATGGTTAAGGACATGAACCAAGCTAACCACGATGGTTATACTGCTTTGACTTATGCTGTTATGCGTAATAATACCGAAGCCTTTGAGTATTTGCTAGCCCAAGGTGCGAAAATGGACATCGAAGATGCCAAAGGTCGCAATCTGGTCTACCATATTTTCAATTCTTACCGTTCGCGGAACGCGGAAGCCTTTGCCAGTTTCCTCAAAGTAGCTGAAGAACATAAATTGATGATGACGCCCACTTACGAAGGAGGCAACACCCTTGCGCACATGGCTATTGCAGAAGGCGAAATGGAATTATTGCAAAAGGCCCTAGAACTAGGCGTTGACATCAACCAAAGAAATGCTGATGGCCTAACCCCGCTCCACCTTGCAGCTATGAAAGCCAAAGACAAGGAGATGCTGGCGATCCTGCTAGACAAAGGAGCCGAAAAAAGTATCCTCACCGACTTTGAAGAAAGTGCTTATGACTTGGCCAAGGAAAACGAAGCGCTCTCAGGAAACGGTATTGACGTAGAATTTCTAAAACTTGATTAATGCATAAAATCTATAAAAACGCCTGGCTAGGCCTTCTCCTCTTAGGGACGATTTGCTTCATGGCCATGCGCAGCCCCCAGGCTACTTCCCAGTATAAATGCTTAGTCCAAATGACCAATTACGACGGCGAAGGGCCCTATTTTGTAGTCTCAGTCCTCGACAAGGAAGGGAAGTATTTGCAAACATTACATGTCTCTGGAGAAGACGAGGACTGGTATCCTGATCTAGAGGAATGGTGGTCTTATAAAGAGGACGAAAATCCTGATGTGGATGCCATTACTCGGCCTAGCGTTCCCGCAGGGGGAAGATCCGTATTCTCTCTCAGCATCGACGATGATTGGCAAGATGTCGGCTACCAATTACGCTTTGAAACTGCGGTCGAAGATCAGAAGTATGTCAAGAATGATTTGACCATGCCTTTGACGGCCACCAATCTCAATGGAAAATTTGAAGGCAGTGGATACATTCGCTACGTGAGAATTATCCCGCAATAATCCGCCGCTGTAATTTGCTTACCCAATGATCAATCAGTTATGGAGATACAGTCATTTTGCCTTGGCTGTATCTTCTTCTGTTTTTGTATTGTTAGCCTCCATCACTGGAGGGATTTTGGCTCTGGAGCCAATCGAAAACAAATTACAACCTTTTAGTAAAGCAGCGTTGAGCGAGTTGAGACTAGCCCCTTTGGTGGATAGTCTGCAGGGCCGCTATGATGAGGTTTTGGAACTCTCCATTGACGCAAACGAATTTGTGCAGGTGGCAGTCATCGGTATGGTGGATTCCCTCGATGGCGATTTTTACATCAATCCTGTCAATGGAGCCAAGATCGGAGATATTCCGAGTCAAAAGCCTTTTTATAAATTCGTCACCAATCTGCATCGCTCTCTCTTTCTCAAGACGATTGGGCGAGTTTTTGTAGGCCTGACCTCCTTCTTTATGTTTTTGATAGCCATATCTGGCTTACTGCTTTTTATCAAGCGACAAAATGGGCTGCGCTATTTTTTCAAAAGACCCATCAAGGAGACCTTCGCCCAGCATTATCATGTTATCCTAGGGCGATGGATGCTGATGCCTATCCTAATCATTGCTTTGACCGGCGTTTATCTTTCCTTAGTTCGCTTTTCGATTATTGAGGATAAAGATCCTGTTCTCCATTATCAATCAGATTCGATCAGTAGTAAAGGGCAAATACCACTTGTAGAGTTCGAAATATTTCAAAACACCTCACTCTCAGAGGTTCGGAAATTAGAGTTTCCCTTCTCCCCTGATGTCGAAGACTTTTATACCCTCAGCCTGCAAGACCGCCAGTTCAAAATCAATCAGATCAACGGCAATATTGAAGAAGAATTGCGCTACCCTTTGTCCAGCCAAATGTTTACCCTTAGTTTGAATTTGCATACGGGTGTTGGTAGTATAATCTGGAGTGTGGTGCTCTTGATCGCCTCGATCAATATTCTTTTTTTCATGTATACGGGAGCGATGATCTCATATCGCCGTCTACGCTCCCGACTCAAAAACACCATCAAAGATACAGAGGCGGAAATCGTCATTCTGGTGGGCTCCGAAAATGGTACTACTCGTAGCTTTGCCCAAGTGTTGCAGCAAGCCCTACTCAAGCAGCAGCAAAAAGTATTAGTTGATGAGCTCAATGCCTATCGCCCTTTTCCTGCGATGAAGCATCTATTGGTCCTTAGTTCAACCTATGGTCTAGGCGAACCTCCTTCCAATGCACATAAATTTTTCTATCTGCTAGAGCAGCAACCCCCTCAGCAGTCGGTGCAATGTGAGATCGTGGGCTTTGGCTCTAGATCCTATAAGGATTTTTGTCAGTATGCAATTGATATTGAGTCCGCCCTGCGGGCAACGCAACATTGTCAAGTCGAGAATGAGGCCTTTCTGATCAACAATCAAAACTATACGAGCTTTGTGAGCTGGGCTCATGCTTGGTCGCAAAAAATCGATCTAGAGCTTGACCTGCCTCCTAAGCTGCTACCTAAAAAGGTGAAGACCCATGACTTTGCCCTAATAGATAAACAACTATCGTCTGATGGGTATGCCGAGACTTTTTTACTTTATCTGAAGGCTAAGGGGCTACGTTTTAGTTCGGGGGATCTACTAGCCATCACCCCTCCGGAAGAGACTTTTGCTAGACAATATTCTGTGGCCAAGTTGGACCGAGATACGATTCTTTTGAGCATCAAAAAGCATGAGACTGGGATTTGCTCCAACTATCTCCATCAACTAGAACTAAGGACTCAACTGAAAGCGGAGCTACAAATCAATAAAGCTTTTCACTTGCCCAAACGTTCATCCTCCATCAATTTGATCGCTAATGGGACTGGAATCGCTCCCTTTCTAGGTATGATGCAAGAGCATACTGCCCGTACACCTATCTATCTCTATTGGGGAGGGAGAAATGCTCAGTCTTATGAGCTCTACCGCCTGCAACTTGAAAAAGCCCTCGCCCAAGGCCAGCTGACGGATCTAAACCTAGCCTATTCTCGTCAAGAAAGTACGCATCGCTTTGTGCAGGATATTCTCATGGACCAGCAAGACGAGATAGCTCAGAGGCTAAAAGAGGGAGGGGTTTTTATGATTTGTGGTTCGCTGGCGATGCAGGATGCCGTCTTGAGCTTGCTTGAAGAAATCTCCCTGAGCTATCATGGCAAAGACCTTAGTTATTTCTTGAACAAAGGTCAAATCCTAATGGATTGCTACTAGAAGCGTTCTGCGCAGCAGTATCCCTAATAGAGTACCCAAGCTCCATCTTTGGTCCCTGACCTTTTCCAAATTGAGAGTTGTTTTTTCATTTGAAGAAAGTATTTAATGAATGCTTGTTTTTAACGTGTTGATTATTAGTTGTTTGTATGTGTGGCCCCAAACTTGAAACGCTGTAATCATACAGTTGCAAAATCCTTAAAACCTAGTAAAATGAGTCAGCACAAAAATTATCAAGATTGGGCCATCATGATAGACGGAGAAGAAGCATTTCCATGGAACCCGAAAGAAGGAATCATGCCCAAGCGCCCTAAATCAATCGGCTCTCAAAGAAGACTCTCCCGCCCGCGTCGTTTACCTCGCCGTAGATAAGACCCGCCTTTTTACCCAAACAAACACCAATACATTCAACACCAGTAGCGACGCAGATTTTGTGTCGCTACGTTTTTTTTGCCGCTCTGCGGAACGATTATCTCGGGTGCGGCATGCATGCGAGCGCCTACCGTCCAAAATCATTTCGACCTCTGTCGAAAGGAAAATTGGAGGATTTCAGTATTGTGACTAGGCAATTCCTTGTCGCCTAGGGCCAAGCGTTCCGCGCAGCGGTAAAGAAAAAATAAAGATGCTTCGACAGGGCTCAGCAAGACAAAAGGACTTGTCTGCTTTACCTATTATGATCATTGTCACGTTGAGCCAGCCGAAACGCCTTTATTGAGATAAGCGTTCCGCGCAGCGGTAAACATTAAAAAAGCCTTGGAAAGCGGCTTTTTCGTTGGTTTTAGGCTAGGCATTGATTTTCTTTGAGCTAATAGCAACCATAAAACTCAATTTCATGAAATCATTTTTTCTTGGAAGCATACTCTTGTGTTTTGGTCTCAGTACGCAAGCGCAGTTACTAGACGACTGGACCATTTGGATGGCAGGAGTCAGGATGGATTTGGACTCTGCTTGTTCCGTAAAAGCGGAGTGTAATGATGCTGATCCCTTATCAAGGGACTATTGTGATGGTGAGTATTGTATCCACTCTCGGTCTAGATTCAATGCGGAAGCCAATTTTAAGGACATTGATGTGGATCAGGATGGTAATGTTTGGATTACGCATTTCCATTCGGTTTCTCGTTTCGACGGCACGAGTTGGACAACTTTTAATTCGGTAAATAGTGATTTTGGGAGTCGCCGTCCCATCGAAAATACGCTACTTTTTAACACTACGATAGCACCTGATGGTAGGGTCGCGGTACTATCTGAAGGCAACGAATTTCATCTTTATGATGGGCGAGTTTGGCGGAAGGAGGTCTTTACGGATACAAGCCTTATTAGCACCTTTCTAGGCACTAGTACTAGCATTCGTAATGCTGAATTTGCTCCCAACGGAGATCTTTGGCTCACAACGGATAGGCCTGATGGTTTAGCGGTGTGGGATAGCAGTAGTTGGACGGTTTTTACGGATTTTGGTGGAAATTTTACCAATCGGCAAGTGCGAGCCATTGATTTTGCAGAAGATGGTACCGTTTGGGCGGCAACTGACGGTAGGGGAGTCTTTAGTTATGATGGGAACAATTGGACGGAGTACAACACCAGTAATAGCAATATTCCCGATGATGATTTTTGGGACCTAATCGCGCTTGATGGAAAATTGTGGGGGATTGCTTCTGCTCCCTTCGGACGCCAATTGGCCCACTTTGATGGGACTGATTGGGTTGATCCTTATTTTGGCACTTTCATAGCGCCCAATAGATCCCTTACCCATGACCAACAAGGACAGGTGATAGTCCCTATGTTAAATGCTTTTGCTCGTTTTGATGGGAACAGTTGGCAAATAACGGATATTGATACCCTTGGAATAACTAGTTCAACTGTGGATCAGATTGCGCTTGATAGCATGGGGCTTTATTGGCTCAAGAGTACTACTACCGCTACCAATAATGAATTTCAAGGACTAGAGCTTAGTACCTATGATGGCCTTAATTTGGACAAGATTCCGGTTTTTAAACCCGGTAGCACCCGAGAAAGTCAGACTCCTAACGGAGACATTTTATTCTCTCCGGGAGCTCTGAATTGGACCTTACGCTATAAGGTCAATGAAGATCAATTGGTGATTGATAGTTCCGTCTGGAGCACAGATTTTAGTCGCTATGGCGTTCAGGACACCAATGGTCATTATTGGCGAGCGGTGGCGGATGGCCCAGGAGTCGAACGATTTGATGGCTCTGGCTGGCAAGTGTGGAACAATAGCAATAGTAATCTGCCCAATTTGGCGGTCAATGGGGTCTATATCATGCCTGATGGTGGGGTGTGGATTCGGATGGTTACCCAAGGAGTCGCCTATTTCAATGGCTTTACTTGGGATGTTTACACCATTTCAAATAGTGACCTTAGCTCTGGTTCAGTGCGTGGTATTACTCAAGGCATTGATGGTACTATGATTTTTGCGCATCGCAATGGAGCCCTTGATTTCTTCAATGGTCAGACTTGGAAAAGGGTAGACCCTAGCAACAATAACAATGTAGATGCAAATAGAGAACACCAATTTGCTATTGAAGATACTAGCGACTTTTGGTATTGCTCAGATGGAGCAGGCGCTTTTCATTACCAAAATGGCGTTTTGACCAATTTTAGCACCAGCACGATGCCCAATAGCGTGCCCACTGATGCGCTTGCAAGTATGGTTAGGCTTAACAATGGAGACCTCTGGTTTAGCAAAGGTTTTGATGGAATCATTACTTTCAACAATAGCAATTGGGGGAAGCTTTCTTTTGAAAGTTTACCGATCCCTAATGACATAATTTTTAAGCTTTTTAAAGATGAGCAGGACAATATTTGGATGGTAGGAACTTCCTTTTTGGCCAAAGCACGCGACAATACAGCCGATTTGGTCTATTCGGTGAGTGCCGAAACCTTCTATGACCAGAATTTAGATGGGCAGAAGGATTCTTTGGACACCCCGGTGCCTTATCAAAAGCTAAAACTTCAACCAGCGGGTTCCTTGTATTTCAGCGATTCTCAAGGAGAGTTTTATGCCTTGAGCAGTGAGGGACAGCATACTTTGACGGTTTTGCCTGATCCTCTTCTCCAAACGGTCAATGGTATTGATAGCTACACCTTTACTTTAGATTCTCTCAACGCCTCCCGCGATGATTTTCCCTTTCCGCTTCGTTATGAGCAAAGCGGAAGTGACTTGCTGGTAGAATCCCAGATGGGGATGACCCGCTGTTCATGGGCATCTCGCATTAGTATCCAGGTCAAAAACCAAGGGAGCGCGACGATTAGTATGCCTTCGGTCCAATTGATCATCGATCCTGGTTTGAGCTTTGACTATGCTAAC
>JBCCQN010000229.1:0-12780 GCA_039024315.1 Bacteroidota bacterium
TCAAACTCAGGACGTTCCAGTACTGGGTCATCCATTGGATTTTCTGGGCCTTTACCGGCGCCAAAGACCGTATGTTCTACCAACATTTGCTTGAGTTGGTAGCTATAGCGATCTAGGTGTTTGGCCGGTAAGTCATAGACTGTCAGACACATTCGACAACCGATATCGACGCCCACTGCGTAGGGAATAATCGCATTTTCAGTGGCTAGCACGCCACCGATTGGTAAGCCATAGCCTTGGTGGGCATCTGGCATCAGGGCTGCTTGCCGAGCCACGGGTAGCTTAGCGGCGATTTCGATCTGATCGATAGCGCCTCTTTCGATTTCTCGTTTACCCCAGATACGGGTCGGTACGGGCTCGGCGAGTAATTCAGGGTATTTAGGCGCATCCTTCGGATGAACGATTGGCTTCAGCGCTTGCGCTACCGGACCTAAAATTTGATGCTTATAATATTGTTCTGGAACGGATAGGACCGCTTGGAGCAACTGCATCTTGACTTCTCGGCCTTTGGCCTCGAATTTATCATGCTTCATTGCTTCTACCGCCAGATTTGCGGCTTCTCCTAGCGGATATCCGATTCTCAGAACGTGTTTTTTCTTAATCTTTGCCATTATGATTTGGTCAATGCATATACAGCCATGTCACAAGGAACTTTTGGGGAAATATTGGGGAGGAGATAATAACGCTTAAATACTCCCTCTTTTTCCATACCTACCTTGAGCATTACCCCTGCCGAGGCATAATGCGTCGCATGGCACATACCATAAATGCGATAAACTGCTGGGAAGGTCTGCCAAATTTGTTGGATCAGTCCTTCGAGGGCTTCGCTAGCGAAGCCTTGGCCCCATGCACTTTGCATGAGAGCATATCCTACCTGAGCGCGGCAACGGGCTTCTATGCCATAGCCTATACCGCCGATCAGTTTGCCTGTTTCTTTGCTTTGCAGACCAAAAGGCAAATGGCCACTGCCTTGCTTCCATGCATGGTCTGCATGCTGGAGGAAGGCTATTGTATCGTCTATCGATTGATGTACAGACCAACTGAGGTATTGCGTAACCTCAGGATCTTGACCCCAGCCTTCATATACCTCTTGGGCATCTTCCAGCTGCAGCCGTCTGACGATCAATCGTGGGGTTTCAAATTGCGTAAACATCCTTAGTAAAATAAATAAGGTTTCCAATCTTCACGTACAAGTCCGGCAAATTGGCGTAAAAACATGATCCAACTTGGGCGGAAGGGTTTGAAATCTAGTTCCAAACCTGAATCTTCGAGGCTTAGATCTCCTTTGTGGGAGTTACAATCGCGGCAGGCGGTAACTAAGTTGTCCCAGCTTGTGCGGCCTCCTTTAGAGCTGGGGATCAAGTGATCTAGCGTCAGATCGTACTTGCTCCCACAGTACACACAGCGATAGCCATCGCGACGGAATATATTTTCCCGACTGAGGGCCACCTTGCGGTATGGAAGAGGCACATAGCGATAAAGCCTAATGATAGAGGGGAATTGAAAATCCCGTTTCACGGAACGGAACTTACGATCGGCGACATCGTTGATCAATTCTGCCTTTTGCCCAAGTACCAGGATAAGGGCTTTTTCAGCCTTACAGACACTGATAGCCTGATAATCCTGGTTGAGCACCAGTACTTGTGTCATAAGATTTGGAATTAGATAAAGAACAAAAAAAGCGTGTCATGCCCCTGAGGGGTATGACACGCTATGACGTAAATCGTCTTTTCGTTTACTAACAGGCCTGACCGGGTACGATGGCCATCGCCAAACGGTCGACGGCTTCGCGAGCTTGGTTAAGGCGGCAGTTAGTGTATTTTAGATACAGCTTGATGGCTGCTATTTTACCTTGGTACGTAAGGGTAGCCATGACTTCCTGTTCAAGTTCTGGCATGAGGGCTTTCTGCGTATTGTCCATTTTGATATTGCTTAGCAGTTTAAGACCAAAAAAACATCTAGTTACCATGGCAACTCCAGCGGGAGTTTACCAGTGGGATCTGAAGACAAATCCAGAGAACGAGAAACCAGAGGGGGTTCTAAGGAGAATCGAGAGGTGTCGGTTAGACTACTTAATGATTCTCATTGACTCTGGTGCAAATGATATGCCTCTTTTAGACAAAAATGTCTCAGTGGTTCGTTTAGATGATTCGAAAGACAGGAATACTTGATTTTTGGTCGTTTCTTACACTTCAACGGTCAGCCCTGAGATGCACTTTTGGCTAATGAGGTCGCTTTTCCGTTGAGAGAAAAGGACGTTTTGTAGCGTTGCTGTCGATTATGTTGCATAAGTAACCACAGCAGACTTAGCCATTTTTGCATATTGTAGTGATTTAGGGTGAATGAAATTGTAAAAGGGGAGACGGGCCGAAGGCAGGTCCAACCGGACCTAGTCTTTAGTGATGATTTGATTACCTCCTTATCGTTTGTAAACCTTCGGGGACCATCTCTATAGAGCAAGCAAAATTATTTTCAAGGGAAGGACGCTATAATAGCGCCCAATCCATAGTTGTGATGTATAGCTGCTTAAGGAGAATCTATTCTCTATTAAGCAACTCTACTGTGCGTGCCAAATTCCATACGTCAAAGTACCAATAGCCATTTTGCTATTGTAAAGCGGGCACTACGGGATTCGAACCCGTGTATTCCTGTTAGACAGACAGGTGCCTAGCCGCTCGGCGCCAAGTGCCCGGGATGAAGAGGTACGAAAACGTACCTCAACAAAATCCCCTCAACAAATATTATAAAGAACGTAATGATATTTTTATGTCAATTCATAGTAGTCCTGTTCCGAAAGTGCGGCTCACCAAAGGCAAGTTTTACTTTCAAGGCATAGCGCTCCTGTTTGCGTCAGAGACGCATCAAGTTGGAGTCTTGGACAAAGTCCATAGAGGTCCTATTGGCGATCCGCTCTCATCTAAACCTACTCGTTATCAGTGGTTTGTCAGGCTAGGCCAACAAAAAACCCGAACTTTTCAGTCCGGGCGCGCATACAACAATCTGTGTATTTTGTGTCAGGCTTCCCTGAACACACGCACCCTCGATTGGACCGGATCTTTCGCTACCTCCTGACTGCCCATAATGAGCGTCAAGTCGCAAAAGTTGTGATATGTCCGATCTATTAAAAACATTGGATTATGAAATTAGTAATAAAGTAATTGTTAGTTGCTCGATTGAACGCAGCATATGGACAAAGGTTTCCAATTTTGGTAAAAAATATTTAAGAAGCTAATTGGATTTTGCATAAGTGTTTGATAATCAGTAAAATATATTTGAAAAAATAACATAAAATCTGAGGCTAAGCGTTCCGCGCAGCGATAAATGCCGAAAGACGGATCAGAAAACCTTTACCAACAAAAAATCTTAGATAGTTGATTTTAAAGCTTGGTATTGAACATTCACCGCTGGCTTTTGTAATTTTAACTCAATGAATTACCGCATCGGACAAAGAGTACGCTTATTGCACGCCTCCGGAGAGGGAGTGATTGTGAATTTGATTGACAAAAAGACCGTAGAAGTGGACATGGGAGACGATTTTCCCGTGGATGTAAGCGTAGATGAAATCATTCCTATTGATAGGGCAGAAGCTTTTTATTTAGGAGACGAAGAGAAAACTCCTGAGCCTGAGAAAAAAACCAATAGCCTGAAAACCACGGGCACTTTAGGCATATCTTTGATTGAACTCAGTCTAGTAGTGTATAAATACGAAGATGAGGATCTATATGAGGTGTTGCTCATCAATCCTGAACCGGTAACGATGGCCTTTACCTGTTATGGTCGTACCAAGAATGCCTACCAAGGCCTCGAAACTGGTTTGTTGGAAACAGGCGAGTACGCAAAGATTGCCAGCTTCAGCCGTAACGAACTGGACAAGCATAAATCATTTTATGTTCAGACGCTGAGCTTCCGACCTGGCAAAGGACATCCTCATGCGCCTTTTGTGCAAGAACTCCCTTGGAATCGCTCACATCTCCAAAAGCCCAGCCGCTATCTCTCGGCGATCAATCAATCGGGATGGGTTTTTAATCTGCGGCAAGACGTACTCAAACGAGATGTGCAGCAAATCCCTGAAAGTGAGTTTATCCGCATCAAAGAAATTGAAGCGCCTACGCCTCGTCTTGATGTGGAAGTGGATCTACATATTGAAGCTTTAGTGAGTAAACCCCATCAATTGGCTCCATCAGAGATGTTGAGTATCCAACAAAAAAGGATCGAGAAAGCTTTGAATGATGCCGTAATTGAGCGTCACGCCTCTTTGGTGCTCATTCATGGAGTAGGAGAAGGGAAATTACGTAAAGTCGTCCAGGCAGCCGTTAAAGAAGCGCCTCACGTCCTTTCATACGCTCCGGCTGATCCCAAACGTTATGGCAATGGAGCCACTAAAGTGATATTTAAATGAGACTAGGCTGTTGCATATTGCTGGTTTTGCTAGGGCATCTTGCTTGGGCCCAGAGCGATAGTCTGCGTATAGATACGGTCGGCTTTATTGAGGTCGACAAAGATAACCGCTCTGCGGAACGCGAGCAGCAAAGTCGAGATAGGCGTAATGATTTTTATCGCAACATGGTGCTGTGGAGACTGCCTATCCAACACCCACAAAACCGACCGCTTCTTTTGGCCCAGAGTCCTGATCAACAAGGAGGGGCGGTTTATGCCCAAGCGGTAGATGGCCTCATGCTCAATCTGATTGAAGGTCTCCGAACGGGCAATATTCAAGCCCGACATCCCGATGATTTACGGCGGCGCTATGATTATTTTGATCTCATCTATGATCTCATTGAATTACAGGGATTGGACCCTGATACATTAGCCGATGGCCTTGCCGTAGCCGAATTGGGATGGGACAATCTCAATCAATATGTGGATTTGATCGTGGAGGAGGGATTTTCTGCACACGACTCGCGAGCCTTTACGCGAATCAAGTTTATGCGGATTCTTTGGCATGATCCCCAAAGCCCCAAAGGGCAGCATGTACTGGCGGTGCTCTCATATGCGGAAGCAGCTAAGGTTTTGGAAGACTTACATTACTCCTTTGATAAGCACGGGCAAAAGATGCGCATTCGTTTGTTTGATTTTTTTGAAACCCAGATGTACTACGGCAATAAACTAGGTATGGGAGAAGATCCTGCTTTTGTTTTACCCCCAAATAGGCGTTCGCCGGAGGCGCTCAAAAACCGCTGGCCTGAGTTGTGGCATAACTAAATCTTCCTGCCCAAAGCCAATACCTTAAGGCGATATTTTCCCAAATGTAATAAAGTCCTAATCTTCGAATTGGAGAGGTGCTTCGCATCCTGCTTATTGGAGCTATGAAATCTTTATTGCTTATTCTCGCTTCCTACTGTTTTTTGACTTCTCCTGACACGCCAACGGTCAATAATATCATCAAAGAAGTGCCTGACGAATTGATCAACACCACTTTGTTGTTGCCCCGCTTTGTTGAATATACCAAGGAAAGCGCGCCCGAAGGGATGCCTGAGTCCTACATCAAAGTCAATAATCGGGAAGCCAAACGCTGTAATGAGACGATGCTAGAGATGGCAAAGAAAAACTACCCCTTTAAGGTCAAGTTGGTTGATTTTTCAGAGATCGAGGAATATCGCAAGCAGGGCTATCGCTATTACTTAGATATGGTTTTGATGCCCAAGCAAATGGAAGAACCCAAAAAAGAGGTGATGGTCCCTTCTTTTGTTAAGTATAAGAGTCCTCAGCATATGTTTACCAACGTTTATGTACAATTTCATTATTACTACTACATCCGTGATTTAGAGACGAATGATGCCTATATCACCACCCGCCTCAAAGGCAATGAAGAGGCTTTCGTTGGGATCAATAAATTTTTCAAACAGCTGACCAAGGATTTGGCCAATTAGTAGGAGGAGAGCTGCTTCGCAGAACGCTCATTTTGCATAGAGGCATTTCGATTAATTTAATGTAATCATCTACTTGTCATGGAGCCCCGTCGAAGGATCTATGTCGTTTCTTGCTGCGGTGCAGAACGCGCTAATCTCTAAAGATCTCGGCTCGCGTTCCTTGGCCGGGATGACTTAACTTGCTCTTTAGGTCATACCGGAATGTGAGGTACGAACATATCCGGTATCTTTAGCCCTCCCTGCTTAGCAGGACGCTCATCCCACAAGAAAAGGTCCTAAACCATGGTTTAGGACCTTTTCTTTATTCTTTCTCAGCGAAGCTGAGGGGATTACTTATTTCAACACAGCATCGATAGCTGCCTTAGGCATGATCACATTACCGATGCGCTTAGAATCTTTGACAGTTTTACCGGTATCGTGCAGAATTTGGTAAGCCTGTTCTGCAGTCAATTCTGGATTCAAAGCCTTCAAAATACCTATGAGGCCAGCAGCAACTGGAGTTGCCATAGAAGTACCGCTATACTGCTTGTACTCGCTTCCTGGGATAGATGATAAGCAATTTACCCCAGGAGCGGCAATCGGCATCTTGAGCTGATTGTTGGTATTAGAGAATACTGCCTTGTTGAGTTTCTCATCCACAGCAGCTACGGTGATTACGCCATTGATATTGGCCGGAGAGTACAGCTTCGCATTGTCATTGCTGTTGCCTGCAGCGACAATGACGATTGCTCCTAACTTGCGGGCATATTTGATTGCATCAACTTGAGACTTAGGCGGTACTGGAGAATATCCGCCAAGAGACATAGAGATAACGTCGGCGCCGCTTTCTGCTGCGTCAATGATCGCTTTAGATACAGTATAATCAGTACCACGACCATAGGAATCCAAAGCGGGGAAGCCGCTGATGGTGATGTAAGCACCATCGTAATTGAGTGAACCAATGCCGATACCATTATTGGTTGCAGCGCCAGCTAGACCTGCGCAGTGCGTACCGTGGCTGTGTTGGTCTTGGTCTCCCTTAGTACCTGACTTTTTATAGACAGGACTTAAGTCTTCGTGCCCTTGGTCAACGCCAGTATCAACAATGGCGACCTTAGCTTTTTTGTTTGGCTTACGATCTTTAAGCAATTCGTAAACAGCATTGTATTCAAGAGGAGCGGCCCACCACTGATTGCCTAAATAAGGATCATTGGCGAGGAAACGACCATCACGATTGATCTCATTGTGGCTAGCTTTAGGACGAATGAGTTCAAGGGGGTGGTTGACTTCGATATTATCTACATTTTCGCGATCCAAGCGTAATGCTTTGGCAAGGGCATCTGCATGCTGAGCGGGCACACTTACTAAAAAGTATTGCGCTAGATCTTCATTTTCGCTCAAGTCAACGTTTTCAAACGCGCGCTTAGCTTCTGCATGGTGCTCTGACAAGATGGGTTCAACCTCACTAATGAGATCATCGGGACCCAGCTCCAACAATAAAGTAACATCAGATTCGGAGGCCATCCAGCGAAAGCTTTGTGTAAGGCCCCAAATACCGCCACCCATAACTAAGGATAGAAGGCCTGGAACTAGCAAGAGGCGTGCTCTAGATTTGTTAGAAAGCAAAAGCAAAGAGGCCGCTGACATTCCCACGCCAAAGTCAACCAAAAGTTTGGACAACTTATCGACTACTGAATAATCACCAAAAAGATGGTAAGCGGCGGCGACGATCATCAATAAAAAGGCAGGCAAGGGATTAAAAGACTTGCCTTTGCTTCGTTTTAGGATTCCTCTCCCAAATACGCCAAAGGCTACAAAGGCGAGAGCGATTCCGAAGAGATGATTCAATAAAGTTGGTTCGTGCATATTAAACCTAGTAAATGGTATAAACCAAAAGGCGAATGGCCTAAGCGATTCGCCTTTTGGTGATTATTTCTTCTCAATTTTCTTGATATCGACATTACGGCCCCACATAAAGACACTAAAGGCATTTGAATGACTTACCTCAGCGCTCACTTTAAGCCCTTCCTTCTGAAATTTAGTAGGCAGGGTATCCAACGGATTATATTTTTGACCGTCATCTCCTTTGATGCCCCAGAATCCTCCAGAGAGGTTTATGTAGGTTACTGTACCCGAAATCTGCATAAATTTTTTTGTCTTGTACCTTTTAGTTACGGTAGCCTAACCACAGGGTTACAAGCCTTTCTAGTATAAATTGCTCAAAAAATATAGAATAACAAAGCCCAATCTAGATCACATCCTTACTTTAAAAGCAGCTTTTTTTGCTAAAAATATCGCACTTTTATGCGCCATTCATGCTTGCCGGAGCCGACTTGAAGGGCACAGTCTTCAAAATCGGGGGGTGACATAAGTTGGATCTTTGCGTCTCTAGAAAAACCAAAACCTTCGGTTGGGATCCCCACAAAGTTGTAATTCATCTCATTATCTCCATTCTCATCATCCAGCAATGAAAAGGCATATTTACCAGGCCCAAGCTTAAATTGACATTGTAGCTCTCCGTTTTGGATTCCAGTCTTTGGAAAGGCATGAGTTGAGACTGGCTCTTTATTAAATGTATCTGCTCGATCGTATACGCCGATTCTAATCATACCTTTTTCAGATCTGATATGATGGACTGTGATGCTGATGTTTTTTTGCGCTTTTTGGACAGGGGGAGCCGAGCTCAACCCGAGGCATAGCAGGATAGCTAGAAAGGTAGTTTTCATGTTAATTTGGAGTGTTCTTAAATAAAAGCGTTCTGCGAAGCAGAATGTTGTCATCACTCCAGCTAAAAAGAGAGAAAAATTTAGCTCTCTTTTTAAGTGCCTGATAATCAGGATAAGCGTTCCGCCCAGCGACAAAAAAAACTCCCAGTACTAATGCACAGCACTGGGAGTGGACATATATTTAACTAACGTTATAAAAATCCAATTTAAAACTCGCCGCCAGACTCGCCTTGTTTTTGGTCGTCATTGCGTAGTCGACTACGGCGTCTGCGTTGGTTTTTGTTGTTACCAAAGCGGTAGCTAAAGTTTGCGTTGAAGGAGCGGAAAGGAATGGCAAAAGAAGTCTCTTGGTAAAAGCCAGCACCGGTAAACTCTGAGTCAAAAACCATATCTCTTTGGAAAGGCTGGACGACATTGAGGCCGAGGCTACCTTTTTTATTAAATAGTAGTTTTTTCGCGCCGAAGTTATAGATATAAAAGGAAGTTTGCGTTCCCTGAAGAGTGATCCGTGGGGAGCGATAGAAGGCAAAAAACTCAATTTGGAAGTCGTTTGGTAAGGTCAAGGTTGAGTTGCCATTGAGGCGGTAGATTAACCCTGTATTGTTGACGGACTGCCCATTTAGCTGCCCCGTCGCGTCGTAGGTATAAAGGCTACCACCCCCGCGAAGGGTCCAAATCTTGAAGAGTTTGAAAGAACCAAATAGGTCCAAACCATAAGATTGGTTGTCGCTAATGTTGAGGAAGCTAGTCTCTGTAACTCCGTCTTCACGCACATTGAGGATACTTTCGATGACATCGGTAGTACGGCGATAAAAGACTGCGGTGCTTAAGGTAATGCCACCTTTAAGGATGGTCGTATAAGCTAGTTCTACTTGATCGGTGATTTCTGGATCTAGTTGTGGGTTACCTACGGTAACATTTCTCGGATCAGCCGAATTGACAAAGGGATTGATAAAGCGTAGGCTTGGACGCTGAATCCGCTGCGTATAGCTCACTTTGATGTTGCTAAAACCCTTGAGTTTACGAGAAATGATGAAACTAGGCAGGAGGTTGTCATAAGAGTTTTCAAAGGGCTCTCCTTCGTCTTGAAAGCTCCCAGAGATATCGGTATGCTCGTAGCGAGCGCCGAAGATACCAGTCCACTTTTCGGTCA
Organism: Bacteroidota bacterium; assembly: GCA_039024315.1. GTDB lineage: Bacteria > Bacteroidota > Bacteroidia > J057 > J057 > JBCAWW01. Next base: position 9,729 of record JBCCQN010000229.1, read on the forward strand.
TGTTCCAAGTAAACTGCCCGTAACCCGCATAAACGTCCTGATTGTAATTGAAGATATTAGAGCGAAAATCATCTGTAACGAATTCAGAAGCACCTGCCAATAATTCTTCGTAGACATAGTCTGAATTGATGGTACGAAGGATAGCCTTCGCACCAGTTTCGAACTTTAGTTTTTCGCCAAATGGATGCGTATAATCTGTTTGGAAGGTCAACTCAAGGTTATCGCCTTTATTGACACTCTGCTCATTGATAAAGAGCGCTTGGTCTCCGAGACTGGCACCAATGCCTTCGCGTAGGAGCTGGTAATCTTGGTTGTTGATGTTGCCACTTAGCTGTACTCCCATCGAAAACTCACGGTTTTTGTCTTCGAAAGTCTTGAGGTATTCGGTATTCCAATCGTAGCCACTAAAAAGACCAAAAGTCTCTTGGGTTTGTAGATATTCTTGATTGATGCCTGCGACTGGGTCCACAAAAGAAGCATTATTAGTGGCGTCCCGACTATTGAAACGACCGCGATAGTTGAAGCTGGAAATAATACTATTGAAGGCGTTGAAATCATAAAAGGCGCCTAAGCGACCACCGAAGCCATTCCAATCAGAAAAGGTTTCGCCTTCTTGGTCGAGGACCCTGATTTCACCTCCGGCAAGGGTATCAGCACGGAAAAAAGTATTGTAACCCGGGCGAGGCCAACTAGCGCGGTAAGAACCATTGCCATTGATGCCAAAACGACCGCGAGCGTAGGCGAGGCTGGCATTGGCGTTACCATTACGGTTGCCCCCAGAAGCACTAACTGAGCCACTGACGCCTTCTACATTGCGCTTTTTGGTGATGATATTGATGATTCCTCCGCTACCTTCGGCATCATATTTAGCACCTGGTACGGTGATTACTTCTACACTTTTGATCTCTTCGGCAGGGATCATCTTGAGGGCGTCTGCCACGCTGCTGGAAAACATGCCCGATGGCTTGCCATTGATGAGGATCTGGAGGTTTTGACTACCACGTAGGGAAACGTTACCGTCAAGGTCTACAGAAAGCAAGGGCACCTTACGGAGTACGTCTGCCGCATCACCACCAAGATTGGTTACATCCTGCTCTGCATTGTACACAAGGCGGTCAATTTTATTTTCGACCAAGGATTTCTCAGCAGTGATTTCAACTTCTCCAAGTTGAACATCTTTTGAAACCATGATAATATTGCCGAGATCGACATCTGGTTTTTCAGGTTTTAATGTAACACCGGGAATGCTTTTAGGGGCATAACCTAGGAAGCTAACCTTAAGGATATAGGTGCCAGTTGGAACGGCTAGCATTTTGAATCGACCCTCTTCATCGGTAATGGTACCATTGATCGCCTTCTCTTTGCCGGGCGCGAAAATCGCAACACTAGCATATTGAAGGGCTTGGTTGGTAAGGGAGTCGACAAGTTGACCTGAGATACGGCCAGTAGTTGAAGGGCCTTTAGGAGCACCTCCCCAATTGCCTCCGGGACGTTGTGCCTGTAGCGTAGAAATACATCCAAGGAGCAATAGAAGGCTGCTTATCGCTGAAAAAAATCTAAAATTCATCAGTGTTAGTGGTAATAATTATAGCATTGTGGTTGAAAAGCTAACTGTGAACTTTGATTTGAGTTTGAAAAAAATCTGAAGAAAATCTGAGAAAGCGGGAATAATTGCGAAAAGGTGCTTGTTTAAACGCTGAATTTGGGAAGTGCTGGTAATCAGTTATTTAGAATGGTTCTAATTTATTTACCGCTGCGCGGAACGCTTGCTCCATTGATTAAACCAAAATCAATGGCGACGCAAAATTTTGCGTCGCTACGTAAATCATATTTGATGTTTCTCTTATCGCCTGCTTCGCAGAACGCTAGAATCGTTCCGCGTAGCGGTAAAAAAAGAAAAAATCGTCAAAACATGTCTATTTATACTTAGGCTTGTCTAGCAGGGCATCGACAATATAAGAGCGGATGACATCTTTTTTGGTAAAGAAGAGGCGTCTTTTGGGTTTACCCTTCTCACTCTCATTACCGCTGACTTTGAGGCCGCCTTCCAGTTCTTTATGGATTTCGTCGATAAAGGTGCGATCCATAAAGCTACCCGGCAAAAACTCCTTTTCGGTTTCTTTAGGAGGATCTAAGCGAGGACTGCGTTGAATCCCACCATAATTTTTATCTTTGGACCCCAATAATATTCTGATGTAGCGAAAAAGAAGGACTCCCGCTACTAGGCCAACAAATGCTAAAATGCCAATCAGAAGATTCATAGGGGTAAATTAATGGCTCTTAGGCGACTATGCAACTGACAAGTCTGGAAATATTTGGTTTTAAAAGCTTCGCTGAACGTACAAAGTTTGTCTTCGACCAAGGGATTACGGGCATCGTGGGCCCCAACGGTTGTGGCAAATCCAACGTAGTGGATTCGATCCGTTGGGTACTCGGTGAGCAAAAAACCAAAAATCTGCGCTCAGATAAGATGGAGAATATCATTTTCAATGGCACGAAAAGTCGCCGAAAATCAAATGTCGCAGAAGTTAGCCTAACCTTCGAAAACACTAAAAACATCCTGCCTACCGAATATAGTACGGTTACCATTACCCGTAAGTTGTATCGTAGTGGGGAGAGTGAATATATGCTCAATGGCGTCAGCTGCCGCCTCAAGGACATCCACAACCTATTTATGGATACTGGGGTGAGCTCAGATTCCTATGCCATCATTGAACTGAAGATGGTGGACGAAATCCTCACCAACAAGCATGGTGAGCGTCGTAAGTTCTTCGAAGAAGCCTCTGGTATCTCAAAGTATAAGATTCGTAAGCGTCAGACACTCAAACGTCTAAAGGACACAGATGATGATCTCGAAAGGGTAGAGGACTTACTTTTTGAGATCAACAAAAACCTCAAGTCGCTCGAAAAACAGGCAACTAGGACCCAGAAGTATTTCGAAATCAAGGAAACATATAAAACCTTGAGCTCTCAATATGCTTTCCTCTCGATGAAAACCATCCGTGAGGAACAGGCACAGATCCAAGTGCTTGAGACTAATCTCTCCGACCAA
>JBCCQN010000230.1:0-12645 GCA_039024315.1 Bacteroidota bacterium
CGGGTTCTGAACGTCGACAGTGCGAAAAGCGTGCAGCTGACCAATGTCGAAGCAACCAGGAAGCAAGCTGTCATCGCGAACGGCTTTATCTACTGGATCGAAGAACGCGGCCCCGATCAGTTGGTGAACGCACCATTGCCCGATCTGCAACCGGTGTTTGACAACAACAACATGGTGTCGCTGACGGCCGGGCTGCTCGGGTTCCATACCGACGCTTACTCCGTACTCCGCAAGTGGAACGAAGAGGCAGGCGTTGTTTCGGTGAGCCGGTACAGCCAACTTCTTCCCCAACCCGTCATCGAAACGGCGGCCCTTTCATCAGGAACGCCCACGGGCCCCAACTTTGCCCTTCAAGAAGGAGGCTTCCTGTGGGTGGAGTTCGACAAAGCCCAGGTGCTTGATCTTGGTATCGGTGCGTGTGCGGAAGTCGACCTGATCAGCGGCGTGAACGTCGTCAGCTTCAGCTGCTTCCCAGATGATTATTCGGCTTACCAACTGCTTGCTGAGCTTGGCACGGACACGGTCAATGCCGTGCGTGTGCTGGATGCAAAGGCTGGCCTAATGGTCCAACGTTTGGCTTTCAGATCTTGAAAAAATTGATGATAGTCCAGCGCTTCAATATGGACCTCCGCAGATTCGAGCCCTTCGCTATTGACAGCACTGATGATCAGGTTGAAAGACTCTCCAGATTTAAGGTTCTGGCTATTTCCGTCCAACTCTGTAGTTACTGATAAAGATTCAATGGTTTGAGGGCTGCAGGCGACACAAAGTACAAGAAGTACCATGCTGATTAATTTTAATTGCATAATCTAAACTGTTTGTTTTGCCTAAGTTTAGGCTCAAAATCAGCTTTAAGCGTCTCATTGGAAGCATTGAGACCTATTGAGACATTTCTTTTTTGTATGCCGATGGCGAACGCCCCGTCACTTTTTTAAAAATACGATTGAAACTGCTTTTTGACTTGAATCCGCATTCCATCGCAATTCCTAGTATCGAATAATGAGCAAATGCAGGATCCGCAAGCCTTGCTTTGACCTCCTCTACACGATACTGATTGATCAAGTCGTAAAAGCTCTGTTTTATAAAATGATTGAGGAGTGCAGAAAGCTTTTTATCCGTAGTGGGAATCAAGGTAGCTAATTGATTTAGGCTCAGGTCTTCCTTAAGAAAGGGCCGTTCTTCAGCCAGTACTGTCATTAAGCGCTGTTTTAATCGCTCAATTTCTTTTTCACTGACATTAGTTAGATGATGCGATTGGGCCTCTTTGAGGCCCCTTTTAGGATCCTGACTTTGTGGATATAGGAGATAATCAGGTATTAGTATCTGCGTCTGAGCTGAACCATAGTACCATAGATAGACATTGAGTCCAATGAGTACCAGACTAACCAAATAGGCCGAGCCAAACGCCATCTCAAACCCAATTAGCTCTAAAATGGCTAGGATCAGGTTTACAGAAACGGTTAGCACTACTCCAATCAACAATACTCTTACCCATGAAAGATCGCCCTGAGGGAGCTTAGCATACTGCTGTCGCATATTTCGACGATACCTTTGCCAAACTTGAAAGCTTAACCAGCAATACAGCAGTAAATAAATAGCTTGTAGTTGTAGCCAAAATTCATGCGCCTCAATCATACGACGATATTCTGCCCAAAATCCTCCTACCCAATAGCTAATGGCCAGCGGCAAGCTAATGGTCAAAAAATATATTCCAAAAGGCACAAAATGTTGCCAATTGTCTCTTAATGGCTTAGAAACCTTCGCTGAGAGTGATTGTAGATACACCCAAAATAACGGCCCGACCAAAAAACCAATGGGATCAGCCACTAACAAACTCAAGGCGTACAAAGCATCTAGTCTATTTAACGCGCTGTAGTCCTGCGCGATCGCAAAAAAAATACAGACAAAAATCAAAGCCAGAATTTGCTTAGGCCGTTGAGCTTTTCTCGACCTAAGTAGCGAAATAAGAATGATCATGTTGACCACCATCCCTACAGTCAACAATAGATTGATCAATTGGCTCATAAGCTTGGGTTATGAAGGCATTTACTCTGAGACGATTGTATTTCTCCATTTTGGACAAGTCGCCCCAATTTTTCTTTTACCAGTCTAAACAATAACAGCATATTAGCTTTTTTATATAAAAGGGCTAATCACTATTTTTAGTTACCCTGAGTTTGGTAGAAAAGTATAGCCTCTAAACGCCCCAAAAGAATAAAAAAGATATGATCAGTCTACAAATAAACGGCGAGACCTATGAAGTAGATGTCGCTCCTGCCACCCCATTGCTCTGGGTGATCAGAGAGCAAATTGGCCTCACTGGCACCAAATTTGGCTGCGGCATGGCACAGTGTGGCGCTTGTACCATCCACCTAGAGGGGCAGCCGATCCGTTCCTGCGTAACTCCCTTGGCCGCCGCCAAAGGCAAAGCTATCACTACTATCGAAGGCATCAAAGATGAACAGGGTTTACTTCATGCGGTGCAAGAGGCGTGGATTGAGGAGCAAGTACCGCAATGTGGCTATTGTCAATCAGGGCAAATCATGTCGGCAGTAGCTTTGCTGAACGATAATCCCAATCCTTCGGAGGAGGAAATCGACCAAGCCATGAAAGGTAATATCTGTCGTTGTGGCACCTATCCTCGGATCAAACGCGGCATTCAAAAAGCCGCGGCTTCGCTTTCTGCTAATCCTCAAATACTAGCTGAAAATGGGTAAGTGGACCAGGCGCGCCTTTATCGGCGCAGGGATTTTGACCGGAGGCGTATTGATCATGGGCGTAGCCATCCGCCCTGGCAAGCGGATCGGCAAAGTGATGGGGCTCATCGCCGAGGAGGATGAAACCGTCATCAATGTTTGGCTCAAGATCAATCCAGACAATGTTATCACGGCCATCCTACCGCATGCCGAAATGGGTCAGGGTGTGCATACTGCCCTCATGATGATGTTGGCCGAAGAATTAGAAGCAGACTGGGACAAATTACGCTTCATGGAAGCCCCTGCGGATAAGGAATACGCCAACTACGTATTGGCCAAAGGCTTTATGGGAGAGATGTTCAACATCCCAAGCTTTCTTGACAAGACGGTAGATGGCGCATTGCTCATGGCCACTAAGTCTATGGGATTGCAGGTTACAGGGGGTAGTGCCTCCGTGCGCTTTACGGGTGCAGCCGGTATGCGCGTAGCAGGAGCTTCGGCCAAAGCGGTACTTCTCCAAGCCGCAGCTGACAAATGGAGCGTTCCGCTAGCGGAACTAAGAGCAGAAAAGAGCTACATCTATCACGATAAAAGTAATCAGGCTGGGCCTTACGCAGATTTTGCCAAAGAAGCAGCAGAACTAAGCGTTCCGGCGAAGCCGAAGCTCAAAGCACCAGCCGACTTCAAAATCATTGGCACCTCCCCTCCAAGGATTGATATACCTGCCAAAGTGGATGGAACGGCTCAGTTTGCCCTAGATGTCAAGCTGCCGGACATGAAATACGCAACCATCCAATCTCCACCGGTTTTTGGCGCAAGCCTCAAATCTGTGGACCAGACTAAGGTCCAAGACATGGCTGGCATCCACAAAATACTCGAAATTGGCGATGCAGTCGCTGTGGTAGCAGACGGTTATTGGCTAGCCAAACAGGGCTTGGGCAAACTCCAGATTGATTACAACACCAATGGAAATGAAGGCTTAAATCAAGCAGACATCTACGCAAAGTTTGCTCAGGCTTTAGACCAAAGGGATCAGCTCAAGACCGATCTTGAGGTGGGTAATCCTCTCAAAGCGCTCGAAAGCGGCGAACTAGCAAGCACCCACGAGGCAGAGTATCGCGTACCTTATCTTGCCCATTCTGCTATGGAGCCGATGAATGCAACGGCTACATTTAAAGATGGCAAATGCGAGGTCTGGGTAGGTTGTCAGAACCCACTCGGCTTTAGAATCGCGGTGGCAGATGCTTTGGGGCTTAAACTTGAGGATGTCACGCTCAACAATATGATGATGGGCGGCGGCTTTGGTCGTCGTAGCGAAACAGATATTGCGGTTCAAGCGGCTTTGATCGCCAAGGAGCTTGATTATCCGGTCAAGCTAATATGGTCACGGGAGGAAGATACCCGTCAAGACTACTATCGCGAAGCCACGATTAGCCGTTTTAAAGCGGCCATGGATGAGCAGGGAATGCCGAAAGTTTGGCTCAACCAGTTTGTCTACAAAATGCATCCCGCCGAAGGTTCGCATATCCCTTACGCTGTAGAGCATCAAATGCAGCAGCATACGGATGTGGAGTTACCGATTCCTTGGGGCAATTGGCGTAGTGTTGCCCACTCCAATCATGCCTTCTTTACGGAGTCTTTTATCGATGAATTGGCTCATCAAGCGGGGGCAGATCCCCTTGAATATCGACGTTCCTTGCTCAAGGAAAACCCCAAGGTGCTTAAAGTCATGAATATGGCCGCTGAAAAAGCCAATTGGGGAGAAAGCATGCCAGAGAATCATGGCCGTGGGATTGCCGTACATACCTCTTTTGGTACTACCGTGGCCCAAATAGCCGAAGTATCCGTGGTAGACGGCAAGCTCAAAGTGCATCGGGTAGTCTGCGTTGCTGATCCCGGCTATGCTGTCCATCCAGACAACTTTATTGCCCAAATCGAGGGGGGCGCAGTTTACGGTTTAACGGCTGCTATGCATGGCGCGATCAATATCGAAAATGGGGCAGTGGTTGAAAGCAACTTCCACAACTACCAAATGCTCCGCATGGACGAGTCTCCCGAGTTTGAGACTTACATTATCAATAGTTATGATGCCATTGGCGGTGGGGGCGAGCCCGGTACGCCTCCTATTGCACCAGCTGTAGCCAATGCAATCTTCGCCGCTACCGGCAAAAGAGTGAGAGAACTACCATTTAAGGACGCAGATTTGAACTAGTTTCCAAAGCTCTTCTACTGCGTAGAACGCTCAAACATTTGTCTATAGGCCGAGTTTTATTGATAAGACTCGGCCTACTTCATTATGGATAAACAACTCATCTACGACTTCCTGCAAGATCTCTCGCTCAACAATTCTAAAGACTGGATGCACGCTAACAAAAAGCGCTATCAGCACGCCAAGGATATTTGGTTAGCTGAGATCGCCAAAATATTGGATCGCCTGAGTCAACATGAACCAAGTTTTGCTACCATAGAGCCAAAGAAGACGGTTTTACGTATCACCAACAACCGTCGCTTTCATCCCGACAAACCGCTTTATCGCGATAATTTTGGCTGTGCGCCAGTGGCCAATATGTTTGAGCCAACCTTTTACATTCATATCAGTCCCAATGATTCTTTCATTGGTGGAGGCCTGCACCGACCTCCTAAAGAAAATCTTGAAAAGGTCCGTGCTGCGGTAGATTATGATGGTGAACGTCTCAAAGAAATCATCCAAACCGAAGCCTTTCAAAGCTTTTATGGCGGATTTTCTCAAGATCCTCATATGCTCAAATCAAGCCCGAGGGCTTATTCAGCGGACCATCCTCACATAGATTTGTTGAGGCGAAAGAGCTTTACGGCGATTCGGCCCCTTAGCCAAGCTGAGTTTGTCTCAGAGGATTTTGTTGATTTGGCGGAGCAGGCATTTCTGACCGTCAAGCCTTTCAATGATTATTTCAAACAGGCCATTGAGTTTGAAATGGCATAAAGAATTTTTGAATGGATGAGTTGTTGAATTTTTGAAAACAGCTCCTTTGTCCCCTTCATCTCTTCACCTAATCAACTATTCAAAAACTCCCCATGTCGCCTCAGCAGCATCTTAGCCAAGCCGATCCGCAGCTCAAAACCATCATTGAGACCCTCCCTGCCCCTGATTTTCCAGCGCCAAATGACCCGTTTTATGATATGGTGAGCTGCGTGGTGGATCAGCAGTTGCCGCATCGTTCGCGAGGAGCGATGATGAAAAAACTGAAGCACATCCTTAGCGGAGCGCCAGTAGTTCCCGAAACCATCCTAGTCTTGGAGGAAGAAGCCTTTACTGCTCAAAAAATCGCCAAAGCCAAATATGAAACCTTGATGCGGCTCGCACATTATTGGCAAAGTCAGGCTCTATCGGTATTAGAATGGCAATTACTCTTGGATGATGAGGTAAGGGAGATGCTGGCCAAAGTCAAAGGTATCGGCCCTTGGACTATTGATATGTTTTTGTTATTCACTCTGCAAAGAGAAGACATTTTTCCCGCTGATGATTATCATCTCAAACTCATTATGGCCGATCAATATGAATTGGACCCCAAATCAAAATTAAAGGCCAATATGAAGGAAATTGCGACTGCTTGGTGTCCCCATCGCTCCCTTGGGGTACGTTATTTACTTGACTGGAAGACTTATCTCAAAAAGCTAAACAAATGAAACGTTCTGGGACAGCCGATATGGCCTTGTGGGGAGGATCGATCCCTCGTTGGTTGTTTGATCGCATGGTACAACTCAGCCTGCCCATCGTGGAGAGTATCGTCATCGAATATGGTCGAGAAGGCTTTATTCAGCGGCTTTCTGACCCTTTTTGGTTTCAGAGCTTTGGCGCAGTCATCGGTATGGATTGGAACTCTTCTGGCGTTACCACTGCTGTGATGCGGGCCCTTAGACAGTCTCTCAATCCGCATGCGCAAACTTTGGGACTTTATGTCTGTGGCGGCAAAGGCAAACAATCACTTAAGACTCCCGAAGAACTCATCCGCATTGGCGACCATACTGGCCTCGATGGCAAAAGCCTAGCTCGCAGTAGTAAGCTTAGTGCCAAAGTCGACAACACTGCCCTACAGGATGGCTTTAGCCTCTACCTACACAGTTTTGTACTAAGTGCAGAGGGTCATTGGTCGGTGATCCAACAAGGGATGGCTGGTAAGGCGGGCCTAGCCCGCCGTTATCATTGGCACTCGGAGGCCATCGAGTCCTTTGTAGAGGAGCCACATGCCGCCGTTTGCGGGGATAATCAGGGTTTAATACTCAATCTCGTCAGCAAAGATGCTAAAGAGACCCAAGCCGCGATCATCGAAATCTCCAAAGAAGATCCTGACAAAATCCTCAATGAGGTTCCTAAGATGCAGTTGCCCGAGTACTGCGATATACAGGCTAAGGATGTGGATCTGAAGCGTCTGGGCGGAGTTTTGCGCTTGGCGCAGGAAACAGAAGCGGGTAAGTTCGAAGACTTGCTATTGCTCAAGGGAATGGGACCGCGCACTTTACAATCCTTGACTTTGGTGAGCGAGGTGATCCATGGGACACCTTCTCGATTTAGCGATCCAGCGCGCTTTTCATTCGCGCATGGTGGCAAGAGCGGGACGCCTTTTCCTGTGCCGACCAAGGTCTATGACCAATCGATACAAGCGTTGCGCGAAGCGGTAGACAAAGCCAAAATCGGCCAAACTGATAAGCAAAAGGCCATCAAGAAGCTCAGTAAAATCGCTCAAAGAGTAGAAAAGGGTTTTGAGACTGACTTTGATGAGGCCCTCAATCGGGAACGCCGCGACTCTCACCGTTACGGAGGCAAGACGATCGAGCGTAAGCCGAAGCCTCCGAAAGGGCAGTTGGGATTATTTGAGTAAGCGTTCTGCGAAGCGGGAGACGAATAATAAATTGAACACAGAGGCACAGAGAAACAGAGGTAGGAGTAATTAGTAGCCTTTTCTGGTTTCATCATAGAGCTCAATCACTACGCCTCCAAAACGAGCTTCTTTGGCAACAAACTGCTTATCTCCGATGTAGCAGTCATAGCCTTCATACTTTTCGTTGGTGTTTAGATAGTAGCCTTGGCAGCCTCCACTCATGGAAGTATTGCTGAAGGATAGACGGCGGCCTGATTTGTCTGTAATCAAATCGCTACAATCGCTGCAGATATAAGTGGGATAGCGAGGATAAAAGGAGACCTTTTTGGTGCAATTGGGGCAGATTTGCAGATATTCACTTGGAGCAATGTCATGGGCATATAGGATATTCCCCCACTGTCGAATAGCAACATAATGCTCCCAATTGATCTGCGTAGTATTGCGAATTTGATTCGCAACATGGATTAGGTGTCGGGCAAACAAAGGATTGGAGAGTCTTTCCCCCTGCTTATACCAAATAGGTTGATAGCGCATAAACCACGCGGGATCTTGGGTCATAAAACGCCAAGCTTCCTCTGGCGTAGCAAAACGATTGAAAGAGAAATAATGTATCTGCTCGCTACCCGCAAAAAACTTTTTTTCCTCGCGCTGAAATTTGAAGTAACCCTCTACATAGACCAAGCGATAGACTTTTCCTTCCGCATTTTGGTAGTGGAGCAGGACGTCTCTCTCTTTGAGCTGCTTGAGATAATGAAAAAAGTGCTGTTCTAGGCTTTTGCTTTTTGCAAGGGCTTCTTCTGCCTCCTTGGCTCGCTCCAATCCTTGGAGATAGCGCTCATAGAGATCGCCATATGAATTATCGTAGAAGGCAACTCTCTTGCTAGTATTGAGCAATCTGCCAGTTTTGAGTTCAATAAGCTGCTCTTCTATGAGGTCGATTTCTGTCTCTGGATTATGGCGGCGCTGCGTGATCAATTCATAAGCTCCATCGGGACTGATTTTATGCTGAGCCTGATAATCGAAGAGTTGAGTCCATTCTGCAGCAGTCAATATTTTGCGTTGCTTGACATCTACGATATAGCGTTGATTGGGGACATGGATTGTACCATACTCATTGGGCGTCAGCTTGCTCTGATCCGCTGGTTGTTCATTGACGACCAGCAGGCCCGATTGCAGATCAATAAAAGTGTTGGTGATTTTCCACTCTTGGCGGGGGATCAGGTCAAATTCACCCCAGCGGGAGCTAGCGTTGAGATTGAGTTTCATACTTATTGCAAGATGAGTCTTAAGATAAGACTTATTGCAAAGGCAAGGCTAATAATCTCCTCTTTTCTCTGTATTTTATAAGGACAAATACTCCTACTACATGGCGACAAAAGCGAAGCTCAAACAAGCAAAAATCATCAGCGGAGAGGACTATATCAACAGCCTCAAAAATCGAAATCTTACCGTCTATCTATTCGGCAAGTTGGTGCCCGAAATCGTGGATCATCCTATGATTCGCCCCTCGATCAATGCAGTAGCTGAGACCTATGATTTAGCGGTGCGCGAACCGGAACTGGCTTCGGTTATTTCCCCCTTCACCGGGGAACGCATCAGTCGTTTTTTGCACGTTTGCACCAGCGTTGAAGATCTCGCCAACCAAAACAAAATGCAGCGTAAACTTGGGCAAAATACCGGCACTTGTTTCCAACGCTGTGTAGGTATGGATGCTTTTAATGCGCTCTATTCGACCACTTTTGAGATGGACGAACGATATGGCACTGATTATCACGATCGCTTCAAGGCTTTCCTCAAAATGACCCATACTTACAATTATGTAGTGGGAGGAGCCATGACCGATGTCAAAGGCGATCGTAGTCTGGCGCCGCATCAACAGGAGGATCCGGATATGTTTGTGCATATCGTCAAACGAACCGAAGCAGGGATCTACGTCAGTGGGGCCAAGGCCCACCAAACCGGTTGTCTGAATTCACATTGGATGGTGATCATGCCGACCATGCGTTTGGGGGAAGCTGATAAAGCTTATGCAGTGATCGGAGCGGTTCCAGTCGAAGCAGAAGGCATCACTTACGTTTACGGACGGCAATCATGCGATACTCGTAGCATGGAGGCGGGTGATCTTGATGTAGGCAATGCTCAATTTGGCGGCCAAGAGGCCATGGTATTATTGGACAATGTCTTCATCCCTTGGGAGTATGTCTTTATGGATGGGGAATATGATTTTGCCTCGATGTTGGTAGAGCGTTTTACCGCTTACCATCGTCGCTCCTACGTTTGTAAAAGTGGTCTTGGAGACGTGCTCATTGGAGCGGCCGCGACTATTGCAGATTTCAACGGCGTTGAACGCGCCTCCCATATCAAGGATAAGCTGGTTGAGATGACCCATCTCAACGAAACCATCTACGGGACAGGGATAGCAGCTTCCTTGCAAGGTTACCCTACTAAATCAGGAGCGTTTCTTTGTGATGATATGCTAGCCAATGTCTGTAAGCATCATGTCACTAAAATGCCTTATGAGATCGGGCGCCTCGCCCAAGATCTGGCCGGTGGCCTAGTAGTAACTTTGCCTTCTGAACAAGAATTGCGGCATCCCGAGATCGGTCCGCTCATGAAAAAATACCTCAAGGGAAAAGCGAGCATTTCTGCCGAAGATCGCATGCGCATTTTGCGCCTGATCGAAAACATGACCCTCGGTCGTAATGCGGTCGGTTACCTAACCGAAAGCATGCATGGGGCTGGCTCCCCCCAAGCCCAGCGCATCCAAATCGGCCGTGCCATGCAAATCGAATACAAAAAGCAACTGGCCAAAGTGCTAGCAGGCATCGCCTCCGCCGAGGAGAGAGAAGCTTTTGAAATAGAACTCAACACCTATTTTGCGCGAGTTTTTGAAGTCAAATAAACCGAAAAAACTTCCAAGAGAACTAAAAACTATAACTCCTTACGGCAAAATGTTGCTAGGGGCCTGCATACCCTTTGCTTAGTCCCTAATCTACTGGCCCAATTACCTACTCTCGAAATGGCCCCTGCCGCAAGTGTACATCTCTCCCCTACCCAACTCGCCAATATTGACGCCCTCTTTGAAGAGTATATCGACAAGGGCTTTTTGCTCGGAGGCGTAGTGATGATCTACCGGTCTATGCTGAATTTGAAAAAGCAGGTCTACGCAAAATGCCCGATCTCCTTTACAATTATCCCACCTTTGGACACGAGGATCACTTCGCTGGTGGCGGTGGCCTATCCTCGAAAGCTATGGATTACGGTATATTTTGCCAGATGATGCTCAATATGGGCGAGTACAACGGCAAACGCATCCTTAGTCGTAAAACCATCGAACTTATGACTACCGATCAGTTGGCTATGATGGGGGTAGAGCTTCGTAGTTTGCTAGGGGATGACGGCACCTCTTTTTGTTTGGGCTTTGCTTTAACCACAGAGAAGAATATGGCCAGTGGCCACGGCTCCGTAGGTTCTTTTAACTGGGGAGGTATCTTCAATACCAAATACTGGATCGATCCACAAGAAGAAATGTTTATGGTCGCCATGCCCCAAATGCTTCTTTTTTATCATCAGGAATTTTGGCAAAAGCTCAACCCGATCATTTATGCTTCCTTGACTGATTAAGCGTTAGGAGTCTCGTAGATTCTGAGCGTTCGGCAATGCCGATGTCCCATACTCTCCCAACTGCCAGTAAAGCCTTGAGGGAGCACAAACCAATCACCGGCATAAAAGGTATCACTCTGCCCATCGGCAGCAGTAAGTATGATTTTACCAGTCAAAACACCAACCAATTGTTCTGGCAGTGGGTTGGCGATTTCGCGTTTTTGAGGTGTTTCTGCTTCTACGCTCACACTTAGTTCCACCCCACTGGCTAGTACATCATGGTAGCGTTCGGCGGAGCCGCTAGAATCTACCTTCGTCAAACCAAAGCCCGAAAGTTTGGCACGGTCAAGAAGCTCTGGCAAACGACCCGTCAGCTTTTCGCTTGAGTCGGCCCGCTGGGTGGTAATCACCGAAAGCTCATAATAATACTCTCCTTGGGTCTCCCAGCCACCAGTATAGCCGCGATGGGCAAAGAAATAATCTCCTCTTTGGAAGACACGTTCTGTTCCGTGGAGAGGACTAATACGTGCCCGTCCATTGAGGACAAAGAGAAATTCGTCAATGCCAAAATTGTTCATCTGGCCTGGCCAAGTTTCACTCGAAACGATGTAAACACTGATCTCCGGTCCACGGTAAAGATTCTTTTGAAAAAATTGTCTTTCCGGTTCGTTGGGATTGGTGATTGGTTTGAGATCCTCGCCAGAAAGGGTGGCTTTATCCAATAACAAGGGTCGGATTATCTCTTCAGTATCATTTTGGGCGCTGAGGGAATACACAAATCCTAGCAACAAAATCAGGCAAAGACTCAGTTTAGACATAATGGTGTTTTTAGGTATTGGAATTTGCACATAAACCCCTAAAGCTGAATGGTTCAAATTTGCCAGATTCTAATTTTTTTGCTGCTGCGCAGAACGATACTCTCTATCATCCCATTGATTAGCATTATCCAAGTAGCGACGGAAAATTTACGGCGCTACTTGTTGAGTACTTAGCCAATAGTATTCAGTATTAAGAGCGAGGAACATAGGGCGATACGGCTCATTTAGACCTATTTTTCTGTATTGCATGTTTTTTTCGATGCGCAACCTATTTTTTTCTCGACCTTGTTCAAACTGGCACCGGCTACATGAACTATAGCAATGAGGTTTTGGGGTAGAGTCTTTATCAAAGAAGGCTGAACGTACTGTATTATTTAGGCGAATTGGCTCTGTAGGCAATCATCATCTGGATATAAGCGAGGCTCTTATAGTAGTAGAGCTTGATGTGTTTAGTCCAAGAAAAGGCATAATCCCATTCTCCGATTCGAGCCGTGGCGCCCACGATGCCAGCAATTGCGAGGGCTCTAGACAAAGGTTCTGTAACAAAGGCAGAAATCTCTAACAGAGATACCAAGTTTTCAATTTTACTTTCATACTTACTCCAACGCGCCACAGTACTAGCAATCTGCGACTGGACCTTTTCATTGGCCCCTTCCCCAATCCCCTTGA
>JBCCQN010000231.1:0-12563 GCA_039024315.1 Bacteroidota bacterium
CATCTGCTAGGGCTGCGTATGCTCTGTCCCAGCGAGCTCTGCATTCCCCCCGGCACGCATGTCTACCAGTTTTCCGTCTTGGGCGATCGCCATCGTAGCACTAGGAATATCATACTGATTGAGAAAGCTGTTGACTTGGTTATCGCAATGACTCATGTTGGGTACTGGGATACCCGTTTGCGCGAAACTACCATAAGAGAGGATAATCGCTAATATAAAGTTAGAGAGTTTTTTCATGTGATTGGGATTGAACTAAATTTTTACGAATTTTTTGACACTGACTCCCTGTTTTGTCTTTAAATGTAGGTAGTAAGTCCCACTAGGAAGATGTTGTATAAAGAGTTGTTTATCAATTTTTTGGTTGGAAATAAAGCTTTCGTGATGTACGACTTTCCCCATTTGGTCTAAGATATCTAACTTGACCTCCTGCGAAGCTGACCAATCCCCTTTGATATGAATCTTTTGCTGGCTCGGATTGGGAAATATTTGCATGGGAAAGAAGGACAAAGAGCTGCCTATGGCAGTACTGCCAGTGCCGTAACTTGCCAAAAATAAATCAGCATTCCCAGCCGAAAAACGCAGATCGGGTTCAGTCTTGGTACCCATCAAAAAAGTCCCCATAAATGAGCCACCAATTACTACGCCTGAGGCATTAGCTGCAAGGCGGGTAAGTTCGCTACTCTGTAAGCTTCTTAGCCCCAAACCGTCCACAAAGTTTCCCTCACTATCAAATTGAGCATAAAATGATCCTTGACCCGCTGTTGAAGAAACGATACTGCTATCTGGGCCTGGATCTAAGTCTAGTTCTCCCCCAAAATTACCCGCGATGTAAAAATCTCCATTAGGATGTACTACAATATCTTGACCTATTTCAGAACCAGTGCCAGCTAAAGAAAAGGCCCATTGGAAGGAACCGCTAGGATCGTACTTAGCGATAACGGCATCGGAGCTCCCTACTAAATTGATCGTAGCATCGCCAGGCCCCGGATCAAAGTCTATATCTCCATAAAAACGACCGGTGAAGTAAACATTACCTAGGCTATCTACTCCTATGCCTCTTCCTTGTTCGGGTTGGCTGTTAGCGTTATCGGCCGTGCCGAACGCATGGACCCAAAGCAGGGCTCCATTAGGGCTATATTTGGCTAAAAATATGTCTCCATTTCCTTCGGAAGTGAGATTGAGCGTTCCCGAGCCGGGATCAAAATCAGGACTGCCGTAAAAAAAGCCCGTACAGTAAATGTTACCATCGCTGTCAAAAGCAAGATCCTCGATCTCCTGATCTCCTGCTCCCCCCATATGCTGCGTCCAGATATGATTGCCGTCGCTATCATACTTCGCTAAAAACATATCTCGCAAAACCGTAAAGCTCACATTAGGCTGAGTAGGGGCAAAATAAACAGTATCCCAAAAGGCACCCCCAATCACCAAATCCCCATTTCCGTCCACACCCATACCATTGATCGTAAGCAGAGTCGCCGTAGGGGAGGACCCTAAACCTCTAGCCGTCAGTAAGTGTTTTGCCCAAATCAAGTCTCCGTTGGGAGCATATTTGCTGACATAGCCGTCGGGCCAAAAGCCTCTCGTATTTGCTTGCAGAATGGTCGAATCGGGCCCTGGATCAAAGTCCACCCGTCGGCTAAATACCCCTCCGCTATAGACATTGCCTTGAGGATCACAAGTGATCGACCAAGGTCTATCCCAAGCAGCATCTCCCATGCCATGGGCCCACAAAAAGTTACCTGCAGGATCGATCTTTGCGATCATAATATCTCTAAAACCTCCCCCAGGAAGGAAATTGATCCCCGAGCCGTCTTCAATATCAAGCGAATCCGTAAACTCTGCGCTCAGGAGTAGGTTTCCTTCCTGATCAAAACACAAATCCGTGATCTGTTCTCGATCAAATTGTCCTAGTGCCTTACCCCAGCGATACTGGATTTGACTTTGTGATAAGTAAGGGCTAATCAAAATGGCTGTTGCCAGTATCCAGGCAAATATTTTAGGTCGTTTCATTCTTACTTAGCGTTTGATATTCCAGTGTTCATAAATGCTAGGATCGGGATTGGTGTAAGAATTGGTGCCGATGTAAGTATTCGTATTGGGATCGACATAATAGTTGTTGTAGCCAGACTGGACTTTGGTCTCGTACTGACCATTGGTGATGGTGTTTTCCTCGCGGATGTAGTCGATAAACTGTTCATGACTTTTATCTCGGATGGCCTGATTTTGTTGCCAACTTTGGTAATTGGCATCTGCAGCATCATAACGCTCTTGCATATAGCGCTGGTGAGCTTCAAATTGTTGCTGACGGTTGGCCATACGTTGTTGGTGTTGAGCTTGAGCTCGTGCCATCGCCTGCTGGTTTCTTTGAGTTTCGGCTTTTTGCCACTCTGGATTCGTTTGATAAGATTTGGCCGCTGACCATAAAAGATCCGAAAGGTGGCTAGTATCACCACTACTGATATATCCACTGACATCGGCTAGCCATGCCTCATTGGCGGTAGCCAGAAGGGTAGATCCATTGATCAGTGCTTGGTGAGTTTTGCCACCTTCGGTAAATGAGAAGTTGATGCTGGCGGTGCTAATTTGTGCTTGCATACCGAACTCGTTGGCTCGTTGCTGGATTAACTGTTGGTATTTTGCTGCAGGGCGGGGCTGTTCCATTTGAAAGTCGGCCAAATGGCCATAACGCTGCCGCACGTAATCTGAAAAGTAGCGTTCGGCGGAGACGAACTCCCTAACCTCCATCATATTTGAGCCGGTATTCATCCCCGGATACATGTTTAGCGAGGGCTTGGGAAGAAAATAATTCGGGATTCTAGGGTCCCCGAAAAAGATCTTGGCGTTGCCCGAAGGGCTAGTTGCGACCCCACAAGTGCGAACGATCCCTTGAGGGCGCTCTAAACTGACATGGACCTTCCAATCTTTGGGCATCATAACCGTAAAGGCCCCTTCACGAGCGTCTTGAAAACTCGCTAGCTCTACGCGATCACCATCTACTTTGAAGCTACCTTCGCCACTACAAGCGACAAAAATGAAAGGGAAAAGGAGTAGAAATAAATATTGGGTCGTCTTCATAAACTTAGGTGTTTATGAAGGTATGTAGCCGCTTATGGAGAGGTTAACACTTTTAATGAAAAAAAATTATCCTTCCTCCTCGCGCTCCTTTAACATGCGGTAAACAGTGGCTAAACCGATGTCAAGTTTTTCGGAGACTAGCTTCTTATCTCCTTCGTAGCGTTTGAGGTAGATATCGAGGATACGGTGATTGTACTCCTTGAGAGTCAACTCTTCGGTCAAAGCATCTGGCAAGGGGTCATACGAACTGAAGGTGATTTCTTCACCCGTGATCTCTTGGCCATTGGCCATGACAGCTGCTAACTCAATGACAGATTTGAGCTCTCTGATATTGCCCGGATAGGAGTAAGCGAGGAGTTTTTTCTGAGCCTCCTGATTGAGACTAAAGGGTTCCAAGTCGTTTTCCTTACAAAACATATCCAGAAAGTAACGCGCCAAAAGAAGGATATCGTTACCGCGCTCCCGAAGAGGCGGTAGTTCGATGGGTAATCCTCGTAAACGGTAAAAAAGGTCTTCTCTAAAGTTTCCTTCCTTTACCTCTTCCACCAGATTACGGTTGGTCGCTACGATGATGCGCGTATCAATCTTATGAATATTATTACTACCTATGCGAATGATTTCACGTTCCTGTAGGGCCCTCAACAACTTGGCCTGAAAAGTAACATCCATCTCTCCAATCTCATCGAGAAAGAGCGTACCCCCATGAGCCTCTTCAAATTTGCCAATCCTTCGATTGACTGCTCCGGTAAAGGCACCTTTCTCATGGCCAAATAGCTCACTTTCCATCAAATCCTTAGGGATTGCCGCCATGTTGACGGGGACCATTGGCTGAGACTTACGCTTAGAGTTGAAATGTATTGCTTTGGCTACCAACTCTTTACCAGTCCCTGTCTCACCGGTGATTGTAACGGTAATATTAGTTTTGATCGCCTTTTCGATCAGGGCAAAAACACGTTTGATGGCAGGACTTTGCCCGATGATACTGTTTTGAAAATCGTACCTCTGTTCGACCTCTTGTTGAAGGCTTTTGATACGAGTTTCAAGTGAAGCCTTAGAGCGAATATTTTTGACCGTATTGAGAAGACGGTCGCGAATATCATTACTCTTAGCGATATAGTCATAGGCCCCTAGCTTGAGCAATTCGACAGCGGTTTGTACGCTATCTTGCTCAGAGACCACTATCACATCAATATCCGGATCAAAAGCTTTAATTTTTTGCAATGCCTCCGAGCCTTCCATATCAGGGAGACGATAATCTAAGGTGATTACTTGGGGGCGTTCATGCAATGCTTCCAAACAAGAAGTGGCATCAGGATAAGCCTGCACCGTATAATCCGGATTGTCTTCCAGGTTAAATTTTAGGAGTTCGCGGTACCAATCATCGTCATCGACAACAAAGACGAGAAATTTTCCGGTATCGGACATAAATGTGGGGCTATGAAGTTTGTTAGGCGATAAATATACACAAAAATGTATAAGGCTTAGGCCTCCATGCGCGCCTCTACCTTGCTCACGACAGTTTTTAGTTTTTCTAGCCCTTCGGTCAACGCTTGTACCAATCCCTCCCAGTCTTCCTGTCTATCTGCTTGAGCTTCGATAGCTTTCAATTGGCTCACTAATCCCTCCAAGCCGAGATGCCGACAAGGAGGTACTAATTTATGGGCGCGCATGCTGATGCTCTCCCAGTCTCTTTGGACAATCGCTTGCTCTAAACCACTAATATTTTCGGTCGCTGCCCCCAAAAATAATTGTAGCATGCGCTCCAAGGCTTGGGGATTGTGATTGGTGAGTTTCTCTAAATGAACCAAGGAAAACTGGTCTTCTGCTGATACACCTTCCAATTCTACAGCCTCTTTTGCTGGATTGAGGGTTTCTACTTCTACATCCATGGGAAGACCGAGTAGGTGGCTTATAGTAGCGAGAAGGTCTGCCTCTTGAAATGGTTTGAGCAAATGCCCATTCATACCTGCCTCTAAGGCCGTACTGATTTCTTCTTCCGTAGAGGTGGCCGTAAGGGCAAGAATGGGAGTCTTTATGCCTAGCTTCCGCGTCTCTTTGGTGACCTCGATGCCATCTAGTTCGGGCATGCGGAGGTCCATCAAAATGATGTCAAAAGCTTGTTGTTTGACTTGAGCTAGGGCCTCTTTGCCATCATTGACAATCTTGGCTTCCACCCCCCATTTATCTAGTATTATCGCGATCAATTCACGATTATAGGCTTCATCATCCGCTACTAGTATCTTCTTGCCTTGAAGTTGTTGCGGCTTGAGTTGTACATTTTGCGGTTTTTGAGGCACGTCTTCTTCACGCCCTATTGAGTAGGGGAGAACTAGACTTACGGTGGTGCCTTTTCCTAGCTGACTGTCAATCTTTACCTCTCCTTTATGAAGTTTGGCCAATTTTTGGGTGATGGAAAGGCCTAGGCCAGTTCCTCCAAAGCGGCGAGTAGTGCCACTATCGGCCTGCACAAAGTTTTGGAAGACCTTTTTGAGTTGATCCTCTGGAATGCCTATGCCAGTATCGATGATGGCAAATTGGAGTTCTACACTTTTGCTAGCGGTTTTTAGGATTTCTGCTTTCAGCCGAACGCTTCCCTCTTCAGTAAACTTGATCGCATTACCGAGAAGGTTAAACAACATTTGGCGCAATCTAAGGGGATCTCCCTTCAAGGCGAGGGGCAAAGCTGCAAAACCTTCTCCTTTTAGAGCTATCCCCTTTTTTTGGGCTAAAGGCTGTAAGGTCTGCAACACTTCATTGAGTAAGGCCAATGGCTGAAAAGTGGTATTTTCTAGCTTGAACTTGCCTGATTCAAGCTTGGAGTAATCTAAGATATCATTTATGAGGGCCAAGAGATAGTGCGCCGAATTCCGAATGGGCTGTAATAAGGAAGACTGTTTAGCCCGCAAGGGCGTTTGGGCCAGTTGTTCGGAGAATCCAATCAAGGCGTTCATGGGCGTTCGAATCTCATGACTCATATTAGCCAGGAACTCTTCCTTCACTTTGGCGAGCTTTTCCGCGCGTCCTTTCTCCTCTTGCAACCTTCGCTGTAGGCGATTATTGCGAGCCATATCTCCAAAAATCACCGCGATCAATACCAGACAAAGCAATAATACCCCACTGCTAAACCATGCGATAAAATTGGTGGTATCATCTGCTTGTTCTTCTGCATTCTCGGCCATGACCAAGGTTTCTTTCGAGTCTCTGGCTTCCAATCGTTTGACCATACTCTTGATGTCTCGCATGACCTCCTGGCCTTCTCGGGTGAGTTCGGCGATCTCTCCTTGGATAATTTCTCTCTCGATCAATTCCTCTGCTTCAATTTCAGTCAGTGAGGATTGTAGCTCCTGCACCATCTTTTCTGGTCGATAGGAAACGCTGGCGGGCTTTTGGGGCTGGTTTTGAGGTAGTTCGGTAGCCTCCTGACTTGGTGAGTTTGAGACGATAGGCGGGGTAATCCCAACCTCAAGCGGTGTTTTATTCTCGTTAGCCTTTTGGTCATTATTGAGTAGCCGTTGAATAAAGTTCCCTTTTTCTTTACGCTCTCTTTTCTTTTGCCTACGGGCCTCAGCTCTCGACATTTCTTCGGTGACCTCGGGTTCTTCCACTGTTACACTTTTTACAGGTTCCGGAGCCTCTACGGGTTTGATATCAGGCACATTAGAACTTACTCGCTCAGGACGATTTGCCTTTACGACTTTGTCTAGTTCTTTACTAAAGCGTTCGTAAACTTCGCGACTTTGGTTGGTGTCTACCAAAGCAGTCAGGTCCTGCATAATCTCCAATTTCTCTTCGATCAATTTTTGAATTTGCGTGAAAGAGCTTTTTCCGGCATGGGTTTCTTCTATCTCCTCTAGCAAGACATTGACTCCCAAAATTGCGGCCTCGCATTTTGGCTTATCTTCTTGGGTATCACGTGTAATTGTATAGGCTCTGACGTCACTTTCCGCAGAGGTTAGTGCATTTAATATTTGGTTAAGTGAAGCCAGGTAAGGGTCCTCAGTGGCAGCTTCTTGCAGATCATTTGCCAAGGCATTGACACTGCGGTAAGCTTGGTAGCCCATGATGGCTACCGCACTGATGGCGAGGATAAATCCCAGTAGGATAAAGGCACGGATTGAACGTTTAGGTTCGGATTTGTCCATTCAGATTTACAAATATTCAGTTGACCCAACAAACTAAGGTATAAGCCAGCTATTTATGTAACTTTCTACGGCATTCGAAATAGTAAGCAATTGATAATATTCAGCTTGCTTTTCTATCTCGCTTAAGATACATAGTCTGTATCAAAAATAGTTCTTATCTCATCTATCATTTTCAATACAAATCACTATTATCCGTATGAAGATACTGATCACCGGCAATATGGGTTACGTAGGCCCCGGACTTGTAAAAGAATTACGCACCTACTATCCTGATGCTACCTTGATTGGATTTGACACTGGATTTTTCGCTAAGCACACTACCAGCACAAAAATCTTTCCTGAAAGCTATCTTGATCAACAGGTTTATGGCGATGTGCGCGATTTCCCAGCCTCTTTGCTTGAAGGGGTCCACACTGTTGTAAGCCTAGCTGCCATCTCCAATGACCCCATTGGCAATCAGTTTGAAGAAGTTACGATGGATATTAACTATCGTTCCAACGTACGCATCGCTGAAATGGCCAAAGCTGCTGGAGTGCGTAAATTTATCTTCGCCTCTTCTTGTAGCGTCTATGGATCTGCGGAAGATACTCCACGTACTGAGACTTCTAGCCTCAATCCCCTTACCGCATATGCACGTTCTAAAATACAATCTGAAATAGATCTTGAGCCTTTAGCTGATGAAAACTTTCAGATCACTTGCCATCGTTTTGCTACTGCATGTGGCATGAGTGAGCGCCTCCGTCTGGATCTCGTACTCAATGATTTTGTAGCAGGAGCCGTGAGCTCTGGCGAAATCACCATTTTGAGTGATGGGACGCCTTGGAGACCTTTGATCAACGTACTTGATATGGCTCGTGCCATCCGTTGGTCGCACGCTCGTACCGATGAGCAAGGCGGTTCCTTTTTGGTAGTCAATACCGGAAGCGATAGCTGGAACTATCAGGTAAAAGAATTGGCCTATGCGGTCAAAGAAATTTTACCTGAAATCGAAGTTTCGATCAATGAAAACGCGGAGCCGGACAAACGCTCCTATCGCGTTAGTTTTGAAAAATTTGCTGAGCTAGCCCCTGAGCACCAACCCGTTCATGATCTTAGCCGTTCGGTCAGAGACCTCGTCGAAGGCTTAAGATCTATCGATTTCGATGATGCTGAATTCCGTAGCTCTTTGCTCATGCGCCTCAATGTAGTGCGTGGCCTGTTAGCTAACGGTAATGTTGACAGCAATCTTCGTGTTGTTTCACCCGCAACTCTCGTCAAATAATGATTTTCACGGAAACAAAGCTCAAGGGCGCCTTTATTGTAGATATTAAAGGCTTTCAAGATGATCGTGGCCTTTTTTCACGCGTATATTGTCAGCGTGAATTTGAAGAGCATGGTCTTAATGCAAAGGTAGTCAATACCAATGTGTCTCGCTCTGTTTATAAGGGCACGCTGCGCGGCATGCACTTCCAACGTCAGCCTATGGCTGAATGTAAGTTGGTTCGTTGCACGAATGGCGCATTATATGACGTCATCATCGACCTCCGTCCTGGCTCTCCTACTTACAAGGAATGGATAGGCGTAGAGCTCAACGAAGACAACTATCGTATGTTGTTTGTGCCAGAAGGTTTTGCCCATGGTTTTCAGACCCTAGTAGATCAGACTGAAGCCACCTATCAGGTTTCTCAATTTTACGCCCCTGATCACGAGGGAGGCGTACGTTGGAACGATCCTACCTTTGGTATCGAATGGCCACTGGAGCCAACCGTAATGTCTGATAAGGACAAGAACTGGCCTGATTTTGCAAATGTTGAACCGACTTTAGTTACTCCAGCAGTATGATCATTGTAGATAAAGCTTTAGAAAAATATGCAGCCGAAGGCAAGATCATCCGAGTTGCGATGGTTGGTGCGGGCTTTATGGGGCGTGGCGTAGCCCTACAAATTATTCACGCCAATCCTGCTATGTCATTGGTGGCGATTTCTAATCGTACACTCGCCAGCGCGGCGAGAGCCTACCATGAAGCAGGGATCGACGAAAAGGACGTAGTCAGTGTTAGCTCGGTGAGCGCAGTAGAAGAAGCAATCTCAGCGGGTAAGCGAGTGATTACGGATGATGCCTTATTGCTTTGCCAAGCTGGCAACATTGACGTGATTGTTGATGTGACCGGAGCCGTAGAGTTCGGCGTAGCCGTAGCCCTCAAAGCGATCGAGCATGGCAAGCATATCGTCTCTATGAATGCTGAAGTAGATGGTACCGTAGGACCTATGCTTAAGCAAATTGCGGATAAGCAGGGTGTTATCATGACCAATGCGGATGGCGATCAGCCAGGCGTGCAAATGAACCTTTGGCGCTTTGTCAAAGGCATAGGCGTAAAACCCGTGCTTTGTGGCAACATCAAGGGGCTACACGATCCTTATCGCAATCCTACTACGCAAGAGGGATTTGCCAAAAAATGGGGCCAAAACCCTGCGATGGTAACTTCTTTTGCCGATGGAACTAAGATTTCCTTTGAGCAAGCCATCGTTGCTAATGGTACAGGTATGCTAGTCGGTAAGCGCGGTATGCACGGCTTTGAAATGGAGCGTGGCGCTAAGATCGAAGAAGCAATGAGCCTCTATCCTTTGGAGCAGTTGTTAGAGGGACCCGGCATCGTTGATTATGTCGTAGGGGCACACCCTGCTCCTGGGGTCTTTGTTTTTGGTACACATGACAATCCAAAGCAGCAACACTATCTCAATCTATACAAATTAGGGCAAGGGCCATTGTACTGCTTTTATCGTCCCTATCACCTCTGTCACTTTGAGGTGCCCAGCAGTATTGCTCGCGCAGTGCTATTTAATGATGCAACATTGGCTCCCATAGGCAAACCATATGTAGATGTTGTTGCAGCCGCTAAGCGTGATCTTAAGGCTGGACAAACGCTCGATGGTTTAGGCGAATACGATACTTATGGCTTAGCAGAAAATGCAGATAGCACAATCAAGGAAAATCTGCTTCCAATTGGCCTCGCCGAACACTGTGTCCTTAAAAATGATGTAGCTAAGGATGCCGTTATTACCTATGATGATGTGATTGTTCCCGAAGGAAGATTGAGTGACCAACTCCGGAAACAGCAAAATGAACTGTTTTTTGAGTTGAGCCCCTCATCCTGAGAACTTTAGCGATGATATAAAACAAAGCCGGAATTGTAAGGTTCCGGTTTTTGTCTATTTTAACCCAAACTTTAACCCATGGCTGACACCTCATCTTTTCCATTGGTGAGTGTGAGTATTCCCACCTACAATGGTGAATTGAGAATTGGTGAGGCTATCCGTTCGCTGCAGGCGCAACAATATCCTCATATGGAGATCATTATCTCCGACAATGCTTCCACCGATAATACTGAAGCAGTGGTCCGCCAGTTTATGGCTGAGGACGAGCGTATTCGCTATTATCGACATCCGCAAAACTTGGGGATCCCTCGCAATTTCCAGTTTGGCTTGGAGCAAGCAAAGGGGCAGTACTTTATTTGGCTTTCTGATGATGACCAACTACTCGATGGGGTGATCAAGCGTTATGTAGATTTCCTGGAGGCGCAGCCCGAATTTTCTATGGTCAGCGGGATTATCAATTATACCGAAGCAGGTAACTTAGTGTCGCAAGAAAGGCATATTGATCTGCAGCAAGCTTCAGGGATTTTGCGTTGCTTGGAGTATTATGCTCGGGTCAAAGAAGGGGGAATGTACTATGGTATGATGCGGAGAGAGTTGGGGCAAAAATTATGCGTAAGCCCTACGATAGGGAGTGATTGGCACTTTGTCGCAGGCTTGGCCTATCTCGGTAAGATCAAGATTTTAGATTTTGTGGGCTACCGTAAATCTCGTGGGGGTGTTTCCAACGATTTTCATGACTACGTGAAGAGTTATGGCGAAAAAGCCATTTGGGGATACGTACCTTTTATCAAAATCGGACTCGATGCGGCGGCGGAGGTGATTTATCGGGCTGATGTTTTTAAACGTCTCAACCTACTAGCCAAACTTTTTACGGGTAGTACCGCCTGTTTGCTAGTTTGGGGGCATTATTACGGACTGATCGTTCCCAGAATGGGCGCTGGTTGGCTACTCCGCAAGCTAAAGATCAAGACCCCAAAGCAGCGTTCTTTAGAGAGAGTGAGTTGATTTTTTGCTGCTTCGCAGAACGCTCATTCGGTCTGGCATGCATGCCAGACCTACAAGCAGATTGATAAGGGCGCATATGTATGCTACCCCAAGGGATGAACGTTCCGCGCAGCGGTGAAAAATAAGTAGAGAGTAAAAAGTACTCAGTACAGGGAAAAGGGCCTTGCTAAATCATAATGCTCACATTCCCTAGGTCTTAATACTTAAGTAGTCGAGCAAAATAAAACCGGTATTTTGAAAATGGTTAAATTCCGGATAAAAGATGCGCCTTATCCGTTTGAAATCCGATGAAAAGAGCCAATTAGAAAAGATCCGTAAAACAGACACTCGTTATCGGGTCAGAGATCGTGCTCATGCCTTACTATTGAGTTCCCAGGGCAAGAAAATCAAAGATTTGGCTCTGACCTTTGATGTGGATCGGGATACGATTGCCAGCTGGTTCGACCGTTGGGAGTCAGGTCGCTATGAGGGCTTGCTAGATGCTCCCCATCCAGGAAGGCCGCCCAAGTTAAGTCCCGATGAAAAAAAAAGCTGATTGAGGTGGCCGAGACTGTGATTCGAAGACGCTCAGACCTGGTTGATTATGTGGCTGAGAAATGGGCCAAATCAGTCAGCAAATGGACCATTGGCCGATTACTAAAAGCAGCAGGCTTTGTCTGGAAGCGGATGCGCCGTAGCATGAAACCGCATCGGGACGAAGTGCTATTTGCCTTCTTCAAAGAAGAACTTTCCCATCTGAAAGCTTCTGAAGATGCCGGGGAGATAGAGTTGTTGTTTTATGACGAATCAGGCTTCAGTCTTCAGCCAGCCGTTCCTTATGCCTGGCAAAGGATCGGAACAACTCAGGCCATCACTTCTACCAAGGGAAATAACTATACCGTTATGGGCCTGATGGGCCGCAAAGGATTTTTCCAATATCAACTCAGAGAAACCGCCGTTCGAACCGATGATATGATCGCGTTTTTTGAGCAGTTCACGCCTAGCAAGAAAACCATTGTCATCATGGATCAGGCTTCCATCCATGTAGCCAATCGATTCAAAGAACGGTTCAAAGCTTGGAAAGAAAAGCAGCTTTATATCCAGTTTTTACCAAAGGCTTCCCCCGAGCTCAATTACATCGAAATACTCTGGCGAAAAATCAAGTACGAGTGGATTCCCAGAGAAGCTTATCAATCCCCTAAGCAGTTATTTATGCATCTCGAAATCA
>JBCCQN010000232.1:0-12358 GCA_039024315.1 Bacteroidota bacterium
ACCTCAAACCACACATGCTTTCCACCGACCATTTTGTAATGCTCGACTACTACCCCATTGTCTCCCTCTAAGTATTGCGTATGTTCGATGCTGATCCCCTTATCCGTTTCGGTATTTGTAATCGGCGTGGTATTGGTATTATTGAAATCAATCCAATACTCCAGCACGGAAGCAATGGAAATGTAATCCGAGCCGCCAGCATAAGGGATGACATCATCTTCGGTTCCATGTAGATTGATCATCGCGGTAGGATGATTGGGCGCACAGCTAATGCTTGTATCCAGCATCGTCCCTGAAACCGATCCAATTGCAGCGATTAGATCACTTTGATAACAGGCTAAGGCATAACTAAAAAAAGCGCCATTGGAATAGCCACAGGCATAAACCCTTTCCAAATCGATGCTATAGTTAGCGCTAAGTTCTCCAATAAGTGCTTCGACAAAGCCCAAATCATCCACATCACTTTTATTATCTAAGCCGTTTAGGGCTGCATTCCAATGGGGGAAGCCATCTAAGCAGGTCCCTTGGGGGTAAACCAAGATAAAGCCGTTGGCATCCGATTGTGGTCGCATATCAGCATACTCTATATAATCACTGGCTAGGCCCCCAAAGCCATGAAAATTTAGCATGAGAGGTACTTTCTCACTACCATCGTAGGAATCAGGAACATAAACTAGATATTCTCTCGCTTCGCCAGCGTACATTAAGGTCTCTGCACCTTCGTTTTCGGCACAGTTCGATTTTACGTTATCATTGTTTTTGCAGCTTAGTAGCAAGATGGAAAGCGAAAAACCGAAAAGGATGACTTTATTTATCATATCTACTCTTTCTGTTAATTAGGAGAACCTTCGCCTGAAGTCAATTGTTGATTTCAAATTATTCATCTAAGAGTTCCGCGTGGCGGAAACAATCCACAAAGTGATCGTTGACCATGCCTGCAGCCTCCATAAATGCATAGCAAATAGTAGAGCCGACAAACTTAAAGCCGCGCTTTTTGAGGTCTTTGCTCATGGCGTCAGATTCTTTGCTGGTGGCGCGATAATCATCCATGCCTTTGAGGTGATTTTGAATGACTTTACCATCGGTAAACTGCCAGAGATAATCACTAAAACTGCCCACAGAGGCCATAATCTCAAGATAGGCGCGCGCATTGGAGCGGACGGCATTGATTTTGAGCCGATTGCGAATAATGCGGCTGTCTTGGCGAAGCGCTTCTAAATGCTCATCGCTATAATTGACGAGCACTTCTGGATCAAAATTGGCAAATACCTCACGGTATCCTTCTCGTTTTTTGAGGACGGTGATCCAACTCAATCCGGCTTGAGCGCCTTCCAGATTGATCATTTCGAAGAGTTTTTGATCGTCCCGCACCGGAACGCCCCATTCTTCATCATGATATTTGATATAGATCGGGTCCGAAAGACACCAATCGCAACGATTCAATTTTTCCATGGAGCAAAATACATATTCACCGCTATGAATGTGATACTTCTGTGATAACTGCGGTTTGAACCAAACGTATATAAAAACAGTTAGCTAAGCAGTAAAAAGTAGAGAGAGGGAAGAAAATCAGGCCGAACAGCAAAGGAAATCGGATATAGTAATTATCTCTTCGCTTGAGCTACTTTTACACTGTGCTTGACAGATTCACAGAACCATCAATCAAGGAGAATCAAAAATGAACGATACAAATAGAGCCGGCTTAGAAGTCGCCACTTTAGGAGCGGGCTGTTTTTGGTGTGTAGAAGCGGTATTTCAGGATCTTCAAGGAGTCAAAGAGGTGATCTCTGGCTACTCCGGCGGTCATGTCGAAAACCCCACTTATGAGCAGATTTGTACTAAGACTACTGGGCACGCAGAGGTAGCTCGGATTTGGTACGATCCCGCAGTGATTAGTTTCGAAAAGATATTGGAGGTGTTTTGGCAAACCCATGATCCGACTACCCCCAACCGTCAGGGTAATGATGTCGGTCCCCAATACCGTTCGGCGATTTTTTATCACAATGAGGAGCAACGCGAGAAGGCGGAGCACTACAAAAAAGAGTTAGATGCTTCGGGTGCTTTTGCGGCTCCGATCGTAACCGAAATCACGGAGTTGACCAATTTTTATAAAGCCGAGAATTACCACCAAAATTTCTACAACAACAACGAGACCTATCCATACTGTATGTTTGTGGTCCGCCCCAAGGTAGAAAAGGTGAAGAAAGTCTTCGGGCACCTGCTAAAATAAATCAAGTCTAAGACTAGAGAGGGTAGCGATGCAAATTTTTGTGTCGCTCCTTTTTTTTTACCGCTGCGCGGAACGATTATCCTGCTTGAAATCAAGGATTTGTAAAATCGTAGCGACGCAAAATTTTGCGTCGCTACATATCGAATCGATTGATTCTCTCTATTACGCTAGGGATGAGCGTTCCGCGTCCCGAAAGCTATCGGGAGTAAACAAAAAAAGGTCCCGCCAAATAGACGGGACCGCATTGCAATAAGACTTAGAAATTAAAGCGCAGATTATAACTTATTCGCATTTGCTATAACCGCATTCTTTACATGTTAGACAACCTTCTTGGTAAACCAAGGCAGGTGCGCCACATTCTGTACAGGTGTTTTCTACGGCCTCGGTACCATCAGGAATGAAGGACTTAAGCGCGCGAACCACACCATTTTTCCAGGTATTAAGCGATTCTACGTCGAGATGTAATTTGTGGATCATATTGACTACGTATGGCAATGGCATACCATGACGTAAGACACCAGAGATCAATTTGGCGTAGTTCCAGTACTCTTTGGTGAATGTACGAGACAAGCCTTCGATCGTGACTTTGTAGCCTTCTTTGTCGACATACTGGAAGTCATATCGACCCCGGCCGGTTTCGTCTTTTTGTTTGATTACCCAGCCTTTGTCAACGTGCTGCAGGATAGAGAAAGAGTCTTTGCTCAGACCCGTGAAGATCTCGTATGGACGCTCGTCGATCATGCCCACAACGGCAATCCAAGCTTCGTCTTTGTTCCAAAAACGAACGACTTTCGCCTCTAGCTTAGTAGGACGCTTAGGCGCAAAGGTATCGGTAAAGGCTTTTTCATCCGTTTTTTTACCCTTATCATCTTTAGACACGAGGACACCAGAGCGTGAGCCATCACGATAAACCGTGATTCCTTTACAGCCAGATTCCCACCCGGTTTCATAGATCTTAGCGACCATTTCTTCGGTGGTCTCATTGGGAATGTTGACGGTAACAGAGATAGAATGGTCGACCCACTTCTGAATGGCGCCCTGCATTTTGACCTTATTGACCCAGTCAACGTCGTTGGCGGTAGCGCCAGCGTAAGGAGACTGCGCGATAAGGGCATCTAGCTCGTCCTGCGGCATTTTTTCAACCGCTTCTTTGCTATATCCGTTGGCTTCGAGCCAAGTGATGAATTTGTGGTGGAATACGTTGAACTCCTCCCAATGATCTCCAACTTCGTCAACAAAGTCAACCTTTACATGCTGATCATTAGGATTGACCTTACGGCGACGCTTGTAGGCTACCATGAAGACAGGCTCGATCCCAGAGGTAGTCTGGGTCATGAGGCTAGTCGTACCAGTAGGCGCGATGGTAAGGAGTGCAATATTGCGACGGCCGTGCTTGACCATGTCTTCGTAAAGCGCAGGATCAGCTTCTTTGATACGACCGATAAATGGATTGTCTTTTTCGCGAGTCGCTTCAAAGATCGGGAAAGCACCACGATCACGGGCCATATCTACAGAAGAGCGATAAGCAGCGAGAGCTAAAGTCTTGTGAACCTCTACAGAGTGAGCAAGTCCATCTTCTTTGCCATAGGTCAAACCAAGGGCGGCTAGCATATCACCTTCGGCAGTGATACCTACACCGGTACGACGACCTTGTACACATTTGTTGCGGATTTTTTCCCAAAGGAGGCGCTCAGTACGCTTGATTTCTGGATCTTCTGGGTCAGCATCGATCTTAGTAAGGATCATATCGATTTTCTCGAGCTCGAGATCTACGATATCATCCATGATACGCTGCGCCATGTAAACGTACTCTCTAAACTTCTCAAAGTTGAAAGTCGCCTGCTCAGTAAATGGGTTCTCAACGAAGCTATATAGATTGATCGCCAATAGACGACAGCTATCGTATGGACACAATGGAATCTCACCACATGGATTGGTAGAAACCGTACGGAAACCTAGATCTGCATAGCAGTCAGGAATGGATTCGTTGGTTACGGTATCCCAAAACAAGATGCCCGGCTCAGCAGAAGCCCAAGCATTGTGGATGATTTTCTTCCAGATGGCTTTGGCGTCAACTTCTTTGGTGAAGTCAGGGTTCTTGTCGTTGAGAGGGTATTGCTGTACGTAAGACTTTTCGGCCTGTACCGCACGCATAAACTCGTCATCGATTTTAACCGATACGTTTGCGCCAGTGACCTTGGTACCGTCCATCTTAGCGTCGATAAACTGCTCAGAGTCCGGGTGCTTGATCGAGATCGAAAGCATCAAGGCGCCGCGACGACCGTCTTGGGCTACCTCGCGGGTAGAGTTAGAGTAGCGTTCCATGAATGGAACAACTCCCGTAGAAGAAAGCGCCGAGTTCATCACTGGGCTGCCTTTGGGACGGATATAAGAGAGGTCGTGCCCTACTCCACCACGACGCTTCATGAGCTGCACCTGCTCTTCGTCTAGTTTCATTACTCCACCATAAGAGTCAGCCAAGTGGTCATGCCCGATCACAAAACAATTGGAGAGAGAAATGATTTGGTGCGTATTGCCGATCCCTGTCATAGGGCCGCCTTGCGGAACGATGTGCTTAAAGTCTTTTAAAGCCGCGTAGATTTCTTTTTCACTGTAAGAGTTAGGATACTTCTTTTCAATACGCGCGATCTCTTTGGCGATACGCTTGTGCATATCGTCTGGGGTACGGTCAAAAATATTGCCATAAGAATCTTTCATGGCGTATTTATTGATCCATACATTGGCGGCTAATTCATCGCCTTTGAAGTACTTGATCGCGTGTGGCAGTATTTCCTGATAAGTGTAGGTTTTGTGCTGCTTACCGTTAGATGATTTTTTGGTTTTTACCGTAGATAGCATGACCGCGGGGTTTATTTAATTGGTTTGTTTCTTAGATGCGAAAGAAAGGTGTTGCTGTGCCGCAGGGCACAGCTATTTTGAAATTATTTTGTACAGGTGTTGACCTTGAGGGAGGTCTGGATTAAAAGAGAGCAGTTAGGGAATTAAGCAGAAGAGTAGCGCGAGTAAGAGTATCTATTCATATAGTCTGTTGGTGATGTTTGGGGGTTAAGTTGTGTATTGGAAAAAAGGGTTTGCTTAACTCTCGTAGGAGATTTCATATCAATTAACCGAAATATTTCCCGATTAGTGCCCGAAGTTATCCACATTGATGTGGATAAGTGGATAACTCAACTCATTATCAGAGCGTTCCGCGCAGCGGAAAGTCGAAAAACGGCCAATACATGAAGAAACCTTCATTTTTGAAAAGAGCGCAGAACTCTCTTAGCATCGTCTGCTTTCGACAAAGAATGTGGAAAACGTGTGGATAAACTGTGGAGAGCAGAAAATAATGGCATCGTCCGGAGAGGCTTTACAGGCTAGAGACAAGTCGGCGAACAGAAAAAAATAACATTAATACTCACTAGCATAACATAACGGCAAACCTGTAATTGTTACCCAATAGACGATGCCATAATTCAATGTCGCCAAAAAGTCCCGAAGCACAATTCTGAGTTTTCCACAACATTGTTGATAACGTCCGTTCACGACTTCACAAGTTTACGTCCATCGGTTACGATTGCTCAAAAGTCTTACACGCGTGCATCCCCTAGGCTCGTATCGCGGTCTTATAAAAGCATACTTCGGGCATCTATTGCGTTTTTATTCCCTTTCATCCTTAACCTTTTAGATCATGACCTCCAATGCCAACACCTCCGTCTCACCGGCCTTAACGCTTTTCCTTTTGGTTGTCTTTGCCTTCACCTTTATCGTCAAACTCTGGGGTGAAACCAGTTTTATGTTTTGAAAGTTGGCTATGCGCAGCCCAAAAAAATGCCCAGACTTAGATTTGACCTTTGTCAGTTTGAGTCTGGGTTTTTCTTTTTCTGCTGCGCAGAACGCGGGAATCTCGCCTTTGGGCGCTGCAAGGCATTGCCTTGCAGCCGAGACTAGCGTTCCGCGAAGCGGTCAATTCTCAACTTTGCTTTCCAAATAAGCGCGATAGTCTTGGGCCAGCCAGAGCAGTTGTTTTTGCCAATTGCGGGGGGCGTCGGTATCAGCCCACTCTTTGCTAGTCATGGCCCTTTGCTGCAAGCGCAGGATCTCCCGTAGCTCCACCAATAAATCCAACCACATCTTAATCTCAGCTTGGATAGCCGTTTCTTCCAGCTTGCCCAGCCATGCCGCCAATTGTTCGTCGGAGGTAAGGCGGGTGATGAGCGCCATACCTTTTTGCTCTAGCACGGCTAGATTGTCTGACTCATTGAGGGTTTTGAGGCTGCCCTCTACCAATCCGCCAAAGAGAGCGGCTACTTTATCATTGAGTGGGGGTAATTGACTTTTTTTATGCTGCTGACTCGCTTCGCGCAACAACTCTTTAGCTCGTGGACTCAGCTCCTCTTGGTCCAGGGCAGATTGGCCATCAGCATCACGCAAGTGGGGATCAGCACCAACATCTAACAGTGCTTTGATACAAGCTGTGCGTTGAAAGTCCGCGGCGACCATCAAGGCGGTTTTGCCTTTGTGATTGGAAGCGTTGGGCTCGGCCCCCGCCTCTAGTAACTCTCGCACGTAAACAGCCGTGGCGTTCTGCGCAGCAGTCATCAAAGGAGTATTGCCATCCTGATCTCCTAAGTTTGGGTCTGCTCCTGCCTCCAAAAGTTCATGAAAGCTGTGTTTGTCTTCCTGCAGGACTGAAAGCAAGAGCGGACTGCGGCCCTTGGCATCGATCACATTGAGTTCGGCCGAATGCTGCAATAATGTCTGTAACGAAAGGGGCTGCTTGCGCAATACAGCCAGATAAATCGCCGGGCGGCCTTCTTGATCTCGGGTGTTAGGCGAAAATCCTCTCTCCAATAAACTCGTGAGCGCTTCTTTCTTGCCTTCCTCAACCGCACGTAATAATCCAGTCTCATCAAAACTACCGACGGCTTTGACGACACTGCGACGGTCAAAATATCGCTGAATTCGTTTGCGCATGGGGCTGCAAGTTAGCCAAAATTCCTTAGCTTGCTTCAAAGCATTGAAATGAAAAGACGCCACCTATTTGAGCTAGAAGACCAAGATTGGTTCCCTCGATTTTTGCGGGATTACGGCACTGATTTTTTGGAGCACGTTGCCAATCAGTTTCACATTTACAAATTGACGGTAGGGCTGCTCAAAAAGGGCCTCGCCAAAAGCGGCGGTTCAACGGTTATCGATTTGGCCAGCGGCGGTGGCGGTGGATGGAAGCGCTTAGCGCCTGATTTGCAAGCCGAGGTGCCCGATTTGAAGGTGATACAGACAGATTATTTTCCCAATCTAGATGCTTTTGCCAAGATGAAGGCGCATCATCCTGAGATTATGGATTCGGTCTCGGACTCCGTCAGTGCGCTTGATGTGCCTAGGGAGCTCAAAGGATTGCGGACACAGTTTTTGTCTTTTCATCATTTCAAACCCGCAGATGCGCAGCAAATCCTACAAAATGCCGTGGATAGCAACTCGCCTATCGCCATTTTTGAAGCGCAAGAGCGAGACCTCAAGCATTTCATCCAATTTTGCTTTTCGCCGATCAACGTCTTGTTGGTTACACCTTTTATTCGCCCCTTCAAGATCGGTCGCCTGATTTTCACTTATCTGATCCCGTTGATGCTGCCCTTTATCTTTTGGGATGGCATCGTATCAGTACTCCGGACCTATACCGAGGAGGAGATGCGGGAGATGACCGCCGCTTTGCGGAACGCTGATCACTTTAGCTGGGAAATTGGCACCCTCAAAAGCGGCCCCTTTAGGGTGCCCTACCTACTAGGTTATCCAAACTAGCCTTCCAACTTTGCGAGCCAAACCAGTGTCTATCATCTGAGTCCAAATAGTGAATAGGCCGCATAAATGCGTAATTTTACGCTTTAATTTTCACGCACTAGATTGCATATGGCAGAGAGCCAAGCCCCCAATAAAGTTCCCGTCTTACTGACCTCAGTCCTGATCATTGCGATTTGCGGCATTTTGTATGAATTGCTGATCAGTACCATTACCAGCTACTTTCAAGGCAGTAGCGTGCTCCACTTTTCTTTGGTGATTGGTTTGTTCTTGTCTTTTATGGGAGTGGGGTCCTATTTCTCTCGCTTTATCAAGCGGGATTTGTTGACTTGGTTTATTCGCTTTGAAATCGTGCTAGGAGTCGTGGGAGGCTTTGCTACTTTCTTGCTCTATTTTGCCTTTTCATTGACGCCTTACTTTTATCTGGTAGCCTTTTTACTCATCGCCATACTTGGCGGTATGATCGGAGTGGAGATCCCGATACTGACGCGCATTGTGAGAGAATACGAAAACCTCAGAGATGCTTTAGCCTCGGTGCTTTCCTTTGATTATATGGGCTCTTTGGTGGCATCGGTGCTATTTCCCTTGGTCCTGCTGCCCAATCTAGGCACCATGCGCACTTCCTTTGTGGTGGGACTGCTCAATCTGGTAGTAGCACTACTCAACATCTACCTTTTTAGAGATGAGCTCAAGCACTTCAGAAGCTTGATGGCGAGCACCACCTTGGCAGTAATGATATTGCTCGGTGGCTTTGTTTACTCCTTTCAGCTCAATAGCTTCTTTGAACAATTTTTATATCAAGATGAAGTCATGCTATCT
Organism: Bacteroidota bacterium; assembly: GCA_039024315.1. GTDB lineage: Bacteria > Bacteroidota > Bacteroidia > J057 > J057 > JBCAWW01. Next base: position 8,846 of record JBCCQN010000232.1, read on the forward strand.
CGACAATCTGCTTATCAACAGATTGTTATGACAAAATGGAATCAAGATATTCGTCTTTTTATTGATGGCAACATCCAGTTTTCCTCTCGTGATGAGCACCGCTACCATGAACCACTGGTCCACATCCCGATGGCCATGGCCCCCAACCATGAAAACATTCTGGTCCTCGGAGCGGGTGATGGCCTAGCGGTACGCGAGATTCTCAAATACCCCGATGTCGGTCAGATCGATGTGGTAGACTTAGATCCCGAGATGACCCAGATTGGCAAAAATCATCCAGTGCTAATCCGTCTCAACGATAGCGCTTTTCACCACTCCAATGTGAGAATATTCAACCAAGATGCTTATAAGTTTATCGAGGAGAGTTCAGCCTTCTACGACGTAGTCATTATTGATCTGCCCGATCCCAATAACCATAGCTTGGGCAAACTGTATTCACAGGAGTTTTATGGCTTACTCGCCAAACGCTTATCTATCGGCGGCACGGTGGTAACCCAATCTACTTCGCCTTATTTTGCCCCTAATGCCTTTTGGTGTATCCATCAGAGCATGGAGACTGTACTTCCTCATACTCTCGGGTATCAAACCAATGTGCCTTCATTTGGGCCATGGGGCTTTAATCTTAGCCAAAAGCTTGGCAATAGCCTGCAAGCAGATTCAACGGCCTCTACTGAGGCTTGGGAGCAATTGAGCATGACTCGTCTCCAAACTCAGCTTTTTGCTCGGCCTGACAGCCTTTCCTTTCGCTATCTGACTCCTGAGATTTTACCGAGCTTATTTAGTTTTGACGGCGACATGGGCGAACGCGCCGTCGAAGTCAACCGACTCTCCAATCAATCACTGGTCAGCTATTACGAGCAAAGCTGGAATCAATGGCGTTAGACAGTTGCCCACTATTCGCCTGTGGATAAAGTGTGGATAGTGGGTGGATAACCTCCTTATCTCAGCGCATAAAAAAAGCCCGCTACAGCAGCGGGCTCATATTTCTTGAGATTGATTACCTCACATAGTAAACCAAACCATCTGACCTGTCTTTGCTAAAGGTAAATTCCTGCTGCTCCTCATCCCAATCCCAGCCGTTGGCTCCGATATAAACGCGGTCACGCTCATCGGCATAGATGGAGTAGATATAACGCTCAAAAGGAAATACGTCTTCCCATTCCTCGCCATCGCGGCTCCATTCTACGGCATCGGGTTGCTTAGGAAAGTTACTATCAGGGACCAAGCGATAACTTTGGCCATTGGAGAGATTTACTTCAAAATTGAATTCATCTACCAGCTCTTCCTCGCTTTCAAGCCAGCTGAGTCCCATATCAAGTGAGTAAAAGGTCCCATCGCCTAGCGAAAAGGCAAATAGGCTATCCCCCCGTATCTCAAAGCGGCGAGTCGTAAAATCTTCCTTTACCTCCTGCCAAGTTTCTCCCTCATCTTGGGTCACAAAGATGCTCCCTAGCCCACCTACAACTAGATTTTCTGCTAACTCTCCCGCAATATCGTAGACAGTTCCCGCTTCCGGTACCCGTAGCAACTCCCATTCAGGAGGTTGGCTAAAAGGATTGATACTCGAACAGGCGTTTAGGCTCAAGGCCAGCAGCAGGCTGAGGCCAAAGCCCAGTGTAGTTTGAAGTTTCATGTTGCTTAGTTTTTGATTTTACAGGAGACGTGTACTGGGTCAGATATGCTGCTTTTGTCTGCTTCGCAGAACGACTTGATCGTTCTGCGAAGCAGTAATCTCTAAAACCCAAAAATCACCCAAATGGGTAATTGATACAAGGCAGAATTGTGAAGAGCTTTGAGGACAACTAGTTCAAAACTCAAAATGACCCTCATGAAATCTTCCCTGAATTTATTTTTGCCTCTACTGCTCGTCTTTACCTTAATAGCTTGTCAGGCCTGCCAAGGAAATGAAGATACTGACATCCCTAAAGATCCTGAACCGGGTGAATACGCTTCTGAAAGTAATCAGGCAATGATGACCGCCAAAGTAGATGGTACTGATTGGAGTGCTGATTACCTCAAAATCGTACAAACAGAAACCAAGGTTAATGGCAACCAAAGTAATTTTTTAGAAATAAGAGCTAAGGTTGGATCAGGTGATCGTTTAGATAAACTCCCTGGCATCTTGTTGACCATCAATCGGCGCACGGGTAATGCCATCGGAGTGGAAAAATTTGACATCAAAGCTTTGATGGACGATCCTGAAGTAGTAGTTACCCTCAAGTTTGAAAATGATACGGATCCAGCATACCGATTAGATAGCTTTATTGATGAGACCTATGCCGAGCTAGAGATCACTAGTCTAAACGGAAATAACATTTCTGGCAACTTCAAGATGAAATTAGTCAACCCGAATGGCGATTTTGTCGAAATCCTCAACGGGCAATTTGAATCTGCTTATTATCTCTTCCAGTCGTTTTAGGCAGGAAGTAGCAAGAAAATCTCTACACCAGCTATTCTTTTCTCAGGAGCTACTGCTTCGCAGAACGATTCTCTCGTTCTGCGAAGCAGTAAGCCTAATAAAAACTACCTGATAACTACTCCTCCAAAATCGGAAAACTCACTCGCCGCAAAACCGTCGCTCCCATCGGCACCAGCTCGACTTCCTCCTCAGCTTGAGTAGAGATCTTCAAGCGCATATTGGGCTCTTGCCAAAGCTTAGCATCCTCAGATTTGTCAGCCTGCTCAAATGAAACTGCTGCTTGCGGCGCAAAACGCAGCTCCTCATAATCATTGTTCAAAGGCAAACAATAGTAATCTCGAAAGTCTGTGCCCTCATAGGTTTTGATCGTCTCCTCTCGGTGGGCAATCGGTAGGGCATATACCAACGGTCCTCGCTGAAAATAGACTTCCTGCTCGCTAAACTGTTGGCGTTTGATTTTTTGCGGAAAACGCAGGACGATTTCAGCCCCATCTTGCCAAGTATTGCTGAGCTTGTGAAAGCCTTCAAGCTGCTCGATATTGGCATCCTCTACCTTTAATTCTAGCGGCTCACTCCATTGCGGTTGGCGCAGATAAATTGCCATCTCTATTGGCTCATCCATCGAAAGTTTGAACCGAATCTCATCTGAATGTGGATACTGAGTTTGTTGCTCTATCCTAATGTTTTTGCCTTGCCAAGTCGTCTCTAAAACGGACGGTCCATACAAGGCGGCTACCAGACCATCTTCCGCCTGTAGCCACATTTGATCGAGATAGTAGGAGAAATTGCGGCTGTAGTTGGGCACACAACAGACCGCCGGATCGGAATGAGTGGGAGAGTATTTATAGCGCACATCCTCATGCGAATCCTCCTCACCATGATGATGGCCGTCTAAGCGATAACAATTGTCGCCTTTGCCGTAGGTGATCGCACTGCCATCCGCATTACGCGCACCCATGATGGCATTGAATGTGAGCTTTTCGGCTTGGTCAGCAAAGCTGACAGAACCCGTTTTTTGAAAAGCGGAACCATAAAAATTACGTAGTTCCAACATACAGCAAAACTCTGTACTGGTAAAAGTAGGATCCGCTGGC
>JBCCQN010000233.1:0-12148 GCA_039024315.1 Bacteroidota bacterium
CTCTCCATTTTTGAGTCGTATTCCCTTATTGTGAAGCAGTCCAGCATTGATCTCAAACTCAGGCGACATATACAAAAAGGCACAGTAAAGCTCCATGCCACTAGTATTGACGATCTTTACCCTAAAGCGAGGCTGGGCATTGGGCCCATCTGATTCGTGATAGCTAAAGGTATAGTCACCATCAGGCGGCAACATTGGCGTATCGTCATTGACAGGACAAACCTCGATTCTGACTGCATTTTGATGGATGCCACTGGAAGGATTATTGAGAGCCAAAGTACGCTCCCACTTGGCGATATGCTCGAGGTACCCTACTGCTTTTTCGGCAGACTCTTGGTTGAAGCCTTGCACCTGCTCCACCATGGGCTGGCTATCAGCATCGGCTCCTCTTATGATCACATATTCATTGCGCTCATTAGCGAGGAGATGATATTCTGCTTCGCTACGGCTTACTTCTTCGATAAAGACAGAAGCTTCGCGATTAGCAGCTAAGGCATTTCTCGCGAGCTCGACTGCGGCCTCATTGCCACGGAAACAAACCTTTAGGCCTCGGACTGGCATGTCGTGGATACGCACCCGGTATACCTGGCTATTATCGAGAAATAATTCCCCTTCTAACCTTACTACTGAGGACTGCGCTTTGACGCTACTAATAGTCGCCTGTCCTAAAGCATTGGTAGCATCATCCATTTCCTGATCAGAGGCATCTTGCGCGAAAACGTTCAAGATGGTTTTTTCGCCTGTCGCGCTATTACCGGTGATCATACCATGTACGCTACCGGCATCTATGGTCCAGCCGATATCTCGATTGTATTCGAGGCCGTAATATTGATTGTCAATTTTAACCGCTCCATTGAGAAATTCTAATTGATCATCCCCTGTCGCAAAAACGCTTAGTTGAGGGTCTTGCTCAAAAGTTCGTTGCCGGACTAAGCTCTTGACTCGGCGCATGACATCGTGATAGGTCATAGGACCGAGAGCGTTTTCGAGTACTTCGAGTAGGGAAAAGGTAAATACGCCTCTTGGCGAACCGCCCAGATGTGTTTCTTTAGCCAACTGGCTACTATGGGTAGCGGCTAAATGGACGTGCCGCGTTTTGGGCACCACGATTCTGGCTCCTTCTTCTACCTCTAGAGCAGAGCGAGAAGCTTGTTCCTCCAAAACGCTATGCGGAAGGATATATGAGTCTAAGTCACGCGTGGCTTCATAGTTGGGCGATTGGCGCACCTTAACGTCATTAGCCGTTAGCCCAAGGCTACGGGTATTTTCGCCTGAGTTACAACAGTCGGTAACCACTAGAATATGTGGGTTTTTCTTGCCTACTGAGCTGAGTAGCGTGGCCATTTCTTTATCTGCGAGGTCCATACCATCAAACTGGCGACTATCATAGCAGACAAAAGTCTCATTCATATTATCAGACTCGATATGTCGGAAAACTTCATGAGAGGGTTCTTGCGAACCGTGGCCACTGTAGTAGAATACGGCTATGTCTCCTTCACCGGCTTGGGTAAGATGCGTTTCAAATTTTTCGACGATATTAAATCGAGTCGCCTGATCATTTTCCAGTATGATGGGCCTAAAATCTAGGTTATTGCGCTGAGCTCGTTTGCGGAGAAATTCGGCAAAAGCACGCATGTCGTTAACACATCCATCTAAGGGGGGAACCGGAGCTTGATATTTATCAATTCCGACAAGGAGGGCGTAGATCGTACTCATATAAGGATAGTTTCGTGGCTTGATGTGCTATCCAAATACGCAAAACGCTACGATTAATACAAATATTCCCGTGGTGTGAATTAGTCAAGCCAAAAGCGCATGGTGACGCCCCCATTGTTGCCCGAAAACCCTCTGCCACCCCAAAGCTCGTACATGGGTTTGATGTCAAAGGCAAGACTGGCGTCTATACGGGGTAAACCAAACTCTATCCCTAGCATCGCATCTATTCCGCCTACTTCATAATGCGTTCGTTCGGTAACTAAAAGGTTGTTGTAACCGATATGAGCACCTCCGCCAAAATAGAGATAAGTATCGGTTTTACGTCCCAGAGGTATGTGCTGTACGGCCATACCGATCAGACGGAAGCCGTTGCGACGATAGACCAGGAGGCCTTCTACCGCAGTAGAACGATTGACAAAATGTTTGAGAGAGATGCCGTTTGCACTTCCTAGCCTGACACCAATAGAGGTGTCATAATCTTGGGCGGAGAGGGTATTGAGGGAAAAAAAGCTAATAATAGCACTAAGCAACAGAATTCGTGTGGTGTGGAATTTCATGTAGAATTACCTTGAATTGAAAGGACTGGTCGGGAAAGCCGTCTACCTGAGACAAAGTGTATATTTGCTACATAAAAATCTTTTATCTGTTCACCTAACGAAATACTGCGATTAATCGCATATATTCCAGTCAAAATATCTCCAAATATTTCAATAACTCGTACGTAAATGCGCACATCTGGTTTCATTTTTCGTCTATGCTGCCTACTCCTCCTCATCAATGGGAGTTGGCTGAGTCTGCCAGCTCAGCTGGATTTGTCTCAATTAAAGAGCTATATCGAGGAGGCAAGAAGTGCCTGGGAAGTGCCAGGAATGTCCGTAGGAATCGTTTATGACGGTAAAGTGGTCATGGCCGAAGGCTTTGGTACGCTCGAGATCAACAAGCCCGCCAGAGTAGATGGCAACAGTCTTTTTGCCATCGCATCAAATACCAAAGCCTTCATTGGAACCTCCTTATCCATGCTAGTTGAGGAGGGTAAACTGAGCTGGCAAGACAAGGTTAGCGACCATTTACCTGACTTTGCCCTCTATGATTCTTACGTGAGTGAAAACGTCCGAGTGGAAGATTTGCTTTGCCATCGGGTAGGGCTAGGCACCTTTAGCGGGGATGTGATTTGGTACAAATCAGATTATACCGCTGCAGAAGTGGTCCAGCGCATTCGACATGTACCTCAAGCCTATGGTTTTCGCGATGGATATGGCTACTCCAACTTGATGTTTATCACCGCTGGTGAGGTGATCAAAGCCGTAACGGGCCAAACATGGGCAGAGTTCGTCGAAGACAGGATTCTAAACCCACTTGATATGCAGCGCACTCAGACTTCGGTTTCTGATCTTACTGCTTTGCAGAACGTTGCGACCCCCCACAAACCCTTTGAAGGTAAAAACCACCCCATCCCTTATGCCAATTGGGACAATATGGGAGCTGCAGGAGGGATCATTTCCTCGGCTTCAGACATGGCAAAGTGGATGCAAATGCAGCTAAAACAAGGCATCAGTGGAGAGGATACTTTCTTCACGGCCGCTACGCAGCGCAATATGTGGCATCCTCACAATAGTTTAGTCGTAAGCAACGGCTACAAGCGCCTATTTCCTTCCACCAACTTTAGAGCTTATGGCCTAGGATGGTCCCTCAATGACTACATGGGCAAAAAGATTATCGCCCATGGCGGTGGCTATGATGGTATGTATTCGAGAGTAGTAATGGTGCCCGAAGCAGGTTTGGGAATCGTGGTTTTGACCAATAGCATGAAAGGCATTAGCACCTATGTCGCTAATCATATTGTGGACCTCTATCTAGGCAATGATGATCCTAAAGATTGGAAAGCGATTGGTTTACAAAGCCAGGCTAGGGGAGATGCCTTTCGGGTCCAGCGAGTGGCTAAGCGTAAAGAGGCTCGTATGATGGATACCGAGCCAGGCCTGCCCTTAGAGGCATATACGGGTACTTATCAGTCTGAAATGTATGGGGATATTGAGATTCTCCTCGAGAACGATCAACTTAAGATGCATATCCCGCATGCTCCCTCTCTAGATGCCAGTCTCTCGCATTGGCATTATGATACCTTTGAGATCACTTGGAATGAAACCCATGCGTGGTTTGATTTTGGAACCCTCAACTTTGTCATGGGCAACAATGGTAGCATCACTGGAGCGACTTTTGACGTTCCCAATGATGATATCTTTTTCGAAGAGATAGAGCTAAGCAAGATAGATTAATCATTAGTCCCCCCTGTCTTTTCTGATTGCAAAAAGGACAGGGGGAAACGATTATTCAGCCGTCCTGACGGCCCTGAAACCATATCCAATCGAACGAGGGCCTCCCGACCACGCGCCATATGTACGCCATGCGACAGGGCTATGCGGGTTGAAATCTCCATAAGCGGTACTCGGCTCATAGTAGCCCCCTCCGCGATAGCCATAACCGCCTTTTTCATTATTACTATTGGGCCAGTCTGGGTTAGTGGCTTCGCCGAACGCTAATCTCCCGTCTCCATGAGAGCCTTGGAAGCTACGTCCGACGGAGTCGCCTGCCGTGACAACCTTCTCCCAAAGACTACCACTGAGATCTAGGATCCAATAGTAGCTTGCTCCGAAAGCGGTGCGCGTTTCATCACTGAGTTGTGATTCATCATAACCCATACCCATAATCAAATCGCCTTTGCTATCTATATAGCGAGCCATATTGTCATAATCGGCCGTGCCCCATACAAATGCCTTGGCAATAGGCGGCTCCGGTCCACGGGCCGCTTTGGTGTATTCAAACTCGGTCATAGGGCGTAGGCCTGCCCAATCCGCAAAGGCACAGCCATCTACCCAACTTAGATAATTCATTGGACGCTCAGGAGAAGCGGCAATATACTTATGGTCTTGGAGGGTGATGCTACCTTTGGTTTCTGCATAATCTAAGCCCCCGATCCCAGTACGCATATAAGTGTCGTTTTTATAGAGGCAATTCAGGAAGTCTGCATATTGCCCTTGCCGCAATTCATACTTCATGCAGTAAAAAGCTTTGAATCCCTTGGGGTAAGTGGCGGGTATAGGTCCACTTTGGTCTCCTTGGTACATTGAGTCCTGTACTTGATAGTAGAGCTTCCCTTTTTCATCACCAACTTCTATGGCATCTTCGCTGCTGATGCGCATTGGCTTTTGGCCTGAGCTAGTTACTTCATAGTAGGCGCTGTATTGGTTGCTCAAGGGATCTGGATCACCTATTGCAAAAGGGCCTTCTGCTACGTAGACCATCTCAATACCATATACAAGAAGATTTTTAGCCCAGCGGTAATCAAAACCTCTGACGCCAGTAGTATCGATCGTAACTTCTAGTTTGTAATGGAGATCTCCTCTATAGTTGGCGCCGGGCTTGACAAAAAAGCCTACTTGATCATCGCTCACTTGTATTGCTGGCGTAGGCATGTTTTCGTTTCCCTTAGCTAATAATCTATGACCGTCTTTTTGCACCCTCGCGTGCACATACCAATTGGCAGGCTTGAACTTCATAAACACCCAGACGGCGTCGTGATTCTTGGCGTTATGCCAGGCATTTTGCCAGCTAAGCTCAAAGCTCACTTTGAGACTTTCGCCCGCGGGCCCACGATTTTGGATTCTGACATTATCGATCTGAACGTTCGTCGCAGACGCGCCTAGAGATAAAACAATGGATAGAAATAGTAGTGTAGTACGCATAATATTAATAAGGCAAATTTTACGGGAAAACCCGTATTGCAGCGGGAGGCTAAATCTGCTATTTTCGCTAGCAAAACAAGCCTAACAAGTATTAAGACAAAAGTATAGAGTATTAAGACAGCATATTACCTGCTATTTGATCCTAACCGCACTCTATACCCTGTACTTACTGCTCTTTACTTAAGCGTCATGAATCAGCCAAGTTTACGGATTAGCGACTTTACCGAAAATAAGTCTGTCCTCCTCATGGTGGAGGAAATCAAGCAATATATCACCAGCCAAAAGACCAAAGACCCAGATTTTGGTTATTCGGATGCCATTGATGAGGAAGGTCGATGGTATGTCGATCTGGTCCAAGAAGGCGGCGGTGTTCTAGGCGTCGCGCTCTTGGGATATACCTATATCCTCGAGCAAGCGGGCGTACGCTTCCTCAAACTTGCCGGTACTTCGGCGGGAGCCATCAATACGGTCATGATGTCGGCAGCTGATAAGCCTGCGAATGAGCGTTCACCGAAGGTGCTCGAACAACTCGCTAAGCTTGACCTCTTTAGCTTTGTAGATGGGGACGATGATGTCAAAGAGTTTATCGAAGCCCTTAATGGAAATGCCGGTAAAATCAAATTATTGATTAAAGGGGCGCAGATAATAGACAATCTGAACTCAGATATGGGGCTAAATCCTGGAGAACAGTTTTTGCAATGGATGACTGAGACGCTCGCTGAGTTTGGGATTGAAAATGCTCAGCAGTTGCGGGAGCGGATGGAGGATTTACCGCCAGCGCTCAAAGAACTCGTTTACCCCGCTGATAAAGCGGAAGAGCGGAAAAATGATTGGCCTTTCGCAGTAGTGGCAGCAGATATTACGACAGAGTCAAAAGCGATCTTCCCAAAGCATGCAGGTCTCTATTTTGAAGACCCACAGTCTGTCAACCCAGCCTATTTTGTGCGTGCCTCTATGTCGGTGCCGATCTTTTTTCACCCATTGCGTCGGGAAGCAAATCTCAGAGAAGGAGCCTTTGGTTGGGAGCAGGGCGGTATCCCACAAACGCCGGAAAATAAAATCGCTTGGGAGCGCGAACTCGAATATATGGGGCCTCATCCTGAAAAAGTGCTCTTTGTGGATGGCGGCATCCTTTCTAACTTCCCGATTGATATTTTTCACGCTTGGGACAAGATTCCGCGTCGGCCCACTTTTGGGGTTAAGCTTGGATTGAGCCGCAATACGATGAACGAAGTGGAGGATATGAGCTACACTGGTTTGATTGCCGCCTCCTTTAATGCAGCGCGCATGATGCGAGATCAGGACTTTATTTTGAACAATCCTGAGTATCGCAAGCTGGTAGCTCAAATTGATATTGGGGATCATAATTGGTTGGATTTTGCTCTGAGCAATGAGGCGAAAGTTGATCTTTTTGTGCGCGGTGCTCAAGCTGCGGTCGATTTTCTCAAAGGTTTCAATTGGAAGGCGTATAAGAGCATTCGGCAGAAGCAGCTACTTTCAATGGCCAGCAAGGTTACGGCCAATATATTTGGGGTTGATCTAGAAGAGACCTTGGCCGAGATCAATGCAAGAAGAGCCCAAGGTAAAAAAGAGGCGACTCCGGCTGTACGCACGCGAGGCATGGCGGCAGCACCTTCTCGTTCAGAGGTGAAATCTATATCAGCAGTGGCGGATACGGGAGCCTTGCGGGATCGCTTAAAGCTGTTGGGCGTACTGGAAACCAATTACAAAGCCTTATGGATCGACGATGCCTACCAAGCCAATACCGACTACCATAAGCGTGAAGAAGTAACCCTATGCGAGGCGATTGGCGGCGGGGGCAAAATTGACTTTATCAACAATAATGAGGAAGCGTTCCACGCAGTGGCTAAAAACCCAGAATACTATGATGTGATCATCTCCGATATCGAAAGACCTTCGGGAGGGATGAATGGAGTTGAATTTTTGATAGAGATGGTCAATAAGATGGGTTTTGAAAAAGTGCCTCCTACGATCTTTTACATTACTAATTTTGACCCTAGTCGGGGAACGCCCCCTTATGCCTTTGGGATCACCAACTCGCCTTCCGAATTGATCCACCTAGTGGCCGATGTTTTGCAGCGGGGCTAAGTGAGTTGAGTATTAAGACAACAGTATAAAGTAAAAAGACAGGACTGGAGTCCTTTCGCTAAAAGGTCTTTTCTCCATCTATAAAAAATAGGCGAGCCCCTAAAAGGCTCGCCTCTATTGATTCTAAAGAACTAGTTTCTAGTATTTTATAACCTTCTGGCTTTCTAGTAGGATCTCGTTGATACGCATTTGTACTAAGTAAGTACCGGTTTCGAGATCGCTGAGGTCAATTTTGTTGACTCCTCTATAAGTTTCCACCAAGCGGCCAGTGAAGTCGCGTAGCTCGATGCTTACTTCTGGAAGATCTAAGGCCAAGGCACTGTTGATGGTGATTTTGTCAGTGCTAGGATTAGGGTAGATTTCGAGGATAGCATCGGTTGCTGCAACTCGCTTGCTGGGAGCACCGCTTTTACAAGTCGTACCAAATGTGCCTAAGAAGCAAAGAAGATCAGCCGTATTGAGAGTTCCATCACAATTAACGTCTCCTTGGAGGCAATTAGAACCATAGTAACCTAACCAGATCGTCAAATCGCCATCACCAATAATACCGTCGTAGTCCATATCACCTTTGCAACAAGTGGTTCCAAATACCCCTAAGAACTCAAGCATATCTGCTGCATTGACAGTGCCATCGCAGTTCATGTCTGCAACAAGGCCGGGGCCGGTTTGCCCAAATTCTGCCAACATGATGTTTAGGTCTAATACATTGATGATCCCATCGCAATTAAACTCTCCAGGGCAGTTGCCCGCTTGGACCATACTAAACATGCCAAAAAACAGAGCGAATGAAGTAAATAGTTTTTTCATTTTAATTTTCTTTTGAGTGATAATGCGGGCACCCTTACAGCTGATAAAGCACCACAAAGTTGAATCACTCTAAGAAGACGAAGCCGCTATTTTTCAATCATCATTTTTTTGAAATTTTTTGCGAAATAATATCAAAATAGCTGATAGTAAGGTGATTATGCCAATAGTCCAAAGCCAAAAGTAGGAGTTTCTTTGCAAGGGGTCGGCATTGCCGGTTAGTACAAAAGTACTCCAATAGGCGGGGTGAGTAAGTTCGGGACTACAGCTTTGGAGGAAGTTTTGTCTGGCCGTTTGTAGAGCTTTGGCTTTGTTCTGACCTGCTTCTAGTTCTGTGTAAAATCCTTCGAGTAATTGGACGGCAACTCTACCATCGGCTTCCCATAAACTGGCTACCAGGCTGGGACAGCCTGCATAGCGAAAGGCTCGACTTAAGCTCATGATGCCTTCCCCCTCAATCCAATCGCCAGCTGCACTCTCACAGGCAGCGAGCACCACGAGCTGGGCGCTAAGGGATAAATCATAGAGCTCAAAGAGATGCAAATAACCATCCTGCAAGCTGTCCTCAGCGCTAAATTGTAAATGCGTTTTCTGCACATCAATGGGATCTACGCGTCCGTGCATGGCCAAGTGCAAAAGCGAAAATTGATCGGCTTGAGCCTTGAATTGACTTTCCGTTGCTTCGGCCCCTTGAAAAAGGCTACCCTGAAACTGCTGCTGTAGCTTTTGGGCACTTGCTTGATTGTAGGTCAATGCCAAAGAATCTGGATAGCTAGGTGCGAAAGCGGCAAAAAAGTCTTCGAATTTTGGTTGAGCCAGTTTTTCTAAATGCAAGCGCAAAGAGAAGCCATATGAAATCGCCCATTGATTGAAGGTATAGGGCAGCCCTCTGTAAAGCCGGCTAAGGTTCGAAGCTTCAGTCTGAGTTTCTACTGCTTCACACATCAAGGCTTCCCAAGGGATATTGCTGAGTGGCCCATCTGGTATGATGGCCAGACTCTGATAGCTGTTGAAATCCAATCGATTACTGAGTGTCTGCCAAAGCTGATGCGCCAACTGGGTGTAGGCATTGAAATATAGAGGAGAATAATCCGCCTTTTGTAAAGCCGCTCTCAGTTGTAAAACTTGCAAATTGAGTTGGGACACATGCTCGATACGAAAAAAGCGCGTCTCCTGCTTTGAGATGGCCCAAGCATAAACCGCCTCATCTCCCCAAAAATAAGAGAGGATCATTGCCTGAGGTGCAATCTGCTTTTTCAAATCGCTGAGCATATATACAGGTACTTCCTCGTAGCACATCTGGTAGTAGAGTGGGTAGTTTTTTTCTAGCCGCTCGCGGAACGCTTGTGCTTGCTGCTGCGCGTCAAAGAGTAGGTTACGCCATCGATCTCTCGTCAAGGAATCTGCCTTAAGATTCGTGAAGAGCAGGTTTTTATAAAAAGCGATCTCGCCTTTGAGAGCGGTTTCCCGCTCCTTGAGACTATCGGGTAAGCCTGCATTGTGCAACGCATTGAGCTGCTGCTGCGACTCAAACAAAACCATGGCTTTGCTGCCTTCCGCAAATTTTAATGCCAAATCAATCCATTGTGCTTTGGGGGCTTGCTGATAGCGCTCATAAGCCAAGGCAATCCCCTGTTCGTAAATATCGTGGCCGAGTTCGCCTAGGCGGAACTTAGCCTGATCCTCTTGGTGGCTCTGCCGCAAGAGACTGATACAACTATCCGCCAACAAGGCTGCCGCGATGGCCTGATCCCAATGAGTGATTTGTTGATTTTGACGATACAGCTCAGCTTGACATTCGATATAGCCCTGCAAAACACCAATCGATTCCCTCAATTGTAGCACTTCACTTAGCTTGGGCAAAGCTAGTTCCTCTAGCTCGCTGAGTAAAAATAGGGCTTGCATATAGGCACTGTCTGCCCTCTCCCATTGCTGAGTTTCTCGATACAAATCTCCTAGCTGCTGGTAAGACTGCGCTAAGGCAGGACTTTTGCTCATGCCGGCAAACTCTTGACTTCTGAGGACCATGGTTTGGCGGATGTATTGCTCGGCTAAGCTCCAGTCTTGCTTCTGACGAGCTAGATTCGCACGAATTTCCTGACTAACCTGCTCTCGGTATGGGCCAAACGCTTGGCGCAGTTGATCGGCCTGATCTAAATAATAAGTTACGCTATCGTAAGTCTCTTGCTGGTAGTGTAGGCTCGCCAATCGATGAGCATACTGTATCCAGTTTCGGACCGATTTTTTGTCAGCTTCTTTGCCTAAAAGGGGCTTGATACTATATAGACCTTGCTTAGCCTGCTCTAATTGCCCGAGATCATCATAAGCTCGTGAGCTGGCAAAGCCCAAAGAAAAAAGGCGACGGGGACTCGCTTGCGCACTGGCGTCGAGTTGGCGATAAGCGGCCTGAAAGTATTGTAGGGCCTCCTGCGGATCGCCCATGCGACGATAAATGATCCCGATGTTGTTGTGCAGGCGAGAGAGACCTACTAAGTCCTGCTGTTGGGCCGCCTTGGCGATTTCCAGAGCTTCGGTATAATACTTTAAAGCCTGTGTTAAAGCTCCCTTTTGCCGATAAATAGCGCCTAGATTGTTGAGGGCGTTGCTGTAAATCGGATGATCGCTACCAATCGTATTTTGCGCATGAGAGATTCCCTTGTTGGCGTAGAGCTCTGCCGACTCATAGTCATAACGTCTAATGTGACTGGCTGCCAGCCCATTATAAACCCGGCAAAGAGATTCATCTTCTCCTAGTTCAAGATAGACTGCCGCAGCGGCATTGAGCAGCTTAAGCGCTGAATCTGGTTGATTACGGATAAACTGATTAGCGCTTCTCGTCCACTGCGCCGCAGAATCCAATTGAGCGTTCTGCGCAGCAAGACCCAAGCTCACGCTCAAAAGCAATAAGGCAAAAAGGGAGCGGAGCATGCCTAAAGGACTTGGATACGTTGATATTGCTGCTCTGCGCCGACCTTTCTTTTGAGGTAGTAGACCCCTGCGGGGAACGCTTGGATGGAGATTTTATAGGCGGAAGTACTTGCTTCAAACTGCCAGCTTTTTAGGAGCCTTCCCTGCAGATCATAGAGTTCTAGCTGATGATTTTGGGCTAGGGGTGCTATGCGCACATAGCCTGTACTGGGATTGGGATAGGCCCAAGCTTGTTCTTTAGTGATAGCTCCCAAGCGGCCTTTGTCGCCTTTGCCTTTGACGATCGGCAGTGGCTTATCCCAGCAGATTTCTCTTTGACTCTTGCTATTGACATCCCATTTGGGATTGTTGGAGGTGTGTAGTGGCATCCAGCTATTGAGGTGGAAAGCAAAAAGATCAAGAGAAACGTATGAAACCAATGATTGGGAGAAGGTGCTGAGCAATTCAAATGTATAGACGTCGCCATTTGTAGCGGCAGTAACGGTAATATCAGGATCGCTATTGGGGACGTAGATGTCTTGCACGACGCCATTATTATTGCCTGCGCCCGGCATCGGGATCAGGTTACCCAATGGATCATAATAGCGAATTACAGCGCGGTATTTACTGGCAGAGAAGACATTAGGAATGTAGATGTCAATGAAGCGCCTTAAAAGGGGATTATTGTTCTTATCCCTATCCTCATCGGTGTCCCAAATAGCAAAGCAAGGTTCGTTATTTGCATTTCCTCCTTCCAAGCCGTCAACCTGCGCGAATGTGTCAGACATGACAAATCCTACAAGCACTACGGAGAGTAATAGCAAGCGCGTAAATAGCTGGTTCATATTTTCGAATAGTTTAAATTGTGA
>JBCCQN010000234.1:0-12050 GCA_039024315.1 Bacteroidota bacterium
CTCACAAGTGAAGCGACGGATAAGCTCGACCCTTATAAGCGGATTACCCCTGCCAACCGTGAGTTAAAAGCCCAAGGGCTAGGTAATTTTGTTTCAGGCTTGATTGGCGGCTTACCGATCACGCAGGTAATCGTCCGTAGCTCTGCCAATATTCAGGCTGGAGGACGTACCAAAATGTCGGCCTTTTATCACGGGATTTTCTTGCTAGCTTGTGTTGCCTTAATTCCAAGTCTACTAAATTTAATTCCGCTTGCCAGCTTAGCAGCTGTACTAATGTTGGTAGGTTATAAGCTAGCTCGCCCAGCCCTCTTCAAGCAAATGTATCAAAAAGGGACTATGCAGTTTGCTCCTTTCTTGATCACTATTCTGGCGATTGTTTCTACGGATCTATTAGTAGGAATCGGTATTGGTATCGTAGCCGCGATCTTCTTTATCCTCCGCCACAACTTTATCACCCCTTACTTCTACGAGCAACATGAGGAAGAGGGAGTGGTTACCTTAACCTTAGCAGAAGAAGTGAGCTTTCTCAACAAAGCGGCGATTCGTAATGCCCTTTCCAAGATGCCAGATGAAGGCAAAGTAATCATCGATGGTAGCCGTTCTGTTTATATCGATATGGATGTCATGGAAGAAATCAAGGACTTTGTCCTCCAAGCTCAACACAAAGGCCTAGAATTAGAACTGCGTGGCTTCAAAGGTTTGGAAAAAACGCAATCCGACAACATCCAAGAAGGCCCCAAAGAAATGGTAGTTGAACATGCGCCTATGCGTAGGAGACCTTCGGTCACGAAGGAGCTGAGGTCGTAGTTTTACGAAATTTACCCATTGGGTTTAGACAGAAGCGCGAGTCCTGGCTGACACGCGCTTTTTCTGTTTTTAAATAGCTCAGAAGCAGATATTTCGACTCTCAGTAGGATAATTTTCAACACTCACGTATATTCAATTTCCCTAACAGCTGTACCAACGCTTTATTATTTATGCCTACCACCTTACCGGTGTTATTTCTTGCGTTCGCGAATAGCGCTACGGACCCTCTCCCCCAACTGAGTGAGGAGGAAAATCAGATTAGACGTAGCCTACTACCAAGAGCCGAACAACACTACCACATTCATCCCGATTCTCACGCTAGCGTAAATAGTATTCGCCAGTACCTCACGGACTATCGCAATCAAGTTTGGCTTTTTCACTACGCTGGCCATGCAGGCAGTAAACAGATAATGCTAAGTTCAGGAGAAGCCCAAGCAGATGGTGTTGCGGCCATGTTAGCGGAGCAAGCGAGCCTCAAACTGGTTTTTCTTAATGGTTGCTCGACCCAAGCTCAAGTTCAAAAACTCCTCGAACTAGGCATCCCAGCGGTGATTGCTACCTCCGCCCCGATTGACGATTTGCTAGCCCGAAGATTTTCGGGATATTTTTATGATGCTTTGATGGCAGGTGCTAGCATAGGCCAAGCCTTTCAATCAGCGGCAAATTTTGTTAGTGCTTCAGGACGCCCTCAACCTCAGTTGCGCAATCTCTTTACAGAAAAAACGACAAAGGCAGAGGATGCCGAGTGGGGCTTGTTCCACCATCCAGATCGCGCGGAAGTCCTTGACGAACGCTTACCTTCAGGCATGCGCGAAGAGGTACCGGATAGTTTTGTCCCCAACCAACTCCTGATTCAAAATATCTATCAAGCACTAATCGAAGAGGAAGTTCTGACGCCTTCTAGGCGACCACCAAAGCTGAGTCGCCAACGCATGGCTATCCTCAACAATCTCCCAGCGCCCATAGCTGAGCATTTGCGTAAACTATTTGTGCCGCTAGGAGACAGCGATGAAGGCTACGACAAAATTGGGCCTAGCCGTTTGCGGCAGCTTAACGCCACCTATCAAGTCTTGATGGAGTTGATGTGCTTCACCCTTTTGGCCCAACTCTGGGAAGAAAGCCTGCAAAAAAAACCAGTAAGTCTTGAAGCGAAGGTAAAGGCACAGATCCTTGATTTTTTGCAGCAGCCAGCCAACCAACGCCAAAGCTTTCATTTCATTCCCTTCATTCGGAGTTTACGCCAAGCCTTGGACGCAGCCAAGATCAAATACTTTGTGGATGAATTGAGTCGCATGAGCCAGCTCATCGCGGAGGACTCTGCCTTTCGACGAGGCTGCAGTCATTTTGATTTTCTGCAACAACGGCTCATCCAAGAAAACGACACCCAGTTACAAGCTGAGGTAGGCAAACTTTGTGTAGAAGCCGAAAAACAGCTCGCAGCCATATTTGCAGAGTTAGGCTATTTGGGCCGCTACACCCTTGCAACCGTTAAACAGATATTGGTCAAAAAGCATCGCCATCGTGAAAAAGCACATTTTGAGCATTTGGTAGTGCGACTGGTGGATTTGTTGGGAGGGATGGATCAAGAGGATGAGACTTTCACCAATTTTCTTGATAGCCAATCCGTAGTTCTACTCAAAGAAATCGATGAGGAAGAGGAATCGAGTGCTTCACAAGCAGATGAGGAAAAAGCCAAAGAGGAGAGTAAGAAAATGGATTATCTCAGTCTCTCTCCCTTTGTCATAGATGAAAATGCCTTCATAGACAGTAGTGATGTCTCGAAGATCTATTTTTATCACCACCGCCAGAGGCACCCAGACGCGTGGGCTTATCATTGGGCTTACAAACCTACTGACCCTCCTCTCTTGGTACCGGGCAAAAATTTTGCCTGGATCGAAGAGCAAATAGAGGCCTTCCTCAACAGTTTACAAGCCAATACTCCATCCTAATCTCTCGTCTAGCATGAAATCACCTTTCAAATTTCTAGATGCGTACACGCGGGAGGATCACGACCAATTTTTTGGTCGGGAAGAGGAAACCGCTCAGCTCTACGAACTCGTCAATCAAAACCGCTTGGTATTGCTTTATGGTCCCTCTGGTACCGGCAAGACTTCTTTGATCCAGTGTGGCCTAGGCAATCGCTTTGATGCCACGGATTGGCTACCTCTTTTTATTCGCCGAGGCGATCATCTACCACGTTCCATGCAAAGGAGCATCGAACAAAAAGTGGGCGAAAGCCTCGAAGAAGCGTTCTGGGAAGCAGAAAGTGGTACTAACCCCCTAATCGAGCTAATTGAGGAATTATTTGCCGAATACCTTCGTCCCGTCTATTTGATTTTTGATCAGTTTGAGGAGCTATTCGTTTTAGGCAGCCCTGCTGAACGCGAGATTTTTGTGCAGGCGATGGCCGATATTTATGCTGCCAAACTACCTTGTCGCCTGCTTTTTGTGATGCGAGAGGAGTATCTAGCGCATTTGTACGACTTCGAAAAGCAAATCCCGAGTCTCTTCAAACGCCGTCTGCGCGTGGAGGCGATGAGTGCGCAACAAGCAGCTGGTGTAGTAGCCCAATCTTGTGCCCGTTTCAATATCCGCTTGGAGAATCCAGCCCAAAATCCGCAGGACATCATCAGTAAAATTTCTGCCGGCCGTTCAGGGGTAGCCTTACCGTATTTGCAGGTTTATCTAGATCGTCTCTACCGTGAGGACTTTGCCCGTACTTATCCGCAGGGGCTCACTGCTGCGCAGAACGCTTGGCCGGAACTGGAGTTTACCAGTGCGGAGATAGAAAGTTTTGGGGAGATTGGGGACGTACTCAAGGCTTTTTTGGCCGAGCAAAGTCAGCAAATCCAAAGCGAGCTTTCGCGCCAAGACAGTAAACTACCCGAACGTGCAGTACGAAAAGTGCTCAATAGTTTTGCTAGTTTACAGGGCACCAAAATTCCGCTGTCTCGCTCAGACCTCAGCTTTAAATTCTTGACAGAGGAACAATTAGATACCATCCTCAGTCGGCTAGAGCAGGCGCGCATCCTGAGGGAAGAAGAAGGTCGTTATGAACTGGCTCACGATACCCTAGCCGGCGAAGTCGCCGAGCAGCGTAGTGGTCAAGAGCAGGCCTTACTGGAAATCGTCGAGTTAGTCAAAAACCGCTCCCAAGCCTTCGAAAGAACGAGTACCTATCTCGAAAGTCGTGAACTAGAGCTAATCGCCAATTATGAAACGGCCTTACAAGAAGAACAAAAGCTCAGTCCTACTGAATGGGATTTTATCAAAGCTTCTACAGATGAAGCGAGGCGCAAGCGTCAAAGAAGTCGCTTGATAACCACGGCTGTGATCTCGGTGCTCAGTATTTTCTTAGCCCTTGCGGCTTGGCAGTGGTGGGAAGCGGGGCAAAGTGCTGATGAGGCTGCGCGTAAAGCAAGAGAAGCCCAAGAAGCCCAATCGAAGGCTGAAGCCGCTAATTTAGCAACCCAAGGGGCCTTGCTCAATTTCTTTAACAAAGACATGGAGTTGCTACGCACGGATTCTCTCGATGCCGTGAAAGCCGTCGAGAGTGGTATCCGCATTGAACTCCCAGCGGAGATGATGAAAAGACGTTATGACGCTCTCGGCGCCATCAAAAGTAAGCAAGCTGCCCTGCAGATAAAGATAGATTCGATCGGAAGTTTGATCGATGAGAACTGAAAATCACTTCTCTTCCTAGCCCCTCCCAAGGGAGATTTTGAGGGAGGAAAGAACTTAGCCAAAGCCCATGAAAAGCCCACTACTATTTTTTCTCCTTATTGGCCTGAGCTTCTCATCTCTAGCCCAATCAAACTGCGAAGATGCCGCTGAGATCATCCGCCTCGCGGAACGCGACCTCGCCAATCGCACCTATGAGCGAGCCATCAATCGTCTGCTGGATGCCAGAGATATCTGCGCCGCCAAAAAGGAGCAGGTCAATCGTTTGATTAAGAAGGCATTCCAACAGATTGAAGGAGAGAAGCGTTCTGCGCAGCGGGCCAAAGAAGAAGCTCTTAGCCAAAGAGCCAAGGCAGAAGCGGCGAGAGAGGAAGCCCTCAAACAAAAAAGAGAAGCGGAGCAGGCCCGAGCCGAAGCGATAGTAGCTAAACTAAGCGCGATCCAATCGCAACAAAGGGCAGATTCGGCACTCAACATCACCAAGGGAGTCTTGGATCAATTGTATTTTTATGAAGGAAGGTTTGGCCTCACCTTGAAGAACATAAGCCCCAAAAATGCGCGGCCAAGATACCGTTATGGTTTTATCAATCAAGCGGGTCAAGAGATGATCGACTTTGTCTTTGAGGAAGCCAGCCCTTTTTCGGTCATCGACGGCTTTGCGCGGGTAAGGCTGGGGGGGCAAAAATATCTGCTCGATACCTTGGGGCAAATGTACCAATTGGCAGAAAACTTGGAGGAATTAAGCCCAGAAACCGAAGCCTTATCCCTAATTAACCAATATAGCAAGCGATTGCCCGATAGTCTGAGTGAATATCAAGATCTCAAAATTTTACTTTTGTCGAAAGGCCTCAGTCAAGAAGCGTTGGAGGAATTTCCGGCTGTGATCCTGAAACTATCAAATCTCCAAATTCTACAACTCAATGGTCACAAGTTTAACAGTCTGCCAGAGGAGATCGGAAAGCTAAGCCAACTGCAGCAGTTGGATCTAGGGGGCAATCAAATCGAGCAACTTCCAGCCGGAATAGGCAAATTGCAGCAGCTTCAATCTTTCATTCTTTATCGAAATCGTTTAAAGACGCTTCCTCCTGAGATTGGTCGCTTGGAGCAGCTAAGCGTGCTCAAACTGAGTCTCAATCAACTTAGCGAGCTGCCGCCGTCTTTTGGTAACTTAAAAAGTCTACGCCTACTTGAGCTAAAGGAGAATCAGCTTACTTCCCTACCGACCTCTTTTACCCAATTGGCCCAGTTGGAGTCGCTAGATATCAGTTTCAATAAATTGCCAAGCCTAGCTGATGATTGGGGAGCGCTTTCTCACTTAAAAAAGCTCGACTTATCGGCTAATGGGTTGGAAGCTTTACCCCCGTCTTGGGGAAAGTTGCAGCAACTACAATCCTTGAATCTTAGTTTCAATCAACTCCACACTTTACCCAATAGCTTTGGGGAGCAGGCTCAGCTACAAGAGTTGAATTTATTTGACAATCACCTAGGGCTATTACCGGAAAACTTTGGCGGCCTCAGTAAGCTAGAGAGCTTGGATTTATTTGCCAATGGTCTGAAGAGTCTGCCTGATTCTTTCGGGGACTTAGAGCGACTGCGCGATTTGAACCTATCGGCCAACGATTTGAGCGTCCTTCCGGCTAGTTTTGGGCGCTTAGACAATTTGCAGAGCTTATATCTTTCGAGTAACCAATTTAGAGACATCCCAAATGCCGTGATGCAATTAGAGCAATTGCAGGTACTTAACATCTATAACAATCAAGTCCGCGAGATCCCAGAAACGATTGGCCAGCTCAATAGGCTACGCATATTGAGATTAAGTAAGAATAAACTGACTGGGCTGCCTCAAAGCTTGGAGCAACTAAGCAGTTTGGAAGAGTTGGTTCTGAGTGAAAATCAGTTACAGGCCTTGCCCGCGGTCGTGTTGAGCCTGAAAAACTTGCAAGTCCTCAATCTTCGCCAAAATCAGCTTAGTCAATTATCAGAAGGGCTGATAGTTTTATCTCAATTACAAAAGTTAAGCCTGAGCCAAAACTCGCTCAGTCAGCTCCCCTCTGATTTGTACCAACTACCTAATTTGCGGTATCTAGACCTAAAAGAGAATCAATTTGCTAGTGTATCGAGTGAGATTTGTCAAATCCCACTGCTGCAGCATATTGAATACAGCCAGTCTATTTTAAGGGGTAATCCGCTTCGCCAGCTACCAGAATGCTATCTAGATAAACATAACGCGATAGAATTGTACCAATTTGTCCAATACTGCCTCTCAGAAGCGCTTTATCATGTGGCTTGGCAAAGCCTGAGTAACTACCAGAAGCGCTTCCCCTTAGAGTTTGCAGCGGTGAAAGCAAGTTTTAGCGAAATGGTAGCCCTAATTAGCTCTCAGGATAATCCCGAGCTAAGCAAAATTCGCCAGCTACTAAACCAATAGATCATCAGCTCTTTTTTTAAGTACTGAGTAGAAAGTAAAAAGTATTTAGTATTAAGAAAAGAGATCTTCCTGAACTATGTAGCCCACTTTTCATAGGTCTTAATACTAAATACTATTGTCTAAGTACTTAAGTAGAGAGTATAAAGTATTCAGTACTGAGTAAAAAGGTTCCGCAGAACTATATAGTCCCATTTTCCTAGGTCCTAATACTGGATACTATTGTCTAAGTACTTATTTTATGCCAAGAGTAGTAAGAACAAAGTATTAAGAACAGAATAAAATAGTCTTGATACCGAATACTTTTGTCTCAGTATTTAAAAAATGAAGTTAGCCAAAATACCCTTATTGAGCCTTCTTCTTTGCCTGGTCAGTCCACTTTGGGCCCAAACTAATTGTGAGGATGCGGCTGAGATTATCCGCCTTGCGGAACGCGACCTCGCCAATCGCACCTACGAGCGAGCCATCAATCGTCTGCTAGACGCCAGAGACATTTGTACCGCCAAAAAGGAGCAGGTCAATCGCTTGATCAAGAAAGCCTTCCAACAGATTGAAGGAGAGAAGCGTTCTGCGCAGCAGGCCCAAAAAGAAGCCGAAAATGCGAAAGCCGAGGCAGAAACCCAACGAAATGAAGCCAATCTCGCCAAAAGAGATGCTTTAAGGGAACAAGCACGGGCCGACTCTGCGTTAAGGGTGGCGAATGGCGTCTTGGATCAATTATACTTTTTTCAAGGTAAGTTTGGCTTGACGATCAAAAACATCGCTCCGGAGGGTTACGCTCCCGTATATAAGTACGGCTATATCGACCGTCAGGGTCAGCAAATGATTCCCTTTGAGTATGATGAGGCTAGCCCTTTTTCGACTAATGATGCTTATGCTCGTGTCAAAAAAGGGAGTCAAGCCTATCTGTTAGATACCACTGGCGTCATCTACCGTTTGGCAGAGAGCCTCGCAGAACTAGATGAGGAGACTGAAGCCTTGGATATTCACGGGCAATTGCCAGATAGCCTGCCTAGCGACATCGGCCAATATCATTCTCTTAAGGTTATGCTGATGTATTATGTGGGCGTGGGGAAAGGACCGATTCAATCTTTACCCGCTTCTTTTGCTCAATTGAAGCACTTACAACATCTCAATCTTGCGGGCAATCAGCTGAGCAACTTACCGGAAGTGATTAGTCAATTGGGGCAATTACAGAGTCTCAACCTTTACGCCAATCAGTTGACTAGCTTGTCCGAAAGCTTAGGCGCTTTGGCTCAATTAAAAACACTCGATCTCGGCAGTAACGAGCTAAATAGCTTACCAGCAAATTTTGGCAACTTAAGCCAGCTAAAAAGCCTCGATCTCAGTAGCAACAAATTGAGCAGCTTACCCGCAAGCTTTGGCAAATTAAGTCAATTACAAAGCCTTACACTTAACTTCAATCGCCTAAGTAGCTTTCCAGAAAGCTTCATACAATTGAGCCAATTAAAAAGCCTAGATCTCAGCAGTAATAAACTGGAAAGCTTGCCAGAGCTTATCACCCAATTAAGCTCATTACATGAGCTCAGACTAAGCTCTAGTCAGCTAAGTAGCTTACCGGAAAGCTTCGCACAATTAAGCCAATTAAAGCGCCTCGATCTAGGCGGCAATAAACTGAGCGACCTACCCGAAGCAATCACTCGACTGAGCCAATTGCAAAGTCTCGACCTAGGTTTCAATCAGTTGAGCAGTCTGCCTGAAAGCATGGCGAAATTAAAGCGATTAGCAAGCCTAGATCTCAGTATGAATGCCTTGAGAAGCTTACCAGAGGCTTTTGAAAGTTTGCGCCAAATGCAAAGGCTCAATCTAGGCAATAATGAGTTGAGCCGCTTTCCAGCAGTCATCACCCAATTAAGCCAATTAAAAAGCCTAGACCTCAGAAGCAATCAGTTGAGTGATCTACCCGAAAGTATAAGAGGTTTAACTCAATTAGAAAGCCTCATCCTTGACATAAATAAGTTGAGTAGTTTACCGCTAAGCTTGGGAGAATTGCGCCAATTACAAGCACTCGGACTTGGTAGTAATCAACTGCTTGAGTTACCCAAAAATTTCGGACAGTTAAATCAATTGGTACGCTTGGGCCTCAACACTAATAGGCTGAGTAATCTACCAGAAGGATTTGCAAAATTAACTCTCTTACAGGAGTTTGATCTCAGCCGTAATCTGCTGATTGACCTACCGCTAGTCATCCCTCAGCTAAGCCAGTTAAAGAGCCTCAATCTCGCTGGCAATCAGCTACGCAATTTACCCCAAAGTTTTGGCCAAATGGACCAGCTACAAAAGCTTGATCTAGGTAGCAATCAGCTACAAGAGGTACCAGAGGTCATCGCCCAATTAGCGCAATTGCACATACTTGACCTTAGCAATAATGGGATAAAAGTCTTACCCCCATTTATCACCCAACTGAGCCAATTACAACAGCTCGATCTTAGCGTTAATGAGTTAGAGCGCTTACCAAAATTCATCGCTCAATTGAGCCTGTTGCAAAGACTCGATCTCAGCAAAAACCAACTAAAAGGACTGCCAGAGGAGATTTGTGATTTACCAAACATGAGGGTGAGAAAAGGCTTCTTTTTCCCTACTTCTAGCCTAGTAGATAATCCTCTCCAAGAGTTACCAACTTGTTGGTTGAACAAACATGACGAGCAAGAATTGTCAAGTTTTGCCAAAAAATGCCTAAGAGACAGCCTCTACCACGTTAGCTGGCAAACGTTGGACAATCTCCAAGAACGCTTCCCTGAGCGCTTTGCGCAGGAGCGAGAAAAGTTTGCAGACTTAGTAGCAAAGCTAGAAGCAATAAAAAACGAAGATCTCGATAAGATCCGTAGCATGCTGGATCAGTAAGTTTTATACCGTTTCCCACTCAAGCCACCGCAATCAAAAATATTAGACTAGATAGCAGCCATGCCCAAATATCTACTCATTGCCTTGCTAAGCTGGCCTTTACTGATTCAAGCCCAATCTAATTGTGAAGATGCCGCTCAGATTATCCGCCTTGCGGAACGCGACCTCGCCAATCGTACCTACGAGCGAGCCATCAATCGTCTCTTAGACGCTAGAGATATCTGTGCCGCCAAGAAAGATCAAGTCAATCGTCTGATTAAGCAGGCCTTCCAACAGATTGAGGGAGAGAAGCGTTCTGCGAAGCAGGCCCAAATAGAATCTGATAAGCAACAAAAAAGAGCAGACTCCAGCCTGAGCGTTGCAGAACAAGTACTGGATCAAATGTATTTTTACGAAGGGAAGTTTGGCCTGACGCTCAAGAAAATTGATAGTGTGGAGAGCCCTTTTGATGATGGATACCGATATGGTTTTATCGACCGTAGCGGTAAAACTATGATCCCATTTGAGTTTGAAAAAGCTAGTGCGTTTTCGAGCTATGATGGTTTTGCGAGAGTAAGCAAAAATCAAAAGAAATATTTGCTTGACACCGCAGGTGAACTATATCTACTTGCTGAGAGTTTTGATGAACTAAGACCGGAAATAGAAGCGTTGGACCTTCGCAAAGTCCCGATAGAAGCGTTGCCTGAAAACATTGGTGATTATAGCAAGTTGGAAGTCTTAATTCTACCCAATCTATATCAAATCCCAGGCTTATTAAGCCTTCCTAACTCTATCAGTAAGCTCACACAATTGAAATACCTCAACTTGCTAGGAAATTCATTATCGGCTCTACCAAGTTCTTTTGGAAATCTACAAGCTTTGGAGCACTTGTCTTTACAATACAATCATTTTGAGGAAGTTCCTTCCTCCTTGGGAACTCTAAGGAGCTTGGAGATAGCAGACTTGAGGTATAACCAGATCACGAAGCTCCCACCCTTCTACTTCGATTTTGATATCATTTTACGATTAGATGAAGGAGAAAGTAATGTAGTAAGCCGCGAAAGCGTAATTAGTTTAGTTGACAAGTTTGAAAAAGACTGTAATACTTTATTCAATGCAAGCGCTTCTGACCCAGATCTACTGCTTAAATTAGGGACTAGATTATTGGGACTAGTTATTCTTACAGACTTTTCTGATGATGAAAAGCTGAGACTGTACCAAATACTTCTACGCTTTACAGAGCGCTGCTATAAGGAGTATCCCGATAACAAAAAGGTCATAGATTTTCTCGGCTATAATAAACTATTACTGGCAGAAATTTATTTCGTGATAGAGCAGTTTGATGATGCATTAAAGATCACCCAGCAAGCTACGGTTTTATTAGAAAGCCGTCAGCAAAAGTTTACTCCCAGTCTAGATTCGAAGCTTCAGCTTACCGACGCTTATGAACTTTTGGTGCTTTTACACAGAAGAGCAGATTTCTACCAGGCCTCGCCGTTTATTCAAAAGTGGCTAGCAATCGCCCAAAGCCTTTTTGATAAATATCCAAACGCTACTGAGGTGATTGATGATTATTATGATGCGCTCTATTATCAAGCCTATCAATCCCTGTTGATGCGGGAATTTACCACTGCTGAACGGGCGGCAAAAAAGGCACTCGGGCTTAAGCAAGAAGGAGATTATATCCACTCTTTCTTGATACAGGCCTATGTGTTACAAGGTAAGCTCGAGCAAGCTCAACAGCATTTTGACAATATTAATACCCTCGAACTGATGGTGGAAGATGATGAAAGTTTGAAACAGTCGGTCTTACAGCAATTAGAGTTTATGGAGGTATTTGGGATATATAAATCTGATGACCCTAATGTGGGGGCGTTTAGAGATTTTTTAGAAACGCGCAAATGATTTAATCATGCAGACTAGTTATTGGCTATTAGGTATTTGCCTCATTCTCTCAACTTTCCCCCTCCGAGCCCAAACCAATTGTGAAGATGCCGCTCAGATTATCCGCCTCGCGGAACGCGACCTCGCCAATCGTACCTACGAGCGAGCCATCAATCGTCTCTTAGACGCTAGAGATATCTGTGCCGCCAAGAAAGATCAAGTCAATCGCTTGATTAAGCAGGCCTTTCAACAGATCGAGGGGGAGAAGCGTTCTGCGAAGCAGGCCCAAATAGAATCTGATAAGCAACAAAAAAGAGCAGACTCCAGCCTGAGCGTTGCAGAACAAGTACTGGATCAAATGTACTTTTACGAAGGGAAGTTTGGCCTGACCTTAAAGGATGCAGGAGAA
>JBCCQN010000235.1:0-12004 GCA_039024315.1 Bacteroidota bacterium
GGATTGAGCAAAGGGAATACCTAGACGACCAATTGCTCAAGACCATCAAACGCGAACTCACCTACTATTAGGAAAAATCATCCCACCGACGGGAAAAATGGCCCCTTGATCCAAGCGACAAATGCCTTAGTTTTGAACAAACTCAAAACTCATCTCATGGCAGAAAGCTTAAAATCTATATTAGACGCGCGCAAAGCACAATGGGCCGAAAAAGCGCCCGATAGCACCAAAGAGGCTTATGATGAAGGCATCGCAGATGCGATCAGACAAGGTGTGCTCACCCACGCCAAGCAAGTAGGCGACCAAGCACCGGATTTTAGCCTCAGCAATGCTAGGGGTAAAAGCGTTCGGCTGGCCGATCAGCTACAACATGGTCCTGTAATTCTGACTTGGTATCGCGGCGGCTGGTGCCCATACTGCAACCTGACGCTCAGAAGGCTCCAAGACGAACTCCCACGCTTCCAAGCTGCGGGAGCCAGTCTCATCGCCCTCACTCCAGAACTTCCCGACAAATCACTCAGCACCAAGGAAAAGCATGCGCTAAGCTTCGAAGTCCTCAGTGATCTCCACAATGAGGTCGCCAAGCAATACGGTGTGGTTTTTAGTCTCACCCCCCAAGTCGCTGAGATGTATCAAAAGGCCTTTGATCTCCATGGCTACAATGGAGACGAAAGCAACGAACTGCCTTTGGCCGCTACTTATGTGATTGACCGTAGCGGAACCATTCGTTATGCCTTTTTGGATGCAGAGTATCGTCATCGCGCCGAACCAGATGACATCATTCAAGTCTTAGAACAGTTATAATTAGGGTTCAAACTCAAACAAAAGAGGATGCACCTAAGTAAAGAGTAGAAAGGATTCAGTACAGAGAAAAAAGATCTCGCGGAATCATAAAGCCCATAATCTTAGGTCTTAATACTGAATACTATTGTTTACCTACTTAAGTCTAAATTAGGTGCATCCTTTCCGTTTATACATTGCCAAATATGCGGCTCTTTCCGAAGCGGAGTGGGAGCAAATAGCGTATTGCTTGGAGGAAATAAGCGTTCCGCGCAGCGGTAATATCCTAAAAGAGGGTCAAATCTGCCGTCATCTTTACTTTTTGGAAGAGGGCCTGCTACGCTTTTTTGTATGGAAGGAGGGGCGTGATGTTAACAAATATTTTACCGTAGCGCCTTATTGTTTCACCTCACAACGGTCCTTCAATTTTACGATTCCTGCCAAAGAAAATATAGAAGCGCTGGAGGACAGCAAAATTTGGCGGATGAGCAAGGAGGATTCTGAGGAATTGCTCCAGCTGCCAGGCTGGAGTGAATTTGTGCGTAAGCTAGTGCAGGAGGTACAGTTTTATACGGATCAGATACTAGAAAATATCCAAAACGAAACGGCCGAAAATCGTTACCGTCAAATGCTAGCAGCGGGTGATCCTTTATTGCAGCGAGTCCCGATCAAACATATTGCTTCTTATCTCGGTATTGCACCACAATCTCTCAGTCGGATTCGTAAAAAAGTCCTCGCCTCAACGCGAAAGTAACATAGGTGAAGTGGTTTCCTTTTTTAAATGGCGTGCTTTGAGTATCAAAATCAAATACTCATGCATCAATTCATTTTTCTTACGCTGGTATTTTTTCCGCTGGCGCTACTCGCGCAACAAGGCCTCCCTTCCAACAAGCACTTTTGGCACACTGTCTCCACCGAAGCGCCTAAGGCAGCTATATGGCAAGTATGGACAGATGTGGCAAACTGGCAGGACTGGGATAGTGGTTTGCAATCCGCAAGCCTCGACGGAGCGTTCACCGCAGGTGCAAAAGGAAACATCATCAGCCTAGAAGGTCGTAAGTCAAACTTTAAGGTGGTCGAATATGTTGAAGGGGAATCCTACACTTTTAAAACCAAGCTACCCTTGGGAGCTTTATATGTTAAGCGCAGCTTTCAGGAAGTAGATGGCAAACTCAATTTTACCCATGAAGTATGGTTTAAAGGCATCACAGCAGGACTTTTTGCCAAGCTGTTTGGGCCCAACTTCCGCGCAGTTTTACCTGATGTCATGGAGCAAGTCAAACAAATAGCAGAAAGCAAATGAGTCTTATCAAAGTCGTTTATCTCGCCAATATCATCGTCGCCGGTTGGATCAGCATCACGAGTTTGTTTTTCCCGGCTGTCGCCGAACGCACCGTCTTTGCCAATGCTTTTGCCTATTCAGAAGCCATCAGACTGGTAGGGGCGCTTTGGTGGGCGATCTTTATTCTTTCAGTCTTAGGACTATTTTGGCCTCAGCAGATGAGTCTGGTTTTACTACTGCAGCTGATCTACAAAGGCTCATGGCTCTTATTTGCGGCCTTGCCAGCAATCATTCAGGGCAATCCCTATCCCAAGGGTATGGCTATGTTTTTTATAATCTGGGTGCTGATCTTGCCTTTTGTGATTCCTTGGGCACAGCTCTTTAGCTAGCTAGGTATTATCATTAAATTGAAGGCCTAAGATTTTAATTATGATCATCAGCAATCAAGAAGACCTACGTACCCTCTATGGCTGGCCCAAAGGCCGAGCCAAGGATAAGATATTGAGCCAACTTGAAAAGCACGCGAAAAACTTTCTCGCGCACGCGCCCCTTTTCATCCTCAGTACCTACAATCAGGATGGTAGGGCAGATGCCTCTCCGAGAGGTGGCAAGGCTGGTTTTGTGAAAGTCTTGGACGAGCAAACACTTTTGATTCCAGACGCCAAGGGCAACAATTGGGTTGATAGTATCAGCAATATCGTCGATACAGGGCGCGTTGGCTGCCTCTTTCTGATTCCCGGCATCAATGAGACCCTCCGCATCAATGGCAAAGCAGTCATCAGTATTGATCCAGCCCATATCGCGCTTTTTCCAGATGAGCAGAATACGCCCAAAAGCTGTATTCTCATCCATATCGAGGAGGTCTTTTTGCATTGTGCCAAGGCTTTGATGCGCTCCGACCTCTGGGGAGATACTCATCGCGTCACACGTCCAGGCTTTCCGACCATGGGTCAGATGCTCAATGAGCAGTTAGGTACCAATGTGCCTTTAGAGACCCAAGCGGAAATGGAAAAACGCTATCAGAGCGACTTATAATGGTAATAGGTTCGGCCAAGAGCAGCAGGCCAAAAGAGCCATTAATTCTCTTTAGGCTGGGCCTTAAACAAGACATTGAGGAGCATGCTCAGTAATATCAGCATGATCCCTCCAAAGGCGAGCGGAGTGTAGGATTCTTCAAACCAAAAGAAGCCTACCAGCAGAGAGTAAACCAGTTCCATGTAGATCACAGGTGCGACCTTACTGGCCTGCTCGACTTGTAGAGACTTGGTGAGAAAAACCTGAGCATAATAGCCCAAAACGCCAATGCCGCTTAGCAAGAGCCATTCATAGCCTTGGGGAGTCTTCCAAAAGGGTATCATCGCAATACCCGAGAGAATCGTAGCCAAACCCATAAAATAATTGACAATTACCATCGGATGCTCGCTATTGCCGATCCGCCGGATGATCACATAAACCAAGCCGGCAAACATAGCTCCGCCCACTCCCAAAAATAAATCCAGCGTTCCGACTTGGGTATCAAAACCTTTGAGCATCAATACGCCTATCAGGGCCAAGACAAAAAAGCCCCAATTGATCCATCGGACCCTTTCTTTGAGGATGATGACGGCAAATATGGCGGTAAACACGGGCGATAAATACTTGAGCGAAACCGAAGCACCCATAGGGATTCTTTGCAAGGTGGCAAAAAACATACTCATGGAGCTAAGCCCAATTATTGCCCTAAGGATTAACAGGCCCCGTTTGTTTCCCAACAAAGAGATGCCATGCCGCAATAGAAATACCATACAGAGGAGTGAAGTCCCAATGCTGCGAAAGAATACTACCTGAAACACATGATAGCCGGGTAAATATTTGATCATGGCCTGCATGATCGTAAAGCCCAAGGTAGCGAGCAAAATGTACCGGATACCGGGAGAAATTATAGTCGAAAGAGACTTGAGGGAGCTGATAAGCGCTTAGTTGAAGTAGGCTACAAAGCTACGCAAATATTAAGTACAGAGTAGAAAGTATCCCGATAGCTATCGGGAGTATCTAGTACGAAGAAAAATCGCTTCTGTATCCCATTGAGGTCGTTTTTTCACAATCTCAATACTGCATACTGTTGTCTTACTACTTAGCTTGCCTGAGGAAGCCTTTGTTACGATCAAACCGTAATCTCGATTCTATTGCCTTCTGGATCGAGCACTACACTCTCATAGTAGCCGTCCCCAGTAGTGCGGGCTTCTCCTAGCACCGGATAGCCATCGGCTCTTAGTTGTTCAGTGAGTTGATCCACCTTTTCTTTACTGCCAACTGATACCGCAAAATGAATTAGGCCCCGATATTCCTTCTTCAGATCATTGACGTTTGCTGGGATATCGGGGCGATTCATGATTTCTAGTCGGGCTCCTTCGGAGAACGATAGGAAGTAGGATGCAAAATCCTTTTGATCGTTGCGGTACTTTTCATTGGCAGTAGCCTGAAAATAGCGCTCATAAAAGGCACGCATGCCTTCCAAATCTTTTACCCAAAGGGCGAGGTGTTCAATTTTCATCAAGCAGATTGGCGCTTATCGATTTCGGCTTGTACCTCCTTTTGCCTTTTGTTCAGGGCAATCGACAAGAAGACAATGGCTACCGGTACGCTTATCTGCGGTACCTTCAGATCGAAAGAGCCGCTAAACATTTGATAAATCATAAAAGCGCCATAAAGAATCACCAAGGCTAGGACAACGAACTGCACATTTTTCATCTGTTTGAATTTATTTTGCAGTTCGGACATAGAGAGCTCAGAGAGTTGCTTTTTTGCCATATTCGTAAGCTTGTGTTTACCAACAATATACAAATCGGGCAGATAAGTTCATATCATCAGATATTACTCTGAGATAAACTTAGTCTTACTCCCGCTTCTCGCATTCGATCTTCCAAGCGGGAAACTTAAAAGATTCATCTGGACTTACCCATTCGCCTAGCCATTTGAAGCCTTGCTCTGAGATTTCGTAAAAGGTGATCTTGTAAAAACCTTCCATCCCATTGGGTGCAGTTTGAGGCTTGTAAAGAATGATCTGCCCATCCTCTGTCAGATTGCCTTCCCAAGCACTGAGATTTGGGCTGACCACGCTATTGCTGTAATAATGCACATACCAACGGCTACTGTCTGCATTGTACTGACGGATACTACCAGAATGTAGCCCATCAGCCTTGATGGTCTCGTCTTGCACCGCATTGCCGTTCATAATGTACTTAAAGCGCCAAACCATATCGACTGGCTCTGCCCAGCTTTGATCTGGATTTCGACTTACTGACTTACAATCGCACTCTCCGATCAAAGGCGCCCAATCACCAATCTGCTCGGGGGCCTCTGGATTGGGTTGACCGAAGGGATGTTCGGGGCTGGCTTCGTAATCAAAGGTATTGGTTTGAGCGAAGCTCAAAGCAGGAAGGCAAAAACTTAATAATAATAGGGTAATGGCTTTCATAATTTGAAAGATTGAGTTGTAGGAATAGCCCAAACTACTAAGCATCACCAAAGCGATCCCTAGTTTTTCTTGCACAAATAGCCGCCTAATAAAGGGCAATCCTGCCAATTGTAAAGCTTTAGATTTCGTAAGGAGGAAAATCCCATTTACCGCGCAATTTTCGCAGGGTCTTGGGGATAAAGCTTAGCTGCTCGTAGGCGAGTTTAGGCTGGATCAGACGCTGAGGATCAATTTGCTTAACTTTTTGCCGGATGATGGCAGGATCCGTACGTTTGGCAAAGAAGGCACTGAGTACAGTGCGAAACTCCTTAAAATTCCAGTAGTGAAAGAGGTAATCTTCTGCTGCCTGCAAGCTTCGATTTTCTTGCTGACTAAAGACCACAGAAAAGGCTAATTGTTCCACGACGTGGATCTCAAAATCCCGATAAATCTGATCCGTAAGAGCTAATACTTCTTGGAGCATGTCCTTATCAGTCGCTCGCAAGCCCAATACCCCAGCATTCCACATATCCTGCGTCTGAGGTACTGCTTGACTACTAGGGGTAGCTGACTGCAAGAATTTGCTGACTTTCTTAAATATGCGATGGGTCTTGGCCTGCCCGACAATATTACCTTCATTACAGTGCATCCAGAGCGTTCCTTGGGCGATATTTTCGTAGAGCGGCTGCGCCGAACGCTTAAACACCACATCAGTATCGACATAAAGTAGCTGATCCGCAGGATCGAGCTGAGCCACTAGATCTAGTAACATACAGATCTTAAAGCGATGCACAAACTTCGCTTCGCCCTGCCAATTATCGATCTCCTGATCTGTGAGATGACGATAATGGATTTCAAGCTCCTGAGGTGCTAAGGGCCGTAAATAATCTGCTCTATCGGTATAAATCACCACTTTACAAGCTATCGGATGAGCGGCAAAGCTGTATAGCGAATAGAGACACTCATGAAGATTGTCAAGGTTACGGTAGGCTTGATAGACCAGATAATGCAAAGTAGAGGATCAATTTGCGGACTAATTTACAGCCTAAATATCACTCGCGCACTATCATTGAACTGCCGCTCGTCTGAAGTCTCACAGCTGAAGCTTACCAAATACTCATCCGTCTCAAAAGTACTAGCGTTCCGCAAAGCGGTACTAAAAATCAGCCTACTACTATACAAATCACAATCTTCATTGATTTCTATCTGGATCTCAGCCGCTATCTGGGGATGATTCAACAAATTGGTATTCGCCGCTATCGTTTCGTTTTCATAGATAAACTCACGATCAAAACTAAGCGTAAAGGTCGATTGTAATAAGCTGTTGGTGAAACGCGCACAAGGGGAGAAAGCATAAGCCGTATGGATAAAAGGTATCGAAGGGGCCCAACAAGTAGTAGCTCCCGGCCCACCGACTATAAAAAAACTGATTTCCTCAGTCATCGTAGCCAGCTGATCCTGATTGCCCCAAAAATCACCATCTGGATTCGCCAAAAATTCTATTTCACAAATTGTGGCCTCATAGGATAGAAAATCTTCACAGGCCGAAATGATGATTAGCGGCAGGAGGGCGATAGAGAAAATAAAGATGCTAATGAGTTTTTTTAACATGAGTCCGGCATTAAGTAAAGAGTAGAAAGTATCCCGAAAGCTTTCGGGAGTATTTAGTACAGAGAAAAAGGTCGTGCTAAACCATAAAGCTCACATTCCTAGGTCTTAATACTGAATATTATTGTCTAAGTGCTTAAGATATATCTTCGAATCCTCCATTAGACGAGAAAAAAGTAGCTTTCGCTTCGTCTCCCTCTAAAAAAATGCAAAAAGTCTGCTTTTGTGAAAATCATAGGCAATGACTAAATAGCAGGGAATAAACTTCTAACTAAGATGAACTACTACACGATTGGGGCAAAAATAGCCCTATTGAGTCTCACCCTAATCCTTGCGTGTACCTCTCCTCCCGCTAGTGTTCCTATGGATATGGCCGAGGTATCGCTGATTCCTCATCCGGTTTCGCTGCGCGCAACGGGCAGCTCTTTCAATCTGAGCAAAGAGGCAAGCATCAAGGCCGAAGGAGAGGCAGCTGAGATTGCGGAATTATTGGCAGCCTATCTCAGACCCGCTACTGGATTTCCGCTGGCTATTTCGGCTGGTGCAGCCGCTAGCGGGGACATTGCACTAGCTATCGATCCCGCTTTAGGCACAACCCAAGCCGAAGGCTACGAGCTAACGATCACCGAAGAAATAGTAAGCCTAAAGTCGCGCGACAAAGCGGGCCTCTTTATGGGACTGCAGACTCTACGCCAGCTCCTCCCCGCTTCTATCGAAATGACAGGTCCCCAAAGTGGTCCTTGGCGTATTGCGACTGGCGAAATCAAAGATTATCCAGAGTATGCCTATCGAGGCGCGATGCTAGACGTAGCTCGCCACTTCTTTAGCGTTGACGAAGTCAAACGCTTTATCGATCAGATTGCGACCTATAAGCTCAACACCCTACATCTTCACCTCTCCGACGACCAAGGTTGGCGGATCGAGATTAAGTCTTGGCCCAAACTCACCGAAGTAGGTAGCAAAACTGAGGTCGGTGGCACAGAAGGCGGGTTCTACACACAAGAGGAATACACGGAGCTAGTCAATTACGCCATGGCCCGTCAGATTACCGTCATACCAGAGGTTGATATGCCCGGCCACACCAACGCAGCTTTGGTAGCCTATCCTGAACTCAATTGTAATCCTAAAGACCCCAATCCCGAACCACACTTTGGTATCGAGGTAGGCTTTAGCACACTCTGTACTGATAAAGAAATCGTCTATCGCTTTGCCGATGATGTGATTGGAGAGCTAGCCGCGATCACACCTGGTCCTTACATCCATGTTGGTGGTGATGAGACCCACGCGACGGCCCCTGAGGATTATATCCCCTTCGTGGAACGCATCCAAGACATTGTGCATAAGCACAACAAAATCATGGTCGGCTGGGACGAAATCGTAACGGCCAAGCTGGCAGAAAGCTCTATTCCACAGTTTTGGGCGAGCGAAGAAAATGCGCAAGCAGCAGTCGCGCAAAATACTAAGGTCATCATGTCGCCCGCCAAGCGCGTTTACTTGGACATGCAATATGACTCTACTTCTAAGTATGGCTTGCATTGGGCCGCTTATATTGAAGTAGATGATTCCTACAATTGGGAACCCACTACTTACACTGATAATATCGGTCGGGAAAACATCTTAGGGATTGAAGCACCTCTTTGGAGTGAAACCGTAAGTAACATTACCGAAGCGGAGTACATGGTTTTTCCTCGCCTTCCCGGTATTGCGGAGATCGCTTGGTCTCCTGCCAGTGTGCGGGATTGGGAAACCTATAAAGTGCGTCTAGGTAAACAAAAGGGCCGTTTTGAAGCCATGGGCATCAATTATTACCCAAGTGAAAGGGTACCTTGGCAATAAGCCTTTTACCCCAAGTAGAAAGTCCGCAGTGGTTCATTGGCTCCGCTGCGGACTTTTGCTTTTGAGGCTAGCGACAGTCTATTTCTACTTGTCGGCCGCCATTAATTAGGTAGTACAAACTAGGCTCTTTTTGGTGTAAACTTGCCACCGATGGCCACATGAAGGTCGGCTCTCTGATCAATTCGTATACTAACACTGGAGTCCTTGGTTCTCCTAAGTCAAAACGAATTACCCCCTTATCACTGGCCAAATACAACCTTCTATTTAGCCAAAGCATATTACTGGGTTCAGCAAAGCGAATGGTCGCATCCAAACCATTAGTCATGCGTAAATCACTGAAATAAAGTTTGTGCCATTCGCCTTCAAAAAACTGATACAGGAAGACAAACTGATCCTCCTTTTTGAACCAAGCCAATAATCCGTCGGGGCTATCAATCAGGTTTACACTGGTAAATCCTTCGAGATGTGATTCAATGGCATTTTCGCCCTCATACACAAAAAATGACTCTTGAGAGGTATAGCGTATTAGATTATTTTCTTGGGTTCGGATCCAGATTGATCCTTCCTCAGTAAGGATTAATTCGGCCGGTATGGCCCCAAAATTCGTTTCATAAGGCACCGTGTATGCACTTACTTCTCGCGTTTGGAGGTCCAAGGCAAAAACCCGAAAAGGAGAGGCTTGATCATCAACAAACAGGAGTTCTTCATTAGGTCCAAGGGCAATACTAGTTACTTCTCTGTCCAAGAGCATTTCGGCTTCTAAAGTTGCTCCTACTCGATATATCCCCTCTTCCGCCGCTAACAATAATTCATTTTCTCGGCTTATCAGATCTTTGACGGTCAAAGCCAATTTTCTAACCGCTAAATCGCGAACTCCTGTCTTCACATAAAGCGTATCACGCCTTACGAGGGCTATATACTTATCAAAGCTCCCGATGGCAGTAAAGGGATCGAAATGATGGCCAGAACTGCCTACTTCATAATCTCCACAGCTAAATATGGGTTCCCAAAGCCCTATGGGCTCGTTGTCAAAAGGCTCAGGCCGACAGGCTGTAAAACAGAAGCTTATCCATAAAAGAAAGAAAAAAGATTTTACTAAGGTGTGCATAAGGTGTTTTATGATAAGTGAATTCACGCTAAACTTACTTGACAAGCCGCGTATTTACGATTACATAATTTTTCCCCTATCCTAAACACCCATTCAGCGTAGTAGAAAATCTGTCCATGAAAACAATGGCTAAAAAAAGTAACAAAAAGCGAGCTGGATAGCTTAGTAGTACAAGCCAAGCAGATTATGCACATCAAAGCTCTTACCCTATACACCTCCCAAATCGAAAAACAATGCCGCTTTTATGGAGAGGTTTTGGGTTTGCAGGTACGTCAAGTTTCGGACGGCTCTTATCGTTTTCGCTTAGGAGAGACTTTTGTCCGTTTGCAGGCTGCGCCGAACGCTCAGCCCTATCATTTTGCCATCAATATCCCCCATAACCAAAGTAAGGCCGCCTTGGCTTGGCTCAAAGAGCGGGTAGAAGTATTAACCTTTGAAGGCCACGAAATCCAAGATTTTAGCAATTGGCAGGCGGATGCGATCTACTTTTATGACGAGGACCAAAATATCGTAGAGCTAATCGCCCGTCGCACCTTAGCCAATGCTTCTGAGGATACCTTCGGCCCTCATTCTATGCTAGAAGTCTCTGAAATCGGTATGCCCACCCTTAATATCGAAGCAAAGTATCATCTCATCTTGGCTCAATTAGGTCTACCCATTTACGATGGGAGTTTTGAGCGTTTTTGTGCCATTGGGGATGAACACGGCCTCTTTATTTGCATAGACAAAAGCAAAAAGAAATGGTTTCCAACCAATGACGAAGCTTGGTCAGCCAATTTTGAAGCCCTTATCGACAATGGGGCACATACCTTTTCAGTCTCTTTTCAAGATGACAAATTGCTGATCGAAGATTAAGCTTTTTGCCAGACGACAAACAAATAATCTCCATTTGAGTGTTGGTAAGATTGCCTCACGGCTTGGATGGCTCCCGAATGGATATCATGAGCGAGTTTTTTGAGTCCCTGTTCCACTTCCTCTTTTCGCGACAAATCGGCAAAAGAAGAAATCCCTTGTCGCACCTCTGGACTCAGATAAAGTTGAGGTCGGCTTTTGCCTACGTAGAGAAAATGATCGACTAACTGATTATGGATCTCATAAGCTTCAGTCTTGAGTAATACTAGCCCAGTTTCCTTGGCAGCCGTTGTGATCGCGTCCCAATTGGGCATTTGCGCCATGGAGTCGGCCAGCATCTGCGGAAAATAATGATTGAGCCAATAGCCCTGCATTTGTTGGGGCGTAGCGGTAAATATCACAAAGCTTCCACCGCTCCTTAAAACCCGAGCCACTTCTTTAAAGCCAGCCCCTAAATTTGCCCAATGATGCAAGGTCAAACTCGCTAAAGCGGCATCAACGCTTGAATCTGCTAAAGGGATATTTTCCGCTTTGCCCAAATGCCAAGAGAGGGAAGCGTTCCGCGAACGAGCGGTCTCCAACATCTGCATAGAGGGCTCTACGCCAAGCATCTCCAAGCCCGCCGCCGCTAAAGCAATGGTATAATTACCCGTCCCACACCCAATATCTAAAACGCGCTGCCCAGCTTTACACTGCAACAATGCTTGCATACGCCCCAAAAGGTAGGGGTCGGCTTTGCGGGTGTCATTGTAAGTTTTACCGATACGATCGTATTTTTCCATCTCGCCTAATTTAATCCATCGCTGCTAGTAAAATATCACAAGCTGCCTGCATCTCTGTTTCTGTAATCGTAAGCGGCGGGGAGATCCGCAGTCCATTATCGATATTGAGGAAACCAATGGTCATCAGGCCCAAGTCTAAGGCTTTTTTGCGCACTCGTTCGGAGGTAGCAAAATCCTCAAAGATGAGCGCATACATGAGGCCTTTACCTCTCAGGTCTTTGATCAAGGGATGTTTGAGGCGGTCTTTGAGGATGGACTCCTTCGGAGGAACGCTTCCCAAAAGGTCTTCGTTTAGGATAAACTCTAAGGCAGCCAATCCA
>JBCCQN010000236.1:0-11958 GCA_039024315.1 Bacteroidota bacterium
ACTCCTCAGGAGTCAAACTGGTCAAGGATACATGGTGCTGAGGGCTGTAACGACTGGGTTGGTAAAACGGCATTTTATTTCCCAGTTTAGCTACTCAGCGCCATTTTTCCCTCATCATCTTTTATCGTAATAATCTCTACTAATGGAAGCGCGGCTGTAGATTTTTCTTATCAAGATAAAGCACAAAGCATGAAGCATTTAATCTTTCTCCTTTTTCCGGTGATTTGCTTTGCCCAAGAAAAACAAGAATCTGAGTTGGTCTTTGACAAAGTCTACTATGAGTGTGAGGACAAATGGGTTGCCTTTCCCAAAGCCGATGCGGATACATCTTACGTTTTAGGTTTTATTTATTTAGACGAGTCTGCTGGTTTTACTTTCAACTTAGAAAAGAGGTTTGAGATATTGGAATCCGGAGAATATCTAGCACAGGAAAAAATTACAGAAGCAAGTGTTAAAATTCGACTTGGTCCCCAAACCTCCCCCCTAGCAATCATTGAGGCCGATAAATTATCAGAACTTGGCCTGCCTGCGGTACCAGAATGGTTGAAATTTTATAAAGAGATAGAAGATACCGTTTCAAGTCTCGTAAGAAGGGGCTATCATTATAATCATGTTGGCGCAAGTAGTATCGCCATTCCAATTCTGGAGAAAGCGTATAAAAAAGAGCCTCAGGCCGAAGGCCTTGAGTTTGAATTGGCCTATGCTTACAATGCGACCGAAAAATACGAAATGGCCATTAGGGTATTGAGAGAAGCAATTAGAAATGACGATAAGAATTATTTCTTTTTTAGAGAGCTCGGCTATGCCTTGATCAGAGTAGGGCAAGTCGAAAAAGCCGAGGAGGTGTACCTAAAGGGGATCGCATTATCGGATGATGATTTCCAAAAAAGTGAAATGGCGATCAATATGGTCCAAGCCTACTATCAACTAAACGACTATAAGAAACTTAAGAAATGGGCCAAGCTGACCAGAAAATACGCCGAAAAGGATTCTCAATACCTTGAGTATTTAAAGCGATTTGAAAAGAATATCAAAATAAGGAGATGACTTGCTCTCGCTTATTTACAGGCAAAAGATATACCTTACTTGTGCTAGCTCCCACATATCAAACACAATTTCGGTGAATGATCTGATCAGCAGAAATTCAAATTCAAAATGAACATAGGATCAAGGGCGAAATAAATGTCCAGATAGAGCCTAACAGAATTGAGCTTAGTCAAGGCGCAAAGCATGCATATAGCAGGCTATATAAATACTTTCCTAAGCAATAGATTAGAAACTGAATCAAAAATAAAGGGGGTAGTAGGAGATTAGGAGGCGCAAGATTTGCAGTATCTTATTCTGAGTTATCATCACGAAAGGTAGCCATATTGTCTTTTATGAAGTACTAGCCTGAAAATCGCTTATTCATGAAAAGGGACCATTATTTCTTCTCCATAAATGTCATATTACTGTTAATTGTCTTGATCGGTTTCGCTCCTTCCTTTTATCTGAGACCCCTGAGCAACCGTGCCTCGCTTCCTTTTTATTTGATTGTGCATGGAGTATCTTGTACTGCTTGGTTTGTGATAATCGTTGTTCAGTCGCAGTGGATTAGGAAAAAGCAAATATCAAAGCACCGGAAGTTTGGCACTTATTTTAGCTTAATTGCGCCAATATTGGTAGGGTCTGGATATCTAGTCCTTTATCGTACCATCCAACTTTATCATCAGCAATTTGCTCCCATCATAGAGGGAATGGTGGTGGATAAGCAGCAATCATTTTCGGCCCTAATCATTACTGGGGATACGATCCAACTGATATTGTTCTCAGCTTTTGTCTTCCTTGGTTATAGATTTAGAACCACATTTGAGGTGCATAAGAGAGCGATGCTGATTGCTTCCATTTTAATTTGTCAGCAAGCATTGGTACGAATTGGAAAAATGGAAATATTCATGCTCGGGGAAAACCCTGGTGCAAGTGGCGGCATCTATGCAACTGTCATTCCTTTGCTCATGCTA
Organism: Bacteroidota bacterium; assembly: GCA_039024315.1. GTDB lineage: Bacteria > Bacteroidota > Bacteroidia > J057 > J057 > JBCAWW01. The sequence goes on from JBCCQN010000236.1 coordinate 2,001, forward strand.
GTTTCAATGCTGTTTTATGATGTGAAAAAGTATAAGAAGCCTCAAATAATGTCTATTGCAGGACTCTTGTCATATATTTTATTTGTTGCCTCCGCTTTTATATTAAATGTAACAGGACTTGCCGTAAACGCGATAGAGTGGATGAGAGGATAAAAGCTGAGTATCGAGAGTAGGTAGACCGCTGCGCGGAACGCTTATCATTTGTTGAAGGGTTGAGTTTTTGAATGGTTGAATCAACTCAACAATTCAACAATTCAACCATTCCAACCAAGCGTTCTGCGCAGCAGTAAATCCCATCCCGATCTCTTTACTGCCTTACCAGCATGATACTCGCCGTCTGATTGCGATGCTGCATCCGACAATAATAGACCCCACTGCTGAGCTCGGCTCCGTCCACATTCACTTCATGACTACCGGGCGCAAAAAACTGATTGGCTAAGGTCGCAATCTTGCTGCCCTACCGTCAAATAATTGCAAGAGTATTTCACCTCCTTGGCTTTCAAAACGGATGCGAGTTTCGCCTACAAATGGATTCGGATAGTTTTGCGTTAGTACAAGCTGATCTGAGGGCGTAAATTCTACTGAGGTATTGAAGCAATTACTCGTCAGAATGGGTAAGTGCTGAAAATCCTCAAAAAGCAGATTTTTGACCGTAGCTTCGGGGATACAGAACCAATCCATCAGAACAGAACCATATACTGAACGGAAATCATACTGCATAGGCAAGCTATCTTTGGGATCGACTACGGCCGGAATGATCGGATTGGTTCCCATTATCTGAGGATTTACCTGATTACCGATCAAAAATAATGGAGCCGCCGCGCCATGATCCGTACCATCACTATCATTGGAAGCAATTCTGCGTCCAAATTCCGAAAAAGTCATGCCAAGCACTCTATCCGCTATCCCCAATTGTTGGATGTCATCTTGAAAGGCTTCTGCTGCTGTAGCCAGTTCATGGAGCAAGTTGGCGTGGATTCCTGTAACCGGATTGGTGGGATCTGCCTGATTGGCGTGGGTATCATAACCCCCCATGCTTACAATATAGATTTTGGTCTGAAGGCCACCCGATATTAAGCGAGCGACAATTTTGAGCTGTTCCGCCAATCGACTAGGATTGGTATCATAAAGGTTGCTGAGATTATTTCCATTACTGTCTGCGTTTTGAATAACTGACAGATATTGATTGGTCGAATTCATCGTCTGCCGAAGATAAGTTAGCTCATCTCCATAAGGAGTATTGGGCGCTGGAGCAGTACCCCCGCTAAGAAGCTGTTGAAAGGCCGCCGGATCATTGATCGCCATCCCTAGATTAGTGCTCATGCCTTGGCAAGTGGTCGAAACGATTGAACCTATAGTTACCGCCAATGGGTCCGGAAAGCTATTATTAGGGTAACCATCGGGATAATTGGGGTGGTCCATGTCTAAGACTCTACCTAGCCAGCCAGTTTCCCAAGTTTCGGTGGCCGGAGAGCCAGATGTCCAAATATCGGTCGAGCGAAAGTGGGAAAAGTTGGGATCAGGATAACCTACACTTTGGATGATACCCACCTTAGCGTTGTCATAGAGCCCTTTGATGGGGGCCATACTGGGATGCAGGGCTGTCTCATTGGTGAGATTAAGGGCTTGGGTCTCTGGGATCAGAATATTTGATCTAGCGGTGGAGAGCGTGCTATATTGATCAATGGGGATCACTGTATTGAGACCATCGTTGCCTCCATTGAGTTGGATCAATACAAGTACTCTGTCCTCAGCGCCGGCTGTCAAAGCTTCTAGCTGCTGGTTTCTGCCTAAAGCGGTGAGAGGGATACCTCCCAATAAAAATGGAACACTCGCGGCTGCTGCACTTCTGCGGAGAAATTGTCTTCTTTTCATTGCTTTAGGAGAGTTGAAATTCTGCCATGTTCATCATGGTATCCAAAAGGGAATTAAGCTTAGCCTCGACCGAATTGGCCAAATTTTGATCGTTGGGGTCAACCAGATAAGCGTCGTATTCAATGGTCCACTCATAGTCCGGCAGTCCCGGTATCAATACTTCTTTGAGGAAGTCCAATTGATCTTGAGTAATGGGCTGAGGAAACAGCAGCTTGACAAAATCACTGATCAAGGCGTTGGGATCGGGTGCGTTTGAAGGGATATGCATCAAATCAAGCGGCTTGATTTCAACCCTAATCTGAGTTTTGGTGTATCCAAAAGTGGCAAATCTAGTGGCTATGCGACTACGCTCTGGCAGAGTTACTGAATTTATCCAGTTTTGATGAAACTGTGGTACCTGATAATAAGCTGGCCAACCTGCTACAGAAGGCATGGCAAAAACCCCCATTTGCATCACGTTATTATTGTAATAAATCTGAAGCCAGTGCCGATACTGGGACTCAAGACTAGTAGCGGCATCAGGGATTTGGAACTCAAGCTGCCTAGCCATCCCAACATTAAAGTCGATGGGATTTTTGATCAAGCACCCGACATTGAGCGGATCAAAGAAGTGCTCACTGGCCAAGAGCTGCCGTAAACATGGTGCGATGTCATAATTATTATTAATGAGGGTTTGGGCCATGTTATCGATAATATCTTGCTCTACTTGTGCGTCAATCTTGTAATAAACAAACCAGCGGTAGAGCTTACGACAGATAAAACGAGCCGTCTCAGCTTGTGCAAAGATCATGGCGATTAGATCCTTATATTCCTGATCGCCATTATCAGCAATCATCTGATCGCCAAAAGCGGCCGAAAAGGTTTTATCTCCTGTATCATGTCGCTGACTCAAAAAGCGCGACTCAATGGCGACGGTCGCACTATTGTGGCCTTGATCGTCCCAGCCCGTCAAGACCCTAGCCGCAGCGACTACATCTTGCTCGGTATAATGGGTGTAATCTCCAGGTGCAATTTGAGGACCTTTGCCGATGGTAAAGAGCTCAAACAACTCGCGGGCATAGTTCTCATTAGGGGAACTTTCGATGTTTTGATTGCCATTGAGATAGCGTAGCATGGCCGCGTCAATGGTAATTTCTTCCGTTAGCGTCTGAAAGTTACCCAAGGCATTATCTCTAAGTAGCTTGAAGTAACGATACAAAAAACGAGGGTCGTTGACGACGCCGGATTCGATAGGGTAGTGGTTATGCCAAAAGAGGGTCATCTTTTCGGTCAAAGAAACGCCCTGATTGATCTGTAAGCCTGTTACCCAAGCACGCAAGCTATTGCGGCGATAGCTATTTAGGCCTGGACCAAAGGGAGCATCAATCCAAGTTTGCCCCTTTGGTACGAGGAGATCATTGTCAAAATAGGCATTAAGAGGTGGTGGCGCTGCTGGCGCTGGGGTGAAAAGCTTATCTAGGGTTAAGCTCAAACCATCTGTAACCGCTTGCTCTATTTCGGCATGGGTCGGTCCAAACAGGCATCTACGCAAAAGATGCGCTGCTTCTTCGTAGCCCCAATTACCCGCATAGGGATTGAGAGTGGACTGCGTGCGAAAAATTTCTAAGGGAGAAGCTTTAAGCTCCCGCATTAGGGTGGGTTCATCCATAGTAGTCGATCTTTTTTATTATTCTAAGTACAGAGTAGCAAGTATCCCGAAAGCTTTCGAGAGTATGTAGTACCGAGAAAAAAGGTTCTGCTAAACGATATAGTCCAGTTTTCCCAGGTCTTAATACTGAATACTATTGTCTAAGTACTTGATACCTCGTGTGACGTTTCCTTTAGATAAAGAAAATATCAAAAGGTTTAAAACGGCTAAAAAAGTATCTATTACCTATGTAGGATGATCCCTAAGATAAAGTAATTCTCAATTCCTCCACCATGCTAAGCCTAAGTGGCGCTGATTATTTTTTGCGGAAGAAAACGTTGATTGGGACCCCCGAAAAATCAAAATGCTTGCGTAGTTGATTTTCCAAATAACGCTTATACGATTCTTGGATGTGCTCGGGATGATTGGTGAAAAACAAGAAAGTTGGGACGCTAGCGGGGATTTGCGTTACGTATTTGATCCTTATTATTCTACCTCTGTGAGCGGGAGCATGGTGTCTCGCTACTGCCTCTAGCATGACTTCATTGAGCTCACTAGTGGAGATTTTTTGCTCCTTACGCTGGTAAACAGCATTGGCTTCTTCTAGTACTTTGAGAAGCCTTTGTTTGGTTTCTGCAGAGCCAAAAATGATGGGGACATCTTTAAAAGGGGCAATCTTTTCACGGATGATTTTTTCAAAATCACGGGCAGTATTGGTTGTTTTTGCAACTAAATCCCATTTGTTGACCAAGATAACCACTCCTTTGCGCTGTTTCACCAACAAACCAAAGATGGCTACATCCTGAGCTTCAATGCCCAAGCTAGCGTCTAGCAGTAATATTCCCACATGGCAATCTTCGATGGCTCTAACGGTCCTCAGAGTAGAATAGAACTCAATATTTTCTTTGACCTTAGCTTTTTTGCGTAAACCAGCAGTATCTACTAGTAAAATATCTTGTCCAAAAGCATTGTATCGAGTATCCACACTATCACGAGTGGTGCCAGCAATGGGGGTTACAATATTAGCTGATTTTCCTACTAAGGCGTTTACAAGACTCGATTTACCCACATTGGGGCGACCAACAATAGCAAAGCGAGGGATGCCTTCCTCTTCGATTTGCTCTACTTCCGGTGGAAGATGCTCAACCACCAGATCCAAAAGATCTCCTGTACCACTACCATTTGCGGCAGATATACCAACAATATCTTCTAATCCGAGGGCATAAAATTCGTAGAGATCATCTTTTTGGTTAGTCGAATCCACCTTGTTGGCTACTAGGATCACTTTTTTATTGGTGCGTTGCACTAGCTTAGCAAACTCTTCATCTAGGGGAAGGATTCCGGCACGGGCATCCACTACGAAGAGCAATAAATCTGCTTCCTCCATAGCAATGTGCACTTGCTCCCGAATGCCAGCCTCAAAGACATCATCTGAGTCAGGAACATAACCGCCAGTATCGATGACGGTAAAACTTTGACCTGTCCAATCTACTTCCCCATAATTACGGTCCCGAGTTACCCCGCTCATATCATCTACGATTGCTTGTCTTGATTCGACCAGCCGGTTGAAAAGCGTTGATTTACCCACGTTTGGGCGGCCAATGATAGCGACGATTCTGCTCATAGAAGGTGAAAATTGAGGGATGCAAATCTACGTGCAAAATACCGCATTAACAATTGAGTCTAAAGGATTTAGGACTCAAGCTGAGCGTGCTGACTGATTTTTTGATATAATAAGGTGGGATCGAAAGGTTTGCCAATTAAGTCATTCATTCCGACTTCTTGGACACTTTCCATAGATTCATCCAATATGGAAGCAGTTAAGGCTACGATGGGAATTTGGTGGTAGGATTTGTCTGTAGCTCCTCTGATAGCTTTGGTGGCTTCTATGCCATTCATTTTAGGCATTTGAATATCCATCAAAATCAGGTCGAATTTATGTTTCTCCAGTAAAGCAATCGCTTCCTCGCCGTCTTTGGCCACTTCAAATTCGATATCCCACTTTTGCAAAAATCGGCTACAGACAATTTGATTGATCCGATTGTCCTCTGCTAGTAAAACCTTAGTGCCTTTGAGGGTACCTAATTTTTCGATAGGAGAGAGGGATAAGTCCGCCTTCGTCGAACGCTTTATTTCCGCTTCCTCAAGCGCTAGGAAAAAATAAAAAGTACTGCCCATACCCTCCGTACTCTTGAGCCGGATATTACTTCCCATGAGTTCAAGCAGATTTTTGCTAATGGCTAAGCCTAGGCCCGTCCCTCCATATTTGCGAGCAATTTCGGTACTACTTTGGGCAAATTGCTCAAATATCTGTGCTTGTTTTTCTCTTGGAATCCCAATTCCCGTATCAATGATTTCAAAGCAGATACTTTTCTTAGGCCCTCTGCTAAGGCGTAAACTTACCGAACCTTTTTCGGTAAACTTGATGGCGTTACCCAATAGATTGCTAAGTACTTGCCCAATACGTACAGGATCCCCTGAGTAATACTCCTGCAGATCTGAACCATATTCATGATGGATTTCAATGCCCTTGTCCTGTGCTCTGATCCCTACTGCCTGTACAATCCCTTTGGTCAATTTATACAGATTGAAGGTGATGTGTTCTAGCTCCATTTTTCCCGCACTGATCTTGCTGAAATCAAGGATATCATTGATCAGAGATAGTAAATTATTGCCCGAAAATTGCAAGTTTTTCAAATATTCTACTTGACTAGGGCGCGGGTTTTCGTCGAGGAGTAAATGGGTCATACCAATTACCGCATTCATAGGAGTACGGATTTCATGACTCATGATTGACAAAAATTCTGCCTTAGAGCGGGTAGCTTCCTCCGCTTCTGCCTTAGCAATTTGCAAGGCCTCGGTTCTGATTTTTAGACGAGCACTAATTTTCTTTTGTTCTCGGTGTAGCTGGACTCGCTTGTAAATGAAATATAAGCTGAGTAAGAGCCCAAATATGATCAAACCAATGATGAGTTGTTGCTGCTTTATTACTTTACTTTGAATAAGCTGCTGTTGCTTCAAGCTCTCGTTTTCCAAAGCTTGTTGTGCAATAGTATTGTTAAAGTTGATGGCCTCCAGTTGGCGGATATTTTGTTCATTTATCAGACTATCCGAATAGCTCAAATGCTCTTCCTGATAAAGGAATGCATTGCGATAATCTCCTCTTTGGAAACTGAGGTCTTTTTTCAACTCAGTAACTAGTACCAAAGCTCTTAAGTTTTTAAGCTCCTTAGAGAGCGGGTAAGCTTGGTCAGCATATTTAGCAGCCTCTATTAGCCTATTTTGGTTGCGTGCATTTTGCCCTAGCATGATCAATGATTCCAAAAAAAATCGATTGGGGTTTACATTTGCCATCAAGGGCAAAGTTTCCAAAAGGAAAGAGTCGCTTTTGGCCCAGTTTTTTTGGGCTTGATATTGTCTTGCAAATTCATTGAGCATTAAAATGCGACCAAGCCGATGATCTGACTGCGTATAGGCTCGGAGAGAGGCTTTCAATAAAGGATTTGCCTTTTCATACTCTCCCATCCGATTGTAGACCACACCTATATTGCCTTTAATGAGGGATAAGGTGCCTTCCGTAACAGTTCCTTTCTGAGCCATTGCCAGTGATTTCTGAAAATATTTGAGGGCAAGCTCATAATTTTCTTGATCTAGGTAGATGAGGGCAATATTATTAGGTAAGGTTGATTCTGTATTATTGGGAGGTAGATCAAAAGAATTAGAGATTTGTTCCGCATCAATATAATTCCGTAAAGCAAGAGGAAAGTTTCCTTGGTTTTGATAGTAAAAACCGTAAGTGACCAATGTTTTAAGTCTAATTAAAGCCTTTTGGGGAGACGCATTAGGACTCTGTGGGCCCAAAAATTGAATGGCTCTATCCAAATTGACTTTCGCAGAATCATTTTTTCCCACATTGACATATATGTAGCCAAGGACAAAATGATTCTGTGCCAAGAGATTGGAATCAGCGGCAATAAGGGCAAAATCTTGAGCTTGTCTTGCTACTACTTCTGCAGAATCCATGAGGCCTTGGATGACGAGGTATTTAGATTCGAGAAAGAGTATTCTGCTACTGTTCTGAGCTGTAGTATTAGCTAAACCAGTCTGCTTACCTCTATTTATGTATTTGGCTGTGGAGTCAAGATCAGTGTCTAGAAATGCTTCAATTAACAGCAAATTTAACTCAAATCTTACACTTGGATCTGAGGATAAGCGTTCCGCGGAGCGTAAGGAATCTATCCGACTCGCAAATATTAAGGGAGAAATAAGAATAAGTAGCCCAAGGAGAAAGAAGCGTTTTGATAGCATTTAGGTCTAGGATTCTACTTCAAAGTCTGTATCCAAGCCACGAAAAACAAACCAAAGCAAAATGAAACATTACGACCCAAGGGATTACTGATAGCCAAATCCTCGGAGATGAAAATCGCTGTCTTTCCAGCCCTCTGAAACTTTTACGTATAAGTTGAGATAGACAGAATTTGCTAGAAATTGCTCAATGTCTTTACGTGCCATAGTACCGATCTTTTTGAGGTTTTTTGCCCCTTTGCCGATCACCATACCTTTGTGTTGCTTGGTGGTGACGTGGATCGTGGCCTCAATTCGGATTTGCTCTTCGTCTTCGTCGAACGATTCTACTACTACCTCGGTACTGTAAGGTAGTTCTTGTCGCATCAGTAAGAATATTTTTTCACGAATCATCTCTGCCACGAAGAAGCGCTCGGGACGATCCGAAACCTGCTCTTTGTCAAAATATGCAGGACCTTCTGGGATATAATTGAGGGTTAACTCCTTAAGTTTTTCGACATTATGGCCATTGAGGGCAGAGATAGGGATAGCTTCTACAAAATCGACTTTCGCTGCCATCTCCTGCATGCGTTTGAAAAGCTTCTCTTCTGAAACCGCATCCATTTTGTTGAGAACGAGAATTTTAGGGATCTCAGTCTTTTCCGCCAACTTCACGATTTGGTCTTCTGGGTAGCTCTCGTCCACTGCGATTACCAATAAAATCAAATCTGCATCTTCCAGCGATTGGCTGATGCTGCCCATCATTCGTTCTTGTAGCTTGTAACGGGGACGAATCAATCCGGGGGTGTCTGAATAAACAATTTGATGGTTTTCGCTGCTGTCGATGCCAAAGATACGATGCCGAGTAGTTTGGGCTGTAGGGGTAGTAATCACCAATTTTCGGCCCAATAGTTGATTAAGCAAAGTGGATTTGCCGGCATTGGGTTTACCGATGATGCTAACGAATCCAGAGCGATGGGGAACTTTATTCAAATTTTCACGTTTTTTTGGTGTGGGATTTGCAAAAGTAAGTTAAATCCCTTAACTATGCACTCCCATTGCGGGAAAACGTTCATTAAACATAACAAATTAACGACTGATGTCCCGCTGGGGATTCGCCTAAGGACATGAGATTCGTTTAAAAATATATTGCGGGGTGGAGCAGTTGGTAGCTCGTCGGGCTCAAATGCTGGTTTATCTACTTACCGAACACACGGTGAAGTAAGTGTAAAGGATAAGCATTCGCAAGGGCTGTCTAGGAAGAGATTCTTAGATGATCATCTGTCAAATTCGGGGAAGGCTGTAGTGTGCTAATCCCGAGCCAAGTTCCAAGAAATTGGAAAAGGTGTAGAGACTTGATGGCAGACATCCTAACTCTTTAGAGAAGGATGAAGAGAAAGTCCAGCTCATCAAATTCTGACATATGTCAGGAGCAGTGAAAACTGTAGTGAGACGCATAACCCGAAGGTCACTGGTTCGAGTCCAGTCCCCGCTACTAAGCAAAAAGTCTGTATCTTTTAGGTACAGACTTTTTTGTATTTAATAAACCATGGACACTAAGCAAAAAGGGGATATTGCTGAGCAGGTAGTTATTTTAAAGGCACTGAAAAAAGGCTGGGAGGTTCTAACGCCTATTGGAGATAGGCTTCCCTATGACTTGGTTTTTGAGATTGATAATCGATTCGTCCGAATACAGGTAAAATCAGCCTGGTTTGATAAGGCAAAATTCAACTTTGTTACAGATAATCGGCGGACGAAAACCAATAGGAGGAATTTGAAAAGGGAACCCTATCAAGCTGAAGATTTCGACTTTGCGATAATTTATATCGAGCCGCTAGACATATTTTACATTATGCCAATTGAGGTTTTTGTCGGCTATGGCAGTGAAATACACTTAGTGGAAGACGAAAAACGACAGAGGAAGCCCAAATCGGCTGAATATCGGGAGGCATGGCATTTGTTAGAGGCTTAGATTTTTTACTCCCGAAAGCTTCCGGGACGCGGAACGCTTTGCCCCAGTAAAGAATTTTGTAATCAAAATGACTGTAGCGACACAACATTTGTGTCGCTACAGTTTTTATGAAATAATTGATTTCAAAATCAAGGGATAATCGTTCTGCGGAGCAGCTCAACCCCTACACATCACAAATCTGAATCGCAGCAGCAAGTGAA
>JBCCQN010000237.1:0-11831 GCA_039024315.1 Bacteroidota bacterium
GAAGCTTATCTCCATCAGCGACATTTTCGGGTGTTAGAGCGGATTGGAGAAAATATGGTGGCGCTCAACGAGACTTATCTCGCCAATGCCAAAGCCAATGGAGCCCAAAGTCTCAACGACCTCAAACAGCAAGTGCGACAATTGGTCAATGAAGAGATTAATCGGGTCAATCAAGCCCGTAAAAATGATCTTGCTCGCCAACAAGCGCTCACGCAAGCCCAAAGTTTAGCGGGTGAGACCCTGCGTCGGGCCAAGCAGGTGCAGCAGCCTACTACCCCCAATCTTCCGCTCTATCCTCCTAATGCTCAGGTGAGTATCAAGAGCAATCGCAGCTTTCAGGTAGAGGCTCCAGGGCGGCAAGCTTATACGCTGAGTTTTGAAAAGTTTTCTGAGAAATATGGGCAGAGAACCAATCTGGAATATGAGATTGACCTTCTGAGCAATGAGGAGGCAGAAGCGCTTGTCAACGAAACGCCCATCACCCTTGCGCCCCGCCAAAAGGACCTGCAGTGGGAAATCCAATATTCGATTCCTATCCGAGATGGTGGCGTTGATGGGGCTCTGTTGGTCAAGCTTTCTCGCAGCATGGATGATTTTATGGGTTCAATCATGCGAGAGGATGTCTTTCAGGATTTTGTGATCCTCAATCGCGCCTTGAAAGACGATGGCACTGAGGAGTTAGAAATCGTCTATGAGACTTTTGATAATTACTTTGTGCCTCAATTGCTGACCCAAAACTTAGATTCAATTCGTAGCCGCCAAATCAAAAAAGGGGAAGGGGCAGCCCTAAGCGAACTGCCTTATTTGGCGCATCTCCAAGCGGTTCAATTCAATCAATACCAATTGATTCTTTGCGGCTTAATTTCCAAGGATCAGTTTTCGCGAGACCGTCGCAAAATCTCTACCCTCTTGGTTTTGATATTGCTGATCTTAGTGTTGTTATTAGTTTTAGGCATTCCACTGCTCAAACTAGGACTGATAAGTGATAAAGAACGGATGAAGATAAGCGACCTGTTGTTTGCTACTACCTCCGCTATATTTGGTTCCTCCTTGTTGATCTTATTATTGTTTGACTTATATACCTACAATGGGCCCGGCGAGCAACAGAGTAAGCAACAGTTAGTTGATTTGTCAGAAGAAATTTCTACTTCTCTCTTCGAGGAACTAGAGAGTATTTATGCCCAACTTGAGTATTACGATACCCTAGGAGTGGATCATAGCGATAATAGATTGCGCCTCATCTATGATCAAACAGATAGCTCGGAGTCTAAGTTTTACCCCCAATACTATCCGTATTTTACCAGTGTATATTGGAGTAGCTTGGCAGACTCTATTGGTTTAGAGTGGAGCGTTCGGCCGCAGGCCACCCCCCAAGTAAGCTTGGCCGGTAGAGAATACCTAGAAAGTGTCAAAGAAGGTCGGACTTGGCCATTGGGCAAAGCCAATGGACGCAAGCAGTTTATGCTAGAGTCTCTCCTCACACGGACAAATGGCGAGAAGCTGGGGGTGGTGTCAAAATCAAGTGCTGCCAATCTTGGTTCGGAAAATAAGCCCAAACCAGCCTCTGCGGTATTTCTGACTAGCTATATCTATTCGGTAATCCAACCCTTATTGCCCAATGGCTTTGGCTTTACCATTGTAGGGGAAGACGGCAAGGTTTGGTTTCACTCAGACAAGCGACGTAATCTCCAACATAACTTTTTGGAAGAAACGGATAATGCTTCGATTCAGTCGGCCATCTATAATCGGTCTGCCCTCTACACCAGTGGGACATATCTGGGAGAAGATTACAATTTTTATATTCAGCCACTAGATCAGCTGCCTTTGCATTTGGTGACCTTCCGGAAAAAAATCTATGACCGAACCACCCATGAACAAATCATCAGCTTATCCTTTTTGCTGATTTTGATTTCGCTGACCATTGGTTTGGGCTTTATAGGCTTGTTGGCCCTTTTTAATCCTTCTAGCCAAATATTGAAGCAAGATCGCTACGTGTTTGACTGGTTACGACCTAGTCGGATGAATAGAGGACGCTATCAACTGATAGCTGCGGTCAATTTGATTATGCTATTGCTGGGAGTCTATTTTACCCGAGGGGCCGGTGCGCCAGTCGCTTTGAGCATTATTGCTTTGAGCTTCGTCTATTCTTTTTTGATTGCCTTTTTTCTGCTCAATCGTAATCAGCGTAATGAATTTCTTTGGCAGAGTCATCGCTCCGTAGTTTTTACCACCTTTGCGATTTTGATTCTTTTCAATCTCTTGCTAGATGCCGTACTGATCAATGCTGATTCATTGCAAGTTCGCTTATTTCAGTTGATCCCGGGTCTAGTTTTGATTGCGATCATTGCTCGGATTTTTTATCGCTATATCGAAGGCGGAGCGTCCAAAAGCGTATTTAGATCAAAATTGGCCATGGAGGATTTGCCCGAAAATCCTCGCTTTTTGGATCGGCTAAATTATCAGTGGGGACGATTGGATCAAGTGGTAACCTCCCTACCGTTGACCATGGAGGCCTTAGTTATGGATATTATTTATTGGTTTGGCAGGAGAGGGATTAGGATGGGCACCCAGCGCAGTTACCGTTTATTTTTACTGAGTTGGTTGACGGTATTGGGTATTTTTCCGGTAATAAAGTTCTACGAAGTAGCTTACAACCGAGAGCTAAAGCTCCAAATTCAGCACAGTCAGATACAGTTTTCTAGAGATTTTACGGCCAGAAGCTTGGAAATAGATCAGCGTTATTTGGACATTCCTTTTCCGGACTCTTTGCAAACTCAACTCAAACGTTTGGGGGTTTACACTCAACCATACTTCCAAACTACCTTTACGGCTGATTTACTAGAAGGGACTAAGGTAGATATCAAATATCCAGCTTGGCGGGATACCCTGGTGATTGGCGATAAGGTGATTGGTCTCGGCGATGAAGACTTTCAGCTTGACCTAGAATTTGATACCTGTTTACTACGTAGAACGATTCCTTGGGGACTTGGACGCTATGAAAGGCTTGGTATGGCGGCAATTTTTAACGATCAGCCCAATTACCAAGTCAATTATATGGTCTGGCGAGTTTCTCCAGAAAAGTTGGGCTTTGAAGTAAGATTGGAGCGAACCGAGACGCTGAGGAGTAATGCTTCAGAACAGCTAGAGGCCCTTTATGAGCTACATGAACAGCCAATTGAGGTATCAATCGCCGTCAACGATAAGGCCAGTGTAAAAGCACAATTTGGTAATCCCAAAATCATTACGCGACGGATGCTTAAGCCAGAAAACATGGCTGAAAAGAGCGAAGCATATGTTCTCTTAGACAGTTTGTTTTCTGCCCTTAGACCGAGCTATAACGATATCGTAAGGCGATCGACCTATCTCAATCGTAATGCGAGTGCTGATAGTATCTGGACTTGGTTTGAACAGCCTGAGTTGATGGAGGTACGACCCTCGGACAGCAAATTGAGTATCCAAAGCAAACAGGTCTCTAAGCTGATCTTTCAAGAAAAAAGTGGCCTGCAATTGAGCTCCGAACTGCCTCAGTATCATTTCCCGAGTTTATGGGATGCCCCTTCCTTTAGTGGTACGAGATTTTGGATCCTATTTATCTTACTGATTGTCACTTTCTACATTTTGATCGATTTTGTGGTATTCCGCTTTTTCGCCCAAAATACGCTCTATTTGAGTGCTCCCGATGCCGTCTCCGCTCGTAAACATCTCAAGGAAACCCAAGAGAATATTTATTTGGTGGTGCCCCCTCGGCCTTTGGAAACAGATTATCTGGTGATTTTAGAAAATAAAATCGCAGACATCGTGGAGGAAAAAGATCTCTTGATCCAATATCAGCGCGATCAGTACTACTTTGACTTGGCGCGAACAGAAGATTTCCAACGCTTGGATGCTGCTTTGAAAGCACACCAAAATAAACAGTCCAACTTAGCCCCGCTAATCATTCTGGACAACTTTGAAGCCCAAGTCTATGATGAATCACTTACGCTGCAAAAGCAAAGCGTATTAGATCAATTGTTGCTTTCTCAAATCCAGGTGATTATTCTTTCGGTGCAAGAGCCATTAGAGGTCTCTCGTCAGCTTTCACAAAGTGAAGAAGAAGGAGAGATTGATATTATCGCCCAGCGACAATGGAGCCAACTCTTGAGTAACTTTAGCCAACTCTATTTCCCACTGGAAAAGTGGCAAGTATTGAGCAACCAACAGGAGGCCGAAAAATACGTCCAGCGCAAACATAGTTTCCTTTACTTAGCCGAAATCTCTTATCGCTCCAAAGAGCTCCACATTGCCGGAGTATCGATCAATGCCTTAGAAGGCAAGGCAAATATGGAAAAAGGCTCCGCTTACGAAGAGCATTCTAGCATTCGTATCGATCAGCATGTCGATACACCTTACAAGCTCAACATCAAACTCAAAAAGCTTAAGCGATGGGTAGAAAGTAATCTGCATGAGCAAATCACCGTGCTTTCCTGTCTCAATCCCACCCAGATATTGCAGATTTATCAGAAAGACCCAAATAAATATCGCGATCAGATCAATGACTGGAAAAAACTCTTTGATCTTTTCAACAAAGGCATTTTATCCGCTCCTCCGCGCAATCTGCGGACCAAGGATCGCATTAGAGAGATTATTCGCCGAGAATGCGCCCACGGTAAATTTTTGCAAGGAATTCAAAATGAATTGGTCGCTCAGCTAGATAGTCCCGGTTCGCGCATCAGCAATACCCTCTTTGAAGAAGAAATCATCTTGCAGATAGGGATTCGAGCGAAGTTGTATTACCACGCTTTGTGGAACGCTTGCTCCGAAAATGAGCAGTTGTTAATCTATGATCTCGCCCAGGATGGCTTGATGAATTCACGCAATTTGCAGGCGGTGGAAGCCCTCTTGCGCAAGGGGATTTTTATTACTGATGAGGATACCATCCATCTGATGAACCGGAGTTTCCGCAACTTTGTCTTGACTGTGGTCAAGCCAGAGGAAGCCCTAAAAATGGAAGAAAAAATTCAAGCCGACGCTACTTGGAGCCGCGCAAAGATACCAATTGCAATTATTGTCTTTGCGCTAGCAGCGTTTTTATACTATACTGACGTTAGTGAAGTATTGAATGAGACCGCAACTTTTGTTACGGCTGCCGCAGCATTGATACCCGTGATTACTAAAATTGTGGCTACCATAGCTGGGGTAAATCTCAGTTTCAAGGATTTTCTCCCTAACCTCAAGCGTTTGCAAAGAGAAGGGGACAAATAATTCCTTTATGAGTGCATTTGTTCGTCTATTGTGTCTATGCGTTAGTATTTTGGCTTACCTGCCGCTTTGGGGGCAGTTGCAGATCAATGAGTTTATGGCTATTAATCGAAGCTATGAGCTCACTACCGAAAAACTTACCGTTGATTGGATAGAGTTGTTCAATCCTGATTCTCAGAACGTTCAGCTCCAAAATTATTACCTCACCGACGAGCTTGAAGAGCTAACTAAATATAAACTCCCCAATCTTACGGTACCAGGCAAAGGATACCGAGTCCTTTTTCAAGGCGAGGACAATCTGCTACCAAATCGAAGTTTCCCTTTTGGTTTGGCGGGGGAAGGCGAATTTCTTGCCCTTGTTGCGCCCGATGGTATCACTATCATAGACTCCATTAGTTTTGGGCCCCAATACCCCGATCAAGCGTTCGGCAGAGCCGAAAATGGCAATAAGTGGGGGATCATGGCCAAAGCTACTGCAGGAGAAGCAAATAGCTCGCTAAAGGCCCTTTTGCCTCTAGTTGAATTCTCTCTGCCTTCGGGGATTTATACAGAGGATAGTTTATGGGTTGAAATATGGGTGGCGGATTCAGCCGCAAAAATTTACTACACCCTAGATGGTAATGAGCCAGATAGCAATGATAGGCTTTATGAACGCCCGCTCTTGTTGAGTGAAAGCCATACAATTCGCGCCAAAGCGTTACGAGACAGTGCTAGTTCTCCGATCAGCAGTTTTGCAACCTACCTTTTGCAGGAACCCAAAAAACATCTGATCCTTAACTTGCATGGGCCAGATAAGTGGTTTTTTTCTCTAGATTCGGGCTTGCTAAAAATTTCAAAATTTGAATTAGGTTCTTGGGCAACTTCCAATCCTTTCAATTATTTGGTAGATGCAGAGCTTTTTGATGGAAATGGCGTTCTGCGCAGCAGGCATCAAGGGCGACTCAGACAACATGGAGCAGGTTCTACCTATGGTCAGCAAAAATCCATGCGTCTTCACCTTTCTCCTAGTCAAGCAATCACAGGACCGCTATTTCGTCAAAAGCCAGAGATCCAAAATCATCGAATAATCATCCTCCGGCAAGGGGGGAACTTTTCGGATTGGACTGGTCTGGCCGTCAACGATGTTCTCTCGTCCGAATATCTATCTCGTAAAGGTTGGGACTTGGATTATCAAGCTTATCAGCCCGTCAATGTCTATATCAATGGTAAGTTTCACGCCCTGATGTTTTTTAGAGAACGGCATGATCAGCACTATTATGCCAATAATTTACAGGCTGATCCTGATAAGGTATCCGTGGTGCGAAAATTTGGATTTGGTGCCGAGTTTGACACGGGGGAAGGGCTAGATTTTAATTCGATCAATAATTTTGTGCAAAGCAACAATTTTCTCGACACGAATGATGTCTATCGCTTAGCAGAAAGGGTTGATCTTGATAACTATTTTAAATACCTCTACTTCAACGATTTTATTGGCAACGGAGATTGGCCCTTCAACAATTTTAAGCTTGCCTTTACGGGAGGAGAAGGAGACAAATGGCGCTTTTGTGTGTATGACAATGACTTTGCCTATCAAAACTACCAAGTCAATGGGATTGCGAGCTTGATGAATGATGGAGATAATGGCTATTGGTTGCCAAGAATGCTTAAAAATGATTCTCTCAAAGAATACTTCATCAACTATTATCTCGACCTGCTCAATACCGAGTTTATCGAAGAAGAGTTTGCAGAAAGCGTAGACTACATAAAGCGATACCTAGAGCCAGATGTTCGGGCGCATTTAACGACATGGAAATCCAGATTACAGAATGGAAGTATTTCGAATCAAGATTGGGATATCTACCTTAATACCCTAAAATCAGGCTTACCTCAGTACAAAAACTACGCTCGTAGAGGCTTGGCTACTGCTTTTTTTCTTGGTGCCCAAATTCCAGTTAACTTAGCCGTAACTCCCTCTAGTGCAGGAAGTATCCAGCTCAACACCCTTGACCTACAGGATTTACCTTGGACAGGTACCTATCTACAGAAAAATCATATAAATATCGAAGCGATCCCTCGTCCGGGCTATCGTTTTGTCGGTTGGAGTGATCCTTTGCTACCGCAAACGCCCAAACTGCGTTACGAATTGGAAACTTTTTGTAACCTAACGGCCTTTTTTGAAAAGGATTCAAGCTATCAGCCAGAGCTTGTCCTCAACGAAATCATGTATGCAGATGATCCCAGTCGCGGGGGAGGGGATTGGATAGAGTTGTACAACGCAAGTGAAGAATCCATGGATTTGAGTCAATGGGTATTGGGCGATGAGACTAGTGAGAATCGTTATGCTTTCCCTCCGGGAACGCTTCTCTCTGCTAAGGAATATCTAGTTGTCTGTCGCGATCCAGCCGCTTTTTTAGGTGCTTTCCCTGGAACTGATATCAGTCCAGTTGCCCTTGGCTTTGGATTAGGCAAAGAAGATGCAGTGCGACTTTGGAATCCCGACGGCCTCTTGGTAGATAGTGTCATTTACAGCAATCAAGCTCCTTGGCCGACTATCGCCGATGGCAAAGGCGCCAGTCTCGCCTTGCGTGATCCCCAACTCAAAGTGAGCTATCCCCAAAATTGGATCAGGCGCGAAGACTATCGTCCTACTCCGGGTGCCCAAAATGATTTTATTGTGGAAACCGAAATCACCAATCGCTTGAGTTGTGTCCGTTTCGATGCTCAGTTGTTTCCCAATCCGATGAGCACGGAATTTAATCTTTACTTTACCAATAGTAACACAGAAAACATAGACCTGCAGTTTTTTGACTTACTCGGCAGGTCTATCCATCAAGAGACTGTACCATTGCGATTGGGCGCAAACTTGGTGCAGATACCCGTTGACTTTCTACCACAGGGTCATTACATCCTACAGTTGTCGCAGGATGGTATGATGGAGACTGTACGGATCGTTAAGAATTGAGTTTCTGATTGATTGCCTTGGCCTGTTTGGCCGCAGAGAGTTTCTTTTGGTAACGGCCCTGTACTACATCAACAATGATCAAGACTACTAGTACAAAATAGAAAGTCGCCTTACTCATATGGACTACCTTAGTTCCAAAAATCTCCATATGCGCCAGCTCACCGCCCTCTGAAACGAGCATTACGCCTACTAGGAAGAGGATAAAGAGCCCTAAGACCTCATACATACGATTTTTTTGTAGGAAGGTAGAAATTCTGTCTGCGAGAAAGATCATCAGTAAACCCCCAATCACAATAGCTGTAGCCATTACCCAAAAGACATCTGTCAGGGCGATAGCACTCAAAATAGAATCAAAAGAGAAAACCAGGTTCATCAAGACGATCATCCCAATCACACTGCCAACTGAACGAGGCTTACTTTCTGTAGTCTCTTCATGCTCCTCGAGCGAAATCATGTGCCAGATTTCCTTAATCGCAGTATAAAGGATAAAGCCACCTCCAAACAAAACGATCACGGCATGCCAGCTAAAATCAGCGTAGAAATATCCTGGTAGGTTTAAGTCAAAAACCGGTTCTTGTACGAGTTCGATGAGGTTGATGAGGATAAAGAGTAAGCCAATACGTAGGAAAACAGCTAAGCCAATCCCTACTTGGCGCACCATGGATCGTTTGTCCTCTGGCGCACTTTTAGATTCTAGAGAAATATATAAAAGGTTGTCAAATCCTAAGACTGCTTGCAGCAAAACAAGCATACCTAGCGTAATAAAGTTATCAAGTGTGAGTGTTTCCATTTGAGTAATCAGATTTT
This sequence comes from Bacteroidota bacterium, assembly GCA_039024315.1. Classification (GTDB taxonomy): domain Bacteria; phylum Bacteroidota; class Bacteroidia; order J057; family J057; genus JBCAWW01. The sequence continues at coordinate 8,987 of JBCCQN010000237.1, forward strand.
CCGGCAAATAAATATTCTTTTTCAGGGGACGCAAAAAAAAATTAAGTACAGAGCAAAACGTAAGTAGTAGGACATTAGTATTCAGTGGTAAGAATCTAAAAAAACGGCCTCATTGGGGAATAGAAGCGATTATTCTTCGTACTAGTTACTCCCGATAGCTATCGGGATACTTGCTACCCTGTACTTAAAAATGTACGTAGTCTAGAAAAAAGGTCTAGAAGAACCGTATAGCCCTGTTTGCCTTGGCCTTGATACTGAATACTATTGTCCAAGTACTTAACCACTATTGGTTTAAGTTCTGGTACATTTCCCGAAAGGCCTTGGTATAACGTCTAGACACGGGAATTTCCTCTGCGAGATCTCGGATAAATAGTTTGTAACCTTGAGAGTCTCCCTTAAAGTGTTCGACAGCGAGAAGGTTGACAATGTAGGCTCGGTGGCATCGCATAAGCTGCTCATGTTTTGTGAGATATTGCTCAATACGGGAGAGGCTACTGCGCAGCAAACGTTTTTGGATCCCACTTTCGCTGCGGTATTGTACCTCTACATAATTGTCAGCGGAGCGGATAAAAAGCAAATCATCTGCCTGCAGGGTGATTTCATCTTTTTGATTTTCCCCTTTGAGTTGAAGACTTGCGGTATGGGGCTTGGGAGCTGTATTGGGTCTTAGACTTTGCAGGGCTTGAGCCTCGTCTAAGTGCTTTTTGAGCAATCTGTTAGCATTAAGGAGGACCAGTAAAACAATGGGAAATAAGCCTACCCCTAGGGTTACGAGCAAAAAGTAAATCAAAGTTTCTGCATTCCAGCTGTAGTTGACCCAATAAGTAGTATAGATCCAGTTGGCTAGGCCAATGGTGAGAATGTTCCATAACATCCAACCAATTTCTTTGCCTACCGACCAATTTTGCTCTTGGTAGAGATTAGGAAATCCCCCTCTAGCCAATACAACATTTAGGATCATTAAAGCAGCCGTAATTGCCCCATAGCCCCAAATGAAAAAGGTCTTATTGCCTACTGATATATCATCTAGCCCAAAGGGTCGGAGGGCTGACAAAAACACGCCCACAAAAAGACCGAAGCCAACCGCATTTTTCCAAGGGATTTTGCCCTCTGATGGAATAGGATAAGCTTGTTTTAGCAGCTTCGCTGAACGCTCAATCATGATGCTGAAAATAATAAAATAGGCGTTATTGGGCCCCAAATCCCCTCGAAGTCATACCATTTATCCCAAAACAAGGTCATTCAGCCCAATTATTTGAGAAGCTAAGGAGCACAGCATACTTTGCCCAAAAAGAAAGTCATGCGTCAAATATCAACTCTGATCATCTGTCTAATGTTTGTAGGGCTACTACTGTCCAAAGCTAGTGCTCAAGTCTTTACTGAAAAGCAATCTCGCCACCGGTTTGCACAATTGGTTTTAGGGGCAGATGCTCGCTATCTTTTTCGGGATGGCAACTCTGCTTTTTTAGATGACAATGGAGATTTACAAACTTATGAGCTGGGAAATTCTTTAGAACCTAGATTGACAATTTCGGGTCTTCATTTTTGGGGATACGCTGAGTTTTACGTCAGCTTTCCAATTTCAGGTATAGATTTTAATAAGGATGATCAAGTCGCCAAGAGTTATTCTACTAGTGTGGAAACCGGCGCGCGGGTTTATCCCACACAAATTGAGCAGGGCAAAATCGCTCCCTATCTTGGATTGTCTTTTAACAACAATTTTTTTCGCCAGCGTTTCCGTAATAGTGATGAGGTTGGGCCCGCCATACAAAGAGGCATGATCCCCTTACATGCTGGCCTAATTTACAACCATAAGTCTCTACTTTTTGAAGCCGGTCTAAGCTACTTTGGCGCCGGTGAGGAGGAGTATTATGTCAGCCGTACTCAGAGCGCTCCATTTGCCCGTCCTCGCTTGGGTTTGACCCTAGGGGCAAAATGGTTTCTCGATACTACGGTGGGCCTTGAGAGAGCATGGGAGAGTGGTAAATCCGCCAAGCAAGCCCAAGAGATGATGGACAGAGGCGAATTGAATGGCTTATCGGTTTCTGTAGGCCCTTCTAGCGCCTTTAGTATGGCTCGCTCTAGCCACAACGAGCGTACACGACCGTGGCTAGATGATCATGCCGGTAGTGGCATTTTTGTTGAGTTGGGGCTAGGCTATTATTTAGCGAAGCCTGACCTACACTTCAACTTGGCTTGGAGACGAAATGCGAGTAACATCAGAGGCTATGGTGTCGAGCAAAGCATGCGGCGTCAGGCCTTCACCTTAGAGGCTTTTAAGTTTTTAGGAGACTACCATGGTTTTGTACCTTATATTGGACCTACGATTAGCTATGAAATGCTTGGTGGGCTCGAACTGGATAGAGGAAACGAGACCTTGAATCTTGAGCGTACGGCTATTTTGCCAGGTATCATATTTGGTTGGGATATTCGTCCCAATGATGTCCAGACTTGGTTGTTGCGTACTAATCTGCGTTATGCCCCTTTCTTGACCATGGATACTCCTGAGGGCAATGCGCTCAACTTTAGTCAGCTGGAGTTCAATTTTATCACTTTTGTCTATTATCCGGGGCGAGCCAAGCGGATCAAGCGGTATCGTTAGGAGCTGTTGTTTGGGCTTTACCGCTGCGCGGAACGCTTATCATTTGTTGAAGGGATGAGTTTTTGAATGGTTGAATCAACAAATCAACAAATCAACAAATCAACGAATCAAACAAGCGTTCCGCGCAGCGGTAACCAAAATACTATGACTTCGAATCTCCTAGGTTTTTGGAAAAGAATAGACTGAAAGCAGCAGCCAAGACACTCCCGGCCGCCATCCAAAACCCTATGCCCGCCATTTTGA
>JBCCQN010000238.1:0-11782 GCA_039024315.1 Bacteroidota bacterium
AATAGGTGTTATCGGTGCTGGCTCAATGGGAAGTGGAATCGCTCAACTCGCGTCCTCTCATGGCCACGAAGTCTATCTATTCGATCAGTCTGAAGAAAGTCTTGACAAGGCTCGGGCTAAGATTCGTAAGATCCTCAACCGTCTGGTAGAAAAAGGTAAAATAGAGCCTAGTCAGGCGGACGGCACTTTCAATCGAATTCACCCAGCTTTCGACTATGCAGACCTCTCTGACAGCAAGCTGGTTATTGAGGCAGTAGTGGAACGTCTAGACGTCAAGCAAAAGATATTTCGCAAACTCGAGGAGTTTATCCCTCAGGATTGCATCCTCGCTACGAATACCTCTTCTCTTTCGGTAGCTGCGATTGCTGCCGCTTGTGAATCTCCAGAGCGAGTGATGGGCATTCACTTTTTCAATCCTGCGCCGCTAATGCGCTTGGTGGAAATCGTTCCTGCGCTGCAGACCCATCCAAATGCCATCCAAGAAGCAGAGGAGATTATTCAATCCTGGGGCAAAACCACCGTGATTGTCAAAGATACGCCTGGCTTTATCGTCAATCGGGTAGCAAGACCATTCTACGGGGAAGCCCTTCGAATTTATGAAGAAGGATTGGCTGATGTTGCTACCATAGATTGGGCGATGACCGAGATTGGAGGCTTCCGCATGGGACCCTTTACCCTCATGGACTATATCGGCAATGATGTCAACTATACCGTTACCGAAACGGTCTTTACCGCCTTCTACTTTGATCCCCGTTATAAGCCAGCTTTCACCCAGAAGCGTTTGTCTGAGGCAGGTTATCTCGGGCGCAAAGCGGGTCGTGGCTATTATGATTATAGCGAAGATGCTGAACGCCCTGTACCCAATATGGATACAGAGCTAGGTCAGAAAATTGTGGACCGTATCGTCGCCATGTTGATCAATGAGGCTGCTGATGCCTTGTTCTGGCAAATTGCCAGTGCCGAAGACATCGATCTTGCCATGACTAAAGGAGTCAATTATCCTAAAGGCTTATTGGCTTGGGCCAACGAAATAGGTATCGCGGAATGTGTCCTCCGCATGGATACCCTATATCATGAATATCGGGAAGACCGCTACCGCTGTAGTCCCTTACTTCGCCGCATGGCCCGCAACAACGAAACTTTCTTCAATTAACATAGATGCAAAAGCAAACTTATATCATAGATGGTATCCGCACTGCCATTGGCAATTTCGGCGGTACCCTGTCCAAAGTACGTACTGATGACCTTGGCGCTCATGTGATTCGCGAGCTAGTAGCCCGTAATCCAGAAGTGCCACTCGAGGCTTATGAAGACGTTATTTTTGGTTGTGCCAATCAGGCGGGTGAAGATAACCGTAACGTCGCTCGTATGTGTTCCCTCTTGGCTGGTTTGCCATGGTCCGTACCCGGGGAAACCGTCAATCGTCTTTGTTCCTCGGGCATGTCAGCGGCCATCCACGCCCACCGTGCCATCCAAACCGGAGATGGAGATGTATTTATCTCAGGAGGGGTCGAAAACATGACTCGCGGACCTTGGGTGATTTCAAAAGTCTCTAAGCCTTTTGGTCGCGATGCGCAAATGCACGATAGTAGCTTTGGTTGGCGCTTTATCAATCCCAAAATGGAAGCCCTCTATGGTACCGACGGGATGGGACAAACTGCAGAGAATCTAGTCGAAAAGTATGGCCTAAGCCGCGAAGCCCAAGACGCTTATGCTTACCATTCTCAGCGTAAGGCTGCGGCCGCTCGTGAAAGTGGTCGTCTAGCCAAGGAAATCACTCCTATCAGCATTCCGCGTCGTAAACAAGAAGATTTGATCTTTGATCAAGACGAATTTTTGCGTCCTACCACTACCACTGAGGTTTTGGCCAAGCTCCGTCCTGCTTTCAAAAAAGAGGGAGGTTCTGTTACCGCAGGTAATGCTTCTGGCCTCAACGACGGTGCAGGTGCTTTGTTGATAGCTTCCGACTCAGCCGTCGAACGCTACGGTCTAAAGCCTATGGCTCGGATCGTTAGTTCCGCAGTTGTAGGAGTTGAGCCTCGTATCATGGGGATTGGCCCAGTGCAAGCCTCTAATAAAGCGCTTGAAAAAGCAGGCTTGACGATGGAGCAGATGGATATCATCGAGATCAATGAAGCCTTTGCCGCTCAGGTACTCGCTTGCTTGCAAGCCTGGGGATTGGATGCGGAAGATCCACGCATCAATCCTAATGGCGGTGCCATTGCCATCGGTCATCCCTTAGGTATGACAGGTTCTCGCATCTTGCAAACAGCAGCTATCGAGCTTCACGAGCAGCAAAAGCAATACGCCCTCGTTACCCTATGTGTAGGGGTTGGCCAAGGCTATGCCACTATCCTAGAAAGAGTATAGCAGACATAAATTTGATCCCCAATCCTCGAACTCCCCGATTAAATGGCAACTAAACTTCAAAATTATGCCCTCGGCCAATGGCAAGATCACGCTGGCGAAGGCATTCCCCAATATCACGCGATCACAGGCGAAGTTATCTACACTGCCGGTAGCGAAGGCCTTGACTTTGCTGAAATGATGGCCTATGCGCGCTCAGTAGGAAATCCTGCGCTGCGAAAAATGACTTTCCAAGAGCGCGGGCAGATGATCAAAAAGCTCGCTTTGTTTCTGCATGAGCGTCGCAAGACCTATTATCCCATCTCCTATCAAACCGGTGCTACCAAAAGCGATAGCTGGGTGGATATTGATGGGGGAATTGGCAATCTTTTTGCCTACGCCAGTCTACGTAAGCGCTTTCCCAATGAGCCTTATTATGTAGACGGAGAGTTTGCGAATCTCTCTCGAGAGGGAACCTTTATTGGGCATCACATCATGGTACCTAAGCGAGGTGTTGCCATTCATATCAATGCCTTTAACTTCCCCATTTGGGGCATGCTAGAAAAGTGTGCGGTAAATTGGCTTGCAGGCGTTCCTGCTATCGTCAAACCGGCCGAGCAGACATCTTTCCTTACCGAAGCCATGGTTAAAGACATCATTGGTTCTGGTATTTTACCTGAAGGTTCTTTGCAACTGATTACCGGTTCAGGGGTAGGCATTTTAGAATCTGTTATTGATCAAGATATCGTAACCTTTACGGGCTCGGCTGATACAGGGCGATTACTCAAAGCCCATCCCCGCATCATCCAAGAAGCGGTTCCTTTTACTATGGAGGCAGATTCTCTGAACGCTGCTATCTTGGGGGAGGATGCCGTTCCCGGATCGGAAGAATTTAATCTCTTCATTAAAGAGGTGCGACGAGAGATGACCTCTAAGTGTGGTCAAAAGTGTACCGCCATTCGTCGCATCATCGTACCGGAGAACTTGGTCGAAGACGTGCAAATCGCCCTCGCCAAGCAGCTTGATAAGACTACTATTGGCAGCCCAACCGAGGAAAGCGTTCGCATGGGTGCGCTCATCAACAAAGAACAAGTCCAAGAGGTACGCCGTCGTGTGCAAGAGCTAGCCGAAGAGTGTGAAATCGTCTATGGCGATTTGGATGCCGAGATGGAAGCGGTTGGCGCGGAATGGAACAAAGGTGCCTTCATGGCGCCAGTGTTGCTCCGCAATGATGATCCATTTAATAAGCAACGCTCTCACGAAATCGAGGCCTTTGGCCCCGTTAGTACCATTTTGCCTTATAAATCTTTGGACGATGCCATCAAATTAGCGCAGATGGGTAAAGGCTCCTTGGTAAGTTCCATCACCACTTTTGATGATCAAATTGCCCGAGACTATGTGTTAGGCGCAGCCTCTCACCACGGACGAATCTTGGTGCTCAATCGTGAGTCGGCCAAAGAAAGTACGGGCCATGGCTCACCGATGCCCTTATTGGTGCATGGAGGTCCCGGTCGCGCCGGTGGAGGTGAAGAAATGGGCGGTATGCGAGGCGTGATGCACTATTTGCAACGTTGTGCCATCCAAGGAACGCCAAGCTCTATTACGGCTATTACCAATCAGTATCAATACGGTGGTAAGCAAAATGAAACCGATATCCATCCTTTCCGCAAGCATTTTGAAGATGTACAGGTTGGAGAGACTTTGATTACGGCCAAACATACTGTAACTCAAACTGATATCGTCAATTTTGCCAACGTGAGTGGTGATCACTTTTACGCGCATATGGACGAGACCTCTCTGGAAGGTACTATATTTGAAGGTCGGGTTGCGCATGGATATTTTATTTTGGCTAAGGCGGCAGGGCTCTTTGTCGACGCGAAAAAAGGCCCAGTTCTACTCAATTATGGTATAGACGAATGTCGTTTTACCAAGCCTGTGTACCCTGGTACCACCATTGGGGTGAGGTTTACCTGTAAAGAAAAAATCGACCAAGAAAAGCGTGATCCAGAGGACATTGCCAAGGGGATCGTCAAATGGTTGGTAGATGTCTATGACGACGATGATGAAACCGTTGCCATCGCCACCATCCTTACTATGGTCAAAAAACACGATCAATCATGAGTGAAGATAGAAGAACCCAAGGGCATGTAAGCCTAGACATAAAGGATGGGGTAGGAACCATCAGCTTTTTTCATCCTTCCCACAATTCACTGCCGGGCAAACTTTTAGCGGCTTTAGCAGAGGAAATCACGCGTTGCGGAACGGATGAGACTATCAAGGTCATCGTTTTGAAAAGCGAAGGAAATCGAACCTTTTGTGCTGGGGCGAGCTTTGATGAGTTGGTGGCGATTGAAGATGAGGCTGCTGGCAAAAGCTTTTTTTCTGGCTTCGCCAATGTGATCAACGCCTGCCGTAAGTGTCCTAAGTTTATTATTGGTCGAGTGCAAGGCAAAGTTGTCGGGGGTGGGGTAGGAGTTGCCTCAGCCGTAGACTATGCCTTTGCTACTAAATTTGCTGCCGTTAAGTTGAGTGAGCTAGCGATAGGGATTGGTCCTTTTGTTGTCGGACCTGCGGTCGAACGCAAAATCGGTACCTCGGCCATGTCTCAATTGGCGATAGACGCTACGAGTTGGCGTTCGGCCGAATGGGCCAAAGAAAAAGGGCTATACGCCAATGTCTACGAAAGCGTAGAGGAAATGGACCAAGCCATTGAAGTGCTAAGCCAAAAGCTTGCCTATTCTAATCCAGAAGCCATGAGGGCGTTAAAAGCAAACTTCTGGTTAGGGACGGAGCATTGGGATGAGCTTTTGATGGAACGAGCGGCAATGAGCGGTAAGCTGGTTTTATCCGAGTTTAGCCGCAGTGCGATCGCAAAATTTAAGGCTGGAGCACGCTAAATGGCCTAAACAAATCGATCAAGACTGTAGCCGTAAAAGCGCTGGTCGGCAATACCAACCATGAATACTGTACGGTATCATGCTCTCGCTGATGGGGCTGAGCGTTCCGCGCAGCGGCCCCCTAAAGCAGAGTGCCCAAAACAAAAAAGCGCCATCTCTCTATGAAATGACGCTTGAGAAGAAAGTGTGTAATTACTTCTTGATCATCTTGAAAGTTGCGACGTGATCTTCGGCTACAACCCTCACCAAATACATACCTTTGGCAAAATGGCTCGCAGAAACTTTGACAGTTTGTTGCCCCGGTAGATCATATTGGTGATATACTCTCCGGCCTTGGATATCCGTCACTTCGACCATGATCCGGTCTGCATTAGTATGGATCGGCTCTATGGTAAAATTGTTGACAAAGGGATTGGGGTAGCAATTGATGCGGAAGGCATTTTCAGGATTAGCATCGTCAGCTGTACCATCCTCACGCGCACCTGAATCCTCGATCCGAGTACCTGAAATAAATCCTTCTGATTCGAAGACAAGATGAGCGACTTTTTCCTTCCTAGGATGTCTCACTTCGGCGTCAAGCGAAGTCTCTTCTTGGATATTGATAGTTACCTGACTCTTTTGTAAACCACTGTAACGGAGGGTTCCTGGATTGTTGCCATTGTGAGTTTGGATCGCGGCAAAAAATAAGGGCTTCTGTGCATAGGTGGTACCGAAATCAATGACATAATTTTGCTCTGTTACAGTTTGCGGACTTAGGCCAGCGCTACCTGTGATCGTATTATTGGCGATTGTGATAGCGCCTCTTTCGATGGCGACCCAAGCGACTGATTCAGGGAGATGGCTTAGATCAGCTCCTTCCTCTTCCTGCACTCGAACTTGAAAACCACCGCCGCTGATACCTCTCAAGCGGGTGCAAACTGCGCTAGACTCATTTGCGCTCACGATCTGAGCAAACACCGCAGGCGCATTGGGAAAACTATTTGCAAAAGTATGCGAGTGCCAAGCGTGATTGACACTATCGATCATTACGCCTGCTATTAGTTTTTTGCCATTTTCGAGTTCGTACTCACCCGCCTCTAAGACCATATAATCAATGTTTAGGGCTATATGATAGCCATCGAGATAGTCCCACTCGTCCACTTGCCACTCAAAACTATGACTCCCGACATTACGGACTCTTACCGTAATGGGCTGATTGCCATGCCATGAAGGAGTGCCCATGATTACCACTGGGTTGGCATAAAAACGCTTTAAGTTGACAGTATGCCAAGTGTTGGAATTGTTTTGCAAGATACTGGTGAGTCTGCCTGTTTCGCCGATATTCTGGTCAATGACCGGACAAGTGATCGTACTATCAGCAACTTGGCTAGCGTCAATGAGGTCTAGCTTTTGGTTGGCAAAAGCTTCAAATTTGGTAGCAGTAAGGGCCGCATCATCAGCGCCTAACCAGTCCTGTAGCAAAGTAGTGAGTACTTGTCTATAATCATGCTGGCGGTTGAGGGGAGCACCATCGTCCAAAACACTAAGGTCTAGGTTGGTACCATAAACGCCTCCTTTCAGAGCACTACCCATGACAAACATGGAGTTAAGGGTGCCATGATCGGTACCTCCGTTGCCGTTTTCGAAAGCTTTGCGACCAAATTCGGACATAGTCAGCGTGAGTACTCTGTCCTCTATGCCTAAAGCTGCAAGATCGTCCTGAAAGGCCTTCATGGATTTAGACAATTCAGTGAGCAAGCTGGTATGACGATTGAGTTGATTACCGTGGGTATCAAAACCTGTTTTATAGACGAGGAAAATCTTAGTCTTTGAGCCTCCGCTGATCAGTCTGGCTACTGTTTTAAGCTGATTGGCTAAGCCGTAGTTGGGATAGCTGAGAGCGTTGCTACCGTTGTTGAATACACTTGTAATGCGAGAAGAATAGTTGGAAGCGCTTTGCTCAACGGCCATAGCGTAGGCCAGTTCTTGTCCGTATTGAGAGAGGGGAACGTTCGCCAGCGGCGCTCCCCCAATAGCAGAAACTAAGGTATAATAACCAGCAAGATCCTGACCACTGAGGTTGATGGAAGTCCCAAACTCCCCTTTGATGTGAAAGCCAAGAGAAGACTCAGAGTTGCCCAATTGAATACCGAGTGGGTCGGGCATGACGGGAGAACTATAGCCTGCTAATCCAGGAAAACTGTGGTCCAGATAGCGCCCCATCCAACCTGTATCAAAGGAATAGTTGGCAAAAGTACCATCGCCTCCAGTCATAACAAGGTCGGTAGACTTAAAGTGGGAACGATTATGGTTTTCGTAACCTACCCCTTGGATAACGCTCAACAATCCATTGTCATACATGGATTTAAACTCGGACATATTGGGATTTAGGCCTACTTGATCGGTAAGGCCTAGACTGGTATCAAGATTGATATAGGCACCAGTACCCGTTTCTGGAATGGCAATATTGGGTCTTAAGGAGGAGTAAGTGCTGTATTGGTCGATGGGGACCAGTGTATTGATCCCGTCATTGCCGCCAAAAAGTTGGACGATCACCAGGACACGTTCCCGCAGGGAAGTACAGTCTAGGGAGTTGGCCAATGAGGGCGTTGCAAAGGCCTTCATTGGTATAGAATTGAGCATGAATGGACTAGCGGCTCCGGCCAGGCCAATATTTCTGAGAAAATTTCTTCTTTTCATTTTTGGCAGGATTACATGAGTTGATACTCGGGTGAATACATGATAGCTGTAATCAGACGGTCAAGAGGAATCTTAACATCGGAAGGGTCTGCAGAGGCCTGATAAGCTTGCCATTCAAATTTCCAGTTGAGGGGACTCAAGCCATTGAGGAAAACGGTATTGAGAAAATAGTCAAAGCGGTTGCTGTCAGCGGTTTCTGGGAGTAGGTGTTCTAGGATTTCTGTTACCAGAACGCTCGCATCTTCCGGATCGGAGATATGGTTGGGGTTTGCAACAAAAGAGACCATATCCAATATTACGCCTCCGAGGCCTCCGCTCGTCAATACTCGCGTACCGGTGAGCAACATTTCTGGCAGCTTGTAGCGAGCTACCATCGTACTGGAAGTGAGCCAGTTGCGATAGTATTCAGGTTGCTGGTGATAAGCTTGATATCCGGCTACGCTAGAAGGTTCGAAAACGAAAAATCCGGCCTTGGCAAACATGATTTTTTGCACCGAATTACCCCAAAAGTTTTTGTAATGATTATTACTATCATTGATAGGATCTGGGATGGGGAGTTTGAAAAAGCTCAGGGTCTGCAGCACCATTTCAAGCGGCGATTTAAAGATGGAACCAATGATTTCATCGGTGCTATCGGAATCATCTTCATCATAAAAATGCTCACTCATCAACAGCTGTTGCAAAACTGGAGCGAGATCATAGTTGTTGTTATACAAATTCTGACCTAAGGGAAAGATAATATCGGCTTCTATCTCAACCGTAATCTTAGCATTGACGAAATAGCGATACAATTTGCGGCAGATGTATCGAGCCGTTTCGTCTTGGTCAAAGACCATATCGACAAATTCGTTGACTTCTCGGTACATATCTCCAGCCGTTGTTGCTCCGGCGATGACACGATTTTGAAACTTAGCTGTAAAGGTCTTGTCTCCTGTATCATGATCAGATATGATTGCGTTGGCGCGAGGCAAGCCTGTATCGGCGTCAATATTGCTCATACTGCCATCGATGCGGAAACCAGTAAAAATTCGCGCTGCTTGTTGTACATCCGTTTCGGTATAATGGGTATAGTCTCCTGGTCCTAGCTGAGGGCCTTTACCGATGCTAAATAGCTCAAGAAATTCTCTAGCGTAGTTTTCATTTGGATTGCCAACGGTGCTAAAGGTGGCGTCTAAGTAGCGCACCATGCGGTTGTCAACCGACATCTTTTTGGCAAAGGCTCTGAGATTGCCAAGGGCATAATAATTTAATAAGCGAAGATGTTGTAAGTTGAATCCCTGCATAGCCATAAAATCGGCCACAAAGAGAGTATGCAGAAAAAAGGCCATTCGATGGTTGATCGTTGGATCGTTTAAAGCTTGATTCATCCACCATGTAATATTGTTGGCTTTGCTGATGGAAGCAGGACCATTGATACTTGGGGCAGGAGGAGCCTGAACTAAATCTGCGACTGCCTGACTGGCGGTCATCTGAGCAAGGGACTCTACTCTTTCTTTAGTAAAGTGATAGGAGGTACGACGAAGTAGGTGTGCCGCAAGGCGATTACCTAAGACGCCAGTTTTAGGAGAAAGTGATGCCATAATTTGTCCAAAAAAATATACTCCTCGACTCTAGTAGATGAGGGGTAGCATAAAATTGAACAGGCAAAAAGTATAGAAATAGAAGAAGGGATAACTAGTCGCATTAAAATAGGAATCAATTGCGATTTTTCAAATTATATGGAAAAATAAAATATCAATTTGTTGTAAAATGATACGATTTTGCAGCTTGTTGTTTTTAGATAGAGGAATATCGGAATAAAGTTGAGCCATCGATGTATTGCTCACAAGCATTTGAAAAAGTTAAAAATTTTTAGAAAGAAAAGCCCGACTTCGTACGAAGTCGGGCTTGAGGAAAACGGAGGTTAGTCTTAATTGACCTGTAGTTTAGTGGCTGATATTCTATTGCCTTGTGCATCATACATTACGACCTGATAAAGACCAGCGGGTAAGGTACTTACATTGATAGTTGTAGATTCTCCACCATATAGCAAACTATTGACTTCCATCACCTTCTGACCGTTGAGGTTGGTAATGATGACCTGAGTAGGATCATCTAGATTATCAACTCGAGTAAGATTCAGGATGTCGATTGCTGGATTTGGAAATACTGAGAGGGTTGGCTTAGTGGAAGGCGTGAAATAGATATCTAATTTCAGCTCCGAAATGAATATGCCATTCTCATCATAGTGAGTGATTTTGTAGTAATTCTGACCATTATAAGGATTAGTATCCACATACTGGTAGTCTTTACTAACAACTCCTGTCTCAGCCTCCTCTACATTGTGAATGACCTGGTAAGTTACTCCATCAAGGCTACGTCCTAGTTTATAGGACTGTCCCATGACAGTATTGCCTACTGACCAATCTAAGGTAACATCCCAAGCGTTCTGCGTAGCAGTGAAGTCAAGGAGACCATTTAGATCAACTACATGTACTGGCGCACCAGCTACATCAAGCGAAGCACAGAGACCATTGGCAGTAACAAGATTGAGGACATCTACTCCAGTAGTCGTACCAAACTGAACGACTGATAGGTCGAGGAAGTTCGGGCTGTTTGGATTGCCATCATACACTAAAGTATGGATGGTGAAGCTACCTGTGTCTGAGACTACAAAGCTAGGGGTTGTAGATACTTGCTCGATTACGAGGTTTGGACCTTCGGTCAACACATAGATCACGCTATAGCCAGTTGGGATCACAATATTGCCATCAGGCGTAGCCGAAACTGTGGCACTACCATTGGTGAGGTGTACTGGATTATGATCAATAGTGATGGTACCAGCATCGGCAGTACAGTTTTGTACATGTACCCCAGCACCAGCAACGTCAAGCGAAGCACAAAGACCATTAGCTGCGACTAGGGTTAGCACATCAACACCCGTCGTGACTCCAAACTGTACTACAGAAAGATCTAAGAAGTTGCCACTGTTTGGATCGGCATCATAAACCAAGGTATGGATGGTGTAATCAGCAGAAGTGTTTACGGTGAAGCTTGGTGTAGCCGATACTTGCTCGATCACAAGGTTTGGCCCTTCGGTCAACACATAGATCACACTGTAGCCAGCAGGTACGTTGATGTTGCCATCAGGCGTAGCCGAAACAGTAGCCGAGCCATTGGCGAGGATTACTGGATCCTGGTCGATAGTTAAGCTACCCGCATCAGCAACACAATCTTGAACATGGACACCAGCGCCTGCTACGTCGAGCGAAGCACATAGACCGTTATTGATCACGATATTTAGTACATCGACACCAGTGGTTACGCCAAACTGAACGACTGCTAGGTCTAGGAAATTCGGGCTATTTGGATCGCCGTCATACACAAGTGTGTGGATGGTGTAATCGCCAGTCATATTCACCGTGAAGCTAGGTGTAGCCGATACTTGTTCAATCACAAGATTTGAACCTGAGGTCAATACATATATCTGGCTGTATCCTGTTGGTACAACTGCATTTCCATCAGGCGTCGCAGATACTGTAGCACTTCCACCACTGGTAAATACGGGATCTTGATCGATGGTCAAAGTACCTGCATCCGCGGTACAGTCATTTACATGTACAGGCGCACCAGCTACATCAAGTGAAGCACAAAGACCGTTAGCAGTAACCAAATTCAATACATCTACACCCGTAGTGGTACCAAACTGTACAATTGAAAGATCTAGGAAGTTGGCGCTGTTTGGATCAGCATCATATACCAAAGTATGGATGGTGTAGCTGCCAGCTGCGTTTACAGTGAAGCTAGGTGTAGCAGAAACTTGCTCGATGACCAAGCCAGTGCCAGAAGTAAGGACAAAGATTTGGCTGTAACCAGTAGGG
>JBCCQN010000239.1:0-11716 GCA_039024315.1 Bacteroidota bacterium
ACGAGCGGAAGCAATGGCAGCGGAGGAGCTAAAAGAGCGATACGAATCGATATTGACTTGGTACAATGTACAATCCAAAGCGCAGTTTGTGCGTAAAAGGCTCCTCTTACTGGCCGACCAGAAAAAAGTCTATCAAAACCAATTGACTAATTCGAACGACTTTGAGATTAAGGATCTACTTAAGGCTGAGACCGAAATTCAACAGCTGGAAAGAGAGTTGGTGCAGTTGCAAACAATGCAAGAGGATCTTGCGGAACGATTGTTATTGGATGTTACACCAGAAGGCTCCGCTGAACTCAGTATTGAAAACTGGATTAGTTTTAGCACGATGAGTTTTGTCCTGGAAAACATTTCTCAACTACCCAATCACAATCCTCTCCTCGCCATCCAGCAAACTGAAGTGGACTTAGAAAGTCTCAATCTAGATTTAGAGCTAGCCGAAGGAAAGCAAATCTTAGATTTCGTTCAGCTAAAATATTCTGGACGAGAATCTCAGACCGTTCCTCAGGAATTTTCCCTTGGGATTGGTGTACGAATTCCGACCAAGGCCACAAGTAGACAAAAAGTCAATGAAGCCCAGCTAGATCTGTTTGACGAACAGTACAAACAAAGGCAATTAGAGGCCAAAATAGCCGAGCGGCTAAGAGATTATTATCAAAGCTACCAGCAATTAGAAACTGAGTATCAAATGCTAATAAAACAGATCGAAGAAAGTGATTGGGAGGGCACTTTAGCGACTTATCAACAAGCTGGCATCGTCTCCCCGCTTAGCTTGCTTCAGATCAAAGAGACCCTCTTAAAACAAGAAAGCTCTTTACACAAATTAGAGGCTGAGGCAAGGAAGATTTTCATCAAAATATTAGCGGTAAAAGGTCTGCTCAATCAGGCCCCAAGAACCAATTATTTATCTGACAAAATGGAGCTTTATTAGGAGGCATTTCATGCCTAGGGTACGAACCTAAAAAAGCCCGATACAGCATTGTATCAGGCTTTTTTTTGTTTGAGCAAGAGACGAGATTCGAACTCGCGACCCCAACCTTGGCAAGGTTGTGCTCTACCAACTGAGCTACTCTTGCTTGACCCTTCTTTCGATGGGATAACAAAGGAAAGCGTTTTTTATTTACGGTGCAAATCCTGCCGCAAAAAAATCGAAAAAATTTACCCTTTATCGTAAAAACTGCCTTAATGAGGATAGTTATTGTAGGCTTTTTGGCGGGCCACCAAATAGGAACCAATCCAGAACAAAAGATAGCTGAGAGCGAAGATCCACCAATGCTTAGTAAGATAAGCGGTGAAGCTTCCTGCCACCATCAGTAAGTTGATCGGAAGGATAAGGGAGCTACGATTACGATTCCAGGTAGAGACGATCGTATCGATCATCAGTAGGAGTCTACAAACCGCAAAGCTGATAACGAGAATTTCCCAGCTCAAGAACCACATACTAAAGACAGCTCCTAAAATAGAGAGGCCCCCAACAGTAATGGAATACCAAGGTTTGCGACCATTATGTATACGCAATAGCCCGTATATCATGAGGCTATCATGTAATACAATTAGCAGCGCAAGTACGTATAATAGTCCTACCAAAATTTTTCCCTTTGCTTTGGATGTAAACTACCAGACAAACATTTAGTTCGCAGCTTCTAATATTTAACGTCAATTGTACGGTTTTCGCGGCCTTTGTTGCTGATTTTTTATCTTGAATAATCCTTTTTGCGATGAAAAAGCTTTTCCTTTTAGCGATTTGTGGCCTTCTCCCCCATTTTATCCTCGCTCAAGCATGTTGCTCTGGCGGGGTCCCTATCTCAAGCAATCTAGGTCTTGCCACCCAAGAGCAAGGCACGCTGCAACTGCAGTTTACCTACGATTGGAATCATCTTCAGGCACTTTTTAGCGGCAATGAGCAGCTAAATGATGATACCCGCATCAGGAATACCCATTCGTTTCTACTTGAAACTAGCTATGATATCAGCCCTGCTTTCTCGATCAGTACCTTATTTTCAGTGGTGAGACAGGAACGCATTATTTCCACCTTTGGGGATCCAGACATCACCATTAATACCGGCTTAGGAGATGCTATTTTTCTCTTTCGCTATAACCTGCTGGCCTCCCGCCCTAATAGTAAGCATCAAGCTGTCATTGGCGCAGGGCCTAAGGTACCGCTGGGTAGAGCCAATCATCGTGATGAAAGAGGGATTATTTTGCCTGCTGACCTCCAACCTGGGACAGGCGCCTGGGATGCGATGCTTTGGGGCTTTTATCAGTATAGCGGCATTCTCCGTCCTAGCACCAATTTGTTTGGCTTAGGCACTTTTCGCTACTCTGGCACCAATCCTACTTATAACAATGTCCAATCCTATCGCTTTGGCAATGAATACCAACTACAAGTGGGTATTAGTGATCGTATGCTCTTGGGTAAACTAATGCTCGATCCTAGCGTTTTGCTTCGCTATCGTACCGTAGGGACGGATCAAATCGATGGGAATTTATTTGCCAACACAGGTGGCCATTGGTTAGATATTGTCCCCGGCCTACAATTCAACCTTGGACAAAAAGCTTATTGGCGTATCTCAGGGAATATACCAGTATTCCGAGCCCTAGAAGGGACTCAGCTTACGACTTCGTATAAAATTACCACCTCTCTTTATTATCGTTTTGGAGGTAAGAAAAATGCGGTAGAGATTATTTCCCCTTGAGCTTAGGCCAACTTCGTGGAACGCCTCTGCTTGAGCTTTGCTATGGTATGAGAGGGATTTGCTGATTTGAAGACATAGCTGCCTGCTACCAACACATCAGCTCCTGCTTCTAAAAGCGGAATAGCGGTTTTATCATCCACTCCCCCATCAATCTCGATTAAGGCTTTAGAACCGGTCTGAGTGATCATCTCTTTTAAGACAGCAACCTTATCTACTACATAAGGGATGAATGATTGTCCCCCAAAACCAGGGTTTACCGTCATCAGTAAAACTAGGTCCGCAAGATGCAATACATGCTGCACTGTGGATACCGGCGTGGCGGGATTGAGGGCAACTCCTGCCTTCATGCCTTGGGCTTTGATCGCTTGGAGGGTACGGTCAAGGTGAGTGCTAGCTTCTTGATGGACGGTTAGTATATCTGCCCCCACTGCGTGGAACGCTTCTATATATCGATCAGGAGCGTCAATCATCAAATGGACATCTAGCGGCTTGGTCGCAACCTCTTTGACTGCTTTGATGATGGGCATCCCAAAAGAAATATTGGGTACAAAACTGCCATCCATCACATCACAATGGATCCAATCTGCAGCAGACAGATTGATCATTTCGATGTCTTTACCAAGGCGGTTAAAATCAGCAGCTAAGATAGAAGGGGCGACCAGATGTTGGTTTTGCATATTTACCAATAAAGCTTTCTCACCTGAGGGACCAATAAATACCAAATAGATAAGGCACAAATAAATACGAGCCCCATATTGACCACAATCGATTCAATATGAGGTACTGATTGTGCTACCGTTGTAGGTGGGGAATTGGAAACCATAAAGAGTTCAGGATAGCTCAGTAAGCTAAAAGAGAGCCAGCCAAAAAAAGTAATCAAAACCCCCAAAACCAATTGACAAACTGCCCAACCAAAGGCGGTAAATAAACGAGAACTGAATCCCAAGGCAAGCATAGCCAATGGCAAGTTGAGATTGGTCAAATCTCTCGGGATATCAGTACGACCACCAAAAAATGGCACCCAATTCACATCACAATATCCCCAATAAAACAATTTGCATGACAAGCCAAGCAGGCCCAGCATGAGCCCTAAACTAATCAAAGTAGTAGAGACGAAGCGAATGAAAAGGAGGTCGGAATTGAAAATATCCCGCATATATCGTGTTAATTAGGCATTGCAAGCTAACCAAATTTCACGCCCTCCACAAAAAAAGGATAGCGGAATGCATAATATCATCACACCAGATTCGTATCAGCTTATTGCTTACGGCGAAAGCCGACGATCACTTTTTGATCATGAATTTGCCCTAGGGTTCGGTTGAGATGCCAAAGCGTGCTATCGACGCGAGCAGCAAAGGCGGGGTCGTTAAGCGCTTTCCCAGCAAAAGTCTCTGGATTTTCTAGCTTTTGTATCAACTCTTCCGCTTCTGAGACGAGGCTATTTACCCTTTCCAAACTTTGAGAGGCATCCTCAAGTAACTGCTCCCCTTGACTTAACATTTTTGCTTCTAATCGTGCGCTCAAACTGTCAATACGCCCGACCAAGTTATTTGTTTGGCTTAATAATGTTTGCACCTCGTCTAAAGTATTTTCAGCCTCTGCACTAAGCTCTTTAACGGGAATTTGCGCACTCTGCCGATCAAGACGGGCTGTTATCCGCTCAATATTATTAAGAATTTGCCCGAGGGTGGCGGGATCGATCGCCGCGTTCCACGAAGTGGCCACACTATCAAAACGCTTGGCTAAACGCTCGATATTATTGGGGTCCATTTGGTCCATGACCCCGCCAAAACGCGAAAAAGCGGTAGAAAAGTCTAAGGAGGTTCGACCGGCAAGAGTAGCACCTGAAGCGAGTGGACTCCCCTGAGTTCCTGTCATCAACGCAATTTGTTTGCCACCCATCAGTTCCTTGATTTGGATTTCGGCATAGCCATCGGCAAAGAGCGCAATCCGTTCGTCAAGGGCGATCTCTACCGAAACCGCATCAGCCGCAGGAACAATGGCTACTACCCTCCCCGCTTGAAATCCTCTCACCACCACTGGATCTCCCTCCAACAGACCATTTACCTGCTGAAAGGAAAGGAAGTATTGTTTTTCTGGTGGCGCAAATAGACTGCTACGGTTTACCCATGCAACTACTAGATAAGCCAGCACCAGTCCAGCCATCAAAGTAAGTCCCACTTTTATTTCACGTTTCATAGGTCTACCGATTGACCCAAACCATCTCTTGAGAACGAGTGATATGGCTAAAGTATCGGCTCAACACAAAGAGCCAATCCGAAAGGCGGTTGAGAAATTGCAAGATCAAAGGATCAACTGCCTGCTGATCGCTAAGCTCCACAACACGGCGTTCCGCACGGCGGCAAATACAACGAGCAATGTGAGCCAAAGAATTGGCTTGATGTCCACCAGGTAAAATGAAGTTTTTCAAGGGTTCGAGTTCTTTTTCCATCTTATCGATAGATAGCTCTAATAACTTTATGTCCTCATCTTTGAGTTCTGGTAGTTTGAAATTTGACTTTTCGGGATCGTTGGCTAGTAAGGAACCAATGGTAAACATGTGATGCTGAATCACTTGAATCAAAGGGCGAAATTCGCGGGATTCGGCTTGGTCGTGGATCAAACCTAGGTAAGCATTGACTTCATCAACGGTGCCATAGGCCTCAATACGCAGATCGTATTTAGGTACTCTGGTCCCACCGAGTAAAGAAGTCTTACCAGAATCACCTTTTTTAGTATATATCTTCATTTGCTAGTTGCTTATTGCGGATTTAGGATAATAGCCTTATTCAGGCTGGCTAAGGCTGTCGTTTTCTGGGGTTTGAAAAAGTGGATTGGTTTGAGGGGTCTGCAAATCGATAAAATTTATGCCGATTTGGCGCTTGTTTTCATTTAGAACCAAGCGAACCTCCATATTGTTAGTAAAAGCTGTATAGCCTTTCCAAATTTGTTTTTCATAGGAACCATCAGACAAACCATAACGCTCATTAAGGTAGTCCTCTAGCTCCGCATACATACGAGCGGTTTCAACCTCATCTTGTAAGATCAAGTCTGCCACGATAGACACGAGGCGGTCTTGATTATAACTTGCTTGTCCACTGTAATAGTCAAGCAGTAAGACAGACTGTTCATTTAAAAATATTTCGTAGCCGAGGCCATAGCCATCATCATGCTGGGGGCGAAAGGGGGTTTCTAGGCCCTTGACAGTAGCCATTTCTTGGCCAAGAATCACCTTGCGAAAGGTAAAAGTATCGGCCTCGGTGGGCACATACAGACTATCGCTATAAAAAACTTGACGAAATAGCGCACTTTGCTCCTGGCCAGCAACTTGACAGGCAGGAATTAGGGTTGAAAAAATAGCACAGCATACAAGGCAAAGCGTCAGATAAATAAGCTTCATTCGTTGGCAAATTGGATAAAAAAGTTGATCGCGTCTGGGTTTTTCATAGCGTCTTTTGAGATAGCGCGGGCGGGCTCTACGCCCATCAATATTTTTTTTACTGGGGCTTCCATTTTTTTGCCACTGATTGTATAAGGTATTTCCGGCGCCACAATAACTTCGTCTGGTACATGTCGCGGACTAAACTGTGTACGAAGGCTCGATTTGATGCTTTTTTGCAAGGCTTCGGTTAAGCGTTCGCCCGGGCGTAATACCACAAAAAGAGGCATATAATAACTACCATCCGCCTTTTCTATACTTACTACCAAACTATCCGCTACTTCCGGCACCGCATCTACTCCGCGATACACCTCACTCGTGCCGATTCTTACTCCGCCTCGGTTGAGCGTAGCATCAGAGCGGCCAAAAATGACAATGGTGCCTTCGTCGGAAATCCGGATCCAATCTCCATGTCGCCATAATCCCTCATAATGTTCAAAATAAGAGCTATGATAGCGAGCGTTATCGGGATCATTCCAAAAGAAAACTGGCATAGACGGCATCGGCTCTGTAATTACCATTTCCCCAACTTGATCGATCACGGGTTTGCCGACTTCGTCGAACGCTTCTACTTTGCAGCCCAGCATACGACATTGGATTTCACCCGCATAAACGGGCAAAAACGGACTCCCCCCCACAAAACCACTGCAAACATCGGTCCCACCACTGATAGAAGCTAGCCAAACGTCCTTTTTTACCCCTTGATAGATCCATGCAAAAGCCTCTGGAGGCAAAGGAGAACCCGTGGAGCCGATAGAGAGTAGTTCTGGGAAGGCCCCTGCGGGGAACGCCATCTCTTGCTTCATACAGTTGATATAAAAACTAGCGCCACCGCCAAAATGCTGAATTTTGGCTTTTTGCGCGAAATCCCACAGTACACTAAGGTCGGGATATCCAGCGGATCCATCATAGATAACCATGGTGGTGCCATGCAGCATAGCGGCCACACAAAAATTCCACATCATCCAGCCAGTAGTCGAATACCAAAAAAGTCTTTGTCCTGGCTTACAGTCGTGGTGTAAACCAAGGGCTTTGAGGTGTTCGATCAAATTGCCCCCAACACTATGCGTAATTGCCTTGGGTTTGCCAGTGGTCCCTGAAGAATAAAGTACCCAAAGTGGGTGGTCAAATTCTACTGGCGTAAAGCTTAGACTGCCGGCAGAATCAGATAAGGCTTCAGCCCAAACACTGGATTTTGGGATGGAAAGAGGTAGAGCATCTGGATTTAGATAAGGGACCAAGAGGACATTTTCTAAGCTTGGCAGAGCCTCTTCTAGCGCTTCTACTTCTTGGAGGCGGTTGTAGGCTTTGCCATTGTAGCGATAGCCATCGGCAGCGATTAAAAGTTTAGGTTCAATTTGCTGGAAGCGATCCACGACGCTGGCTGTCCCAAAATCTGGTGAGCAAGAAGACCAAATAGCGCCTAAAGAGTTTGCCGCCAGAAAGGCCACCACAGCTTCGGGGATATTGGGCAAATAAGCTACTACCCTATCCCCTTTTTCGATACCGGCGCTCCGCATCCAATTGGCGAGTGCATTGACTCTTCTTTCTAGCTCGGACCAGCTTATATTTGTGAGTGCTTTGGCTTCAGATTGGAAGACGATCGCGGGGGATCGTGGATTGGCATTGCGAAAAACATGTTCGGCATAATTGAGGGTAGCTCCTTCAAACCAGCGGCTGCCTATCATACCTTTTTCAGGTCTGGTCAGTACTTTTTGATAGGGAGTGTGAGATTTTACTGCAAAAAATCGCCAGATCGCTTCCCAAAAGTCCTCGATATTGTCCACTGACCACTGCCATAATTCATCGTATTTGACAAATTGAAAGCCATGATGCTGATTTACCCACTGCATAAATTGATACATGCGGGAGTTTTCGACAAATTCAGGCTCTGCCTGCCAGAGTGGACTTAGGTTCATAAGGGGGCTTTTATAGGCCACAAGGTATAAATTTTCAAAGTGGATTTCTAACCACTGAGCCGTCAAAAGCATCCGCAAAAACAGATTGGCAGTGTCATTTTCATAAAAGCTATGTAAATTGAGAATTCATAATTAAACGTATTTAACTGCTTTCATGCCTCAACCTGCATCAGTCTCCGGAAATCTGGAAGCCCGTCTGCAACAGCAGCGCCCCAAAATTCAAGAACTGCTCTCTGCTATAGATAATGTCATTGTTGGTCAAACTCGGATGGTCAATCGATTATTGATCGGTTTGTTTACTAACGGCCATATTTTGTTGGAAGGTGTGCCTGGCCTAGCCAAAACGCTTACCATCAGTACCCTGGCCAAAACGCTCCAGATGGCCTTTGCCCGTATCCAATTTACGCCGGATTTATTGCCTGCAGATTTGTTGGGTACCATGATTTACAATCAACAAAGTGGCAAGTTTGAAGTAAAAAAAGGACCCATATTTTCTAATATCATCCTAGCAGATGAGATTAACCGCTCGCCAGCAAAGGTCCAAAGTGCACTATTGGAAGCCATGCAAGAGCAGCAGGTTACAATCGGAGACCAAACCTTCTTACTGGATCAGCCTTTTTTGGTGATGGCCACACAAAATCCCATTGACCAAGAAGGTACCTACCCACTTCCCGAAGCGCAGGTAGATCGATTTATGATGAAGGTTTTTGTCAACTATCCCAAACGTGATGAAGAAAAAGAAATCATGCGCAGGATGGCGAAGACAAGTACGAAGTATACCGTCAAGCCCGTTCTCAAGCCACAAGATATTTTTGAAATCCGTTCGATTATAGATGACATCCAGATGGCTGGCCGCCTAGAGGATTATATCATCAATATCATCATGTCCACCCGAGAGCCAGATGAATATGGACTTCATCGTTTGAAAGAATATATCGAATTTGGCGCCTCCCCTCGGGCAACGCTCGCTCTCAACCTAGGGGCCAAAGCTCACGCATTTATGGAAGGCAGAACGCACGTGATTCCAGAGGATGTCAAAGCCATCGCCTCCGATGTACTCAACCACCGTATTATCCTCTCCTATGAGGCCGAAGCAGAGGAAATCAAGAGTACAGATTGTATCCAACAAATCCTCCGGAAAATAGAAATCTAAAAAAAAACCTTATGGGACTTGCATCGTATATCTAGTTGCTGTATGTTTGCAGTCCCTTCGATAAAAGGATGCACTTGTAGCTCAACTGGATAGAGCACCTCACTACGGATGAGGAGGTTGAGGGTTCGAATCCTTCCAAGTGTACAAAAGCAAAAAAAGCCTCTTAGAGTATTCTAGGAGGCTTTTTTGGTTTTAATTTTTAGCTATTCCTTGCGTCCCCGACGCTTGGAGCCTCTACCGCTACCTCCAAATAAAATGCCTGCTCCTAATACAAAGCCGAGCTTATACCAGTTGCCGTTATTATTGACATCATACATTTCGACCGTATCCCAAAAAAGGGAAATCACAAAGCTAAATGGCGCGATACAGCCGTGCCATAATCCCATCCAAAATCCACTGGGTTCTGTATTTACGCACGCTTGCACATCTACTGGACTAGCGGTGCAAGAGCTCAGAATCAACAGCAGACAAAAACTGGCAATAAGTAAAAGAGACTTTTTCATAAGATTGGGATGATTGGTTTTCTACACTAAGCTAAAGAAGGAGGACCTAGCCTTAAGGTTGGAAATTCTGCTCTATTTGCAATCCGTTAACCATGTCTTCGGATATAAATGGTTCTATGGGACTCAGGTATTTTAGCTACTGCTTCGCAGAACGCTTATTCGGGAGCGAAGGGAGCAGAAATCCCCACGCTTACCAAATGTATTTACAATCTGCGAAAGAGAGGATTTCTCGTCATTCTATCAGACTCCGTCGAAAAGCAAACTGCACCCGACTAAGCGTTCCGCGTCCCGAAAGCTTTCGGGAGTAAACCCCAAAAATCACTCCTAATTATTGATAATTATCTACTTAATGCTGAACAACCCCCAAGTCAATCAATTTGACACTTTTTACTCACATCGCGAACACACAAAATCTAGACTGCCTTGATTTATAGCATCAAAAAGCGGATCATCTAGGAAAGAATCGTTCCTCAAAGAGGGATAAAATCCAATCACCAAACCTAAAATAGCGATAAGGGCCATGCATATCATCAGCAGGCGAATCTTTTGAAAAGGAGAAAGTGTAAATTTCATCAGACAATTATTTTACACTAATTAGGCTATCAAGTATGCCTCCTTCTATACTGCTAGGGCCACAAACTTATTATTCAGGGTAACGAAGCTCTTTGGCAGATTAATTGGCAAATATGAACTCTCTGCCAAAGAAAGAGCTTGCTTTTACCAGCTTCTGCTAAAAATCGACCACTTACCAAACTAAGTCTGGCTAATACCCTCTATGCATTGAATAAAGCCCTCAAAAATGAGAATTTGATCTCCATACAGTAAATCTACGCCTTATTCTAAGCCTCATTTACCGTATTTACCCTCTTTTCATTTATCAATATTGTTTTCAATATTAAGATTATTTTGAAAGCCAGTTAATTGCTCCCTTCGAAATGAAAATCCTTGCCCCTCATACCATTTTGCAGATTTCGTTAGAGGGGATCAGTTTTAGCTTACTGCTGCTGTTATTGATGGCTTGTAACAATCGCGACAGTTTTGAATTCAGGCCCCAATATGGCAAAGGTATTCAATCAGAAGTTGACGAAAACTACCGCCAAGTCGATAGCGTCATCACACAACTGCAAAAGGCGAGCAATGTCTCCGATCAAATTGATAGCCTGATTGTTTTTGCCGATAAAATCTTGAATATCGACGAGCTTGCCGCCCTAAATTATGCTTCCGCTGCCAATAAATTGGCCACCGAGAAAAATCAAATCTTGGAAAGAGGTATTAGCTTTTATTATCTCTCTCTCATCCTTGGCAGGAGGGAATTTGACCAAAGCGGAATTGATAGACCGTTTTTCTATGGCCAATTTAGCTACCGGCTATTTCGGGCTGAGGCCAATCCCTATTGGCAAGCTTTGGCGCTTTCGCAGATAGGAGATTTGTTTCGGCGGCAGGCGGCTTTGGATTCCGCACGTACCTATTACCAGCACTCGCTAAGATTAGTGGAAAGTGGTCAAATATTACCAAAGGATTCGCTTCGTCTTCGTGCAGATTTGATCCACTCTATGGGTATGCTTGCTTTTAGCGAGGAAGATTTCGAGCAGGCCGACCAATATTATCAACAGTCAGACTCGATCTATGCGATCTTAGCCGACCCATCGGCCTTTTTGAGACTTAAATCCAATCAAGGCTTATTACTATTGAGTCAGGAGCGATATGCCGAGGCGGATAGTGTGCTCCAATTAGGCCTTAGCTTTGGCATTCAAGCGCGGGACAACAATGGTTTAGAGCGTATCTACGAAATGCTTTCGTTTTTACGTTTTTTTCAATATGCCGCGGGCGATGGAGGGGCCCAATATTTTGAAGAAGCCATCGCATATGCCAAACAAGGATTAGGCAAGGCGGCTAAAAATCAACATGTATTCTACCATCAGATGGGGCTGGTATATCAGCAAAAATTGACCTTTGTCGGCACAAAAGAGGAGAGAATTACCGTTTCCGATTCCGCTTTGCAAAAC
>JBCCQN010000240.1:0-11534 GCA_039024315.1 Bacteroidota bacterium
GCAGAACGATTATCAGTTTCAAAGGCATTTCAGGC
This sequence comes from Bacteroidota bacterium, assembly GCA_039024315.1. Taxonomy (GTDB): domain Bacteria; phylum Bacteroidota; class Bacteroidia; order J057; family J057; genus JBCAWW01. The sequence continues at coordinate 36 of JBCCQN010000240.1, forward strand.
TCCGCTCAATGGGACATTTTTAATTCCTTGGTCCGGCGGCCAAAGGGGTTTGCGGCGCACTAGTCGGAATTCGTCCTTGTACTTCAGGCATGGAAACCGTTTTGATATGAGGCAGCACGTAGCGAGCAAATAGTTCACACTCCTCTTGATGGGGGTAGCCAGAAAAAATAAAGGCACGGATCCCCATGTCTTGATAACGCTTGATTTTGGCCAGCACTTGATCTGGATCTCCGACAATCGCAGCCCCACAGCCAGAGCGCGCCCTGCCGATACCTGTCCAGAGATTATCTTCGACAAAACCCTCCATATCTGCTAGATCGCGCATTTCTGCCTGACGAGCCACGCCATAAGACTTAGCGTCAAGCGCACGGTTACGGATTTCGTCGCCTTTGTCCGCGTCTATTTTTGACATGAGCTTTTGTGCAGCCACTCGTGCTTCGGACTCAGTTTCGCGTACAATCATATGGATCCGTAGGCCAAAGTCAACCGTTCGGCCGAAGCCGTCTGCCTGATCACTCATATTTTGCATGAGCTCTGCAAGTCGGGTTTCTGTTTCAGGCCACATCAGATATACATCACAATGCTCGGCACAGAGTTTTACGCCCGGAGGAGAATATCCCCCGAAGTAAAGCAAAGGTCCTCCATTTTGCTGATAGGGTTTGACCGGATCTGAGGGGAGTTGGAGATTGTAGTATTCGCCTTGGAAGTTGATTTCGTCCTGTGTCCAGGCTTGTTTGAGGATTTCTATCACCTCCCGTGAACGCTGGTATCGTTCGGCGGAGCCGAGATCCGTACCGGGAAGATTGGAAGAAATAATATTGATCGTCAGTCGCCCCTTGAGCATATGGTCCAAAGTGGCAATAGCTCGCGCCAACATAGGCGGATGCACCTCCCCACAACGGATGGCCGTCAATAGGTTGATTTGTTCCGTCAAAGGTGCCACTCCAGAGGCAAAAGTCATGGTGTCCTGCCCTACTTGATAAGAGGAAGGACAAAGTATGTTGCGATAGCCTAATTTATCAGCGGTAAGGAGTATCTTGGAGGCGTTTTCCCAATTGCTTTTGTAGCGGGGATCGTGGCTGCCCAAAAATTGATCGTCGCCATTGCAGATAGGGGCAAACCAAGCGACCTCTGCCCCATCAAGTTCGCGGGAACGAACCTTAATCGTAGTAGTAGTCATATCATTGAAATTCCAAAAAGACACTCGCAAATGCAACAACATATCGCACAAATGGCCCTAGTGGTCGCAGACTATGATGAAGCCATCACTTGGTTTAGCGAAAAGCTCAACTTTCGCCTCATCGAAGACACGCCCCTCACCCCCGAAAAACGCTGGGTACTGATCGCTCCTCCCGGCAAAAATGAATGTCGCCTACTGCTTGCCCGCGCCGCTAATGAACGCCAAAGAGAAGCCGTTGGCAACCAAAGCGGAGGACGGGTATTTATGTTTTTGTTTACCGACGACTTTTGGCGGGACTATCATGCGATGGTAGCCAGGGGCATCGAGTGGGAGCGTTCTCCGAAGGAGGAAAACTACGGAACCGTCGCCGTCTTTAAGGATCTTTACGGGAATCTTTGGGATTTGATTGAGCCTGCGGACTAGGGGTGGGCGGACAAATTAATGGTGGTGGCACTGGATCATATTCAATCTCGAAACCCTTGCTGATTTTTGCAGCAGCTCGATTCATATAAGTTCGAGTGGACCGACTTAGGGTTCGTGCTAATGGAGGCTCTAGATACTTTGGCCTTTCATTGCCTAATTTAATCGGTAAGGTATCATTTATTATCACATAGAGACTATCGTTAATATCAGCTCGGATACTGTCCATCTTGTGATACACAACCGCCCCTTTCTCGACTTTGCTGCCTAAGACAGAAAAAATGTCTTCCAGTGAATCTACGTAAAACGGAATACTCAAATTCACCACTATGGCATCCAGTCCATGAGCTTTCCGATGTGTTTCTTGGTCTAGGAGTCCTTCATACTGTCTTGGGCCTCCTGTGAGCCCTGTATTGATTGCGCCGCCAAGGTAGGTCGAAACATAATACCGCTGATCTGTCTGGGTCATATGGGGTACAAAGTCCTTGAACTGCTCGTAATGATAGCGCTGCTTGTCGCAGCGAATACTGAGTAGGACAATCCGGTTTTGATCAAAAAATTCGCAGAAGATGGGATTACCCTGCTCCGCCTTTTGCTTCATGTATTGAAGTAATTGTAAGATGGTACCTTTGCCCGAATTATCGACCGCACCAGCATCGACAAAATGGCCTCGACCTTCAATTTTAGCCATAGGACTAAAAATCGGAAATCGGTTGGTAGTCATGAGGGCATCAGAATAGCTGAGGGATCTAGTTTCGGCCCCTATCTTACCGCCTGCATCTAAGCCTTGATAAGTTAGGTCCATGGTCCCTCCCCAAATTTCGGACGCATCTTCCGGTTTGAGTGGATGCATAATCCCTTTACTTCCATCTTCCATACGAGCGGTATTGGTGATAAATAGCGGAAGGCTTTGCTTTTGATAATTAGCCCATAGTTGAGCGTATGCTTCTTGATTAAAGCTATCAAAATCAAAGTCATCAATGGGAGCGGCATTTTGAAACATATTACGGGCGAGGACATCCATCCGGTCTGGACGAACTGCGGTTTTGTTTCTAGGTGACAACTTGAGAGGCCAGCGACTGAATAAACCAATCAGGTCAGCACTAAGCAGGTTATAGCGGCCAATACTGTCAATTTCGTCATGCAGCTGCATATGGAAAGGAGATTCTGCTCTTTGCTCCTCATCCGCAATTCCATACATAAAGGTATATATACCGAGGCCAACGCTTCCCCCGGAAGCACCCGCACTGGCAAAAACGTCGGTAGCAAAATGGAAGCTATCCGGTTGGTTCTGCTCAAGTTCACTCAAAATTTTTAAGGTCCAATAGGCCGCTTTGAGCCCCCCTCCGTCGCCAGCGATGAAGTAAATGGGGCGGCTAGAGTCATGATTTTCTAAAAAGGTTTTTGTGAATTGTTCTAAGTCAACTGGATTGATAGTTTCTGCTTTATGATATTGGAGACTATGAAAATCATTGCCAATGTTGGCCCGCCAAGCGATTAAAATGATTAACCCAATTAAGCTTGCGTTGAAAACTACCCTGACTCGGTTATTACGGTAAAACTCGAGGACAACTTTCATCAACTCTTTTTTCTGAGAAAAGAGAAATTTTTCCGCTTTCCGGATACTGACTAGCGATAGATGTTCTAGATATGACAAATAGTCTCTATTGCCATCTTGATTAGTTATGGTGATGCTACTGGGGAGAAAAAAGATTCGGCTTCTGGAGCTATCTTTTTGGTTTTTTCGCAGAAAAAGCCCTTTCGTCTTGCCATCCTTTTTCAAACTCAAATAACGAGCATAGATTACCAAAGCGCGGTCTAATATGGCGATTAACACAATCAAGCCATTAACAAACAAAAAGAAGACATTGATAGGATTCAGCACATGAGCATTGGGAGCAATATCTGACTCATAATCAACAATAGCGCCTAAAAATGCCGCGATAAAAAGAATCAGTAGGCCGAGGTTGCCGACCATTAAGATCGCATTACCTGGTTCATCTAGGACTTTCAATAATCCGCCAATCCAATTCTTAAATCCAAAAGCGTGTCGACCCTTTCTCCGCAGATAAGCAAAACTCATAAAGAAAAGTAAGAGCCCATATCCCGAAAGGATCAGGTGATTAATGTTCGTTATATCTTCATCATTACCAGGAGCTCGCACAAGCCAATACACCGCCCACACAGCCGATACCACGAGAAACAATAATAGCACATAGAGAAAAACGGGATAGATCTTTTGTTGCGTTTCCGATTGAGGAGCTAGTATTTCTCTCTTTGGAGTCAGTTTTTTCAGGCTTTCAGAAAGCGGGAGTAACCACCAATAAATCAATATCAGTACAAGAGGAACAGAAGAGATAAGGATCACATTGTAAATATTCCAGTCAGAGATAAATACATCGTTGATCAGCGTAAGGCCAATAAAGATCAAAAACCAAATCACCACAATGGCCCAAAACACTCTGGGTCTTTGTAGAGAGTTGTCTCTTGCCTCGTCTGAGTTGAAGACCCATTGATTGGTAAACCAAGCCCAGACATAGAAAAAGGCAATCATGACAAGACAAAGCGTGGTGCAATTTTTTATGTACCAAGCATCGCTCCCCAGTTGTACGGCAACATTTTGCAAAAGCCTCATCAAAATCACTATATAAATGGCACCCGCCAATCTCCTGATGATATGAAATACTTTGTGGAGGCTTTTTGACTCTTCATTGAAACTCTGAAAACGCTTTTTAAGGACCTCTCCACCCTCAGGATCAGAAGCCCTAATTTTTAAAATTACCGCCTGAAACGGGAAAAATACGTTGGCAAAAAAATCACCCCAGCTCATATGCTGCGCCTCCTGCTTTCCTAAAAATTCTCGATAAAAACTCTTGCTAAACATCAAGTAGTAGGGCAAAAACCAAACTACCATAATGGAAAGGGGTAATTGAACGCTGAACATATAGAAGCTATGGTTCCAACCCTCTTCTAAGAAATTGAGAAATAATGAATTGGCTTGCTCAAAGTTGGCGAGAACCAATCCTAACACAGCAAAGTACAACAGGCTGATATAAAAATAGCGGCCATAATCACGGATAAAACCTAGGACTAATCCAGAATGTCGGATCCAAAAAGCAATGAAGCAAATAATCCCGACCCCGACCAGAAGGGTAGACCAACTATCGCCTCCCGAAAAGCCTTTGCTAAGGAGATAGACAGAAATTAAGCCTGCGGCAAAGAAGTAATTGTCCCTATTGAGTAAAGCAGCTATAATTTTTTCCATGAGCAAGTAGGATTTTTTCACCACCCAGCATGGCCCTAACAAATACTACAAACAGCAGAAATGTATGAGATACCGGAATAGTAATTTATCAAAATTGTGTCAAAAAGTAAAAAATACCAAATACTGGCCCATAGCTATCAAGCGTTCCGCGCAGCGGCTCTCCAAACAAACCCCCTACTCCCTAGAGAGTGTGAAACGACGGAAAGCTCAAAAAGTAGAGGGCCAAACCAAGGTATAATTGCGACAGCCCCAATTAGCCAACTCATTGTCAAATAGCTTTTGAAGACTTATTTCTCTCCTTGCAACCGCTTCCAAATGCTTGCTACTTCAAGGCTTTTTTCCTTTTTTGATTATAAAGGATCAGCTATGAGAGGCCATCACCGGATTCGGACTACATTTATGACAAGGATCATTACGGGCTGTCTCGTATTATTGACGCTTATCGGGGGGAGTTGTACATCAAATATGAAAAAAAACGATAACGAGTGGCAGATGCTCCCGCCTACGCAGATAAGAGTGGCTAAGTTGGGCAGCACCCCCAGTTCAGAATTGAGCCTCATCAGTAAGATCTTTAGCGCAACGAATCCGGGTTATGCCCTCTACTACGAACATAGCGTTTCGAGCATCGAAGCCCAAGCCTATCAGCAGGTCCTCTTTGTCCAAGAAGGTGCGACCAATATTGAGTTATCCTCCGGAGAACGCTCAGCCACGACCGTTGGAGAAATTATCTTACTGGCGCCAGGCATTAGCCTAGTTGCAGACAGTGCCATAAGTGTGCTCAGATTTCGTGTTCCCGAAGGGCCTCAACAAGACATCCCATCGTTTATTAGACCAGATTGGGATCCCAAGATTACAGATAAACCCGGTGGCTGTGCGACAGACAGCAATGCTTATCGCCGGATACTCCTTACGTGGCAGGAATCCGTAGGCCCCTATGTCTTTCATTCCCTCAATGCGCATAGAGTCCGCATCACCGACTCTTTTAGTCATTATCACCCTTTGGCAGGAGGCTTTGATGAGTTTTACCTTGTCCAAATGACTCAGCCCGATGCACGATTGCTTAGTAGCACTCAAGTGCCGGCTATAGAAAAGGGAGCCCAAATTGATCCCTCGCTAATTCCAAACCTAATTCAAACTACGCCTTTAGAGGTAGGAGATCTGGTTTATATCCCTCGCGGCATAATGCACCGTGGTGTAGGAGGAGTGCTGGCCCAAGTGATTACAGTTCCCGGTTTTGTGCCGGGGGTAGAAATTGGGGTCGATCATCATCTTAGAGCCATAAATGAATCCCAATCCCTAGCCGAAGCAGACTCCCTACCTTATAATCTAGCGGCCTCTCACCAGCCAATCATCAAATGACATGAACCTACTCACGCTTTTTATTGCTTCTATATTTTTCTCCCTATTCGGGAACGCCCCCTCATCTAAGCCAACTCCGCCGGCGGATCTTCCCGAAAATTATCAATTGCTCTACCATCAGGATTTTAGCCTCCCTCAAGCAATCGCAGATTTTGAAATGACCGATGAGCGCGCTTGGAAAATTAGTGGAGAAAAAAAAACCTTAGAGTTATATGGTAAAAGTGAGTATCGCTCTCGTGTGCGTTCCCCTTTTAATATCGCCCTCCTCAAGCATCATTTTTTTGGGAGCTTCGTCTTAGAGGTGGATCTCGCCCAATCAGGGAGAGAATATGGCCATAGAGACTTATGCCTCTTTTTTGGCGCCCAAAGTAGCACCAACTTTTACTATGTCCACATTGCCTCGGTAGCGGATGATAATGCCAATAATATCTTTCTCGTCAATGATGAACCGCGCACCAATATCGCCCAAAAAACAACCAGTGGTACCAGTTGGGGTGAGACCAATAGTTGGCACAAAGCTCGAATCAAAAGAGATATAGAAGCAGGTACCATTAAGGTTTATTTCGATGATATGAGCTCTCCTATCATGGAAGCTACCGACAAACATTTTGACATTGGACGCATCGGCTTTGGTTCCTTTGACGATACTGGTAGGTTTGACAATATTCGTATCTGGGGGGAAAAGACCCTGCCTCCTAAAACTGCTTTCTTCAAATAGTCAATGACAAAACCATTCGCGATTTTAATACTGCTGCCACTACTCTTTCTTTCTTGTTCCAAGAACGCTGAGGCTAACAAAGAAAAGGTGAAAGAGATCGTTCGCGTGAGCGTGGAAGATTTTGACGAGTCCGACAAAGAAAATATCCAAGTAGCAGACGGCTTTGATCTATCTCTTTGGGCTCCAGGTCCCCTGCTCAAAAATGCAGTCGCCATCAGTCTAGACGCCGATGGGGCAGCCTACGTGAGTGAAACCCAAAGACGCAAAAGCTCGGATCTGGATATCCGACAGCACCGCGATTGGATGGTAGAAGATATTAGCCTTTCGAATTTAGCGCAGACGCGTGAATTTCATCTTGACAAACTCGCGACCGAGAAGAGTGATATCAATGTTTGGCTTAGCGATCACAATGGCGATGGTATCCGAGATTATCGAGATCTCACGGTTGAGTCCGAAATCGTCCGTAAAGTGTGGGATAGCGATGGTGATGGCTTAGCAGATGCTTCAACTGTTTTTGCCGATGGCTTTAACGATATGCTAAGCGGAGTAGCAGCAGGAGTGATGCACGAAAACGGAGATGTCTATCTTACCGTTGCGCCGGATGTGTATCGTTTGCGCGATACTGACGGAGACAATCATGCTGACCAAAGGAGCGTGATCAGTCACGGTTTTGGTATCCATATCGCCTATGCGGGCCATGACATGTCAGGTCTCACGATAGGGCCTGACGGCAAAGTATATTGGTCCGTAGGAGACATTGGCATTGATGTCGAGGATCAAAATGGCAAACAATGGTCTTATCCCCACGAAGGAGGCGTGATGCGTTGTAATCCGGACGGGAGTGATTTTGAGGTGTTTGCTCATGGTTTGCGCAATCCGCAAGAGCTAGCTTTCGATGCCTACGGCAACTTAATTTCAGTTGATAACGACGGAGATCATCCTGGAGAGCACGAACGCTTTGTGCACATCATCGAAGGCTCAGATACCGGCTGGCGCACCTACTGGCAGTTTGGCAAATACAATGAAGAAAACGAAGCCTATAAACCTTGGATGGATGAGCGACTCTCTGAACCTCATTTCTCGGGACAAGCCGCCTATCTTTTGCCACCGATTGCCTTAGCACCTGATGGTCCTGCTGGTCTAGTATATAATCCAGGTACGGCACTAAATTCAGATTGGAACAATTACTTCTTTGCCTCCTACTTTACGGGCTCTTCGGCCCGCTCCAAAATTCAAGCTTTCAAGCTTAGCCCCAAGGGAGCTTCCTTTGAGATTGCAGCGCAAAAAGAGGTAGTAAAAGGCATTGTAGCTACCGGATTGGCTTGGGGGCCAGATGGGGCCCTTTATATCAATGACTGGCTCGATGGCTACGCCAAAAAACCCGCTGGACGAATTTGGAAATTGGCTGCCACCGCCTCTCATGCTGCCAAGGCAGCAACACAAACTGCGCTACAAAAAGACTTATCAGATGCTAGCATCGAAGCATTAAAGGACATGCTCGCCGATGCAGACATGCGGGTTAGACTAAGAGGACAATTTGCATTAGTCCAGAGACAAGAAAGCGAAGCTTTTCAACAAGTGCTACAAGAGCAAAGTACTACCTTCCCGCGTTTACACGCCATCTGGGGCCTTGGGCAATTATTGCGTAGCAAAACCATGGGTTATGACAAATTGGTTCCTTATCTCAAAGATTCAGATCCACACATCCGAGCCAACTGTGCCAAGGTATTAGGAGAGGCAAAAGCAATGAAAACAGCCGCTTTTCTTCTTCCTTTGATAACAGATAATAATCCCAATGTCCAGTATCGGACGATTGAAGCCTTAGGCAAATTAGAAGCCTTGGCAGCTTATCAGCCTTTGATCAAGTTGCTTGAGACGACAGGAGATTCTGATCCACACTTGAGGCATACTATCGCCTACGCTTTGTCCAAAATGGATACCGAATCTTCCCTGCACGGCTTGTACTTGCACCCCTCTGCTGCGGTGCGGATGGGAGCTGTTTTGGGCTTACGACATAAGCGTTCAGCATCGCTGCAACTCTACTTAAATGATTCCGATCCCTTGGTCAGTTTAGAAGCAGCTAGAGCGATTCATGATGATCTATCGGTTGAGGAGGCCATGCCGGCTTTAGCCATGGTCTTAGATAGTATTCCTTCGGAGAACGAGGCCTTTTTGCGGCGGGTCATAAACGCCAACCTTCGATTAGGCACGGAGGATGCAGCCTATAGATTGGCCCAGTTTATCCAATCCGATGCCCCACTGGCTATGCGTCAAGACGCCTTGTGGGCTTTAGGATATTGGGGTAATGCTCCCGTTTTGGACCGAGTGGAAGGGCGTTATCGAGTGCCTGCAGGACAAGATCGGACAAGCGGTCAAGCAGCTTTAGGTAGTATCGTCGATCAGCTGCTTTTGAGTAAGGAGCCTGCTTTGCAGAACGCTGCGATCAAGGCCATAGGCCGACTTGAGTATAAAGCCAAAGAAGCCGAGGTATTAGCGATTTTTGCTGAAGCTTCTACTCCTATTGCGATCAAGCGATCTGCCTTAGCCAGTTTAGTCCAACTCAATAGTTTACAACTCCCTGCGAGCCTAAAAAGTGCCATATCCTCTTCCTCGGAAGCATTGCGCAAGGATGCGCAAGCCTTTCTCACCAAGGTTGACATGACTCCTAAGGTCATCATCGAAATGCTCGCTAAAGCCCTAGAAATCGGTACGGTCGGGGAACAACAACAAGCCCTAGCCAGCCTCGGCCAAACAGATCAAGCAGCCGCTAGAGCATTATTGCTGCAGTGGGTAGAAAAGTTGCGCGAAGCGCAAGTACCGCCAGAGATCCAACTTGACATTCTGCTCGCCGCCGAAGCCCAACAGGACGAAGCGTTGCGCGAAGCGGTACTCACCTACGAATCTCAAAAAGGAGAAGGGACGCTTGAAACCTACAGAGAGACCATTTATGGAGGAAACTACCAGAGGGGCAGACGTCTATTCTACTCAAACAATTCGGCGCAATGCATCCGTTGTCATGCCTTCAAGGGTAATGGAGGCGCTGTAGGCCCAGAATTGACCAACATCGCTAGTGTGCTGAGTCCTGAGCAACTATTGGAAGCGCTGGTCGACCCGAGCGCAAGACTGGCTCCTGGCTATGGCAGTGTAAAGCTCACCCTCAAAGATCAACGTAAAATTACAGGGGTCATTCTAGCAGAAACAAGCCAAACCATCACGCTGAAAGTGGGACAAAATGAGCCTGAGCAGATTTCATTGAACGACATCGCTGACAAACAATATCTCCCCTCCTCTATGCCCAGCATGGCTGGCGTATTGAGTAAGGCTGAGATCCGAGACTTAATGGCCTTTTTGATGGCAGCTAAATAGGCTTGGGAAATCCACGGCGGATAAGAAGAACGATTTGCGATCCAGCGTCTTGCAGGCAGTAGGTCCAGAGCATTTTGGCAAATAAAGCTGATACTAAATGTCACTTTTTTGAAAATAAATACCATATTGAAGAAAGGTCCCCTGAGAGTAAAACAAGAAATATGTAAGGCATTCTATTTTCAAATTGCTCGTGCAAAGGATCCATGATAGAATGATCATTAAACGCCTACTACTTTCAAAAACGAAGATCGCATGCTGGTAAAAGTTTTCTTTAGCTATACGCAATCCGATTATAGATTAGCTTTTAGAACTACTACAAATCAGGCCACCGATAGAGGCTCAGTTATTAAGAAAATATTCGAAATAATTAAAAACAATGCCTTAGGGACCTACCGATATATATTTGATTTTTACTCTTATAAAGACAAGAGTAATACACAAGAATCCTACGATATTTATTTGGATAAAGCGAAAAGGTGCAATGCCTTTGTTCTGTTTCCTAGTGATAGCTATTTTGAGTCAAAAGCATGTAGTAAAGAGCTAGAAGCTTTTTTGAGAGAATCTATGTACAAAAAAATCTACCCTTTGTACATGGACAAGCGAGCCCGCCAGATTTACATTGATAATTCTAGGAAAAGACGCTCATTATTTTCAAAAATAGAGGATATTCATCGAATAGAACTATTTAATGAGGAATGTGAGGCCATTTATAAGGATACTACCAATGATTTACTTAATGAGAAATTAGATGAAATCACCGATTTTTTAATTAAGCAAGCCGATGATTTAGGGACACAAATCAAGCAATCAATCGTCATTGCGAGCAACTCCAAATATCAGGGGCACACCCAATTGATTGAGACAGTAAAGACTACCTTTTTTGAGGTTCCAGTATTTGTAACACCTCTATTTACGGATGAGGAATTATTGATGGCGCAAGAAGAAGATCTAATCAAAAAAAGAAAGGCAACTAGTAGGTTTTAAAGTCTAAATATTCGGGTAGAGGTGCCGGAGTTTAATCCTTGCTTCTTTATCTTGGAATTGCCAATCAATGGTTGCATTTCGATTATTCCTATCGTTTTGCCAAGCATATTCTTGTTTTTTCATTTCTTCGAGTGTGGCAATTCTTCTGTCTAAACACTGTGACGATAGGACGCTCAACTCACATTCGGCCACATTGAGCCAGCTTCC
>JBCCQN010000241.1:0-11456 GCA_039024315.1 Bacteroidota bacterium
ATCGGTTTTATGGGCTTGGGCGCGGAATCCGATTTCTTTTACGACGGAGGCGAAATGGTCTATATGTCTGAGGAGGTCGTCAACAAAAATCGCGATGGAGTCTTGACCCAACTCTCCCAATGGCAAGCGGAAGTTGACTTTTTTCTCCTTCAAGAAGTAGATCGTGATTCGAAGCGCTCGCATCATCAAAACGAATATACCGCTATCGGCCAGGAACTGAGCCTTTTCAACGCTTCTTTTGGGACCAATTATAAGGTGGATTATATCCCGATTCCATTAACCAAGCCCTTGGGCAAGGTTTGGTCTGGAGTGGCTACTTACAGTCAAAAGCAGCCCAGCGAATCCATTCGCTATAGCTTCAAAGGCAATTATGATTGGCCGACCTATTTATTCTTTTTGGATCGCTGCTTTTTGCTCAATCGATATCCCTTGGATGGGGAGCGAGACTTAGTGGTCATCAACACCCACAATTCTGCCTATGACGATGGCAGCCTCAAACAGCAACAAATGGAGCAGTTGAAGGCAGTCTTACTCGCCGAATACGCCAAAGGCAATGCGATCATCGTAGGCGGCGATTGGAATCAATTCCCGCCTGAATTTGCGGGGCTTCCTGGCTTTGAGCTGAAGGAAAACGAGCGCGAAGCGCGTTATTTTGTGCCCAAAGACTATCCAGCCGCTGGCTGGCAATGGGCCGCAGATCACAGCGTCCCGACTAATCGTTCGCTAGCAGCGCCCCTAAACCTAGATACCACCCCTCGCTATGTGATCGACTACTTTTTGCTCTCCCCCAATGTCTCATTAGTGGAGGTGGAAGGCATCAATCTGGACTTCCAGTATAGCGATCATCAAGCCGTCAAAATCACGGTAGCCCTCCCATGATGCAGCAGCAACATATCTCTTTTGACTTTGGGGAAATGGCCCTCAGTCGCTGGAGGTTGCCTGAAGTGCAGTTGGGCTTAGCCAAAATCCAGTATAGCCGCCAAGATTGGCATCATACGCATAGCGATCATAGTGATGTACAGCTCCATTTTGGGCTCAAAGGCGATTATGATTTTAAGCATAAACAGCTCGATCGCCAATTTTCGCTACAAGCTGGACATTATAATTTGATGTACTCCGAGGCGATGGATTTGAGTGTTTACAATCGTAGTCTGGAGATTGAAACCTTTGGGGTGCGCTACAGTCAGGAGAGCTTTTTACGCCTAATGGATGGAGGCAGTGATGCTTTAAGTCGTTTTTGTGAAGGGATTTTAGAGAAGAAAAGCTCAATCCTTTATGAGGATTTTTTGCCGCTGAGTCAGGCCATGGAACGCAACATCAGAGAGATCCAGCACAGTCCTTATCAGGGCCGTTTGCAGGAAGTCTTTTTGCTGTCTAAGAGCTTAGAGTTATTGGTATTGCAGGTAGAAGCTTTTGAGGCTTACCGCTCGCGGAACGCTCAATTTATTCGGAGCGATGCGGATAAAAAGAAGCTGCAAAGTGCGAAGGAAATCGTTCGGCAACGCCTACAAAATCCCCTCAGTCTAGGCGAACTGGCCAAGGAAGTCGGCATCAATGAATACAAGCTCAAAAAAGGCTTTAAAGAACTATTTGGTACCACGGTATTTGCTTATCTCGCCCAATTGCGCCTAGAAAATGCCTGCCGCTTGCTCCGAGACACCCAGCAAAATGTCAAAGAGATCGCCTATGAATTGGGCTATGCCAGTCCGCAGCATTTTCAGCGGGTGTTCAAGCAGCAGTATGGGGTGACCCCGGGCCAATTTCGGGCCTAAAGCCGCCACAGATAATAAATCCTCCCGCATATGCTATCGGAGCGCATACGCATTGCCTAATTTGGCAGTAAATCATTCTTATGTTATTAGACCTCAGCATCCAACACAGTATTACCCTCTCCGCTAGCCCCGCCCAAGTGTGGGACGCGCTCGTCAATCCCGCCAAAATCAAGCAGTACCTTTATGGTACCGAGGCTGTTTCGGACTGGCAGGAAGGCACTAGCATCGTTTTTCAAGGAGAATACGAAGGTCAGGCCTATCGCGATCATGGCGTGATCCAAGCCTTTGTGCCCGAGCGCAAGTTTAGCTACACCTATTGGACGCAGTTTTCGGGCCTCGAAGACAAACCTGAAAATCATGCATTGGTGAGTTTTGAGATTACTCCTACGGAGAACGCTTGTGTCTTGACTTTGACGCAAAGCGGTTTTGTCAGCGAGCAAGCGCAACAGCATTCAGATGCAAGCTGGCCCAGCATATTGGAGATGATTGGCAAATTGGCTGGGTGAAGATTAGGGTATCGATCGATACGGTCCGTAGCGGCGCATCCGCGAAAGCTTTCGGGATTGCGACGCTACGTTTTGATAAATTGAAAATTGAGAGATAAGCGTTCCACGTCCCGAAAGCTTTCGGGAGCAAAAAAATACTGTGCCCCCAAATAGATGAGGACACAGCTTTATGCAAATATTCTATCGTCTGATTAAGCTGCGAAAGACTCGGGAATCTCTTCGCGCTCGCTATCACCCCAAAGATCTTCGAGGCGGTAAAAGTTTCTTTTTTCTTCTTGAAAGATATGCACGACCACATTGAAGTAGTCGGTCAGAACCCATTCACCGCTTTCTTTTCCTTCGATGCTGAGCGGTCTTTCTTCTGCTTTTTCTTTGATGACTTTGACTACGGACTCGGATAAGGCCTCGACATGGCGGTCTGAAGTACCGGTGCAGATGACAAAAAAGTCGGTCACAGCACCCTCCGTATCACGCAAATCTAATCTTACAATGTTCTTTCCCTTCTTCTCTAGGAGTCCCTCGATGGCGAGGTCTGAAAGCGCTTTGGCGTCAAGAAAAACTTTTGTCATGCAGTCTATTTATGGGTTCGGCTCAGGAGCCATTTTCAAATATTTGGTATCAGGCAGAAGGCCAAATTGTGGATCGAATCCAAGAAATCTTTCTCCTGATACTTTAATCTAAGTAGTTTGAGTTTAAATTTACTTGTTTTTCGGGAAATAAAAACCTCATGCTTAAGACTCTTTTTACTGGTCATCACTGGATAAGGTTGCAGGACACGACTTCTACTAACACCTACGCACTCAATTTGTTAGGTGAAAACCCCTTAGAAGGGACCTTGATTACGGCGGAGTTTCAGAGCATGGGACGAGGACAAAAAGGCAATACTTGGGCAGCGCCTCCCGAGACCAATTTGCTGTTGAGCTTGATCTATTATCCCCGCTTCGTGGAGTTGAGTAAACTCTTTGTCCTAAGCAAGGCGATCTGTTTGGGCGTACAGGATTCAATTAAGTTCTTTTTGCCTGCGGCGAACGTTCAGATCAAGTGGCCCAACGACCTGCTCATCGACAAAAAGAAAGTAGCTGGTATCCTGATCGAAAACCAATTGGAAGGTTCTACCCTCAAGGCTTGCGTCGTTGGCATCGGCCTCAATGTCAATCAGCAAAACTTCGCGCCTGAGCTTGAAAATAGCGCTACCTCCATACGCCGACATAGCGATGACTCGCTCAATCGAGAGGACGTTTTGCAACGCATGCTAGAAAATATAGAGGCCCGCTATCTACAACTCAAAAATGGCCAACAAGCCCAAATCGACCGTGATTATTATGACAACCTTTACGGCTATCAAGAAGAAATCCACCTTGCGGACGAGGAGGGAGCCTTTGAAGGCATGATTGTCGGCGTCAATCCTCAAGGCAAGCTAGCGGTACAACGGGACGAAAAGCTTCGTTATTATGACTTTAAAGAAGTCCGCTTTTTATTATGAGTCCTGCCATCCTTGCTGTTGACATGGGAAATACCCGCACCCAGATCGGCTATTTTGCCGAAGGGGATCTACAATGGGTAGAACGGGCGGAAACCCAAGCGCTCCCAGACATTTGGTCGCCACTTTTACAGCGTATTCCCTCTGGGCAACGTCTGAAAGTAGGATGGATGAGCGTGGCCCGACCGATTGAGTTGGCAAATTTGCCCGGTTGGGAGCATTTCACGCATCCTGCTGAGATTATCTTTGTCCATAGCCAGATGAAGCTTCCCATTGCCAGTACCTATGCTACGCCTAAAACCCTCGGTACGGACCGTATCGTGGCGGTAATTGGTGCCTTAGCCCATTTTGGTCGCGGCCCAGTACTGGTGATTGATGCGGGAACGGCCTTGACCTATGATGTCGCGGACGAAGCCGGCGTTTATCAGGGCGGCGGCATTACCCCTGGCATCCAAATGCGGTTTCGGGCTTTGCACGAATTTACCGCTCGGCTACCCTTGATTGATTTTGATCCAGTACCTCCTTTGGTGGGTGATAGTACCCAAAACTCTATCCGAGCCGGAGTCTTGCAGGGGATTTTGGCTGAGGTCGAGGGGATGATCGAGCGCTATCGCGCCAAATATGGGCCAAACATTAAGATAATCTTAACAGGTGGAGATCGCCCATTCTTTGAAAATCACCTGAAAAACCTCAACTTTGCAGACGCAAATCTCAACCTGCGAGGCATTTATCACATTTTGACTGTATGATCAGAACTATTTTTTCGCTGGGACTTTTACAGCTATTGTTGTTGACATCCCTTCATGCACAGCAGTTGACGCTGAGTCCTTACTCTAGATATGCCATTGGAGAGATTTTCCAAAATGCTTCAGCTCGTCATACAGGTATGGGAGGGGTTGGCATCGCTGCCGATAATTACTTCTCCATCAATCGGACCAATCCGGCAGCTATGGGAGACATCATCTTCACGACAATGGATGTGTCTGCCTTTGGTCAATATTCACGCTTCAACTCTGCTAGCTCGACTGAGGATCAGGTTACCGCAGGCTTCCAAAATTTATCATTTGCCTTTCCTTCCAACAATGGGATGGTCTTCTCGTTTGGATTTTCTCCTTACAGTGCAGTAGGTTATGAGATTCGTGATTTTCAGCAGATTAATATTGCAGATTCTACTTATGTACAAAATAGCCAATACGCGGGGGAAGGCGGCACCAATCAGGTTTTTCTTGGCTTCGCCGGACGTATATTGGACAATCGCCTGCGTTTGGGGATCACCGGTCAGTACATATTTGGGGGCATCCGTCAGGAATGGCTAGCGACCATCCGCCAGTCTGACTCGGTTACCACTACCCCCTTTCAAGTTGTAGCCGCAGCCGAGGACCGCTACCTCAGAGGTACCAATATACAAGCTGGCTTTATCTATCAAGATACCCTCAATCGAGACAAAAATATCCTTTGGCGCGTGGGGGGTACTTTTGATTACAACTTTGGCCTCAAAGAAGACCAGATCACTACTTTTACCAATACAGTGATTGAAGATACCATCATTACGCGCACCTTTCCAGAAAGAGATATACAACTCCCCTTCAAGTACGGAGTGGGGGTAGCTTTGCACAAACCAGGTTATTGGTCCTTTGCGGCTGATTTTACTATGCAAGACTGGAATACCTTTGAGCAGTACACAAACGATGGCAATTTTGGCCGCGAAACCCGTATCTCTGTTGGAGGAGAAGTGATCCCTAAATTTGATTCTTTCCGTTATATCGAGCGAATTAGCTATCGCTTTGGTGGCTATTATAAACAGTCCTACATCACCAATTTTGGCGATACTCCGGTCAATGATTACGGGTTTACCTTTGGCTTTGGTCTTCCTTCTTCTCGTAAAGGTAACTCTCGTCTCAATCAGGGACGCGCTACTTCTCGGGTGAATTTAAGTTTTGCGCTCGGCCGCCGAGGCAATTTAGCCCTTAATCAACCCGTTGAAGAGTTATATGCACGCTTTACCTTAGGGGTAGCACTCAATGACCGCTGGTTTATCCGCCGCGTGGTTGATTAATAGATCTAAGTTGTCTGTATTTGTTCGTCCACTTGCATTGCTCGTTTTTCCGGTCCTGTTTTTTTGCTATGCACCTCAATGCTTAGGGCAAAGTCCTTTGGAAATTGAGCAAGCACTGCAAAACGATGAGCTTGCCTTTGCATTAGAGGCGAGCCAAAGACTCCTTCAATCCCATCAACAAACTTTTGCTTCTTTAAGTCCCACTTCATTTAGGCTCGACAAAATTCAGCCTAATGACGATAGCCTACAGATGAGGCATATGCGGACCCTGCTGGATATTTACCGCTTTTATGAACGCAATTATCCAGAAGAAGGCGAGTATTGGCTCAAAATGCAGGGGCAATGCGCGATTCTGTATCAAGATTCTTTGACAGGCTCCTTTTTCACCAGCCTTAGGCGTTGTCTGAGCGTTCGACCGGAGGTCATGCCTAGCTACTTTATGGAGCAGTATAGTGAACGCTTGCTGCTAGCGATAGAGTCGGGCCAAGGACGGCAGGAAGATTGGATCCTTAATTTTTGCTTTCTCGAAAATCTCTGGCTCAATCTCGAGACTTGGTCTCCTGAACAAATTCCCCAAGCGGGTGTATATCGTTTGCGCTTGGCAGCAGCCCTGCAAAAGGTGATTCCCTCTTGCGCCCAGCTTAAAGAGCAGTTTCAAGCGCCTCTGGAAAGGGATTTGATGCGACCGACAGATTATCGCTTTTTGTACACTTGTATGCGCCTCAACGGCTGTCAGGCTTCGGACTTTCGCGATTCGGTTTTATATCGCTATCCGGTGGTGGCAGACGAAGCCTATGCTGCTAGAGTGGCGGCATTAGAAGCCATGGAACAAGCCCAGCATCTGCGAGCCCTCCCTTGGCTCGAACGCGCCATAGAGTTGGAGGCAAACCCCTATTTCAAAGCGCAGGATTTTCTCCGCCTCGCGGAACTCTACCGTCAAATCAGCAACTTTCGGACCGCTCGCCTGTATGTCGAATATGCCGATGAGACTTTACCCGAATGGGGCCAGCCCTTTTTATTTTTGGCAGAAATGGTAGCTCAATCAGGTCCCTTTTGCAATTTTACTCCTCTCGAGCAAAAAGCCACCAAATGGCTTGCCATTGACTTTTGTGAGGAAGCGATGAACACCAATCCGGCGCTTGAGACGGAGGCTATCAAGCTCATTCAAAAATACCGTAAAGGCATGCCGACTCAAGAAGAAGTCCTTTTTTATGGCTTTCAAATTGGAGATAGTTTTCCGCTGAGATGCTGGCTCGAATCAGCCACTAGAGTACGCTACTAAGGGCTCTGGTTGAATTATTGAAAGAAACATGCCTAAATTCGTCCTCTCAATTCTTCTCCCAAGCAAAGAATCATCCTCTCAAAAATTACCCCATGTTGCTTACTCCTTCTGATGACTGGCAAGATTATGCTTTGATTGACTCAGGAAATGGCGAAAAGCTAGAACGCTTTGGCCCTTATACCCTGCGTCGTCCTGAGCCACAGGCCGTGTGGGGGCGTTCTCTGAAAGAGGAAGCATGGATCACCCAAACCCATGCTCGCTTCGTGCAAGAAGGGAGTCACTCGGGCAAATGGGAACGACCCAAAAAGATGCCCGATCAATGGTTTGTAAAGTATTACTACAAGGGCATGAAGTTAAAGTTCAGGCTAGGGCTCACGGGATTTAAGCATGTGGGTATCTTTCCAGAACAGGCAGTCAATTGGAATTTTATCTATGAGCAGAGCAAGCGTCTCAACAAACCCAAGGTGCTGAATTTATTTGCTTATACTGGCGGAGCTTCTTTAGCGGCCAGAGCAGGCGGAGCCGATGTGATCCACTGTGATTCGATCAAAAATGTTCTCAATTGGGCCAACGCCAATATGCAAGCCAGCAATCTCAGTGATATACGTTGGTTACTAGAAGATGCCTTTAAGTTTGTGAAGCGAGAAGCGCGACGCGAACGCCAATATCAAGGGATCATCCTTGACCCTCCCGCCTATGGGCATGGACCCAAAGGCGAGAAGTGGAAGCTTGACGATATGATCGACGAACTTTCGCAAGCAGTAGGACAAATTCTGGCGCCTAAGCAGGCCTTTTTGGTGTTTAATAGTTATTCTCTTGGCTATTCACCGATGATTTTACAAAACTTAGTGATGACACATTTTCCTAGCGCCAAGGCCAAAAAGATCGAATCTGGAGAGCTGTATATGCCCGAACTCTCGGGACGTCGTTTACCGATGGGAATTTTCGCTCGCTATACAAACTAATTACCACTCACACATGAATTATTATGATTCGTGAAGCTTTATTGCAAGATTTAATCTTTTCGTAATAAAAAAACGTAAATCGGATAGTACATTGATATAAATAACAGGACACACTTTGGACACTGCACGCGACTTTTTGGCAGCTAAATCAAAGTGATCAATGAAACAAGCTTTTCTTCTTTCTATCCTTCTCTTTGCAATTACCATTACCGTAACTGGTCAAACCATTGCCTATAAGCTCCCTGATATGCAAAAGCAGGAGCAGATCCATCACTGCGGCAATAAGTCTATCTGGATCAAAGGACACTGGCAATGGGACGAATCTCAACAATCTTATGTCTGGGAGAAAGGTAAATGTATGCCCCACAAGAAGGGCCATACCTACATCCCCGGTCGCTGGGTCAAAGTAGCCGAGGGCTGGAAGTGGCAAGCAGGTAGTTGGAAAAAAATCTAATTCTTCTCCAACATTTTGCTGATTTGCTCGCTTGCATGTCGGTTTTGCGGGTTAAGCGCTAAGGACTTTCGATAGTACTTAAGGGCTAGATCTTGATTGTTTATCGTCTGGTAGGCTTCGGCCAAGCTATCCCATACATTCCATGAAGCCGGATAGAGTTTAGTATTTTGGGTAAAGACTTTAATCGCATCCTTAGGAGTCTGATCCAGTAAGCCATAGCCGATAGAATTAAGAGTGCGCTCAAGATCCAAATCAGGATTTTCAGCAAGCAGAGTACGGCAATTTTGGATCGCTACTTCAGTGGGCATGCTATCAAAGTTTTGCCAAACGACTTCTTCTGCTATCACTTGTGGATCTCTCAAGGCCAAAACGGTACTTGCCGCCGCATAATCAATGATTTGATCGACCCTAAAGCCAGAAGTATAGCCGTTAGCCAGCACGATCACCGCCAGTTCCTCCTCTGGGAAATATCTATAGCCGACTCGCCCCCCTCCCGTAAACCCAAAAGAAGCTTTGCCATTGAGCATATACTTGCCCCAGCCATAAGGCCTTGGCTGGTCGTCTGTAAGCTCAAAATCACTCCACATCAAGGCCTTACTTGCCGCGCTCATAAATTCATCTCGACGGAGGGATTGACTCCAATTGATAAATTCTTCCAGACTTAAACTCATACCCGCCGCTCCCATCAGATAGTCTGGTACATTGAAGTTACCTCGCTCTAGTTTGCCTCCCGGCAAAGGCTCGTACTCTGTCGCCCAATCGGGGAGGAGGGTTGCGGCTAGCGGGGTGAATACTCTTTGAGGTGCTAGATGGGGGAACTGATGCGTTCCGATGAAATCGGCAAAAGAAGTACCCGAAAGCTGCTCAATGATGCGATTGATAAGCCAATAATTGCTCTGGTTATAGTGGAAGCGTTCGCCGGGGGCGAATAAAATATCCGCCGCAAAAACCAGCTCCTTGGCCTTTATCTCTGTATTGGCATCCACATAAGCGATATCGGGCAGACCCGAGGAATGAGTCAACAAATGTTGCACCTGAACCTGCTGCCAAGGGCTCGGCAAATCGCTAAAATATTGGCTGATAGGATCCTCTAGCTTGACTTTGCCCTCTTCAATCAATTTGAACAAGCCGGTCGTGGCGAAGATCTTGCTAAGCGAGTGCAGCCTAAAGGAAGAGGCGGCTTTTACCGGCACTTGATGCTCAACATTGGCTAGACCGTAATAATTTTGGTGTATCACTTGATCCTTTTGCACGATCGCTACCGCCGCCCCCGGAATGCCGTGGCGAGCCATAAAACGCTTGATATAAGCGTCGATTTCTGCGGAAGAAGTTTGGGCGTAGCTCGTAAAATTGAGGACGAGCAGTACTAGAAGGCCTCCCAGACGGAGACCCAAATGTTGAGTCAATTGCATGATATGATAGTTTGAGGTATGTAAGTCCGCTTATTTCTGGCGGAGATAAATGCTGCCTAATTTGGTTTTGATACTAATCTCAGGGTTTTCGCCCCCATTGAGTTTGGCGTGCTGCCAGCGAGAGTCTCGATATTGAAATTTGTCGTCTTCCGCCTGCGGCTTTTCGGAGGTCTCGATAAATTTGACGTCAAAGTCGGCGTAGATATCGCCCTTGTCAGCTTTGAGGCGTAAAAGTGTCTTGTATTGAGGCGGGAAGCTCAAATCGATATCGCCATAGGTAGTGGTAATGAGCATGCTTTTGGGCGCTGGAACCTGCTGCCAATCGATGGTGATATTGCCCTCCGCAGTACTGGCATTGATGAGTCCGCTAAGCTGTTGGACTTTGATGTCGCCGGCGCTGAGTTCGATATTAAGATTGCCCGTAATGTCGCTGATATCCACATCTGCGCTAAAGTCCACATCGATCTCAATATCAATATCGCGCGGGACTTCGATCTCGAGGTCAATCTTTTTGCTGTTGCCATCCACTTTGATTTCGACCACATTGTCCTCGGAGGCCATCTCGATATTGATGGTGCCGCTAGAGACCTTGGTCAGGCCTTTGGAGCGGTCTTCCATTTCCGCTTCGTGGAACGCTTGTTCCTCTTGTACATCATAGCGAATCCAAACGTCTTGGCGGTCGGTCCCAATGATGGTAATGTCTCCTTTGTAGATGTCTAGGACTAGCTTTTTGGGCTGATCTTGTTGATCAAAAGCGAGATTTGCTTCTTCTTGGGCGTGTAAAAAGCTAGGGATGAGCGTTAGCAAAGCGTAAAAAACGAGTATGTATGTTTGTCTTCTCATGACTTTAAAGTTGGGCTAAAATCTTTTTGAGACTTTCTCTTTTCTCAGCCGGAATCTGCGGGTTTAGATGCTGGCTAAACTCTTCGAGCGACATCTTTTTGCCGCTTGCTTCCAAAGCTTCGGCTATGCTGATCAGCACCGGAGTGGAATGTTGAGCGCGAATCGCATTGACTAAGCCAAGTCGTGTTTGCGAAAGATGGCTGTAATCCATCAAAACGTCGATACAGGCGAGCTTAATATTGCTGCTTTCCTCATGGACCAGCATAAAGAGCAGGGCGTCGATCATCTTTTCATCTACCTGCTCCGCGCTGCGCAGCTGGGATACCAAATGTATCTTTTCGTCTATCTCTTGGGTCTCGAGTAAAGCCACGACTTGTTCGCTAGAGACAGACGTTCGGCGCGAGCCGCTACCCCACTCCAAGCCGCCCCAAAAACTAAATACTATCAAAGCTACTGCCGCTGCCGCTTGAATCGGCCAAGATAGCCTCCGAAGTTTGGGTTTTGCTCCACTCGCTGCTTGGCTTTCCCCTTGCAGCAGCGCATAAAAGCCGGCATCCATTTTTGGCGTTTGCTCAGGAGATGGCATACTATCCATCAGATCACTAAAGTCCGATAGTTCGCTGAGTTCGATTTCGCCCGCTTCGATCAATGATTCGAGCTGAGCTAGCTCCTGCTCACTGAGGCTG
>JBCCQN010000242.1:0-11404 GCA_039024315.1 Bacteroidota bacterium
AAAATTCATTCAAACTTCTGCGAAAGTGATACAAAAGACCTATAGCATCTAGAGAGCTTTGCTTCATCAAGCAATCAATAATCAAATGATGAATCAAAAAATTAACATCCTAATCCTTATGCTAAGCTCCATACCTGCCTTAGCCTTGGCGCAAGAAAAAGTCGAAACTCAAAAAGTAGGCTTTGGCCACCGCACCATCTATACCGAAATCATCATCGATGCTTCACCAGAGCAAGTTTGGTCGGTATTGACCGATACCCCTAGCTACTCAGACTGGGCCGTATTTATGGAGCAGATAGAAGGGAAAATCAAAGACCAAGGCGAGATTATAGCCTACTTCAAATTCAATGAAGATAAAGACAAACTCAACGAAATCCCTCATATCATCAGCGTAACACCAGGTCGCGAATTTGCCTGGAGTGAGACCTTTATGATGGGCATGACGGACCATCATCGCTTTATCGTAGAAGCTACTGCAGATGGTAAAACACGTTTTATCCAGTCTGACTCTGTATCAGGCGGTATCGCTTGGCTCTTGGGCAAATCTTTGATTAACATTGAGGAAGCTAATTATCCCCGTTTTAATCGTTCGCTAAAGGCGGAAGTAGAAAGAAGATTTGCCAATACGCAATCATGAGTGATCCTATCTATCTCAAAACCATTACGCAGGCCCATCAAGTCATGGGTCTGCCTGCTCCTAAGCATCCCCTGATTTCCGTTTTCTACCACACTGATCCCAATCTAGAACCAACCACTGGGGAGGTGAAATTTGGCATGGATCTATATATGATTGGTATGAAAGACGGGATCAGGGGGACTAGTGGGTATGGGAGGAGTGCTTACGACTTTCAGGAAGGGACGATGATTTTTGTACAACCCAATCAAATATTAGTGCCTGGAGAGGTTGATATGGCGCCCGATAGTAAAGGATGGACGATCCTTTTTCACCCGGACCTGATCCGGTCTTATCCTTTAGGTCAAGACATCGGTCAATATTCCTTTTTTGCTTACGAAAGCAACGAGGCGCTACATCTCTCTAATGATGAAAAAAATGCCTTGAGCGAGCTTGTCCATAAAATTGAAAAGGAGTACAATCAAAATATCGACAAGCATACTGAGGAACTTATCGTCATCAATCTTGCTTCTATCCTTAAGTATTGCAAACGATACTATGACCGCCAGTTTTATACCAGAACCAATCTCAACAAGGATTATACCGTCAAATTTGAGCAATACCTAAAGTCATATTTTGATTCAGAGGAGCACCTCATTCGCGGCCTACCCACTGTCAGTCAATGTGGCGAAGCCCTCAATATGTCCGGTCACTATCTCAGCGACCTCCTAAAAATCGAAACGGGCAAGGGCGTCTTGGAGCATATCCATTTATTTGTCATCGAAAAGGCGAAAACGGCTTTACTTAATAGCCCCAAAACGGTCAGGGAAATTGCCTACGAACTAGGTTTTGAGTATTCTCAAAATTTCAGTCGACTTTTTAAGGCCAAAACAGGCATGAGCCCGCGACAGTATCGGACTGACAACTAATCTGGAGCCTACAATTTTTTACATTTGAGCGCTTTGTATGAGGTTTACCGCTGCGCGGAACGCTTATCTTTTTGGGCCTAGCCAGAAAAGAGCCTAAGTCCGATTTTAAGTACTTAGACAATAGTATTCAGCCCTAGAAAAATTGAGCTATATGGCTCAGCCAGACTTTTATTTTCTGTACTACATACTCCCGAAAGCTTTCGGGATAATTTCTACTCTGTACTTAAAGCAAAATTTTGCATTTTCAGGTTCAAGCATAGGACCGATTTTTCGCCTCGTATCGAGGAGAAGTTACTAATGGTATATCTACAAGTCCAATTGTAATTTTATTCCTATGCCCAAAGTCAAGCCCGAACTTTTTGCCGTTTTAAATGATGCCAGAGTTGAGTCTGTCTTAGCGAAATTGTATCGCAATGCACTCAAACAAGGATTTTCTCTTTTGATGCACTTTTTGCCCAAAGCCTTTCAAATTTGGGGCCGAGGCATTGATTGGAAAAATGAAAATGCTGCCTTTTATGATGACAAATATGTCCCCATCCATCCCGAGCAGGGCAGTTTTTTGTATTTACAAGCTCGGGCCTTGGGAGCTAAGAAGATCCTTGAGTTTGGCACCTCTTATGGGATCTCTACCCTTTATCTCGCCAAAGCGGCCAAGGACAATCAAGGAAGCGTGATCACCACTGAGTATTTGCCGCAAAAGGTCCAAATCGCCCGGCAAAACTTTGAAGAGGCAGGCCTCGCTGAATATATCGAGTTACGCGAAGGAGACGCAAGAGAAAGCCTACTCAATTTAGACCATGATTTAGACTTTGTGCTGCTTGACGGTTGGCCTGATCTAGTGTTCTCTATCTTTCGTATCATCGAACCCCGATTGAAAAAAGGAGCGGTTATCGTGGTGGATGATGTAGAGGGCTTTAAACCCTCTATGCAGGACTACTTGGACTACGTCCGTGATCCTGCCAATGGCTATCTTTCAAGCACTATTAAATTGAAAAAAGGCCTAGAATACACGATCAAGCTAAAGTGATATCGAACGCTAAGGATTATTATCAAGTACCTAGACAATAGTATTCAGAATCAAGTAGTAAGACAATAGTATTTAGTATTAAGACCTGGGAAAATGCGTCTATACGGTTCAGTACGACCGCTTTTCTCTGTACTGAATACTCCCGAAAGCTTTCGGGATACTTACTACTCAGTACTCAAAAAGAGAGAAGCGTTCTGCGAAGCAGGCATAAAAAAAAGGAGAAAGCGAAACTCTCACTCTCTCCTTATATATATTAAATATTTTCTCTTACAGATCACGATAGTTCATCGAGAAGGTATCTCCCTGACGCAGGTCGCCTGTTTCGAAGCCCTTGCGGAACCAGCGCATACGCTGCTCCGAAGTACCGTGAGAAAAGGATTCTGGTACCACATAACCTCGGGATTGCATCTGGAGTCTATCATCACCAATAGCGTTGGCTGCTCGCATGGCTTCCTCAAAGTCTCCTCTTTCGAGTAGGCCTTTTTGCTGCACATTACGCGCCCAAACCCCTGCGAGGAAATCTGCTTGTAGCTCAAGCCTAACAGAGAGTTGATTGTATTCCCGCTGGCTTACACGGCCCCGCTGCGCATCTACTTGATCCGTAATGTCCAAGAGGTTTTGTACGTGATGAGCGACCTCGTGAGCGATCACATAGGCCATGGCAAAATCGCCAGGAGCGCCAAAACGATTTTTGAGGTCATTGTAAAAGCTCAGGTCGATATAAAGTCTGTAGTCAGCAG
This sequence comes from Bacteroidota bacterium, assembly GCA_039024315.1. GTDB lineage: Bacteria > Bacteroidota > Bacteroidia > J057 > J057 > JBCAWW01. The sequence continues at coordinate 3,310 of JBCCQN010000242.1, forward strand.
GGCAATAAAAAGGACCAGTGGCAGAACTGCCCATGCCACAAGCAGAACGCACCTGACCGTTGTATAAGACAAGAATAGGCTCCTGATACTGGCGCCTAAGCTGCTCACGAAAAAGTTTTTGCCAAACGTCTTCGGTTTCTTTCAGTACTACGGAGGCAAATTGTCCTAATTCATCATTAGGATCGGCCTGCATAGGTTGAGTTTGTACTTGTCCAGAAGCAGCCGCGTCTTCTAAAACGGCCATGGGATCTCCTCCGAGTAGGAGAGCAATCACTGCAATAATAATGGTTCCTATGCCGATTCCTCCCGCTCGACGCATGTTACGGCCACCGCCGCCACGCCTCCGGTCTTCAACATTGGAACTACCTTGTCTTCCTTGCCAACGCATAGTGTGTAGTATATTTGTTTGCTTGCCAATATAGGCATTGCAAATTAGATTCTACACATTGGCCATACTACGTTTGGCGATTTCGTTGATCACCACTTCCGCATGCTCACGGGAGTTTTCGATAAACCATTTGCTGGTATGCAGGCCGCCGCAGACCGTACCGGCTAGAAATACATTGGGCAGGCTACTTTCAAAAGTTTCCTCATCACGCTGCGGTAGGCGTAAGGCATCATCACAGAGTTCGATACCCACTTTTTGGAGCCAACTAAAGTCTGGCTGATAGCCCGTCATAGCAAAGACAAAATCATTTTCGAGTGTGATCGTACCTTCTGGCGTATTGAGATCAATCTCGTCTTCTCTAATCTCTCGGATAGTGGTATTGAAATAGGCTTTGATTGAGCCTTCTTTGATGCGGTTATCAATATCTGGGCGTACCCAGTATTTGACACGATGACTGAGCTCTGGTCCGCGATGAATAAGGGTTACCTCGGCGCCTTTACGCCAAGTCTCTAGAGCCACATCTACAGCAGAGTTGGCCGCGCCCACGACTAAGACTTTTTGGTCCGCATAAGGGTGGGGATCGTCATAATAGTGCTTTACTTTGCTGAGCGCTTCGCCGGGTACCTCTAGCATGTTAGGATTGTCATAAAAACCAGTCGCTAATACGAGGTGATGAGCGAGATAGGTGGCTTTACTAGTTTGTATTTCGTAATGACCGGCCTCGGTCTTACTGACTTGCTCAACTCGCTCATAAGTGTTGACCTTGAGCGCAAATTTTTGCTTGACGCGACGATAATATTCTAGCGCTTCTTTGCGAGTAGGTTTATCGCGGTGGGAGACAAAAGGCACTCCTCCGATCTCTATCTTTTGTGAGGTAGAGAAGAAGGTCATATTGCTAGGGTAGTGGTAAATCGAATTGACGAGGCAGCCTTTCTCTACGATGAGATAATCGAGCTCTTTGGCCTCGGCCTCAATACCACAAGCTAGCCCAATAGGACCTGCACCCACGATCAAGACATCTAATATATGTTGATGGATCATATGCTTAAAGTAGTTAGTACAGAGTATAAAGTAGTTAGTATGGATCTGCAAAGCGTGTACTAAATACTAGCTACTAGCTACTAACTAATGAATACTCAACTACAAAGATACATAATGTAACTTTTGTAGGCTGTCGTGTTACCTACCTTTGTAAGCACGAAAATCTATGGCTACAAAACCTTCTCCCCAAAATGCATTTATGGACCTTTATCGGCCTGTGCACGAGCGATTTAGTCGTTATTGCGAAGCAAAAGCCTATGGGAAGATGGAGGCTAAGGATTTGATGAGCGAAAGTCTCTTGCGGGCTTACGAGGCTTTTGGCAAACTCAAGGATCAGGGCGCTTTTTTACACTTTTTGTTTGGCATCGCTCATCGGGTGCTACTCAATCATATTAGGAGGCAAAAGTTTCAAGGCCCCTTTGATGAGGAAGCGCTTTTGCAGCTGCCCACGACTGAGCGTTCCCCGGAGGGTGCCGCCGAAAGATACCTCTTATATAAGGCCTTGCAGCAACTCCCTGATGCGCAAAGAGAAGCCTTGATCCTATTTGAGATCTCGGGCTTCTCCATCAAGGAAATCGAGCAGATCCAGCATGCTAGTAAATCCGCTGTCAAGGCTCGCTTGGCTCGAGGACGTAAAGCGCTTGCCAAGCTATTAGAAGACCATTTAACTCACCAGTCCTTATGAATGAACAAAGATCAAACCTAGACGCGCTTTTGGCTCGGGCCCGTGAGAGAGCGCCTTTGATGACTTTGTCGGAGGTAGAGACTTTGTTGACGGACGCGCCAATAAGTCCAAGCCCCTCAAAAGGGACTACAAGCCAGTTTATTATTATGATATCGACATTGATCAGTATAATCGCACTCAGTCTATTGGTTAATTTATCTCCTCAGCCTATCGAGGAGCCAACTGCTTTTCCTGCCTTGCAACTCAATGAGGCCCAATTGGCCCAACTAGGGATTAGCGTCGGCACAGATGAAATTCATTATGGCGCTAAGGTGCCCTATATCGGCACTGTGGAACTCAGCTTAAACCATAAGGGCCAGCTCAGCTCTACAACTTGGCGAAAATCGCATACCGTAGAAAAGGCCGCTGATTGGCCTGAGACCGATTTTCATCTGCAATCGATCACTAATGCCGACGGTCGGGTGATGTTTGCACGCAACGATCGAGAACCGGCTTATCTTTTTAATGCTTACGTACCGATAAAAATTGCCTTTCCAGCAGAAGATAGTTTGACCTTTTGGTTTAGTCCTCGTGAAGCTTTGTGGGATATCTTAGCCCCCGATCAAGCTAATTTATACCGAGAATATGCCGCTAAATTATTAGAAGGACAAGGCGCCGATCCGTTTGTCCATACCCCTTTTCAAGCGGTTGATGCACTACGTTTGGACGATGCAGCGCTTAATCGCCTTGGCTTTACTTTTGGAGATACCACGCTGCACTATGAGGCGGCTGTGCCAAATGGGAATAAGCTAGTTTTTGACTTTGGCGAGCGGATGCAATGTATCTCTCATGAGGTAAATCCTCAAGGGACAGAGACCCCTAGGCAGCCTTATCCTCAATTTGTTTCCGATACGAGCGGTTTTCAAAGCTTTCGTTGGAATACAGGGGAAGAAAGTCCTCAGAAGGAATCTCCTGCTTATTTAAGTAAGGTTCGCCATCGATTGGTGGCAGTTTGGGTGGAGAGCTCGCATTTGAATGAACCTTATCTATTTTGGTTTGAAGCGAATGAAGTCTTTTTGAAGACTATATATGGTAGTGAAGATGCCCCCTCCGGGGAACGCTATGTCACTTGGCTTAAGACGCAGCACCCGGGCTTACTACCGACTGAAAATCCCATCCAACTCAGTCCCAATCCTGCCCAAACAAATGTGCGTCTAAGCTTAGCGGATGGGGAGAATCAATCGTACCGTTGGCAATTGCTCAATTTGCAAGGACAGGTATTACGAACTTCTGATTGGGTCGCTCCTCAAACTGCTACAAATATAAAATTAGAGGCTTACAGCTCGGGGGTATATTTGGTGGTTGTGAGACTGCAAAATGGCACTCAATTTAGCCATCAATTGTTAGTGGAAAACTAGGATGATAGAAGCATAATTTGGCCGCAGTTCAGTTGGACTGCGGCCTTTGTCATTTGAGATGACTTTGGTCACTTTGCCAAAGTTGGCATAGTAAATTGGATATTCTTCGCGTTGGACTATTACCAATTGCCGAAGTAAATAAAACTCTGATTGCAGCGAAATAGGTAATAATTTGGGTATATTTGGGCTTATATGAAAGCATATAAATAAGTGCTATTTAGAATCATTCTAAATGTAAAGGGCGTATGATTTCTTTCCACTCAGAACTTTGAAAGGATATGGGAGGATATTAATTTGCGCGTCGATATAGAGATAAGTTAATCTGTCTATCTCAAACCGACCTTTTTAGAGCAGGAACTTTTATGATAAAATTCATGTACGGTCGCACAATATTTCGCTTCCTCAGCCTGTTTTGTTTGCTGGCAGTGATGACGTCCGGTCGAGCACAGGAACTCAATCTAGAGCAAGGCCAAGAGTTATACAATGGCAATTGTGCCTCTTGCCATGCCGTTAATCGCAATCTTACTGGTCCCGCCTTGGGAGGAGTACTCACCAAGTATGCCGATGACAAAGATTGGTTATACAAATGGGTGAAAAATGCCCCCGCTCTCATTGCTAGTGGAGATGAAAAAGCGGTAACTCTGGGACAATGGGGTACAGGTGTAATGATCGCTTTCCCTACTTTGTCTAATGAGCAAATAGACAACATCCTCGCCTATGCTGAGGCTGAGTCTACAGCGCTTGCTAACCCAATTGTAGAGGAAACTGAAGGCCCTCCTACTGAGGGGGAAATTGACCCATCGGTTTACTATGCACTTCTTGGTTTGATAGGCGTCTTGGTGCTGATTGCCCTCCTTTTGGTAGTGATTACTGCTACCCTCATCACAGCGGTGCGCTCCAAAGACGGTGAAGAGCCTTTTACGGCCAAAGACATCATGGCCCGTACCCGCTCAATCCTGCAGAACAAATTTGTTGCTACCTCCTTGGCCACCTTTATCCTTGTTGCTGGGGGAGCTAAGCTGATCGTAGAAGCTCGCCAAGTGTCCCTACACGAAGGCTATATGCCGGATCAGCCTATCAAATTCTCGCACAAGCTGCATGCAGGAGAGAACCAAATCGAATGTCAGTACTGCCACACAGGCACTTTGAAATCTAAGTCTGCTTGGATTCCTTCGGCCAATGTTTGTATGAACTGCCATAAGTACATACAAGAGGGGCCACAGTATGGTAAGGAAGAAATCTCCAAGATCTATGACGCCATTGGCTTTGATCCAGAAAAGAGCCAATACATTGAAGATTATGAGCAGAAACCAATCGAATGGGTCCGTATCCATAATCTTCCAGACCATGCATACTTCAACCACGCCCAGCACGTAGTGGTGGGGGGACAAGAGTGTCAAACTTGTCACGGTCCCATTGAGGAAATGGAAGTGGTTTATCAATATTCTTCCCTCGGTATGGGTTGGTGTATCAACTGCCACCGAGAAGAAAAAGTCAAAAGCCTGGGCAAAGACAATGACCTCGGCCTAACAGTAGAAGATATGGGCGGCCTTAACTGTGCTCGCTGCCACTATTAATATTAATTGTTGAATATCTGAATTGTTGAAGTGCTAAATCAACTGTTCAACCACTCAACCCTTCAAGAATTAAAAAACTAATGAGTACTCCTAAATATTGGATGGCCATCGAGGAACTGGATAACGACCAGGAATTTATGGCTAAAGCGAGCAAAGAATTTCCTCAGCCCCTCCCTACTCCGGCAGAGCTAAAGGCTGAAAAAACCAATAAAGCGCTTAATATTGAAACCAATCGCCGTGATTTCCTCAAAGTCATGGGCTTTGGTATGACGGCTGCTACATTGGCCGCCTGTACCCGTGGACCCGTCAAAAAGGCGATCCCTTATGTAGAGAAGCCAGACGATTTAGTACCAGGAGTCGCCAATTGGTATGCTTCTACTATCGGTTCCGGCGTACCAGTTTTGGTCAAAACCCGTGAGGGGCGTCCCATCAAACTGGAAGGTAATCCAGACTCACGTGTAACCAAAGGGGGCTTATGTGCCAATGGGCATGCCTCTATCTTAGGTCTTTACGATGCTGGTAGAAACCGTGCCCCTTATGTAGGTTCTAATGCCTCCGATTGGAGTACAGTTGATAACGATATTCGTAAGCAGCTAGCAGAAATCAAGACTGCTGGTGGCAAGTTAAGGGTACTCAGTAGTACAGTGATGAGTCCTTCTACTCGCCAATTGATCAGCGAATTTGTCGGCGAATTTGAAGATGGGGAGCATATCATGTATGATTCTCTCTCTGCATCTGCTCTCCGTGAGGCGCACAAATTAGGCTTTGGCGAGTCCGTGTTGCCGCGTTACCGTTTCGATCTTGCAGAAGTAATTATCAGCTTTAGTGCGGACTTTTTGGGTGCTTGGTTTGCTCCGGTGGAGCATTCTACGGCTTACAGTGTCAATCGCGATCCCGATAAAAAGATGTCTCGCCACTTACAGTTCGAGAGCATCATGAGCATCACAGGGGCGAAAGCGGATATGCGCTATCCTATCAAGCCCTCAGATCAGTCTCAAGCACTATTAAACTTATATAACAAAGTGGCTGGTCAACTAGGTTATCCGCAGATACCGGGCGTGTCTGCCTTTAACGTAGCTGGCAATGGCCTCGATAAGGCTGCAAGTGAGCTAATCGCTGCAGGCAGTAAAGGCCTTTTAGTTTGCGGAACCAATGACATTGCGCAGCAAACTTTGGTCATGAACATCAATCAAATGATTGGTGCCTACGGAACTACCCTTGATGTCCAAAACCCTGCTTACTATAAGCTGGGCGATGACGCCGCTATGGCTAATCTGGTTCGTGAAATGGAGCAGGAAGAAGTTAGCGCTCTTTTTATCTACGATGCTAACCCCGTTTACAACTCTCCTTTTGCTGAAGCATTTGAAAATAGTTTGCCCAAAGTAGGACTCAGTGTTTCTTTCGCTACGAAAACGGACGAAACCGCTAAGTTCTGCAAATATATTTGTCCAGATAGTTTTTATCTCGAGTCTTGGAATGATGCTCAACAAACTGAGCGCGATCTTTCCATCATTCAACCAACTATCTACCCTATCTTCGATACTCGTCAGGCCCAAGATTCCTTCCTTAAGTGGATGGGGGCATCTACTGATTGGAGAACCTATATGCAAGAGTATTGGAAAGCCAATTACTACAAAGGAGAGGGTACGTTTGGTAATTTCTGGACAGAGGCTTTACGAAGAGGAGTGATTGAAGTTCCTGGAAACGAAGTTGAGCCAACTTACTCCCTCGATGCCGCTACTTTGACTAGCATGGCTAGCAAGTTAAGACCTCAAACTAGTCCTGAGGGTAGTTTTGAGCTTATCGCTTATGCCAATACTCAACTAGTTGACGGTACACAGGCCAATAACCCTTGGTTGCAAGAAATGCCCGATACTATGACCAAGGTATGTTGGGATCAGGTACTGACCGTACCCTTCTCGAACGCCAAGGAGTTGGGACTAAAAAACAATGACATCGTAGATGTAACTTACGATGGTAATACCATATCAGTACCTGTCGTAGTACAGGCGGGCCAAGCTCTTGGTACCTTAGGCCTAATGCTCGGATATGGCAGAACTGAAGCCGGAAAAGTAGCGGATGCTGCTAATGGTGAAGTGGTTGATGGTCGTAAGGTAGGTGGTTTCAATGCCTTCAATCTTACGCATTACAGTAACAACGCTACTGCTTATGGCAAAGCAGGTGCAACCATAGCAAAGACCGGCTCCAAATATAATCTGGCTTTCACTCAGATTTACAATTACCTCTACGATATCGAAAAAGGAGAACGGTTTGGTAACGACTATGACCGTTCTGAGTCTATCGTAGAGACTACCACGAGCTACGAGTACAATAACGGTGTTTATAAAAATGGCCGCGTTGCGGAACGTAACGAACTAAAGCAACACCTCGTTACCCTTTGGGACTCTTACTTTGAAGATCCTGAAACCAGTCGCAATATCCACTGGAAGATGGCCATTGACCTCAACAAATGTACAGGATGTAATGCTTGTATTGTCAGCTGTCATGCCGAAAATAATGTTCCGGTTGTAGGCAAAGCCGAATCTCGTAACCGCCGTAACATGCACTGGTTGCGGATGGATCGCTACTACAGTGGTGATTTTGACAATCCGGATGTGGCCTTCCAGCCTATGTTGTGCCAGCACTGTGATAATGCGCCTTGTGAAACGGTATGCCCCGTTCTCGCGACTATTCACAGTAATGAGGGCCTCAACCAAATGACTTATAACCGTTGTGTCGGTACACGTTACTGTGCTAACAACTGTCCTTATAAAGTTCGTCGCTTCAACTGGTTCAACTATACCAATGACGAGAAGATGGCTGATATCAACCCATCTCAAAGTACACTCGGTAAGTTGGTGCTTAATCCAGACGTTACGGTTCGCTTCCGTGGGGTAATGGAAAAATGCTCATTCTGTGTTCAGCGCCTACAGGATGCTAAGTTGAAAGCTAAGATCAAGGCAAACGATTCTTTTGCTAAGCCTAAAGACGGAGAGGTGAAAGTAGC
>JBCCQN010000243.1:0-11311 GCA_039024315.1 Bacteroidota bacterium
CATAAAGTGCTAGCACAACTGAAGTGTCACTCAGATAATTAATGCCAGGCTCGATTCCAGCCACAGGATCTTGGACATTTACTGGTCCACGTACCGTGAAGCCGATCGAATCCTCCTTTACGGTACTACCATTGTCAGCAATTAATTTCAAAGTATAGTTGCCAGGGGCACCCGCCATAAGGTTGTAGGAGAGACTTTTGCCATTATTTTGGGCTACTTGAGTACCATTTAGCAATAAAGTCAAGTTGGCTGAGTCCGAAGAAGCCACTTGCACATCTAAGGGATCATTAGGCTCCAGAATAGAATGATCCGTGGGGGTCAAAAAGGCCACATTAAGCGCCCCAGCTTGATAAACTGGGTAGTAAATATCTGAGCCATCAGAAGCACGCCCTACCATTGATCCGGCGGCGTTTCGAAAGACAAAGGAGAGCTCATTAACCGTTTCCCCTTGGGGAACACCATAAAAGGATCGAATGTGAACCCGAATCTCATGCTTATCTCCTCCGATGTCGGTCATCAGCGTATTAGGATCAGCAGTCCCCCAATTGCCCTGAACATATTTCCAATCACTGGGACTGGTACTTGTACTGGTGATCAAGCCCATGTGTCCATAAACCGGCGTAACTCCTACCAACTCTCCGTTGCCTTCGGTAGCGTCAAAGGTTATAGTAACCGTATCCTCTACAGTGGGGAAAATTGGATCAACGGAGACGACTTGGGAGTAAGCAGATAGGGAAAGGAACAATCCCCAACTCAAAACAAAAAGTGATTTGAAAGGCGTACGCATATGAGTAGTTTTTTTCTCAATAACGAGGCTGAGATGCATATAGTCGCATCAATATATGAAGTGGTACCAATTTTTAGGGGCTTAATCCCTCAGATGATAGGTGGACAAGGCATCTACGGGTTGCAAAATGGCTTTCCCGGATTCAAGACCTAATTGACTACAAGCATCAGCAAAGACTCCCTGATAGTAAAAACCAATAGAACCAATGGTGTCAATTGGTAGATCAGCACCTTTTAATAGAGGCAACACACTGGCTTGGAGAAAAAAGATAAAACGGGCTCGCATCAAATCTCGCACTGCTTCAATTTCTAAAAGTTCTTGATAATAAGGTGCCAATTGGGAGAGACGTAAATGAGGGCGAGGGGCCTGATAGATCACGCGCATAAATTCTTCGGGGGGCATTGCCTCTTTTTCTTGTAAAAATGCCCGTACTTCGGTAGGAAGGCGGTGCTCCAATACCGCTTTTAATAAATGCTTGCCAAGATCTGCCCCCGAACCTTCATCCCCTAGCAAATAACCTAAGCCTCCATTTCTAGCTATTATTTGCCCATTTTGATGAAGGGCAGCATTAGAACCCGTTCCTAATATGGCGACGATGCCTTCTGCTCTCAAAGTGCTACGAGCGGCTCCCGTCAAATCATCCAAAACATGGATGCTAGCCTTTGGAAAGGCATATTGTAAGCATTCTTTTAGATCTTTTTTGCGAGATTCAGTTCCTGTACCAGTACTGTAAAACCAGATCTCCGGCACACTTTTCCAATTGTTGGCCTTGGCGACCTTTTTTAGTTCTGATTTTAGTTGTTCTATTGGGGTGGTGCTAGGATTAAAACCTTGCGTACGCACCCACTGCTTCACCTTGCCATCTGCGCAATAGCGCCATTCTGTTTTTGTTGAGCCACTATCAGCTACTAGCATTTTTGATTTTTAGTTGGAAATCAGCGATCACATTCATGTACGCTAAATAAGCATCGTAGGCTGTGGGGAAAGGCCTAAAGTAATCATGAACGGCACCATCTGGCCCATCTTTGGTGTCCATATAATAAAAGTGATCAGAAGCTTGCAAGAGGGACCAAGTGTTGATCATTTCTTGATTAGCTGTACCAAGCACTACACTTTCAAGCTCATACACTTTTTGGAGTGCTTCCTTTTGCAATTCATTATCACGCCAAGCAGAGAGATCCCGAGCCTGATCGGCCCAAGAAATGTAGTCTTGTGCACTGTAAACTTCTTTTGCACTCAAGTTTTGGATGCTTTCCGTTGGTAGCTTAAAACTCCAGCTTTTATCTCGCATAATCGCTTTAGGCAAAGCCTCTAGAAATTCGAAGATACCGGTATCTGCCTTCTTGTGTTCACCGAAGGTTTCGTAATCCATAAACAGATTGACTACATCCCCTTTCTCTTGGTGAAGCTTTGCAGCAAACTCCAAGGGACTAAGGGTGCTTTCCTCAGCTTTGTTTTCAAAGCGAAAAGCAATATCATCCGCTAATTCTGCATTTCTCAACAGCAGGCTCATGTTGAGCAAGTCGGGCGGTCTGTGCAGATAATTAGGGCTAGAACCTTTAAGCAGACTGGGGATTCCTTCCACACAAACCCCTCTAAAACCCATCTGGCGAATGAAATAAGCCAGTTGATTATTATAAACTAACTCAGTATTGCGGAATACAAGTGGATCTTGTCGAAAATGCTGCCAAACCTTTTCTTTATGTAAAATCACTTGCCTGAAAAACTCCTCGCGACTGTAAACGAAGGCCAAAGAGTGATTATGTGTTTCCGCCAAGAACTCTACACATCCAGTCTCTGCCAGTTTTTCAAAGCTACGCAGAACGTCTGGTCTCATGCTCTCAAGCTGGTCTAAAAGCGTTCCACTGATGGAAAAAGCGACCTTAAATTTATCACCGTATTCTTTGATCAGTTTGAGGAGCAATTTATTAGTTGGTAAATAAGAGCGATCAGCAACTTGATGCAAGATTTGTCGATTCATGCGTTTGTCGAAGTAAGACAAGCCACGCCCAATATCAAGCGCTGAATAATTGTTCAAGCGTTGAGGCTGATGGAGCTGGAAATATAGACAAACCGATGGCATATGATTCTGGAATGATAAATGATTAAGGCAATTAAAAGCAGGAGACCTAAATTCTCTCTCGGTACGCAGTTACAATTTTCATGGCGGCTTTTTCCCAATCTAATCCGAGAAGATTTTGCTTTTGTCTTTGTACGATCGTCTGACCGAGAACGGGATAGCGCAAAAGGGAAAGCAAATAATGCGTCATCTCTCGCAGGTTTGCAGGATCGATACTGATAGCAGCAGGCAAAACTTCCTGTACCCCTGATCGATTAGAGATTACACAAGGCACTCCCATCTGGGCCGCTTCCAAGGCCACCAGACCAAAGGGTTCGGACATCGAGGGCATGATGAAGATATCCGCCATAGCCAACATTCTTTGCTTTTCAGAGGCAGAGAGAAATCCCACGCTATGAAAACGATCCCCGATCCTCGCCCGTGCTGCCAACCGCATAAGCTGCTCTCGTTGGTCTCCTTGGCCGGCCATCATAAAGCGCACATTATCAAAATGCTCTAAGACAAGAAGGGCCGCATTGAGGAACTTTTCCGGACCTTTTTGTCCAGTAATTCGCCCCATAAAGACCACCAGTTTTTCGGGGAAGGGTTTAGGGAGACGGACCGCTTTTCGCGGAACGATAGCATTATGAACAGGGAATATTTTGGCCTTGGGAACTTCATAAACTTCTTCAAGAATATTGGAAGTGTATTCACTCACCGGAATCACCAAGTCGGCCTCTGCCAAGGCTTCCTTTTCTATTTCATAAATCCAGTTAGGCGCATCAGGACCACTACCACTACGATCATACTCCAGGGAGTGCACATGCAATACGGCTGGTCGCTTACTTTCTCGCTTGATCCCGATTGCGGCAGGGAAGGTCATCCAATCATGTGCGTGCACCAGATCGAAGCGTTCGCCGCGGGCGATCCGACGAGCCAAAGTCTCATAATGCGCTACGCGCTTGAGCAAATTACCACTGTACAGGCCTTGCACCTCTGCTTGATTGGCATATCCCTGCAACTTGACCGGTAAACGAAGCGAGGATCCCGGCTGATTGTCCCAATTGCCACCGGCTAGTTGATCTAGACCTAAGATGGAAGGAGCACCAGCAGGAATCCCCTGCGAATTCGGTAATATTACTTTGAGGTTAACAAAGCGCTCCAGCGCCTCCGCCAGACCTTGAGATGCCACACCTAGCCCCCCATTGATATATGGAGGATACTCCCAGCCCAACATAAGTACCTGTGGTAGCATGCAGTAATAGTCTGAGAGTAAAGCTAAGAAAAATGAACCTTAATTCAGGTTCATATCGGCAATAATTGCCTCAATTTTATCCCCAAGTTGTGCATAAACACTGTCAAAATCTGATTTCTCAGCCATTGGTGCCTGCACACTGAAATAAAATTTGATCTTTGGTTCTGTACCTGAAGGTCGAGCTGATACCTTGGTACCATCTTCTGCCATAAATTGGAGAACATTTGATACTGGGAAATCAATCGAGGACTCCGACTCAGAAGCAAGGTCTTTCTCTACAGAGGACTTATAATCTCGCATCTTCGCCACTTTACTACCGGCAATAGAGGCTGGAGGATTGGCGCGGAGATCGGCCATCATCTGCTGGATTTCTTCAGCACCCTTCTTGCCAGTACGCTTGATAGAAATTAGATGCTCCCGGTACATACCATATTGCTGGTAGATCTCCATCAATAGGTCAAACAGTGTGATACCTTGGTCCTTGGCCCAAGCCACTACTTCTGCAAGCATTGCACATGAGATGATCGCATCCTTATCACGCACAAAATCATTGACTAAGTAGCCATAGCTTTCTTCGCCACCCCCAATAAACTCTTTTTGACCTTCTAACTCTTTGATCTTCTCGGCGATATACTTAAAGCCAGTCAGTACATTGTAACAATCGACTCCAAAACGCTCGGCCATAGCGTCGAGTAAGTCAGTGGTTACGATGGTTTTACAGATGTATTGCTTGCCGTCAAGTAGGTTCTTATCCTGACGTGCTTTGAGGAGATAGTAAATCATACAGCTAGCGGCTTGATTACCATTAAGTAATTGCCACTCCCCGTGATGGTTTTTAACGCCGATTCCTACCCGATCAGAATCTGGATCAGTTCCCATGACCAAATCAGCATCCATTTCCTTAGCCATATTAAGAGCCATGCTCATGGCTTCAGCCTCCTCAGGATTGGGATAGATAACAGTTGAGAAATTACCGTCTGGAATACTTTGCTCGGGAACCGTGTGGACTTCGGTAAAGCCTAGTTTTTTCAATATGGGGGGTACCATAGTGATGCCCGTTCCGTGAATCGGAGAAAACACAATCTTAAGATCATGCTGATTTTTGATGGCTTCCGGAGTCACTACATTGGTAGTGATTTTTTCGAGATAAGGCTCATCTATTGAAGTGGTGATGCGCTCAATTTTACTTTCGTCAGCCTCAAAATTGACTGTATCAAGTGATACTTTGGCTACTTCTGCAACTATATTTTTGTCATGGGGGGGCGTTACTTGACCCCCATCATCAAAGTAGGCTTTGTAGCCATTGTATTCCTTGGGGTTATGTGAAGCCGTAAGGACGACACCTCCTTTGCATCCTAGGTAGCGCACGGCAAAAGAGAGCTCTGGTGTGGGGCGTAGTTCCTCAAAGAGGTAAACCTTAATACCATTAGCCGAAAAAACGGAGGCAGTCACCTCTCCGAAAAGCTGGCTATTATTACGGCTATCATAGGCAATAGCCACGCTGATCTCCTCACCAGAGAAGGTAGCGTTTAAATAATTGGCAAAACCTTGGGTAGCCATGCCTATGGTGTATTTGTTTACTCGATTAGAGCCCACTCCCATGATGCCCCTAAGGCCACCGGTACCAAATTCAAGATCTTTGTAAAAGGAGTCGATAATTTCGTCCGTATTTTCACTATTGAGCATGCGGTTAATTTCCGCTTTAGAATCTTCGTCGATTGAGCTGTTTAGCCATTGGTTGGCCTTTTCCAAAACGCTAGGATCGATCGCTACCATATTGATTAATTGTTGATTGATTGAAGATTTGAATGATTGAATATCAGTGTTTAGCCCCACCAAAATTTGGTTGCAGCATAGGCTATATTTCTTCTTTGCGAAAACTAAGCCTTAATATCATTTATTGATAATTATAATGTCTTTTCCGCTCAAATTTCTGCCTGATCGGAGGAAAATAATCTTGAGATTAATTTGCCTTAACACCTAAATAAACAGGGGGATGGACAATGTCTAATTGAGGAATAAGCGGAGCCAGACTGAAGCGTTCGCTAAGGGCGCTAAAAGAATGATGATGCCCATGATAGGAAAGCTGATATTGCAAAGAACTTCCACCGTCAAACAAAGTAGCATGCTGCAAGCCTAATTTCTCCGCCAGACTTGCCAGCTCTCTAACATCTAATATCCCTCCTTCAGCTGAGACAATCCATATGATATGACCATTTTTTCTCATCCCTGCTAGGGAACGATAAGTCTTAGAGTTACCGTCAAAATAAGGATTTGATTTCAAATGCACGTAATCAAATACTAGATGATCCTTCATGATAGAAGGGTAGCATTGCAGCAATTCACTAGGCTGCCCAGCTGTCTGTTCTAACAAAGATTTGGGACCAAAATAGGGTTTCCCATTTTTGACAAAGAAGAAACCCGTCCAATTGGGGAAATTACGATTTACTTGCTTGCCCTGATGAATAACTGCTCCCAGTGGCTTATCGTTTTCATCAAAATAGTTTGCGTTAATACAGAAGTTAAGCTCCTTTTGCTTGGCCAATTGAGTTGCCGTAGTGAGCTTAAAATGCTTATCGAATGCAGCTTCAAAGCGAAAGAAAGCGGGATCAAATTCAAAAATGTTTAGGTGAGGGCTTGAAATTGCATTAATCGTAGAGACTCGCCAATCTTCGGAGGCACGATGGATCCTGAGCTGGCAATGCAACAAACCTTCCATATCAAACAAGGTATCCAGATCTGCCTTAATATCTGCTTTCGAAATGGCGAAGACTGATTCCCAATCATCTTTGCTATCGGCATACAAAAGTAAATCTAGCTCAGTATCCCGAATGAGGTATAGCATCAGGTTGGAGCGGAGATTAAACTCTTGCTCCGTCCAAATTATTGCTCCAATGAGAAGTAGCAATACGATCCCTCTCCGCCATATTTTTCGTCTGCGTTGCGCCAAACTGCCTAATGTGTTTTCCTAAAACAAGCGATTATCGTGCCGCCAAGGCAAGATCATAAGCTCTTTCATAATGGCGAGTCAAATTCTCCCAATCAAACAGTTCTGAGCCCTCTTCTAATTTATAGCGCTGTTTGATCCGATTTTTACGATCGTCTTGCACAAAAGAAAAGAGGTAGTCTGCCAACTGATTAGCAGCTTCATCAAAGCTACGATTGCGGCGATGTACCACAAACATGCCTACAGATTCAGGATTGGGCACTTCCTGCTCCAAATAATCACCAAAACCAGCCATATCACTGGTTACAGCCGGGACCCCACTGGCCATACACTCTAGCGGCGTATAGCCCCAAGGCTCATAGTAGCTAGGAAAAATCCCTAAATGACAGCCTCTTACAAATTCGCCATATTCTATCCCCCATAGCGGACTAGTACCACTAATAAAGTCTGGGTGATAAACGATCTTCACGCGGTCATCCTCATGGTTGAGCATATTTGAGCCGCGCATAAAGTTGAGAATATCATCGGTACCATCATTGTAAAGATTATGGGTCACAATAGAAGGTAAACCATGCGACTTCCAAGTTTGGAGATTTCTTCTCAGTTTGATCTTAAGGTTATCATCAATAAAGTCCCTCACGTCGGGAAATCCGGTCTCTGGCGTTTCGAGAAGCTTATCGAACAAACGCTCTCCGATTTGCTCTTGGATCCGGTTGACCGTTTGATGCATTTTGTCCAAAGTAGCTCTGCGGTGCAGAACGTCTGGGTTGATGCTACTGTAGGGTTGCTTGGTGATAAAAAACATCACCACTGTCTTATCGATACCGGCCTCTTTCATGCGCCAGTTTAGTCGGGCTAGCGCTTCCAAGGTCATGTCATAGCCTTTGTTGCGATATTCATAGCGCCCTGAAGTAAAGAAGTAAAGCGTCTTATCTAAGTCAAAATGGTAGCTATGATAAAAGTGCCCCATTGTGAATTTGTGAATTTCCTCCTTACATCTTTGGTGTTGGATTTGCAGCTCGTGCTGAATTGCAAAGCGATTGATATTCAAACCATTGGGCATCAAGACTTCTGGTTCACGCCCGATCAAGTATTTACATTCCTGAGCGGTTAGTTCACTTACAGTAGAGAATATATGCGCTCCATGCGCTGCTGCCCGCTCGATGCGAATTTGCGCATCAATATTAAAGTGTTGTGCCTCCTTGGCCCAGTCATAGTAAGGCAAATGCTCATAAAACTCAGGATCGTTCATCGCGAGATAGCGTCCCAAGAGGGTAGCATGGGTTGTAAATATTGTTTGGACGGGTAATTTATCTCTTCTGATCTCAGGGATGATCGTTCCAGCCATCCATTCGTGTACGTGAACAATGACAGGATCTTTGTTAATTTCTGCTTCGACAAGGCGGCTAACCAATACTTTGACAAGCCACCCAAATGCCACTACTTGATTGAGCAAATCATCGTCGCCTGGCATGGAAATATGATGGTGCTCCCATAGGAGATACTTGATCTCACCTAGACGCTCATAAACCGTAAACGGATTGAGCAAAATCACCCTAGGCCGACCGGCTGTCAGCCATCTTCCATAATGTACCTCAAAACCCATTTCCCGCATCTTGACCACTGCTCGACCATAGGCATCATCCTCCGGTTCGGTTTCCTCAAAAATGGCCGAAACATTGGGATGAACATAGGGGCCGACGGCACAATAGCGATCACCCCAGTTTTTCATCATACTAGGCACTTTTGACCGTATTACCGTATAAATCCCACCTACTTGATTGGCGACCTCCCATGCGATTTCTACTAAGAGCGCATCTTCTTTTCGCGCCTGATTTGAAGGTAAAATTTGGCCTGAGCCGAGATCGTGAGAAGAGGGGTTTTGCGTCATGGGTAGTAGTATCGTTAGTTATTGCAACACTAAATAAATTAGTGCAAAAACGCTAGAATATCTAGCGTTTTCCTAGTATTTAGGTCTATTATCTACCCAGATTTTGTAGGATTTGTTTAAGGACGGCAGTACACTGTGCAATCTGTTTTTCCTGTAGGCCTCTCAAGGCTACGGCTAAGGTCTCGTTAGCCACATCCATTACAGGTCGATAGAGTCTTCGCCCTTCTGGAGAGAGAAAGATCAACCGAGCCCTGCGATCATTAGGATCAGGCTGCCTTAGGGCGAGTCCTCTCTTTTCGAGATTATCTACCAAACGGGTGACGCTAGGATTGTCTCGACCGGTACGGTCTGCCAATACTTGTTGGGTGAGTCCTTCTTGTTTCCAGAGGTGTACCAATATAGATACCTGTTCCGGTGTAACAGGAAGGTCAGCTGCGCGCAAATTGCGGAGCATGTGTCGATAAAGTTCTGTGAAGACTCGGTTAGTAATGATGCCTAGGGAATCTTCTTGATAGAACTGAGCAAATTTCATCTTAGATTGAGCAAGGTAAATGTAATTCCAATGCCCTATCCTCTACCTATAAATATGTGTCGTTGCAATTAAAGTAACAAACATTGCCGGAGTATTCAAGTTATCGTAGCAGAAACATTGGTATTTTGGGGTCAAATCCCGATAGAAAGCAACAAATAATGACTCAAATAACTGAAAATCAGATACTTAAAAATTATTTATTTTTCCTCAGTACTTCACTTTTTTTTGCCCTCTTTTGTGCTTGCCAAAGCCCAATCAAGCAGCTAGAAGCCAAAAGAACCACCCAAGAGCCCGTTTACAGAATTCTTGCCAAACCTCAACTGGCCAAAGGCAATCCTCAGAAAGGGTTTGCGTATTTGACCGAAGGAAATTACATCGGGAGCGGAGTCCCCTATCGCTTTTTAGCGCCAGATCTTACCAAAGTAGATACGGTTTTAGGCCGAAAAGGGAGCAACGAAAAAATCACTTACGAATACACAGCTTTTGTACATGCCAATGGTACGCCTGTTGTAGCTGGCAATTGCTTTACTTGTCATGCCTCTCCTTTTTCAGACAGTGTATATTTTGGCTTAGGCAATAGCTTTTCGAATTTCACGGAAAAAGTGCCTGCTACTCCACTTTACTTCCTGATGGGTCGTAAATACGGTAAGGATTCGCCTGAATGGGAAGCTTTTTATGAGTTTGGCAATTTTTATAAAGCTATAGCACCTCACATTAAGACCGAACAAATTGGTACCAATACGGCATTCCGCTTAGAAGAAGCCTGCTCCTCGCATCGAGATCCTATCACCTTGGCTTTTAGTAAAGAGCCAGTTTTCGAAATGAGTCGCTTCAATATCGGTTCCGACGTGCCCCCACTTTGGCACCTCAAAAAAAAGGCCGGAATCTATTATAACGGAATGGGACGCGGAGATTTGACAAAATTATTAATGCAGGCATCTGTTTTAGGTATTAAGGATTCTACCGCTGCGCGGAACGTTCAGCAACATTTCCACGATGTGGTAGCTTGGTTACAAGCTTTAGAAGCTCCCCGATACCCTAAACCCATCAACAACACCTTAGCCGTAGAAGGGAAAATGCTTTTTGAGACCCATTGCAAAAAGTGTCATGGTACCTACGGTGAACGCGAAACCTACCCTAATAAAATCGTTCCGCTCGCAGAAATCAAAACCGACCCTCTTTACGCTCGCTATTTCCTCTATCAGTCAGGTCTCGCCAAATGGTACAATCAGAGCTGGTATGCTACCTCTCCCCCTTACTCTGAATTAAAACCATCAGCAGGTTATATAGCACCACCTTTGGATGGAGTTTGGGCTACCGCGCCTTACCTCCACAATGGTTCTATCCCTACTTTAGAAGCCTTACTCAACAGCCAAAAAAGACCAAAGGTCTGGGAGCGAAGTGGCGAAGGGAAAGATTATGATTGGGAAAATGTGGGTTGGAATTACCAAATACCCTCCAATAGAAAAGGAGAATATGTTTTCAATACAGAATTAGCAGGTTATAGCAATGTTGGTCATACCTTCGGCGATACGCTCAATGATGGTGAACGGGCTGCCGTTTTGGAGTACTTAAAATCACTCTAATTTTTGCAAATTGAGGCTGTAGATAAGGAGTAAAAAGTAATGAGAAAAACGGTATTTAAAAATCATATAATCCATTGTTTCTCAGTCTGAATACTGTTGTATAAGTACCTAATTCCCTATTCATGAAGCAGTATAAATACGAAGTAGTAACTCGACTTTTGCATTATCGCAAAACGATCTGATTGATAGCTATTTATTGTCTAGTTATTTGACATATCGGAATACAAATCCCTAGGGAGCCGCCTTGTGCGTTC
>JBCCQN010000244.1:0-11269 GCA_039024315.1 Bacteroidota bacterium
AATGATCCTCAATTAGATCGCTTTAAGGTACTCAACCCTTTCGATCAAAGTGAGATTGCGCAGGTACTGGACTGTGGACCTGAAGAGACCCGTTTTGCGATTGATAAAGCATATGCGGCTTTTTCGGATTGGAGTCAGCGCATGGCCGGCGAACGCTCAGCCCTATTGCGGAAATGGCATGATTTAATCATCCACCATATCGATGATTTGGCCTATTTGCTGAGTTGGGAGCAAGGCAAACCCCTGGCTGAGGCTAAAGGAGAAATTCGCTATGGTGCCTCCTTTATTGAATGGTTTGCCGAGGAAGCGAAGCGCGTATATGGAGATGTGATCCCGACCCATAGAGCCAATACTCGTATCACCACCATCAAACAGCCCATTGGAGTGGTTGCCGCCATTACGCCCTGGAACTTCCCCAATGCCATGATTTGCCGTAAGGTCGCTCCTGCCTTGGCGGCCGGTTGTACCGTGGTGATAAAGCCGTCAGAAGAGACACCGCTTTCGGCTTTAGCCATTGCCCAGTTGGCAGATGAAGCGGGCTTTCCGGCTGGGGTGATTAATATGATTCCTACTACGCAAGCGCAAGCCGTAGGCGAAGAGCTTTGCGCGAATCCTAAGGTGAGAAAACTATCCTTTACCGGATCTACGCCAGTTGGCAAGCTCTTGATGAAACAATGCGCCGATACAGTGAAAAAGCTATCTCTCGAATTGGGGGGGAATGCTCCCTTCATCGTTTTTGAGGATGCTGATTTGGAGGCTGCAGTTAAGGGTGCGATTGCCGCAAAATACCGCAATACAGGCCAAACTTGTATCACCGCTAACCGAATCTATGTACAGGCTGGTATCTACGATGCCTTCGTACAAGCGTTCCGCGCAGCGGTCTCCCAACTAAAAATCGGTAACGGCCTCAGCCCAGATGTCCAAGTTGGCCCCTTGATCAATGAAAAAGCCATGGCAAAAGTCGAACGACTGTTAGAGGACGCGACCAGCAGAGGGGCAAAGGTGATCCTTGGGGGAGAAAAAATCTCCTCCCAAATGATCAATCCCACGATCCTGACGGAAGTAAAGCCAGAAATGGATCTGCACCAGGAAGAAATTTTTGGTCCACTAAGTCCTATTTATCGATTTGAGACAGAAGAAGAGGTGATTGCGCTCGCCAATGATACCCCCTTTGGCTTAGCCGCCTACTTTTACGGGACGCATTATGCCCAAATTTGGCGAGTAGCAGAGGCATTGGAATATGGTATGGTAGGGATCAATACTGGCGCGATTTCCACTACGGTCGCGCCATTTGGAGGGGTCAAAGAAAGTGGCATCGGACGGGAAGGTTCGAAGTATGGGATAGAGGAGTTTATGGAAATCAAGTATATGTGCTGGGGAGAAATTTAGGCCTCAAAAGCCCCAAAAGTAGTCTTGACAATTTGTTGTAACTTTTGCTGATAAATATTGAATAGCTGCTAAATATCAACAATACTATGCTTTTTAAATCCTTAAGGCTCGCTCTAATTGCCTTATTATTTTTGCCGTTCAAGCTTTCTGCACAGATCGATGAAGATCAAATGGGAGCCTGGTATATGTACTTTTGGACCACCACTTTTGGCGAGAGCCAATGGGGCTTGCAGGGAGACGCTCAATTTCGAAATTGGAACATTGCGGGGGATCTTGAACAGTTGCTTCTAAGAGGAGGATTGACCTATAAACCTGAGGGTACAAACGCCTTACTCACCTTTGGTTATGCCAACATCCAAACCGGAGAGTTTGGCGACGGTACTGCAACTGTGGGCGAAAACCGAATCTATCAAGAGGCACTATTACCTCATAAAATTGGCAAGCGGGTTTATCTCAAGCATCGATTTCGTTATGAGCAGCGCTTTGTTTCGGGCCAAGACTTTCGCACACGCTATCGCTACAATCTGTTTTTTACTGTACCGCTCAATCAAGAAGGGCTAGGAGAAGGCGCAATCTATCTCGCCCTCTACAATGAACTCTTTATCAATGGCCAGCGAACAATAGGAGACGGACGGACAGTAGAAATTTTTGATCGTAATCGTCTCTACGGGGCATTTGGCTATAGCCTGAAAGATAACCTCAAAGTCCAAGTCGGGATCATGCAGCAAACGACTGACAATTGGCAAAAAAATCAGATACAGCTGAGTCTACACCACAACATAGGGGGCTAAGCTAGCTCCATTTTGACGCTAAAAGATGCTTGTATTCGCAATGATGCAGGCATCTTTTTTTATGTCCCGTTTCCGAACATTTAGCCTAAAGTCGAACATTCTCTATAGTATTGGTGTGTTGTAAGTGTTTGATTTTTAGGTGTTTATATTCTGGCACATCCCTTGGAATTAAGGAAGAAAAATAATTCCCATGGATAGAGCCATCTCACAAAAACACAAGAATCAACGCCAGCGCAGAGTGGTTTTGATGTTGCTCGGAACCTTAATCCTCATCAGTTCGGTCGTTTATCTGCTTCGTCAGGGTTTAGGCGTCAGCATTGATGGAGATCGTTTGTTGATCGCTAGCGCGGAACTCGGGACCGTATCGCATACGCTGACCACTAGTGGGTTGGTGCAGCCTGCTTTTGAGGAAGTGATTACCAGTCCGATACAGGCGACCATCCAAAAGGTATTGCTTCCCATCGGAGCTGAGGTAAAAGCCAATCAATCGATTATGGCCTTGGACAAGTCCTTCGCGGAGCTCGATTACCAGAAGCAGCAGCAAGAGCTTCGCCTCAAAGCCAATAGTGTCAAAAAGCTCCGCTTGGAGCTGGAGAAAAGTTACTTCACGCTCCAGATTTCAGATTCTACCCAAGCACTCAATATCGCCCAACTAGAGGCAGAATTAGAAGACGCTAAACGACTAGAAAAAATTGGTGGAGGGACCAAAGAGGAAATCAGCTTGATTGAAACCCAATTAAAAATCGCCAAGCTTGAAAAGCGTAAGCTAGAGTATGATCTCAGCATTGAAAAGCAGCAAACCGAGGCTAGTATTGAGGATTTAAAGATCCAATACAACATACAGGCAAATTCCCTCCAAAGCATCAAAGCTAAACTTGATCGCGCCGATATCTATGCCTCGCGTCCGGGTATCCTGACTTGGGCCAACGCCAATATTGGTACCAATATCCAAGCGGGAGAGGTCTTGGCGCGAGTGGCGGATCTAAGTCATTATAAAGTGGTGGGCTCATGCTCAGATATGTTTATGGATCGCTTGCAGAGAGGGATGCGAGTGATTGTGCAGCTCAACACAGAGGTGCGTACCGAAGGGACCATTTCAAATATTCTACCCAGCGTCGAAAATAACCTCATGACCTTTGAGGTGGAGTTAGACGAAGGCGATCATGAGCTTCTGCGTCCAGATATGCGGGTGGAGGTCTTTGTGGTAACCGCTTCCAAGTCTCAAGTCGTACGTGTGGCCAATGGTCCAGCCTTCAATGGAGGCCAACAGCCGACGGTCTTTGTGATCGAGGATGGCGTAGCCGTCAGACGTGATGTCAAGGTTGGACTCAGCAGCTTTGAGTATGTAGAAATCGAAGGCAATATCAGCCCGGGAGAGCAAGTCATCATCAGCAATATGGATCGTTACGCCACTCGCTCCGAAATCAAAATAGACTAGCCATGAAAACAATATTAAAGATTAATTCCTCCCCCTCCCGTACAGTTGTCGGGACCCTCCAAAGGGGGACAAAAACCTTCGGTTTGCAAAACCGTGTCCCCCTTTGGAGGGGGATTAAGGGGGAGGAAAAAAGCAAGCAAATAGCCCTATTACTCCTCTTAATCCTCGTTCCATTCACCCTCCCCGCCCAAAGCCAATACAGCCTAGAGGACATCATTATGATGGGGCAGACACGGGCCATCGCTGCGCGGAACGCTGAGACTCGTAAGACCACCAGCTATTGGGAGTGGCGCTCTTTTCAATCCAGTCTCAAGCCGCAGATCAGCATCAATGGTCGTTTGCCGGGACTATCTCGCATCTCCCAAGAGGTACGTCAGCCGGATGGTGGGATACAGTTTTTGCCGATCTTCCAGAGTAATATCTTCTCGGAAGTTGCGCTTAGCCAACCCATTGCTGCGACCGGAGCGACGGTCTTTATCAGCTCTGCCTTGCAAAGGGTTGATGACTTTAGCCAAGAGAGCATTCTTTACAATGCGAGCCCTATGCAGCTAGGTTTTGTGCAGCCCATATTTCAATTCAATCCCCTCAAGTGGGACAAAAAGATCGAGCCCTTGCGCTACCAAGAATCGCAGCAGACCTTCTTGGCCAATATGGAAAACATCGCGGTTAATTCGCTAGATCTGTTTTTTGCCCAAATGCTCGCCCAAATCGACTATCAGATTGCCAAAACCAATCTCCATAATACAGATACCATCTACAGCATAACTGAGGAGAAGTATCAAATGGGTAAAGCTTCGCTGAACGATCTCCTCCAACTCAAACTCGAAAAGCTAAAGGCAGCAAAATCCTTGGCTTTGGCCGAGCAAGACATGGAAACGGCTGGTCTACAGCTAGGCTCATACATCAGCTTTCCCAATGCGCAGAGCCTCCAATTGAGTTTACCTGAAGAATTGCCGGCCGTTATAATCTCTCGGGAAGAAGCCTTGGCCCAAGCGCGTCAAAATCTACCCAATGCGATTGCCTTTAAGCGTCGTGCTTTGGAGGCCGAAATGGGCATTGCGGAAGCGAAAGGAGCGACAGGCTTTTCGGCTAATTTGGTGGGAAGCATTGGGTTTAACCAAAGCGGGAAAGCGTTCGGCGAAGCCTACCAAAATCCCGGCCAACAGCAAGTGATCTCACTAGAGTTCTCTCTACCCATAGTAGACTGGGGACGCGCTAAATCACAAATCGAAACGGCTTCTGCCAATCGCCAACTGGTACAATACGAAATCAAACAGGACAGCATCAATCTCGAACAAGTCCTACTAACCGAACTGACCCTGCTTAGGCGCTATGCCGATCAAGTCGCGCTCAACAAAGAAGTAGACGAATTGGCACAAATGCGCTATAAAATCGCTCAAGATCGCTTTTTGATCAATAAATTAAGCATCACGGATCTGAGCATCGCGCTCCAGGAAAAAGACCAAGCCAAAAGAGACTATGTTCAATCTCTCTGGAATTATTGGCGGAGCTATTATCGGATCCGTGAACTGACCCTTTACGACTTCAAATCAAACCAAAAAATAAGCTACTAAAATCATGATTGCACTTACCAATATCGAAAAGATATACCAAGCCAAAGCCATTGAAACCGTGGCCCTCAACCGTATCAATCTTAATGTGCCCAAAGGCGAATTTCTTTCCATCATGGGGCCATCGGGCTGTGGCAAAAGCACCCTGCTCAATATCATGGGCTTGCTAGATGCTCCTACCAGTGGTGAAGTTTCCATTAAAGACACTGATTTTGCGAGCTACAATGATAAAGAGCTTGCACGTTTTCGGAACGAGAACCTAGGCTTCATCTTTCAAAGCTATCACCTGATCAATGATTTGGCGGTGATCGACAATGTAGAATTACCCTTGCTTTATCGTAAGACTTCTGCGAAGGAACGCCGCAAACTAGCGACAGAAGCACTCGCTAAAGTAGGTCTGAGCAACCGCATGGATCATTTTCCTAATCAGCTTTCCGGGGGACAACGCCAGCGGGTCGCCATTGCGAGAGCTATCGTGGGTAATCCTTCTATTATCCTAGCTGATGAGCCTACGGGTAATCTTGACAGCGTCATGGGCAATGAGATCATGGAGATCCTCATCGAGCTCAACCAAAAAGAAGATACGACCATCGTCATGGTAACGCACGACCAAAGCATGGCCATGCAAACCGACCGCCTGATCCGCTTATTTGATGGTAGCCAAGTTGTCTAAGTCCCTAAGCCTAAAATCATGTTAGCAAACTATATCAAAATCGCCTGGAAGGTCTTGTTGCGCAATCGCTTCTTTACCTTCGTCAGCCTCTTTGGCATCAGCCTCACCATCGGCATCCTCTTGGTGCTAGCCACGCTTTTTGAACAGCTTACTGGCCATCATTATCCTGAGAAGCCTTCTGGCCATAGCCTTTTGGTCTCCAAAATCAATCTCAACGATGGCCGTGGCTCCAACTATGTAGGCAACTTGAGCTATTTCTACGTCCACAACTACATCAAAAAGATGCAAAGCCCTAAGCGGGTAGGGATGATCGCCTCTGGCACTAGTCTAACCGCTTTTATTGGTGACAAGAAATTGGATCTGCGTCGTGCCATCACCTGTGAGGACTTTTGGGATGTCATGGATTTTAGCTTTGTCGAGGGGCGGCCCTACAGCGCAGAAGAAGTAGCTCAAAACGCTAAAGTAGCAGTCATCACGCGCGCTACGCGGGACGCTTATTTTGGGACAGACGTTCCGGCCACGGGCAAATACCTGGAAACCTACAATAACCGCTTCCAAGTGATCGGGGTGGTGGAGAATATCTCCCAATCACAGCGTTATTATTATGGAGATCTTTTCTTACCATACAGTGAACCTTTAGCAAGTGATCAAGGCTTTATTGGCAGCTTTTTGGCCGTAGTAGAAGGGGAAAGTCGCTCTGATCTTAGCAAGATCCGAGAAGAATACCAGGCACTGGTGGGGCGATTGGACACGGAAATCAAGAAGGATCCTATCTTCGATACCTACAATCATATGTCCTCCCATGCGGTCAGTAAGCTAGAGGATGTTTCATACCTCTTTTCGGATAATAGCAAGAGTCCCGCGGTGGGAATAGTCGTCGGCCTATTAGGAGGGGCAATGTTTCTATTCATGCTCCTGCCGGCGGTTAACCTTGTCAATCTCAACTCAAGCCGCATTATGGAACGGGCTTCGGAAATCGGCGTTCGTAAGGCCTTTGGTGCGAATGTAGGGCAGCTCACTACTCAGTTTATCATCGAAAATATATTGATTACCCTCATTGGTGGGGCCATTGGTTTGGGAGTGGCGCTGGGTGTGCTGGAGATTATCGAATCTACGGATGTCATCCGCTATGCTCAATTAGGACTGAGGTTCAATGTATTTGTGTTCGCGATCCTGATCTGCTTGTTTTTTGGGATTCTCTCGGGCGCGCTACCCGCTTGGCGCATGTCTAAACTTCATATTGTCAACGCTCTAAAAGGAATAAGATCATGATCCGTCAAGCAATCAAACTCATCTGGAATCAAAGACGCAAGCACTTAGGGCTTTCCTTTGAAATTTTCTTTTCCTTCTTGGTCCTCTTTGCGGTCTTTAGTTTTGGCTTCAATAATCTCGACAAATACCTCCAACCCTTGGGTTTTGAGTACGAGGATATTTGGACCTTTCAATTCAATCGTGCTACGCAGAACGATTCCCTCGCTTTAGTAATTGATGAAATCGTAACGCAACAGCTCAACAATTATCCCGAAGTAGAGCAAGTGAGCTTTTGTAACTATAATGTTCCCTTCTCTGGCTCAGAAAATACTACTGTGGTGGGCAATGCAAATGCCGCCTATGATACCCAGATTCATTGGGTGGATGACAATTACTTTAAGACTCTCCAATTAGATTTGATCGCGGGTCGATTTTTTGGACCGGAAGATCGTGGCCTTGGCAAAGTCCCTGTCGTCATCACCGAAGACCTAGCCAACTCTTTGTTCCCCGCAGGGGACGCCCTCGGCAAAACACTCGATAGAATGGATGATATCAATGAGCCTCATCAGATCGTAGGCATTACGCGTAACTATCGCTACAAAGGCGGCGTGATGGGCGTACCCCATGCTTTATTCCTGCAGAAGAAGCCCACTCAAATCCTGCCCAATATCTTACTCAAAGTCAAAGCTGGCACCGGAGCTGCTTTTGAAGCAAAACTTATGCGTAATCTCCAACAGATTGTTCCTGAGTCTAATGTGGAGGTGAAGTATATGGAAGATATGCGTGATGATTACCTATTGTTAGCGGTAGTTCCAGTCTTGATCTTTAGTATTATTGGAGGCTTTCTTATCTTCAATGTGGCCTTGGGCTTATTTGGCGTATTGTATCAAAATATCAACCGCCGCAAACAAGAGATTGGTGTCCGCCGTGCCATCGGTTCTACTCAATCGGGAGTGAGTAAGCAGTTTGTTTTGGAGATAGCGGTACTTGCCTCGATGAGTCTGATCTTAGGACTTTTCTTTGCGATTCAGTTTCCTTTGCTCAATGTTTTTGAGCTCAAGCCCGAAATTTACCTTTTCGCTATTGGCTTTGCAGTAATAAGTATTTATTTACTGGTGGTGATTTGCGCTTTGATCCCCAGTCGACAGGCAGCACAACTGCATCCGGCTATGGCCTTGCGCGAAGAATAAGCATAAGCACACACGCATGATCCTCATTATTGACGATAATCAGGCCGTTTTGGCTTCGCTCAAACTCCTTCTCAAGAATGAGGGCTGGGACTGTGCGGCTGTCAAAAAACCGCACACTGCTTTAGAGTTTGTGCGGGAGCAAAAGCCAGAGCTGGTCTTGTTGGATATGAACTTTTCGCTGGAAACCAGCGGGGAAGAAGGGCTTGATTTGCTGCAACAGATTTTGGCGATAGACCCAAGTCTGCCCGTAATCTTGATTACCGGTTGGGCGACGATCGAATTAGCGACCCAAGGCATGCGAGCCGGAGCGAGGGATTTTATCAGTAAGCCCTGGGACAACGATCAACTCGTTCAATCCATCAAAACGGCGCTGGCCTTAACTGCTTTTCAGGCGCACACCACCACCCGCAAAGAACTCGATAAGCAATACAATTTTGGCCATATTGTGGGGGAGGACCCTGCCTTCATGAAAATCCTTCAGACCGTAGGTCGAGTGGCCAATACAGATGCCTCGATTTTGATCTTGGGCGAAAGTGGCACCGGGAAAGAATTGATTGCGGAAGCCATCCATCAAAACAGTCGTCGAGCGGATCAGGCCTTTGTCAAAGTCAATCTGGGGGGGATCTCTACGACTCTATTTGAAAGTGAACTCTTTGGCCATAAAAAAGGCGCCTACACCGATGCTCGCTACGATCGCAAAGGTCGCTTTGAGCTAGCCAACAAAGGCACCATTTTCTTAGACGAGATCGGGGAATTGGACCTAGCGAGCCAAGTCAAACTATTGAGAGTCCTGCAAGACCGCAGTTTTGAAGTCTTAGGTTCGAGTGAAAGCAAGCGGGTAGATGTGCGAATCATCAGTGCGACCAATAAGGATGTGGCGGAGATGGTGAGCGAAGGCTTGTTTCGGGAAGACCTTTATTATCGGATCAACCTGATCAGTATCCGTTTGCCGGCTCTCCGAGAACGCTCATCCGACATTCCTTTATTGGTGGATTATTATATCCGAAATCTGCAACAGGTCTATCAAAGGCCAGGTCTCACAGTTAGTAACAAAGCCCTAAAATGGCTCAAGCAGTATGAGTTTCCGGGTAATATCAGGCAACTCAAAAATCTGGTAGAGCGGACGGTTTTGATGAGCGCCCATGATACCTTGGAAGCGGAGGACTTTCAGGCGCAATTGGGTACGCCTGTTCGGCGCAAAAGCGATGATGCTTTGCCAGAAGTGGGTAGCATGTCCTTGGACGAGATGGAAAAGCAAATGATCCTCAAGGCCATGGCCCATCATTCTGGCAAGATTGGCAAGGTGGCTGAGGCGCTAGGACTTAGTCGCAATGCGCTCTACCGTCGTCTCGAAAAATATGGCATCCAAAATGAAGCTTAGCAGCAAATACATATTGTTTGTAAGCCTGTTGCATAGCGTCGCCTTTGCGATGTCCTTTGCCATCTTTAGGGAGTACAAACTGCTGTTTATTATTTCAGAGGTCTTGATATTAGTTTCGCTCTACTTCTCTTATCGCTTGTATCGCTCGATGGTGGAACCAATTCGGCTGATCAATCGAGGGATCAATGCGATCAGAGATCGCGATTTTACGGTTAAGTTTCAGGGAGTGGGTCAATTTGAAATTGATGGCTTGATCCAGACCTACAATCAGATGATTGATCAGCTGCGTGAAGAGCGTTTAGAAAAGACTCAAAAGCATTTTTTCCTCGAAAAACTGATCAATAGTTCCCCGACAGGGGTCATCATCCTCAACCTAGATGGCGAAATCGCTACCTGCAATCCCATCGCCCAATATTACCTCAAAAGCAGCCAAAAGGAGCTGCAAGGATACAAAATTGAAGAGAGTGAGCATCCTCTCTTGCAAAAGATTGCCTCAATATCAGTTGGTGAAACGCGGGTCATAAGCCTCAATGGACTCGAAACCTATAAGTGCCACAAGGCTCAGTTTATTGACCGTGGCTTTGCCAATTATTTCATCATGCTTGAGGAATTGACGGCGGAGAAATTGGCGATCGAAAAGCAAGCCTACGGGAAAGTGATTCGCATGATGGCCCACGAAGTCAATAACTCTATTGGACCTATCAATTCGATCTTGAAGTCCTTGTCAGTTTACAAAAAGCACCTGCCGGAAGACAGTCAAGCTGACTATGAGGAAGTCTTAGCAATCGCGCATCAGCGCAATGATACGCTCAATGACTTTATGCGTAATTTTGCTTCCGTCGTTAAGATTCCGGAGCCCATCAAGGAGGAGATCGATCTTCGTCCGTTTCTCGAGCGTATGGCCAATTTTATGAGCTTTCAGACGGAAGCCAAACAGGTTGATATAAAGCTAGCACTACCGGGACAAGCGTTCCGCGCAGCGGTAGACCCAAAACTGATGGAGCAAGTCTTGATCAATATCCTCAAAAACGCGATTGAAGCCATCACGGAAAAAGGACAGATCACACTCCATCTTGACGCCCAAAGCCGTAAGTTGAGAATTATCGATAGTGGGCATGGAATTAAAGAGGATGATAAGATCTTTTCGCCCTTTTTTAGCAGCAAGAAAAATGGGCAGGGGATTGGCCTGACGCTCACCCGCGAAATCTTGCAAAAACATGGCTTTGCTTTTTCGCTGCAGTCCCATGAAGCGGGTGGTGCGGTATTTGAAATTAGTTTTTAACGGCCCTTATTATCTAGCATAGGGCACTGTGCCCGTCGAATCCACCTTATGGCCCCATTGGGTGATATAATCCTCTCCGGCTAAGAATTCATCATTAAGGCGTACTAACTCCCCTTCTAGGATTTTATCCAACTCCTTTGCCTTGGCCCTAAAAGCCGGATTACCTACCAGATTGTTGAGTTGGAAAGGGTCATTTTGATTGTCAAAAAACAACCATTCTCCAGACAGGTCTTTGGCATAAGTATATCGTTTGGTGATAATCCCTCTAAACTCTCTACCTCCCACGGCACGTCTCCATTGGCC
>JBCCQN010000245.1:0-11246 GCA_039024315.1 Bacteroidota bacterium
GGAAGAATCTATCGATTCGCTTGCGAATTTCCCCTCTTGGGAGGGGCCAGGGGTGGGCATGACACCATCAGAACATGATTTTTTACCACTTTTTCGCTGAATAATCCCTTAGCTTGACGCGAATGCGATAGCTATCGGGAGCGCGGAACGCTAAAACCTGATTTGTAAACCAAAACCATCATTATCAGAGATCAAGGAATACTGTGGCTGGAAGCTTCGAGAATCTAGAATCCCAAGGGATTGATTGTATGATTGGACTGCGGATTTAAATTGCTTGTTAGACCTATGGCCAAAGGCATAGGCAAGGGCACACAGTCCGACTCCGGCTCCCAATAGTCCCCATACCGGTTCATTGCCGCTTAGAGCGATTCCTACGGGAACTCCAAGCAATACTCCGCCAGCTCCGCCTAAGACCACACCTCCATAGAGGTTACGCTTGCCTTTTTTTGCTAAGGCAAATGCCTCTGGATGAACTTCTAAAACGCTAAGCAATGATTTGGTGGTGAGGAGAGTGCCGTCTTGATAGAATTGAAGTTCCCCCATACGCTTTTCCATTTCAATGGTCTGAGCTGGAAGAAAGAAAGAGAAGGCAAATAAACTCAGGAATAGTGCAAGGTTTCTTTTCATGGATTCTGAGGATTTGAGTTAAATTATAAATGATATACTATGCCTTTTGAAAGCTAGATTTTGAAATATAACCCTACTTGATCCCTTTTGTTGACGACAAAACTACTCTAGATGAAGCTACTCGACCCCAAACCGTTGCCCTTTGATTTTGAGCAGTGGCAGAAAAAGCCTTTTGCTAAAAGGTGCCAAATGCTATGTGAAGCCTGGGCTTTGCAAGGCTACGGCTCTCCACCTTCCGTTTTCGTGTTTTACATCTTGAAAATGGGGCTTTACATGGGCCTCTGGATGTTTTTCTGCTCTTTTTCTACTGAATTGGGCTCTCCCAGTGAAATCAGTACTTGGTGGGCAGTTCCAGAAGCATTAATTAAAGCAGTCTTGTGGAGCATACTGTTTGAGGGCATGGGCCTCGGTTCAGGTAGTGGACCATTAACCGGCAAATATTTTCCTCCAGTTACGGCCGTAGCGCATTTTGTCCGTCCCGGAACGATCAAACTTCCGCTATTTCCTAAGGCTCCTATAATTGGAGGCGATAAGCGCAATATTATTGATGTACTGCTTTACATCGCCCACCTAGGCTTTTTACTTAGAGCTTTGCTCGCGCCTGAGGTTACGCCAGAATTGTTGTTACCTAATGCTATTTTGCTGCCCTTATTGGGCTTGCTGGATCGCTCGATCTTCTTATCGGCTAGAGCGGAGCATTACTATGTGGCTTTGCTTTGTTTCCTGTTCCCAGAGGATGCTTTGGCTGGCTCGAAGTGGGTTTGGTGGGGTGTTTGGTTTTGGGCGGCCACTTCTAAGCTAAATCAGCATTTTCCTTCTGTTATTGGCGTAATGCTCAGCAATAGCGCGATATTTCAATCTACCTGGCTGAGACGAAGATTATATAAATCCTATCCTGATGACCTTCGGCCAAGTCGATTAGCCGCTATGATGGCCCATAGTGGGACTTTGATTGAATATACCTTCCCGATATTGTTGGTTTTAGGGGATGGCGGCCCATTAACTCAGTTTGCGCTGGTGGCCATGTTGCTCTTCCATCTTTTTATCACCGGTAACATACCCATGGGAGTACCCATTGAGTGGAATGTCATCATGGTCTACGGTGCTTTTGTGCTGTTTGGAGCGCATGCAGATGTTTCCCTTTTGACCTTAGAGTCTCCTTTACTGATTGCAGCGCTTGGTACTGGATTACTACTAGTACCCCTAATCGGTAACTTCTTTCCCCAATACGTTTCCTTTTTACTTTCCATGCGCTATTATGCAGGCAATTGGGCCTACAGCGTTTGGTTATTTAAAAAAGGCACGGAAGAAAAACTCGACGATCATCTGGTCAAAACTTCCAAAACTTTGATGAAGCAATTGGCACCTTTTTATGATCCGCTGACTGCCGAATCCTTAGTGAGTAAGGTAACGGGTTTTCGCATGATGCACCTACATGGGCGAGCCCTCCAACTACTCGTTCCGCGAGCGGTAGAAAACATTGACGATTACATCTGGCGGGACGGTGAATTAGTGGCTGGCGTAGCGCTGGGTTGGAACTTTGGAGACGGTCATTTGCATCATGAGTTGTTGCTTGAGGCTATCCAAAAACGCTGCCAATTCGAGCGGGGAGATGTTCGTTGTATCTTTGTAGAATCCCAGCCTATGGCTCGTCCTCATCTCGATTGGCGGATTGCCGATGCTGCTGGAGGTCAACTAGATAGCGGACGAATCAAGATCAGTGAACTACGCAAATTGCAGCCTTACCCTGTAGAGGATTCCGTCTATGCCTGATTATGATGCTGTTGTAATTGGCTCTGGCCCAAATGGCTTATCTGCGGCCATAGAGTTGGCTCGAAATGGAGCTAAGGTGATGGTTTTGGAAGGCCATGAAGAGATAGGGGGAGGCACTCGCACGGCTGAGCTTACTTTGCCTGGTTTTCAGCATGATTACTGTTCTGCGGTGCATCCAATGGGCGTGCTTTCTCCTTACTGGAAAGCTTTACCTCTGGCGGAGCATGGTCTAGAATGGGTGTATTCTCAGGCCTCTGTAGCTCATCCATTGGATGATGAACCAGCGGTCATGCTCTATCGTTCTGTGGAGCAGACTATGGCCAATTTAGGTGAGGATGCAGCGGCATGGAAAAAGCTCGTGCAGCCCTTCGTGAATAGGGGAGAGGCGCTATTGCAAGATAGCCTAGGTCCTCTTTCTTTGCCTCAAAATCCCCTCTTGTTGGCCCGTTTTGGCCTTAAGGCCATGCGTTCGGCCGCAGGTCTAGCTAGGAGTAAATTTCAAGGTGATAGAGCCCAAGCGCTATTTGCCGGTTGTGCGGGCCATAGTGTGTTGCCTTTAGAGATGCGTTTTAGTGCTGCAATAGGGTTGATGTTTGCGGTTACTGGGCATATGATTGATTGGCCGGTAGCAAAAGGAGGCTCCCATAGTATAACTAAAGCACTTGCTAGTTATTTTGAGTCTTTAGGGGGCGAAATTGAAACTGGAAAATGGGTGCAATCATTAAGCGAATTGCCTAGTAGTAAAGTGGTTTTGTTTGATACTGATCCTCTCCAATTAGCGAGTATCGCCGATGATTCCTTACCAGAGGGCTATAGAAAGCGTTTGCGAAAATATCATTATGGTCCTGGTGCTTTTAAGGTAGATTGGGCTTTGGATGGGCCCATTCCATGGAACGATTCTCAATGTCGCCTTGCTTCTACGGTACATGTTGGAGGTACTTTGGCGGAGATTGCTGAGAGTGAAAAGGCTGCCTGGGAAGGCCGGATTTCTGAGAAGCCTTTCCTGATTTTATGTCAACAAAGTGAATTTGATAAGCGTTCCCCGCAGGGGCAGCATACCGCCTATGCCTACTGTCATGTACCGCATGGCTCAGAAGTGGATATGACGGAACGAATTGAAAACCAAATTGAGCGATTCGCCTCTGGTTTTAAAGACTTAATCTTGGCTAAACATAAAACTAGCCCTGACGATTTTCATCGCTATAATCCTAATTATTTGGGAGGGGCGATAACCGGCGGTGCCGCTCATTTTGCCCAACTGTTTACCCGACCAGTAGCACGCATGAATCCTTACACTACGCCTAATAGACGATTGTTTATTTGCTCAGCGGCCACCCCTCCGGGAGGCGGGGTCCATGGTATGTGTGGGTATCATGCAGCAAAGACTGCCTTAAAACGGATCTGAAATAGGACCGAAATTCTGAGTGGCGTAGGCGGCAGGGATGGTGTAGGGGAGTTGTTCACCGGGACTCATTGATACAGCACAGCCTAAGGTGCCATAATTTGGGTTGAGCAAATTGCGACGATGGGAAGGCGAATCCAGCCAAGCTTGCATTACTGCTTCAGCAAAGCTCCAATAAGTATGCTTAGGAATGGGGTTTTCAGCTAAATCAAAGAAATGATTTTGACCATCTCGGTAAGCGGCATAATAAGGCTCATCATCTTCTACTTGATAAAGGAGAAACCGTCCGACATTTTCGGAAGAAAAGTTAGCGTCAAACTCCCATGCGCGCTTAGCTGGAGTTCTCATTTTGGGATCAAATTCATTGTAGTGCCCCATAAAATGAAATTGGGCCATGGCTTTGGTATGATAAAGTGCCATTTCTTGTAAGTCGGGGTCAAAATCAAAAGGTCTTAGCCCATATTGTTCCCGCACTTGATTGCTTAAGTAAAACACCGCTGCAGTCAAGAGTTTATCGTCAACGGCTTGAAATTCAATACTTTGGTGGGCTTCGGGCAAGGCATAGAAATCCTGCCAGTGATAGGATGCAATATCTGCGTCTATCCCTGATTTAGGTCCTGAATTACCCCAGGCGAACAAGAAACCGATTAATCCGATCACGACTTTCATAAGCACTTAGGTTATCTTACTCTTACGGTAATATTAACTAAATGTTAAGTAAAGGTCAATCGAAGGTTACAGTACGGGAGAAAATGTCGAATAAATGGAGGATTATCGTGCTTGAATTAATATCTGTAAATTCCCATGATGAATAAAAGGAGCGCTTGGGCAAGGGTTTTCCCTTTTTTGAATTGGATACCCCATATTAATGCTAAAACTGCCCAGGCGGATCTATTGGCAGGGATTACGGGGGCGATTATTGTTTTGCCACAAGGACTAGCGTTTGCATTGATTGCTGGATTGCCACCGGAATATGGTCTTTTTACTGCCATGATTACTCCTCTAGTTGCGGCACTCTTTGGCTCTTCCTGGCATTTGGTTTCTGGTCCTACTACTGCCATCTCCTTGGTAGTATTTGCTTCTGTAAGTAAGTATGCCCCTCCGGGGAACGCTGAGTTCATTCAATTGGCTATCACACAATGTTTTTTAGCTGGCATATTTCAGCTGCTATTGGGTTTGCTAAGAGCGGGGAAGTTGGTGAAATATGTCTCTCAGACGGTAATAGTGGGTTTTACGGCTGGTGCGGCTATCTTGATCATTAGCAGCCAACTACCTCATATCTTGGGCTTGGAGTTGCCTAATGGTTTGGGTTTTTTTGCAAGCTGGCAACATTTAGTTTTGAGCCTAGAGGGACTTAATTACTGGGTACTATTGGTAGGACTTGGAACTTGGGTCATAGCTATCGTCATAAGGCGTTTCGGGCCAAACTTACCCTATATGCTGCTCGCTATGATATTGGGTAGCTTACTTAACATCGCGATTGGTGGGGTCGAGAGAGGCGTTCCACTAGTGGGAAAAATAAATGCAAGCCTTCCTGTCTTTGCCTTACCTAATCTGGATGCTGGCAATCTGAAGCTTTTGTGGGGGGATGCCTTGGCGATTGCTTTGTTGGGTTTGATTCAATCGGTGGCTATCGCAAGGGCAATCGCTTTGCAAAGCAAACAATCATTAAACGCAAACCAAGAATTCATTGGTCAAGGATTGAGCAATATTGCGGGCAGTCTTTTTTCCTGTTATGTCGGAGCAGGATCCTTTACACGTTCGGGGATCAATCACCAAAGTGGTGGTAAAACGCCCTTAGCGGCAATCTTTTCTTCCGTAGTACTAATGATATTGGTTTTGATGTTTGCCTCTTTTACCGCCTACCTCCCTTTGCCATCTATGGGGGCCATTGTATTGATCGTGGGAGTAAATCTGATTGATTTAGACTATATCAAGCATATTTTGAACGCAAATAGGGTGGAAGTGATCGTCTTTTTGGTCACGTTTCTAGCTACTATATTCTTTAATCTGCAGTTTGCGATTTACTTTGGTGTGCTGAGCTCCTTTATACTTTATTTATACAGAAGAGTACGGGGGAAATAATTTGGTAGCTTAGAACCAATATTAAGGCATAGTTCAATCAACTTTGTAAGAATTATCTACTCTTTTTCTCACCATGAGGTAATTTATCAACCCGATCAGAGAAACAATAGGAGCCAAAATAAAGGCTACTCTACTGAGGTAAGACATAGATTGCAGGAACTCTATTTCTTCCACGGCGAGTCCAGACACTAGTAAATATAAGCTGGTTCGTAAAAAGGATAGTAGGGTCCGTTGGTTGGCCATACGAGTACGGTCTATAGCCAAAAAATCCCGCAGAGTGACCTTACTGTTCTTTGGATAGTGCTTTCGAAATTTCATAGGCAATACTGTAATTGAATTAAAAAGGTACTCGGATGGATCTATGTTTACAAATGACTAGCGATTACTGCTCTTAGCTTCATAATTAGTTTTTGCAAAGTTAAACCAACTATTGAATAATTGGATTTTTTGTAAACCGCCAAAATCATCATCATTCTCATAGTACTCATAAAAACCCCCTGCACCTGTCAGGGCTTGCTTGTCCCAAAGAGTATGCCCCAAAAACAAATAATCATCGTCTATCAGCACGCCATATAAATTGGGTAGATAATCATACTTATAGAGGTTGATCTTGAGTTTGCCTGCTTCAATTAGATCTTTATGCCGACTTTTCCAAAAATTAATATTGGATTCTTGACCTTTGGATATGTCATGATACTCTTCAATAAGAGATTGGGGTAGGTGCTCCTTTTCTCTTTCTAAAAATTCTTTGTCAATCATCATAAGGTTAATCTCAATCTTTATTTTGTCTTGAGATTTGTTTGAGTTAATGACATTTCCGATTAATGACTGATGGGTTCTTAGCGCCAATCCAATAGCAGTAATTTTTACATGCTTGGCTATTTTAAGTTGGCGATTGATTTTTTTTAATACTTCGGGTTGGACCTCCTGCCAATCTGAATACTGTTTGATTTGACGACTGTCCTTTTTTAGAACATCTGATAGTTTTTTCTCCAAACCAAAAATGATATCCAACATTAGCGTACCTATACCCGCTAAGAGTGCAGTGAGGCTAATTTTATTGCCTAGCACACCATCTAGATATGGAGAGATGAGGACAAGGAATAAAAGTAAAAAGATCAAAGGTTTTTTGGCCTTTTGATACATTTCCTTGATGATTTGAGCAGGGGGTTTTGCTGGATGACTGTTTGTGCCTACCATTGTTTGAGATTTATTGATATATGAAAGCCCCGCCTTTGATTTAGGACAGGAGATTTACGGAAGGGGATCTTCGGCTCGGTTTTAAGCTTTTAGATGCCCGTATCAATCGATTTGCTGCTTAATACCTTCAATACGCAGAAAATCCAGCAATGTTGTATTTGTGTCAATAAATTGTCAAATGATATCAGTTTTTGCTTTTTTGATTTCGCTGCAAAGCATAAGTCTTGAGTCTGGCCCGCTTTTCCGCTAATCTTTCTGGGTAGGATAAATAGTCTACCGCATTTTGGATGCTCAAGCAAAAATACTCCTCGCCGATGCGCTGGGTCAGTCCCGTTCTGTGAAATAGGTCTCTAATTGGGCCTTTGACATCGGTAAAAAAGACCGCAAAGCCGCGTTGCTTGAGATCCATGACCCAATCCTCTAAGGTGGCAGCGCCACTGCTATCGATATTGCTAATGCATTCCATACTTAAAATTACCGTCTCCAGCTTTTCACCTTTTTTCCGAATGAGCGCCTCCATTTGATCGCGAAAGTACTGTTGATTGGCAAAATATAGAGAGGCATCAAATCGCACGATTAAGACATCATCCAGTTCCTCCAATTGGTTAAAGCGATCTACATTACGGTAGATTTTGGTATTGGGCACTTTGCCAAGTTCAGCGATGTGCGGGCGCGAGCTTTTATAGATGACCATTACGATGGATAAAATGACCCCAATGCCAATTCCCTGTTCTATACCTAGCAAAAGCGTGGCAAAAAAGGTACTAAGTAGGAGCCAAAAATCGGTTCGGTGGGTATGCCATAACTCAATAGCTATCTTATAATTGATCAAATTAAGGGCAGCATAGATGATTATTGCCGCCAAAATCGTATTGGGGAGATAATAAAAAATAGGCGTCAAAAACAAGAGGGTGAAGATCAGTAACACGGCGCTAATCAATGAAGCTAGACCTGTTTTGGCGCCTGCCTGTTCATTGACTGCACTTCTCGCAAAGCCTCCTGCAACTGGAAAACCTTGAAAAAATGCGCCAACCGCATTGGCTAAGCCAATGGAGATCAACTCTTGATTAGGGATAATCTTGTAGTTTCTATGCTTGAGTTCGAGCGCTTTGGCCGCTGCAATACTCTGCATAAAACTCACCATGGCAATCGCCAAGGCTGTCGGAAACAACGCTTTGATGACTGAAAGTTCGAGCTTAGGCAAGCTAAAATCCGGTAGGCCTTGAGGAACCTCCTCGACAATCTTTAAGTTGTATTGGTCTAATCTAAACCCCCAGACCACTATGATACTAATGGCCACAATCACTAACGGGCCAGGGATGGCGGGTTTAAATTTTTTGACCAAAGCAATGAGGGCGATCCCGATGATCCCAATTGCTGTACTCAACAGCTGTGGGGTTTGGGAGAGAGTGTTCTGGATGGTGTCGATGAGATGAGTACCGCGTGGGATTTGAATACCAAGCAGGTGTTTGAGCTGGCTAAAAAAAATGATCAAAGCTGCTGCAGAAGTAAAGCCACTAATCACCGGATGGGAAAGAAAATTGACGATAAAACCCAAACGAAAGACCCCAAATAAAAACTGAATGACTCCTACCATAAAGGCGAGCAAAATTGCCAGCGCAATAAACTCCTCTGCTCCGCTTGGGGCCATGCTCCCCACCCCTGCTGCGGTCAATATCGAGATCATGGCCACCGGCCCTACCGCCAATTGGCGAGAAGTGCCCAGCAAAGCGTAAACAATTAGCGAAATAGTAGCTGTATAGAGCCCATGTATCGGTGGTAAACCCGCCAATAATGCATAGGCCATACCTTGGGGGATTAGCATTACCCCTACCGTCAAACCTGCCACAATGTCTCCCCTCAGCCAGGAAGGTTGATACTCTTTTAACCATTGTGAAGGAGGGAAGTATTGAGTTAGCTTCATTGAGGCAGGCTAGATTGAAATGCCCCCAAAAGTAGGAAAAATAGCTGATTTAGTCCGTGACCATGATCACCATGCAACCAATTCGATTTGATTACGACTTAACTTGACCTTACCCATTTTTTCCAACTGCTTAAGCAAGCGAGAGATGCCCTCACGACTAGCATTAAGGTCGTAAGCAATGTCTTGATGAGTGCTTTGGATGATATGAGAGCTATGGATAGAGGCCTTTTTTTGTAGGTAGTCATAAAGCCGCTCATCCATCTTCTTGAAAGCAATACCATCGATAGCGAGGACCAACTCATAGATTCTCGCGTCATAGGCAGACATGATGAAATTTTTCCAACTATGGTATTCTCGCATCCATAGATCTACATACTTTACCGGTATCATAATTAGTTCAGTCGCCTCTTCTGTAACGGCCCTGATGATACTTTGTCGGTGGCTCATGCAGCACGAAAAAGACATCGAACAGGTTTCTCCTCCTTTGAGATAATAGAGGAGGAGTTCGTTGCCATCCTCGCCTTGGCGGACGACTTTCACACTACCGCGCAAAACCAAAGGGACAGATTGTAAAAAAGCGCCATAGTCCATCAAGACCTCCCCCGCTTCAAACTGCAAATGAGTCCCTACTTTGACAATTTCTTCATCGAGATCCCGCTCTGAAAAAGAGGGGAAGATTTGTCTTACATACTTTGCTAAGTCCTGTTTTTCGTCTTTCATGTTGTTTTACAGCTGCAGCTGAACGCCTACTCCCAACCAATCAGGTCTTTGTACTGCACCAGCCCCAGCTTGAAAATAATAATTATTGATGGGACTAATAGTTTTGACTCCATGATTTTTCGAGGGAATTCACTTACAGCTTTCCCTACCTAAGGTCTGATTTACCATTTGTCTTGCAATCTGTGGCTTTGGATCAGACTCCCTATTGGTAGTAACACTACCGAAAAGCAAATAAGTGTTAAATAAGAAGTGGACCTATAACTATAAAAAGCACCTACTTATATTTTCTATCACAAGAGTCCCCTAGGTTTTCTTTCTTGGTCTGGTTGGTTATTTGTTCAGTAGGGTGAATAATTCGGACGAGTGTGGGATATCTCAATTTTTTTGCCTAATATATATCAGCCTTGTCAACGTCATGAAGTCCCAAACATTAACCAAGCAGTCGAATAGCCCTGCAAGGTCATCTACACTTTTTTTCAAAAAAGGGGGTAGTAACAGCATCTTCAATAAAAAAGAAGAAGCCCAATCTCCATTTTTCAAAACAAATAAGGCAACTAAGCTCGACTCGACTGATGATGCGGTCGTCAGTCCAATCCAATCCTTTGTCCAAGAACAGCTAAAGCAAGAGCAATCCCAACCCCCAGCCTCGGTAAATCCTCAAGCTACTACAGTTTCTCAACTAACGCTTAAAAAACCAAAGCAGTCTAGTCCAGCTGATGCCACTCCAAAGGCTAAAGCAAATAAAGATCAGGAGCTTCAAGCTGAAAATGAAGCCTCAGATCCATCAGCAAAGCTCAATTCGAAGACCCAAACCGCCTTAGCGCCTCAGGATATCAGCAAAGGCGCCAACAATTTGCCTACTGGGGCTCAGCTACCTAAGGTGGAGGCTAAAAAGCTAAACAAAAGTAAAACCCATAAAACTGCCACTGATTTTTTCAATAGTCCAGCCAGTAAACTTGCACGTCAGATCCCTGTAACGGGTAATCGTTTTCACGAATCCTTCAATGATGATCGAGAAGCAAGCGTGGAGCAAAACCCAGAGTTGGGGGCAGAGATGCACACCAAAGCCTTACCCCAACCACCTGCCCCTCCCAAAGTCAAAGCTACTCCTCCTACGAGTTTACCCTCTTGGAAGGCCCCAGCCAGCAAGGTGAAAAGTAAAGATGCCCCTAAATTTGAGCCTAAAGGAGCCTCAGATCCTAAACAATTAGACCAGCAGATAAATCAAGAAAACCAACAAGCAAAGCAAAAGCAGCAAAGCGCCGCTAAGGGAGTGGCCTCATTGGCGGGAGCTGAGCGTGTCCAAGGCAAGGATTTGGAGGCCGTTAGTAGTCTTGCTGCGCAGAACGCTCAGATCAAACCCAAAGTCGAAAAGAGCCCAGGCATGAATGCCTATCTGGATATGCCAATGCCAGATTCTTTCCGAAAGGGTTTTAATCACAGCACGGCGATCCCTACATTTGTTTGCAATATCTTTAGAGAACTCATTTGAGAATCTCGTTTAATCCGACCAAC
>JBCCQN010000246.1:0-11216 GCA_039024315.1 Bacteroidota bacterium
GAGATCATCTGCGATCCCACGCAATAAACTCATAGGCAAATGCGTGTGAGTATTGACAAGGCCTGGCAGCAAAAATTTGCCATCGGCATCTACCTCTTCTTGGGCACGATAGGTGTCCTTGAGCAGGCTGTCTGGTCCGAAGTCAAGGATACGACCATCTTTGATAAGTAGCGTGCCTTCCATAACAACAGTCCCTAAACTATCTAAGCAAAGGATAGTGGCATGAGAAATCGCAACATCTACTTGTCTCAACTGAGGGTCGGACTTACAGGCAGACACTGTACTAGCACACAGAAAGAGAAAAGGTCCCAACCACAAATAGAATCCTCTCATCGGCATATTTCAATAAATTGAAGCGTTAAGCTCGGGGATAAATTCCGAATCTCAGAATAATAAGCAAAAGTAGGTTGTAAATTGCCGAAAAATTCAAACTTGGTTGGGCAATGGTTTTATGTATATTTGAAATATCTCAACCCTTCTGATTAGTAATTGTAAGAAAAACTCATGAAGAACCTTCGTCATTCCGTATTATTCATTCTTGTTAGCCTATTGCTAATAAATGTCCAGGCTCAAAATGCCGAGGCGGAAAAACAATTGGAGGCTGAAGTCCGTGAATTCGCCACTACTTACGCAAATTTACCCACGACCAAAGACAAAGCCGCCGTCCTAAAATACTTTAGCAAAGAGGTTACCTCGGTAATCTACGTTTTCAATATCTCCGGCAAATCCCGCGCCTCTACTGGCGATTACAAAGGGTTTGAAGGCTATTTGGATAACCTATTGCGGGCCAGTGGGATTCAATTAGGATATGATATCGAGGAAATCAGTAACATTTACGTTAGTGGTAACAACGCTACGGTTACCTACCGAGTCAACTATGAAACCAAAATCCCCAATGGTATTTGGGTGAAGGGATCTGAGACGGTAAATCTAGCCTTTGAAAAACGTGGTGATATTTGGATGATTGTGCATTATACCATCGTTCAGTTTGAGGATGAAAAGCTAAAAGGTACCTGCCTCTGTGAGCTATTTATCTCTGAAGCAGATGATGGAGAAGTAGTTTCCAAAACCACTATTCCTTCTGGACGTAGCTACAACACTGAATTTAACAACTTCGAATTCCGCACTGTAGGGGGTGATCAGATCATCAAAGTCAAAGACAAAGTATATAAGCGCCTCAAGACAGGTGCTGTCATCGCCATGCGTGATGGAGAAGAGGTACAAATCGGTATTTCTAACAGCAAGAAAGAAACGGTATTGATGATCATTGGTGATGATTTGTATGGCGATAGCTGTGCCACGCTCAAGACCAAAAAATAGTTAGCATTCCTTGTTAAAGGAAAAGTCCGTAGCCTATCCCTTTGGGG
Organism: Bacteroidota bacterium; assembly: GCA_039024315.1. Classification (GTDB taxonomy): domain Bacteria; phylum Bacteroidota; class Bacteroidia; order J057; family J057; genus JBCAWW01. The sequence goes on from JBCCQN010000246.1 coordinate 1,368, forward strand.
AAGGCTACGGACTTTTTTATGCGTTTTGGCTAATGCCTAATTCAGCTTAAACATAAAGGGAAGGCTCACCCAATACTTCACCGCTTTACCATCTTTTTGGGCGGGTGTAAACTCGATATCTGCGATATGCTCATCAATAGCCTCCGTAAAAACGGGATCCGGCTTACCGATATATTCGTGCTTGACATACTTTCCATCTTTGCCAATCAGGATTTTGACCATGACTTTTCCCTCTTTCTCAGCTTTTGCAGCCGCTTTGGGATAACCGATAGCCTGATATACAGAAGTAATATTAGTTGGCTTAGGAGGCGTATCTACTTTGTCTTGGGCTTGTAGAGCAAAAGCGAGGCTAAGCAAAAATACGAGCACGGGGATTCTAAGCTGCCAGGTGGCAGAAAATGATTTCGACATGATTTGAGTGATTGTGGGGATGTTAAATAAAAGTAGAAAGTATCCCGAAAGCTTTCGGGAGTATTCAGTACAGAGAAAAAAGGTCTCGATGGTCCGTATAGCCCTATTTTCCTCGGTCTAAATACTGAATACTATTGTCTAGGTACTTAAAAAAATAGAGATAAGCGTTCTCGGAGAGTAATTTTTACTACTCTATCAATTTAAAGTTGAAAGGAACATTGATCCAAAATTGCACGGGTTTGTCATCTTTGATTGCTGGTATCATTTCCAGTTTGGACAACTGTGCTTCCACCGCATTGCCAAGGATTTCGTGAGCGGAGCTAATGATTTCATGCTCAACGTATTGACCTTTTTCATCAATCAGAATGCGCGCTACTACCAATCCTTGGATATTGGCATCACGAGCGATTTTGGGGTAACCAATTGCCCGACGAATTTCCCTCAGGTTGATTGGTTCGGGTTCCTTATCTACTTGGATAAGGTCCTTACTTTGGGGTGATTCGGTGTTGGTTTCGGCAATTACTTCCTGAGATTCGCTACGTTCGGGCTGGCAGGCAAACAAAAGTACCATCAGGCCCAACAGCGGCAGAAGGCCCCAATAACGTAAGCTCATATTCCGCGAAGCGGAGTTTTGTAACATCATAATTCGACTTTTTACGGGTGAATGAAAAAAAGAATGAGAAAAGCGCAGACGGCTGCTAAAAGCCCTAGATAGGAGCAAGCTTGCGTAATTCCGGATATTCCCGTCTTGAGTCGCGGCTCGGTCTGCTAAAAATTCATGGGTTTGCAAAAGATCCCTCCTAATCAAATACACCAAGGGATGAAACCAGCATAGGATCAGCATCAATTCAAATGCCAAGCGATCCAGCGAATGCTTTTGTTCGACATGACATTGTTCGTGCGCGAGGATTTGGGCCCTTTCCTCGGCGGCATCACTGACGGCATCATTCCAAAAAATGTACTTAAAAAAAGAAGCGGGACTATCTTTGAGACCACATTGTACTAAGACATAGGGGCCATCTTTTTTTAGGGGATGGCGACGGATAAAGCGCCACAATTGAAAAAGTCGCAATAAGCTAATGCAGGCACTAATCAATACGCCAGCAAGATACAAATACCACCAATTGAATTCACTGCCTGCATTGGCGCTATCTTCTGATAAAGCGCCGATGCTAATTTCAGGTAGGCTAAACACAGCTAACACCTCTGGCGTTCCGCGCAGCGGTATACTCAAATAAGCCAACAGCGCCGAAAGCGGGATCATCGCCATCAAAAATAGACGGTTGAACTGAAAACGTGTCTGCTTGGCCAATACCCCCAAATAGTAGGCATAACACAGCAAGAGTATCAGGCTGAATTCGATCCAAAAATTCATGAGTCGCTGTTTGTATCGTTGTCGTTTTCGAGTTTTTCCATAATCTGATTGACATCTTCTAAGCGCAAATCGCCTTCCTTATGAAAAAAGCTCAGCAAGCGCTTAAAAGAACCGTCAAAATAGCGTCCCAAAAAGCTATCGAAGTAAAACTTAGCGTATTCTTCCTTAGCCACTAGGGGATAGTACTGATAGGACTTCCCAAAGGCTTCATAACTCACAAACTTCTTCTCTATCAGTAATTTAATCATGGTAGAAACCGTGCTTTGCTTCATGTCAGCGGGTACTTCGGCCATCACATCTTTGAGGAAAGCCTTTTCCAGCTTCCAAATGATTTGCATGATTTCTTCTTCTGCTTTGGTGAGTTTATTCATTGCTCAATAAAGGGATTGATCCTATCTGCGAACAAGGTATATCTAAATTTTTAGATTCACAACTAAATTTTTAGATATTGATTTAGATTTTTAAATACATACTGCTTCGCAGAACGCTTATCTCGTTTATTTTGAGGAGTTTAGCCTAGGTTTAGGCCTTATCATAATAGATCCTTCGACAAGGCTCAGGATGACAAATTGGGTTGCTTTGATGCTGTGGCTCTAGGGAATTGTCGTGTTGTACCGATAGCTATCGGTAGCCGAAACATCTAGGGGGATGAGCGTTCTGCGCAGCAGAGAAAAAACATGATGCTGTTTGAGACACTTCTAGGCCTTCATCAAATCTTTAGGATAAAGATGCTCGATTAGCTTTTCGACATTAAGCTGATTACTATACGAGTCCGCAAGTAGCTTCTTACGTTTTTCGATTTCCCCTGCGGGGAACGCTTTGTCGAATAATCGGAGGATTTGTTTCTGGAAGTCCGGCGCATCATCAGCAACATGACAATACAAGCCTAATTTGGTTTGTAAGACCATCGGAGGATTAACCATCACATGTCGTCCATTAAAGAGACTATTGAGTAGCTTCAATTTGATGCCTGTAGCTTGAAAAGTAGGTAATACGAGGATATGCGCATTGCGGATAAGGTCTTCCATTTGTGCCTCCCCCGGATCAGGTCTTAAGAGGATTTGATCATTCTCACTGATTGCTTCGATCAATTCAGGTTTAGCACCGCCCCCAGCGATGATCAGTGGTACGGGAAAATCATCAAATACTTGCTCTACCAAAAACATGGCTGCTTCGTGGTTTTCCGGTACGCTCAACTTAGCATGATATAGACAATATTCTCCTTGTCCAGGCCGGCTGGTCACCGAGCGATTGCCATGAAAAGGAGGCAAATGATCCACATTTTTAAAGCGTTCAGCATAATAAGCAGTATCCTTAGGAGAGATAGGCAATAATTGATCAGCAAACGGCAAAACATCTTCCCAAGCCTGTAACTGGCGCGATTCGGCGAGATAATACTGCCGATTCATATAGCCTTGTTCCCACTGAGCAAGGGCATAATAATACTCCCATTCCACATTGTGCAGACGTACGACCTTACGGCGATTTTCTAGCTCAGGATGGCTGAGATAGTAAGTGGTGTGTAAGCCTTCAAACAAAATAGGCCAGGGATCTCTTACCAATTTCTTGAGCAGTTCTTTGGAGCGGCGGGACTTGACAATATGGGGATAGCGCACTGGTAAAGACTGAAATCGCTGCTTACGAGGATAGTAATTGACAGAGGCACATAGCGGCTCTAATTGCTCAGCATAGCCTCTCCCATACTCAAAGCAATGCAGATGAACTTTGATTCCTGCTTCGGCTAAGGCTTGTAATTTGTAATAGACCTCAATCACCCCGCCATAATTGGCAGGATAAGGGACATCAAAGCTAATATGGTGAAGGTGTCGTTCCATGAATTTCAGATCCCAAATTCCGAATTTTTGTGCAGAAAAACGGAATTTAATCTTTAAATTCGCCTTGTTAAAACGAATATCTTCTTATGCCCAAAGTTACGATCGACGGACAAGTTTTGGAGTTTGAGGGTCAACACAAACTCTTACAGTTCGCCCTGGACAACAATATCGAGATCCCTTATTTCTGTTACCACCCTACTATGAGTGTGCCTACCAACTGCCGGATGTGTCTGGTAGAAGTAGGATATCAGGCCAAAGATCGCGCCACCGGTGAATTACAGTTTGAGGAAGATGGTAAGCCGGTCATCATGTGGGGACGCAAGCCAGCTACGGCTTGTAATACTCCGGTCGGTGACAATATGTACGTCAAAACTCACCGTACTTCTGAGACTATCAAGGTAGCACAGGCAGGGGTACTAGAGTACATGCTCATCAATCACCCGCTCGATTGCCCGATTTGTGATCAGGCTGGTGAATGTCCTCTCCAAATTTGGACTTATAAGTATGGTCCAGAAGGTTCTCGTTTTGAAAACCAAAAAGGTCATAAGCGTAAGCGCGTGGAGCTGGGTCCGAGAGTGATCCTCGATGAGGAACGCTGCATTAACTGTACTCGCTGTACTCGCTTTACTGAAGAGATTTCTGGTTCAAACCAATTGACCATCATCGGCCGTGGGGACAAAAACTATCCGGGTACACCTCCTGGAGAAACTTTTGACGAAGCTTACTCCATGAACGTGATCGATCTTTGTCCGGTAGGCGCTCTTACTAGTCGCGCCCACCGCTTCAAGGCGCGTGTTTGGGAAATGGCTCACGCACCAGCGATCGACATGAATGACGCTACCGGAACTAATACTTACGTTTGGGTCCGAGACAATAAAGTATTGCGTATCACGCCGCGTCAAAATGACGCTGTCAATAGTTACTGGATGCCAGACTCTCACCGTCTCAACATAGACTTCTACAATGAGAATCGCGTTTCGGGTATTCAAATCAAAGGCGGTATCCCGCTCAATTTCGAAGATGGTATGCGTAAAGCGGCCAATCTTCTCAATGCCCACACCGGTCCGATTTTCTTTTTAGGTTCTGCCTACGCTAGCCTTGAGTCCAACTATGCACTCAAAGAAATGGCTATGAGCCGTGGCGTGGAAGAGATCTTCTACATTAGCGATGTGCAAGCCGGTACTGGCGATGATTGGTTGATCCACGAAGACAAGACGCCTAATGCCGCGGCATGTGAGCTGCTTGGCTTCAAGGCGATGACCATTGACGAGCTTCAAGCGAAGCTTGAAAGTGGTGAGCTTAGCTTCTTCTACTCTTTAGAAAATGACAAAGCTTTTGCTGCGCTAGGTAATGCAGTGGGTAAGGTACCAACCATCGTACACGGTCATCAGTATCAAGCAGGACATGAATTTGCAGAGGTAGTTTTACCTGCTGCCTGTTCTATCGAAGCGGAGAGTACTTACATCAATGCCAAGGGCATGGCGCAAGTTTCTAGCTTGGCCAAGCAAATCAGACAAATGACACCAGAAATGTGGATGCGTTTGCCTAAAAGTCGGCTTGACAAAACGGGGGTAGCTGTTGACCACTGGCGTAATCTCGATAACATTTTTGATGTCTTACCTAGTTGGCAGCTCATTGGCCTGCTCAACAGTAACTCCATAGCCGAAATGCCTTACAAAACGCATAAGGACATTTTCAGCAAATTGAAATCAGAACTCGAAATTCTAAATGATATCAAAGTCTCCTACAAGCCTTCCAAAGCTGCGTTTAAACAAACGCAATTGGAATACGCTAGGTCTTGGTAACAGAATACGAAAGCTAGATCTATGATAAGCGTTCCGCGTCGCGGAACGCTTATTTTTTTGCCGAAAAGCTATTCTGAAATAAGCCTTTTGTTCAGCGCTTCGGTCATAGCTTTTACTCGTTCGGGATATTCACCATATAGATTGTCTTGCTCTCCAAGATCTTCCGCCAGATGGTACAAGCGCCCTTCGTGAGGATTGCTGCTAGCATAATCTGGATCATAAAGGTCCCAAAAGCCACCGCTTCCTTTGCTTGGGATTAGTTTCCAATCGCCTTGGCGGATCATATGTTTTTTGCCAGTAGTCTGTACGATTAGTTCCTCGCGAATCCTTCCTAGTTGAGGATCCAGCATTAATGGGACAAAGCTTTTACTATCCTGTCCTACCCCTGCTGCTAGCGTTTGATCGGAAAGTTCAGCGCAGCTGGCCAAAAAGTCCGTAAAGCAAATCATCGCGTCTTGCGTACTACCAGCCTCAACCTTAGCTGGCCAGCGTACGATAAAGGGCATTCTGTGGCCTCCTTCTAAGGCATCCCCCTTCATGCCGGCAAGCGGTCCCGTCGCCCGATGCGCAAACCTAGCTTCATCTTCCGGATACCAAACGGGTCCATTATCGCTGCTAAAAATGACCACAGTATTTTCAGCCAAGCCTTGTTCTCCTAGACTTTGTAGTAGGGCACCAATATGATCATCAACTTGCTTGACAAAGTCCCCATAATCTCCGGCTTGTGAACTCCCTTGATGATCTCCATCTGGTAACCAAGGAGTATGTGGAGCAGGCAAGGCCAAATACAAAAAGAAAGGATTTTTATCGACCTTTTTAAGATAAGCATCTGCTTCATCAAAAAATTTTCCTAGCACTTCCTCATGTCGATAAGCTGGTGCAATTTTACCTTCTCGCCAAAAGGGTCCCTGAATTTTCCATTTGTTAGGAGCCGGTCCCCATCCTTCACTTGGTCCAATAGAATCCGTGGGCATAGCCACTGGCCGTTTATTTTTGATGTAGTAATAAGGCGGAATGTCTAAGGAAGCAGGAATGCCAAAGAAGTAATCAAAGCCATTGTCCAAGGGGCCATTGACTAAATCTTGCTTAGCGGGTGGATTTTTCTCATCGAGGATACCTTGATGCCACTTTCCCACCATTGCTGTCTGGTAGCCAGCAGATTTGAGGACACTTGCCACCGTAGGAAATTGATCAGACATTAGTCCTTCTTGGTAGGATCGCCCATTACGGAAGGGATAAGTCCCTGTTAGCAAACCAAATCGCGAAGGCACACACCAAGCCGCCGGTGCATGCGCATCGGTAAAACGCATTCCTGCCGCGGCCAATTGATCCAAATGAGGCGTTTGGATATTGGAGTTTGGATTGTAGCACCCCAAATCGCCATAGCCCATATCATCAGCTAGGATAAAGAGGATGTTGGGTAAAGGATCTGAGGCAGCAGGCTGCGCACAGCTACACAAAGTGCAAGCGATGATAAATAGTAGCTTCTTCATACTAATGATTGCATAAAAGTTTGCTTGCTCAAGCGGCGATCACGCCCCAAGAAAGTTGCCGCGCTGCGGCTAAATCATGATCGGTCAGCGCAGTGCCCGTACGTAATTCTGCTTTGACCAATTGTAAAATGGGAGCGAAAGCAAACGCTCTGAACATCATCAAATTAAGATCTTTGAACACTCCCGCTTCATGCCCAAAGTGCAAAAACATATCCATCGGTGCCAACCATCGACTTTCCTGCTTGGGATCCATCTCACGCACGGCAACACTATTGGCACTTTGCTCCAAAAACCAAAAGGCATCGCTATGTTCGCGTGCAAAGCGATAATGATTTTCCCAAAGTAATTGGAAGCCTTGGGTAAAATCCATCTGCGGATCGAAACCTGCAAAAATCGCCTGCGCAAACTCTCGCCTCACCTTTACAAACAGCTGGTTGAGCAGATCATCCTTATTGGCATAGTAGATATAGAGGGTCGCAGGAGATACGCCTGCTAATTTGGCTAATTTGCTCATAGATAATCCCTCTATACCGTATTGATTGATGAGTTGAATAGCAGCATCGACTACTGCCTGTTCTTTCTTTTTGTCCCTGGGTCGCATAAAAAGTATTTACACTAAAATAAATGAACAATCATTTATTTAAAAATATATCTCTGATTTCTAAACTCAGACGCTTAGGCTGCGTTAAATCTGGGTCATCACACACCACTACATTGTTACAAAAGAGTCTTCAACTTTATCGCGAGGCCTATTCTGGGCATCCACAGGAGGTATGGGTACTGTCTATCCTAACCCTCATCAACCGCATGGGCACCATGGTGGTCCCTTTTCTAGCGGTATATCTGACCACTGTCAAAGGCTTTAGTCTTGAGCAGGCTGGCTATCTGATGGCTTGCTTTGGTTTGGGTTCCTTGGCAGGTTCTTATATTGGAGGCAAACTGAGTGACAGTATAGGGGCAAAAAAGGTGATGACTTGGTCCCTCTTGATCAGTGGCTTCTTCCTGATCAGTATTCAGTGGGCCGATAGTTTTGCTCATTTTGCCACTCTTATCTTCCTTACTGCCCTTTTTGGAGATGCTTTTAGGCCTTCTTTTATGGCCTATTTAGGTTCCTTTGTCTCCAAAGATCAGACGGCACGGACCATGGCCCTTATACGTCTCGCGATCAATTTAGGCATGACCGCCGCGCCTATGATAGGCGGTTTTTTGGCCACTGGCTACGGTTATAAGTGGCTTTTTTGGATCGACGGGCTTACTTGTAGTTTGGCCTCTCTATATTTTATGTACGCTTCGCGGAACTGGCAGTCGAAACAGAGTGTTCCCCAAAGGGAAGGAGAAAAAAAAGAAAGCCAAATTTCAGAGAGCCTTCCTCCTTATCGCAATCAAGCCTATATGCTCTTTTTGCTCTCTACATTTTTGATGGGCTTTTGCTTTATTCAATGGTTTCACACTGTACCAGTCTTCTTGAAAACTAATTGGGGCTTTGACGAGCGAATCATTGGTATCATGATGGGCTTTAATTGTATAACGATCAGCTTGATTGAGATGCCCATCGTGCATGTGTTAGAACAGAAATCTATGGTCCGTATAGCGATCCTGCTTGGTTTAGTTTGCTTTGCCCTTTGTTTCGTGCCCTTTTTATTTTCGGGAGCCATTTGGCTTTGTTTTGTAGCAATCCTATTATTTACCTTTGGCGAGATATTTTTTCTGCCTTTTAATAATGCAATTCCTTTCAATGTCAGCAATGAAGATAATCGAGGCAGCTATATGTCATGGTACTGGATGACTTGGTCTCTTACCGCCATTTTAGGGCCATTTATTGGCCTCAATTTTAGTGGTAAGTTTGGCTTTACGGCATTTTGGATATTGGCCATTATCATGACAGGCATTAGCATCGCGATGAATCTATTTTGGAGGGGGAAGATGAGTTAGAATGCGCGCTTTTCTTTGTACCTTTAGGTATGGATTTTTCGAGTCGCGATATTCAACTTCTCTATGGAGAAAGATTCTTTCTGATCGAAGCAGATGAGCCTAAAGAGCAAAGCGTTCCTCCGCAGGAGAAAGCCCCAAGACCGGAGCAAACTGAGGCGACAGAAAGCAATTCCAACCCGAAAATCGAAGAAGTCACCGCTAGTCCAAAAGCAAAGAGTGAAATGCCTGCTAAGGTGGAGACAAAAGAGCAAGCTATCCCTCCTACTCCAACGGCCCCTCCTATCCATCTCTTGCAGACTGGCGCGCAAGCCGTATGGAAAATGCGCCCTACTGCCCAATTTGTGGTAGTGCTTCGCAAAGCAGAATTTAGCAATCGGGATCTTACAGGATTACTAAAAAATCAACTATTACAAGCGCAAATTGATCCTAGCATGGTGGGATTTGGTGTGATTCCGGACGAGGCAAAATCCATCGACTTAAGTACTGCTGACAAGCCTTATATCTTACTATTTGACCTTATGGGCGCTCAATGGTCAGGCCAAGTAAAAGCAGCCGATAAAAACGTTTGGCCACTCCCCCCACTAAAGCAGTGCCAAACCGATCACACTGCCACTCGTCAAGTGCTCAATGCCATGGCGGAGCTAAAACAACTTCTGAATTAAGCGATTGATATGTCTAAGCCAAAAGTCCTTTTTGGGACCAACAATCCTCATAAACTACGAGAGATAAGGGAAATCCTAGGAGCTAAATACGAAGTTTTGAGCCTTGCGGATGTGGGCCTCGATATGGATGTAGAGGAAACAGAACCCACGCTAGAAGGCAATGCCATCCTCAAAGCAGAGGCTTTCGCCAAGGCCGCTAATCTTCCTTGTTTTGCCGATGATACGGGTTTAGAAGTGGATGCCTTAGATGGAGCCCCTGGGGTAATTTCGGCCCGCTATGCTGGTCCAGAGCGCGATGCACAGGCCAATATGGCAAAGCTATTGAACGAACTGGGA
>JBCCQN010000247.1:0-11180 GCA_039024315.1 Bacteroidota bacterium
CCAATCCCCCCTCAAACGGACTCATACTAAACCAGCAAGCCCATGTACTTAAGAGTCCTCCCCTTCCTCCTACTACTAGCACTTTTTGTCCCCAAACTTCAGGCTCAGATCGAAGCCAAATTTGCTCTTGGCTTGATAGATCGCGAAGGTCTTGGAATCGAGATTCCCCTTGGCGAGGCGATGTCAATCGAGGCGAGAGTATTTTATCATGGAAAGCGCAGCAGCAACTTTTTTATCGATGCAGATGTCAATCGGCAACGACGCTTCTTTGCTAGCACCTTGATGGTAAAGCGCTACTTTAAACCTGAAAAGGAACAAACAGGATTTTATTGGGGACTCTATGCTTACTACTATCGTGGGAGCCGGATTAGCCTTGATATTGACACTTGGACGCCGGCCCAGACGCAATTCGCCCTTGACAATGACCTAGCCCAATCAACCATTGACACCCGTTTAGGTTTTGGTCCTTGCATTGGCTACAAACATCTCTTTGCCAATGGCATCACGCTCGAACCAAGCCTAGGGATTGTCGCCTCCCCATTACAGTGGATCAGAACTGTAAGCCTTAGTCATAATAACCAAGTTGAAGAAACCTTCTACGATCCTAGTCAAGCACTACCTGGCCCCCTTGGCTATTTCTGGCCCAACCTACAGATCGCTGTCGCGATATCGATTTAAATAAGCATGAAGCCTGAATATGATAATTCTATCATTTCTTACTTGACCTAAAGGATTGCAGTTTCCCTTCGTCAAAGAGGGAAAGTAGTGGCGGCATGTATGCCGCCACTTTTTTTGTTTACCAATCCCTCCTCAAGCGGACTCATACTAAACCAGCAAGCCCATGTCTTTACGATTCCTTATCATTTTTCTCCTGATCGCCCTTAGAAGCTCCATCTTGCCAGCTCAGCTGGAGACCAAACTTGTTTTTGATCTAGTTGAAAGAGAAGGAATCGCGATCGAAATTCCCATTGGCCAGGCCATGTCGCTAGAATCAAGATTACACTATCATCGCAAGCGGAGGACCAGCTTTTTTGTTGACCAAGAAATCGAACGCAAAAGACACTTTTTTTCGAGTCTTTTGATGGTAAAACGATACTTTAAAGCAGAAAAAGAGAGAGCAGGGTTTTACTGGGGCATCTATGCTTTTTACGATCAAGAACTATTTCGCCTGCCAGAAATTGACGACTACACTCCTGCTCAAGTTCAATCCATAAGGAACAATGATATTGACAAGCGCGTTTTACATACTCGTCTTGGCATCGGGCCCTTTATCGGCTACAAATATCTTTTTGCCAATGGCATCAGCCTCGAGTCTTCCCTTGGCATTGCCACTTCCGCTCGGACGTGGATCAAGACCCGTAGGATAAGCTTTTCCAATCAGACCTCTACCGCCATATATGATCCTAATGTATACCTCTTTGGAGAATTAAACTACTACTGGCCCAACCTACAGATCGCTGTCGGATATCGATTTAAATGATCAGAAACGCAGATTTTAATACATCTTGACTACACAAAGACCTCAATAGCTTGCTTGAAAGTATAGGGATTTTCATATTAGATTAAGGATGAGATTCTCTCCCCTTTCCTAATACTCGCTAATCTCTATTCCATGACGAGCACCCTACGTGTTTTTTTCCAATTATTGCTATTGTCTCTTTTGTTATTACCGCTTCGCGGAACGCTTGAGGCACAAATTATTCCTGCGGGTAGTGGTAGCTATACCACCACCTTTCCTGGAGTAGATGCCGCCGGGCGGAACACTTATCCCTCTGGCAATCCTTACCTCACCGGCAATGCCGTCGGTAAACCCGTTCCCACCAACGATTGGTGGTCGGCCAAGGTCAAAAATCCCCACGCTGACAATCTCTTCAACTATCCCTACACCCTCAAGACTGTCGATGAAGGCTTAGTCGTCAGCTACATTCCTTGGGGGGTAATCGACAACATCCTACCCGTAGTGGTAGGCGTTAGTGGTCTCAATGCCTCAGCCGCCAACATCTCCGATTATTCTGACTGGACCATTACCATGGACTGGCAAAATGGTAATCACCATTTTCAAGCTACTTCTGGTATCGGGATGCCATTTCTCTATTTTGAAAAGGACTCGGCCGATCTTGCTAGCATTACGGTTAATCAAGGGACTGTTGTCGTAGACAATGAAATGCTCGTCATTACCGACGCCCGCAATGGGGCTGACTTCGCAGTTTTTGCGCCTACTGGTAGTAGTTGGACCCAAAACGGTAATGTTTATTCCTCCACCCTCAATGGTAAAAATTACTGGTCATTGGCTTTCATCCCCTTAGATGCAAGCAATGTCAATATCGTAGCAAACGAATACAAACAATACGCTTACGTATTTCCCACCAACACTACCACCACTTGGAATTACGATGAAGCTAGTTCTCTCCTCACCACAGACTTCGTAGTCACAACCGAAGTCAAGGAAGGAAGCGATACCGATATGCTCATCGGTTTGTTGCCTCACCAATGGGCCAATCTTGCCGCTGGTTCTCCTATCCCCAATGGCTATTCTTATGCGAGTGTGCGCGGGGAACTAAAAACTCTGGCGGGCAATAGTTTTAGCGTTTCTAATCGCTTTCATGGCATCCTGCCAACCTTACCTTATGTAAACCAATATAGCGAGAGCTTTAGTCCCGCCTTAATGGCGAGTAAAACCCAAGCCCTCCAAAATGACGGCCTCAACCCTTGGACAGACTCCTACAACGAAGGCCAAATGATGAATCGCCTCATCCAAACGGCGCGTATCGCCGATATGATGGGAGATACTATCGCTCGCGACAAAATGATTGCCACGGTCAAAGAACGTCTCGAAGATTGGCTCTCCGCCGAAGCCAATGAGGTCGCCTTCATCTTTTATTACAATCAGACCTGGACCGCGATGCTAGGCTATCCTGCTGGCCACGGCCAAGATGGTAATATCAACGATCACCACTTTCATTGGGGTTACTTCATCCACGCAGCGGCCTTTATGGAGCAATTCGAACCTGGCTGGGCTAGCCAGTGGGGCGATATGGTGCAGTTTCTGATCCGAGACGCGGCTTGTCCTACTCGCGATGATCCTATGTTCCCCATGCTGCGCAACTTTAGTCCCTATGCAGGACACTGCTGGGCCAATGGCTTCGCTTCTTTCCCGCAAGGCAATGATCAAGAATCTACCTCTGAAAGTATGCAATTCAACTCCTCTTTGATCCATTGGGGAGCGATTACTGGCAATGATTCTATCCGCGACTTAGGCATTTATCTATACACCACGGAGCAAACCGCCATTGAGGAATATTGGTTTGATACCCAGGAACGTAATTTCCAACCCAACCACCCCTACAGCCTTGTTTCACGCGTATGGGGCAACAGCTATGACAACGGTACCTTTTGGACCTCGGATATTGCGGCTTCTTATGGCATCGAACTCTACCCTATACATGGCGGTTCTCTTTACCTAGGTCATGATACCACCTACACCCGAAAGCTGTGGAATGAGATGACCCAAAACACGGGCATCCTCAACAACGAAGTCAACGTCAATCTCTGGCATGATGTGGTCTGGAAATACCTGGCCCTCATTGATCCAGAATGGGCCATACAGCTATATGATTCTTATCCCGAGCGAGACTTGAAATTTGGAGTTTCCGACGCTCATACCTACCATTGGCTGCATGCGATGAACAGTCTCGGCCAAGTCGACACCTCCATCACCGCCAACAGCCCCTTAGCGGTAGCGTTCAGCAAAGCTGGCCAAAACATCTACGTCGCTCATAACTATGGCGCAGATACGATGGATGTACTCTACTCCGATGGCTATATATTGCAAGTGCCGCCAGCCAGTATTCGTACGAGTTTGGATATCTCGCTGCGCGGAACGCTTAGTTCTAATTTCCCAGCAGCTTATCCCGGCGGGAAAGTAACGCTTGACCTCCAAATTGAAGGTGGGACTCCTAGTCTAGTTGAGTTTTTTGAAGGGGACAGCCTGCTAGGTCAGCTTACTCAAGCACCCTTCTCCTTTGACGCTACTGATCTGCAAGTGGGTCGTCATACTTTCTACGCCAAAATCTACGATGGCACCAACTTCAATTTGAGCAATCTAGTCGGTGTGGTAGTGGGCGAACAACTGCCTTACACTGGCTATCCGATTGCGATCCCCGGAGATTTAGAGGCCGGTCGTTTTGACATCTTCGAAGGTGGAAACGGCCAAGGCATTGCCTACAATGATGCCAGCAGCAGTAATGGAGGTAATTTTAGAGAAACTGAATTTGTAGATGCCTCTATTGCGGGTAACGAAGGCGCTATCATCAGCTTTATCAATGCCGGCGAATGGCTAGAATATACCGTTGAGGTTGCTCAAGCGGGTTTGTATGACCTTAATCTTCGCTATGCTAGCGGCAACAGCGCCGGTGGCGGGCCGCTGTACCTACTTTCTGACGGGGATACGATTAGCCCAGCGATCGGCTTTGGTGATACCGGTGATTGGGATACTTGGGCCAACCGCCTTGTAACAGGAATCCCACTCAAAAGCGGTCGCCAAATCCTACGCATTGCCTTCGAACAAGGAGAGTTTAACCTCGGGAGATTAACGTTCACCTACAGTGGGCCGCTTCCTTATGATCAGCCTATTGCCGATGCTGGAGAAAACATACTCGTCCAACTCCCGCAAAGCAGCACGCCACTAGATGCGAGTATGAGTAGTGATCCGGGCAACAATCCATTGACCTACGAATGGACGCAAATTTATGGCCCGTCTACTTTGAGCTTTACGGATCCGACGATTGCTCAACCCACGATTTCGACCTTAGAGGATGGGGTTTATCTCCTGCAATTAAAAGTCGACAACGGCATGTATAGCGATATTGATGAGATCTTTGTCATCTCCAATACGAGCGGTGAAGTACCGCCTAAGGTTTCTATCCTTTCTCCTGCGGACAACGCTTCTTTCTTTGAAGATGCCAGCATCGATATCGCCGCGGTGGCTTCAGACTTAATCGGAAACGTAGTCAGGGTGGATTTTTATGCGGATAGCGTATTTATCGGCAGCAGCACCCAAACACCTTACGAAACCAATTGGATGCCAGCGATTGGTAATTATGAGGTAACGGCCGTAGCCACGGATGATGATAGTAGTCAAACAATTTCTAAGGCAATCCAAATTACCATCGAAGAAGCGCCAAGCTGTAAAGGCACTGCTCCCAATGGAGACTTTCTCTATGAGTTTTCGGATGCTGATAATAATCCAACTTTGACTTTCATTCCTTCTATTCCTGGAGTGGGAAGCCCTACTTGTATCTTGTACTATGGTACGGATGCGGGAGCCTTGCCGGGCTATGGAGTTACGCCCAACGTACCTTTCCAACTCAATGCGGCCGAAGGTTCAACTATTTACTTTTACTATACTTACTCCTATCCAGGACAGGGTGAAAAGAACAATGCCGATAACAAGATCAGCTATCTAGTGGGCAGTTGTAAAGCAGAGCTGAGTTCTTCTATTGATGCTACAGCTGCGCTGAACGTTAAGTTTTATCCCAATCCGGTTAGCGACATCTTGCATGTTGAGTTGCCGCAGGGTCAAAACGAGATTATCGTCTATAGTCTTACTGGCCAAGAAGTAGATCGCATCGATGTACGCGCGGCCAAACTAGATTATGATATGAGCACTTTTGAAGCGGGCGTTTACCTGTTTAAGGTGCGTAATGGCGAGCGCTTTGAGATGTTCAAAGTGTTGAAATAGTAGTTTAAATACCGTTTATTTTTTGTCCGAATGGTAGTGCCTTTCCCTTTGCTAGGGATTGGCACTACTTTTTTGGAGTTAATCGTTCCGCGCAGCGGTAAATAAATCTAGAAAAGGCCTAATTCATCCTCCGATAATCCAAGGGACTCATACCGGTTTTATTTTTGAACAGACGGGAAAAGCTCTGTGGATACTCGAAGCCTAAGCCATAAGCAATCTCTCCGATGGACTGATTGGAGTTCAAGAGGATAGTTTTTGCTTTATCGATGATCCGTCCGTCAATGTGCTCCTTGATGCTTTTGCCCGTTTCCTTTTTCAATAAGTCGCTCAGATAATTGGTGGACATATTGAGCTTTTCGCCAAAGTAACTGGCTGAGGGTACGCCTAAGTCCGAGACTTTTTCGGTATTGAAGTAGGCTTTGAGGACACTCTCAAATTTTGAAACAAAGTCTTTGTTGATATTGCTACGTGTGTAAAACTGGCGGTCAAAAAAGCGATCACAATAATTCAACAGCAGCTCTAGATTAGACAAAATCAGCTTTTGGCTATGCCTATCGAGGTTTTGAGAATACTCCTCTTTGATTTGAGCTACTACTTCTGAGATAAATCTCTCCTCCTTGAGAGATAAGTGCAAAGCTTCGTTTACGTCATAAGAGAAATAGGAGTAGCTATCCATTTTTTTGCCTAGCTCAGACTTGTGGAGAAGGTCAGGATGGAACAATAAAGTCCATCCCTGATTCTCGCTATATTCATCTTCACCTTGGCTCGAAAACACCTGCCCCGGGCTAGAGAAGATCAATGTACCTTCCTGAAAATCATAGGAATTCCTACCATAACTCAGTGAGCCACTCACCTTGTCCTTGTATATGATGGCATACAATTCAGCCGAAAATCTAAGATTAAAGAGACTAGGATCTATGGGTGGCCTAGGGCCTTCTTTTTTTTCCTCTAACAGACTGATTAGGGGATGCTCGGGCGGCGGGAAGCTTAGCATCTCATGAAACTGAGAGATGCTTTTTATTTGAAAGATATCGCTCATTGATCTTCTTAATTTATCATGCCAAGCCGACGAGTTCTTTACTCACTGAAACCAATTGCTTAGCAGCGCCCATATCATAGGCATGTGGGTTGGGGGACTTAAGTGGCCATCCTCCTTTGCGGCATTCCTTATCGCGGTAAAGCACGCTGTGCTGGCTAAAATATTCTCCAGAGTGTTGGGGAGCCTCATCTGACAATAAGCAATGAAGCGAAGTTTGAGCAGATTCCCAATTGCTATTGGATATGGAGCGAGTAAGCGGTTTGGCGATGGTCATGAGGGCAGACATCAAAAAATTGCCCCCTTTACCAAAATTGGATCTTGCCCAGCCTGGGTGAATAGAATAGGTTGTTACTCCGCTATCCTTAAGCCGATCGGCAAGCTCCATTGCGTATTGTACTACTGCTACTTTAGCTTCACCGTAGGCATCAATGTTGTTGTAGGCTCTATTTTCGTAATTCAGATCATCGAGGTGTACCTCATGTCTTTTCTTAGGACTACCTGCGTGCACGACGGAAGAAAGGATGAGCATCCTAGCAGGAGCACTTGCCTTGAGAATATCTAACAATAATTCGGTGAGGAGGAAATGACCAAAAAAGCTCGCGGCCATGGTGATTTCGAAGCCATCTTTGGAAAATCTGGGCTTACCTTCCATGTTGACCATACCTGCATTACAGGCTAATCCCTCTAAGCGCTTATATTTTGCTAAGAATGTATCGACAAAGTTTCTCACCGATTCAAGATCAGCCAAATCACATCTGATTACTTCATAGGAACCTTTTAGGTCAGCAAAAGCTTGGGCCACCTCTTCACCTGCCTCTATCCTTCTACAAGCCATGACTACATGGGCGCCCTGCTTGACAAGCTGTTGAGTGGTTTCGAAACCGACGCCAGAGTTTGCCCCTGTTACGATGTAGGTTTGACCACTGAGATCCTTGGCAAGGTCTTGAGGGTCGCACCAGATTACATTTTTATTACTCATTGCATTTTTGGATTTATTGATATGACAAAAATGCACGCTAGCTTCAAAGAAGATTTAACCGTTTTACCGCTATTTGTAACAATTTCCTAGATAGAGGAGATAAGCCTTATACGAAAGGGAGAAATACACAGCGCCACATCCGATAGGTGTCAAGCTAAGGACAATATTCTTGCTTATCCGCTTCGCGGAACGCCAAATTTCCAAGATCCCTTCACTTCGTTCAGGATGACAATGGGGAAAAACTTAGGAAAACCTCAGCAGTACTATTGTCATGCCGACCAGCGCGGAGGCATCTTGAAGAGGAAAAACGTTCTGCGAAGCAGTAAACTGTCTTAGCTTGACGCCTATGCGACTACTGTACGGGACCGAAGCAAATTAAAGACAAGCGTTCCGCGAAGCGGGAAGCCTCACTACTCTACGGTCAACTTAAGATTCATTAGCTGTCCTTTGCCGTTTTCAACTTGTAAAATATAGGTGGCGGCGGGTAATGCTTCGACCTTGATTTGCGCTTTGTTGATCCCTTCCTTAAGCGTACCACTTTGGACGGTAATGCCACGAAGGTCTTGAATCTTGTAGGTATGAGCTTGCTCGATTTCACGGATGATTTCAAGGGTGAAAGCGCCTTGAGTGGGATTGGGATAAATAAGGTATGCCGTTGGAGCTAGCGCATCTAACCGTAGTTCGACAACATTTGAGCGTTCGGCGGAGCCGTCAAAATCCACTTGTTGTAGCCGGTAGTAGACGATGGAGGCTTGAGGATTGCGATCAATAAAAGCATAATCGATCGGAAGGCTTGAGTTGCCTGCACCCTTGATTTGGCCAATGGGAAGGAAAGCTTCTTCGTCTATTTTTCGCTCAATGATAAAGTAATCGTTATGGGTTTCGTTTGCGGTGGTCCACTTTACTTGCACATCAGCCCCATTGGCTTGGGCCGTAAAGGACAATAACTCTACGGGAAAGGTAGAACAATCCTTCGCATCCCCTACAAAGGACCAAGAATCATCCGTCGCGAGTGAATTACGAGCGGCCTCTCCGCTATCACAATACTCCATACCGCTAGCACCTAGCGCCATTCCTGAAGGCACTGTTTGGGCCGCCCATCCGATCAAGGTGCTTTCATAATTTTCTGGAGATAGGCCCGAGTTATCTAGCATATTGTCCATATCCGAGACCGCAGAGATGTCCCAACTGCCAAGGCTTTGATTGAAAGCGTTGGCATCTTCAAACATTTCTTCCATCGTAGTGACATTGGTAAAATCCCAAGAGCTAAGGTCTTGATTAAAAGAGACCGTATTTTCAAACATCCCGCTCATATTCACAACTTTGGAAACATTCCAATCACCGATATCTTGGTTAAAATCATCAGTATTCTTAAACATATTGCGCATATCGGTCACTTCTGAGGTGGTCCAACTCCCAATATCCTGATTGAAATCTGTCGCATTGACAAACATATTATTCATTTTTTCTACCTTCGCTACATTCCATCCGCCAATATTTTGATTGAATGATTCGGCGGTGTCAAACATTTGTTTCATGTCCTCTACCCTCGCCACATTCCAACTACCTATGTTTTGATTGAAGGCTAAGGCTCTATAAAACATCCCTTGCATATCAGTTACACTGCCTACATCCCATAAGCTGATGTCTTGGTTAAACAAAACTGCTCCCCAAAACATGCTGGACATATCGGTTACGCTGTCTACATTCCAAGCGCCAATGGCTTGGTTGAATTTAATAGCACCACTAAACATACTCGCCATATTGGTTACACTATCCACATCCCATGCACCAATGGCTTGATCAAATTCTCGAGCAGCACTAAACATGTTGGCCATATTCGTAACCCGCATGACGTTCCACCCACTAATATCCTGATCAAAGGTGATTGCATTATTGAACATATACGACATATTGGTAACCGTATCTACATCCCATAGATTTAGCGGTTGATTGAAGTCCTTAGCAGTATTAAACATATAGGACATATCCGTCACCTTACTCACGTCCCAGTTATTGATGTTTTGATTAAAATCCTCTGCACCATAAAAAAGGTATGACATATTTTCTACCTTGCTCACATCCCAGCTGCCGATTGCGCCATTAAAAGCATCACAATCCTTAAACATACCTGCCATGGAAGTGACCGCACTCAAATCAGGCGTGTCAGCTGCGTTATAGGTCATAAAGCGGCAACCCTCAAAAGCGTCTTCCATTGTAGTCCAAGCCATACTGCCCCATTGCTCAATCGTAAGCAGTTTGCGTTTATCACCGGAGTGATTGAAATGAATCCGCGTCAAGCCACTTGGAATACTAATTTGATAGGTTCCAGCAGAAGGGAAGGTAATGGTAATGGAGCCAGTAGCAGCAGCAGAACCATTGTTAGCAGCATTGCCGACTTCTTCCCAGTTGACCGTATAGGTTCCCGTACCTGGGATCGTAATCTGGTCATCATTGGAGTTGCCCGTAATATCGGTCTGCCAAGTGGTGATAAAATCAGTGGCGGATAAATCAAGAGTTATCAATACACAAGACAAGAGAAAGCAAATTGAAAGCTTTGAAAAATAAGTGGTTTTCATGGTGGTAAAAATCTCTAAATCTGCTTCAGTGCTATGCTGTGCCGAAGTTTAATTATGTAAACAAATTGTTTCAAGTATTGAAATATTCCAAACATAAAAACACAAACAACAAACAATGACGACTAGATGTAATATTGATTTGAATAATAACAGGAAGAATCGCCCTTTTGCTGATTTTGTGTGCTTTTGGCTAGCTTATACCCCTCAAACTAGGCAGGTAGAATTTATCCCGGCTCGTCAATAATTTGTCCATTTAATGATGAGCAATGAATTTTGAAGGCAAAAATCTATGCTTTCTGAGATAAGCACCGCTACTATCCTCAAATTATCCCATCTTTGGTCGTATATGGAAAAACTGCTCCAACTCATCCGATCGCAAGTCCGCTTATCTGAGCAGGAAAAGGAGCTGGTGATCCAATTGAGCGACTTGGTTTTTTATCCTAAGGGAACGCTTCTCTCTGAAATCGGCCAAGTACCAAATACCCTCTACTTTGTAGTGGAAGGTTTTATGCGCTTGTATCAATATGATGATAAGGGGGCAGAAATCACCAATCATCTGAATTGTCCCCCGGGATTTATTACGGCCTATGCCGATTTTATCGAGGAGCGAGCCTCGAGCCAGCGCTTAGAAACCATTACTGATTGCGAGCTTATCAAGATCAGCAAAGCTAATTTCGACCAACTCCTCGCCCAAAGTACGGCCATGAAGGATTTTAGCATTTGGGTCTACCAGCAGTCCCTAGCCTACAATGAAAATCGCGCCCGCGAACTCGCTACTTTGACTGCCACAGAGCGATACGCAAAGCTTTTAGGCACCCAAGCCGAAATACTCGCGCATGTACC
>JBCCQN010000248.1:0-11152 GCA_039024315.1 Bacteroidota bacterium
AAGCACTTGAATAAGCGCCTAATAATAAATAGCATCAAGCCGATTTACCCAGATCAAACGACGCCGAATCAAAGGAAAGCTATTTACGGACAGTGCCTACTTAATACTTTTTACTCAGTACTCAATTGTGCTGCTCAAATTTAGGTAAAAGCTATCATAAAAGGGAAGGAGTTTTTGAGGATTTTAGGCTTGCATACGCCGCCAAGGCTCACCCATAAGGAGATGCGAAATGATAAACGGTAGGTGCGCGCATGCATGCCGCACCTCATAAAGGCAAGCGTTCCGCGCAGCGGAAACCCTCTTGTGCCCAAGATGTAGTTACATTTTTCTGGAGAGGAGATTTCTCGTAGGTCCGCTGCTGGGACCTCTGTTGAAATGAAATCGGAGGGTGGTTTAGCGCCAAGGCACTGCCATGTCGCGTGCTAGAGATAAGCGTTCTGCAAAGCAGCAACCCTAACTAAGAGCGCGATGGATACACCCCTTGCAGCGCGATAATGTAATTGACACATTGAAAAGGCTGCACATTATTGATGGCTTGATTGGCGCCGGTATTGCCGATGGCTACTTCAGCTTTGGCCTCTCCCATGCTGGTGTTGGGAGCGTCTGTAAATAGCCCTTTTTCGTTAGTGGCAGGATAGTTTCCTTCTGGTGAATGTTGATTGCCAGTGTCGGTGGAGGCTTGGGTTTGGACCTTTGCTTTGGCGCTGTGATTGTGCGCAGGGAGCTGATTGACGGTTAGCGTGTTGGTTTCAGAACCACCTGTACTGCCCAATGATCTGGGAGTGCGGCCTGGGCCATTGCCCGCATGCATGGGTACACGTCCTCGCAAATCGGGTAATCCAAAGGTGGTGCGGCCGTCGCCGCCATAAGTAGTGCCTAAAATGGAAAAAAGCGCTGAATTTTCTGAAATAGCGAGTAGCTGACCATCACACAGTGCCCAACCTCTGGGGGCAAAATTACCCGCAAACATGACGATCTGACCGATAAGTGGTTCCATATCAAAAAGTAAAAAACTATGTGGGCGTCTGTTCTATATAAATCTAGACTTACTTTTTATTTATTTCAAATTTTTCGGCTCGTCGAAATAGTTTTACCGTATTTTTGAGGGGGGATATACGTATAAATACGGGTGCTTCTTTTGCCGGTTTTTTGTAAGCGTTTCTTAGAGCGCATATAGCTTGTCCATTCGCTCCGAAATCTCCGCCAATCTTGTCCGATCACCTCCCGCGACTTCGGCCGAACCCCAGCCCTGATAGCCGACGGCCCCGAGCGCTTGATTGACACTGGCCCAATCGCTGTCGCCATCCCCTAGTTTAACTTTGAAGCCCTCCCAGATTCCCTCATCGGTTTGCTTTTTACGACTGTAATCTTTGATGTCAACCTTCATGATTCGTGGTCCCAAAGCCTCGATCCAATGCGCTGGCCAGCCATAGCGTACCACATTGCCCACATCAAAATACCAGCCGATCATTTCACTTTCAAAACTATCGACATACTGAGCGGCTTCCAACGGACTAAGGAGAAAATTATTCCAAACGTTTTCCAAGGCGATCTTGATACCCGTCTCTTCGGCATAGGGGATGAGTTTTTTTATCTCCTGCTGAGAACGCTCATATGCGTCTTTATAAGTGATCGTGCCATTGACTACAGCGGGGACCAACAAGACGGTAGTGCCGCCATATTCTTTGGTCAGGCGCATGGCTGTCTTGACAGACTCGACGCATTCTGCCCTGATGGCAGGGTCAGGGTGTGAGAGCGGTTTTTTCCAATGCAACGAATTGACTAGGCCTGGGATCTGGATGCCTGTCGTATCTCTGGCTTTGAGGATGGCTTGATGATCGAGCTCGTGGGGACCATCGAGTTCGATGCCATCAAAGCCCAAATCCTTGATCAACTTAAACTTATCCATGATCGAGAGCGCTTCCTTGATCATGCCAAACTTGAGACTCTTGTACAAAAGCGGGCGTATGGGTTCTTTTTGGGCGATGAGTTGGGGCGCGAGGGTCATGCCTGCGGCCGTGGTTGCACTAATACGGAGAAAGTCTTTACGGTTCATCTTGGCAGGTTTTGACAAAAGAGTAGTTGCGACCTTTGGCCGCAACTACATAATTTATGAAGGCGAATACTTACTTAAATTCGGTAATGCCAGGTATCGCTACTGGCTTGGATTCCCATTTGAGGTCCCAGTCATATTGATCGATTTCTGGACCGAGCTTTTCGGTAGAGGCTTTGGCCTCTTCGAGGCTGATCTCTGCCCCTGTGTAAGCTACCATCCGACCCCAAAGGGCTAGTAAGGTTGAGTTGGCCATCCACTCCCCATCGTTGATGGGTTTATCGGCACGAATGGCGGCAAAAAGCTCGTCATGCTCAGTTTGGTACATATTGTTTTTCTTGCCTTTGTACTTCCACTCATTTTTGCCCGTAATCTGGTGTTTTTGGCGGATACAATCGACGGTCAACTTGCCCTCTGTACCCATAACCTCGACGGCATAGCTGCGCTCTGTATTTTTTTGTTGGCGGCTGAGGTGATAGCCCCGCGTGCCATCTTCCCATTCGTAAACGATGGAGAAGTGATCATAGACATTGCCATAGCGAGCTTCGAC
The DNA here is from genome assembly GCA_039024315.1 of Bacteroidota bacterium. GTDB lineage: Bacteria > Bacteroidota > Bacteroidia > J057 > J057 > JBCAWW01. The sequence goes on from JBCCQN010000248.1 coordinate 2,604, forward strand.
GCGACGTTGACGCCCTCCAGTACCCACTGCTTTGGTCGGCATGACATTACCTTTGGCCCAAACCATCATGTCGATACTATGGATGGCCTGCTCCATGATATGATCGCCTGCTAGCCAGTTGTAATAAACCCAATTGCGGAGCTGATTTTCCATGTCGGTCCAGCCTTCCTTACGCGGAAATTCCCATAGGTAGCCGGTGTTGTAGGTATTATAGATGCTGGTGACTTGGCCGATAGCCCCTTCTTGTACTTTGCCAAAAGAAGCACGCTTGGGAAAATGATAGCGCCAGCAAAAGCCAGACATCAGGGAAGTATTGTTGGCTTCGGCGATGCGGGCGGCCTCATACACTTTTTGCAAGCCGGGCATATCAACCGCCATCGGCTTTTCGGTGAAGATATGTTTCTTACGATTGACCGCGTAAAGTAGGTGGTCGGGACGGAAACATGGCGGTGTCGCGAGCAATACTACGTCAACATCCGAATCAATCAGTTTTTGGTAAGCATCGAAGCCCATAAACTGATTTTCCTTGGGAACTTGCACCTTCTCGCCATGTAGTTCTTTCAAGTTGGTGAGGGATTTTTCCATTTTGTCAGGAAAAATGTCTGCCATATAAGCGAGGACCACATTTTCGTCAGCAGTAAGAGCCTGATTAGCAGCACCAGAACCTCTACCCCCGCAACCAACTAGGCCGATTTTGAGGGTTTTGGTGTCGTTACGACCAAATACGGAGGAGGGCAGAATGAGGTTAGCGCCTAAAGTAGCTGCGCCGGCGGTTTTGAGGAAGCCGCGACGTCCAGTCGAGACTTTATAGTTTTCTTCCATTTTACGTGAGTAGTTAGTTTGAACTAGTCAAAATAGCTAATCTCACTCAAAATTGCCCGTATTTATTCGTCTTTGCTACTGAGCCACAAGAAGTCTACCATGCGGAAGTTGCCCAAATATAGATCGTCTTTTCCATCGCCGTTAGCGTCAAAATACTCCGCGTCTATACCGCTACCAATAAGGGCTGGTAAGTAATCATTACTCACTTCGGTAAACCGGCCCGAGCCATCGTTCGCGAATAGCTGAAAAGGTCCGCCAAAAGAGTTGCAAATAAAGAGGTCCAAATCGCCATCATCGTCCGCGTCCCAAAAGTCTGCATCTACCGAAAGAAATGGCTCTGCTTGCTTGAGGTTTTTTTCGCTGAGGTCGGTAAAATAGCCTTTGCCGTCATTGAGGAGCAGGCGATTTTTGGCTAGTGTACCTACTTGAAATACCACATTGGCAAAGACCAAATCCAAGTCGCCGTCCCCGTCCACATCCCCAAAGTCTGCTTCCCGCGTTTCTTCTCTTTCGTCTTTCCAAAAACTTAGGCGACCCTCGGTAGCATCGCTAAACTTACCCTTCCCATCGTTGAGGTAGAGGCGATTTTGGTCTTCATTACCTGCGATAATATCTAGGTCGCCATCGCCATCCACGTCCCCTGCTTCGAGATCTTGGGTTTGATCCATGAGTTGAGGGAGATGCGTTTGGGTATGATCCCTAAAATATCCCTTACCATCATTGAGGAGTAGGTAGTTTTGGCCGGCATTGCCGAACGCTAAGTCTAAATCTCCGTCTTGGTCAAAATCTGCTGTGATGACTGCATTGGTGGTACCACTTACGCCTAAACGTTCGGATACATCCGTAAAATACCCCTGGCCATCATTGAGATAATACTCATTGATTTGATCGTCTTCGGAAACAAAAACGATATCCAGATCCCCATCGCCGTCAAAATCTGCCAAGGCAATATCCTCGCTATCGTGGGCGACTTGAGGTAAGCGTTCCGCGCTAGCGTTGCTAAAATATCCCTTGCCATCATTGAACAACAAAATATTGGGCTGAAACTCAGAGGCAATCACCAGATCAAGGTCTCCATCGGCATCCAAGTCTCCCGGCTCGACGTCCATACTATTACCCAAAAGATCAATGGCGGGCAGCCGATCGCGAGTAGCATCAAAAAAGGGGGTGCTAGTAAGGAGCAGAGTGCCGAGCAGGAGACTGAGGATACGCATATGACTATGAGAATTTTTACTCAATATGGAGCTTTCACGCCAGCTCGCGGTGTAAAAATCTGCCAAATCAGGCAAATTTCACCAAGGGGAGAAGGCCGGATGAATTGTAAATTGATCATATGACTCCCATCACCTCTTTACCCGCTCGAGTGACGCATCGCGAACGTGAAAACGAAACCAACCGTATGGTTTATTCTCGCTACCAGCACTTGGAGGCGGCAACGATTTGCGACGCTTATTCCCTCAAATATGTCTCCAAGGGGGAGGAGATTTATACCGTCAATGGGAGACGTGAGCTGATTGGACCAGAGCAATTTTTGTTGGTCAATCACGCCCAAGAGGTTACGGTCAGCATCCATGATGAAGAGACGGTGGAGGGCCTATGTGTGTTTTTGAGCAAGGAGTTGATGGATGAGGTCTATCGGACTTTACATATGGCGGCGGAGGCTGTTTTGTCTAGCCCTGAGTCGGGGAACGCTCAGTTTCCGGGCAGCTTTGCTTGTCGTTATTTTGTGCGGCAGTCGGTCTTAGGTAAACATTTACAGCAGCTATCCCAACACCATAAAAAGCATCATAAGGATGCCTTTATCGAGGACAAGGGTTCGCTCTATCAAATAGCCGAACTCCTCTGTGAGCAGCAAAGGGTGGTGAAAAAGCAAATGCTACAACTCCAAGCGCGCAAAGTGAGCACTCGCGAGGAACTTTACCGCCGCTTGACGATCGCTTTGGAGTATATGCACGACAATTGGTACCTGCCGCCCAAAATGCCCGAAGTAGCCCGAGAGGCAGCATTGTCGGAATATCACTTCTACCGGCTGTTTCGCAAGGCCTACGGCCAGTCTCCGCAGCAATATCTGCTAGCGCTGCGTCTCGAAAAATCTGTTGAATTACTAGCCAAACCCTCCTATTCCATCACCGAAGTGGCCGAAGCCTGCGGTTTTTATGACGTACATCATTTCAACAAAGCCTTTCGTAAACGCTTTGGGGAAAAGCCCTCAAACATGCGCAAAGGATAGCATTTCTAATGCGCTTGCAGCCAATTTTGGCCGGTGCCGACTTCGACTTCCATCGGCACGCCGATATCGACGGCATTGACCATCTCACGCTCGACGATCTCTTTGACCTGCTCTAACTCAGACTGGTGCACGTCAAATACCAATTCATCATGCACTTGCAGCACCATTTTGGATTTGAGATTGGCCGCCTTAAAGGCAGCATCTACTTTGAGCATGGCCTTTTTGATAATGTCTGCTGCGGTACCCTGAATCGGAGAGTTAATGGCATTGCGTTCAGCGAAGCTGCGCACCGTACGATTGCCGGAATGTATATCGGGAAGGTAGCGCTTGCGACCGAATAGCGTCTCACTATAACCCGTCTTCTTGGCTTTTTCTACGCACTCGTCCATATACTCTTTGATGCGCGGAAACTGCTCCCAATAGTTTTTGATGATGTCCGAGGCCTCGGAACGCGAAATCCCCATCCTCTGACTGAGGCCAAAGGCCGAGATACCATAGATGATCCCAAAGTTGACCGTCTTGGCTCCAGAGCGTTGCTCAGGCGTAACCTCGTCTATCTCTACGCCAAATACCCTCGCCGCTGTCGTGCGGTGGATATCCGCTTTGTTTTTAAAGGCCATCATCATGGCTTCATCGCCGGCCATGGCCGCCATGATCCTGAGTTCTACTTGTGAGTAATCAGCTGCGACTAGAATATGATCCTCATCGCGTGGGATAAATCCTTTACGCACTTCTCGTCCGTCGGCTGTCTTGATAGGGATGTTTTGCAGGTTAGGATTAACCGAAGACAGACGTCCCGTTACTGCTACAGACTGCGAAAAAGTGGTATGGATGCGACCTGACTTTGGATTGATTAGCTTGGGCAAAGCATCCACATAGGTAGATTTGAGCTTTTTAACGCCGCGATAGGCCAAAATCCTAGCCGGTAGATCGTGATTAGGCGCAAGAACTTCTAGGGTCGCTTCATTGGTTACGTATTGGCCAGTTTTAGTTTTCTTTTGTTTCTCGCCTTTGCCGAGCTTGAGTTTGTCAAACATGATCTCCCCCAGTTGCTTGGGAGAGTTGATGTTAAACTCTTCGCCTGCTAACTCATAGATATCTTTTTCTAGGGTTTCTAGCCGTCCGGCGAGATCCTCAGAATAGTCCGCCATGGTATCGGCGTCGAGGCGAATGCCTTCAAATTCCATCGCAGCAAGGATCGGCATCAGGGGTTGTTCGATTTCATCGAACACGTTATTGTCTTTGACTTCTGGGGCTAGTTTGTTGCGCAGCTTGAGGGTGATGTCAGCGTCTTCACAGGCGTATTGCACGAGCGGTTCTAGCTCGACATCGCGCATGCTTTTTTGCTTCTTGCCTTTTTTACCGATCAGGGTTTCGATGGAGACGGGCTTATAATTGAGATATTCCTGCGCTAAAGCGTCCATGCTATGCTTGCCACCGGGATTGATGATATAGTGCGCGAGCATGGTATCGAACATCGGGCCTGCGACCTCAATGTCATAGTTGCGCAGCATGAGGATGTCATACTTGAGGTTTTGCCCAATCTTGAGGATGTCTGGGCTCAGCAATATCTCCTGAAACTCACCCAGAATGGCTTTTACCTCCTCCATGCTTTGCTCGGCAGGGAAATGGATGAAGTAGCCGGTATTCTCTTTAGTACTAAAAGAAATCCCGACTATCTCTGCCATCATAGGATCAAGGCCGGTGGTCTCCGTGTCGAAACAAACCTCACCGGCAGCTTTGATCTCAGCGATCAGGGCTGAGCGTTCCTCGCTAGAGCTAAGTAACTTATAATCCGTCTCAATCTCCTCTAACGTCTTCTTGTCTGAAGGAATACTACTCTCTGGAATGGGCGCATCGCCTACATTATTGCCAAAGAGATCCTTTTGCAGTTCGGATTGATTAGGGTTGAGTTTAGAATTGAGGATACGCTGGGTGGTGGTACGAAACTCCAACTCACTCATGAGCACCATCAGGGCTTCGAGGTCGCAGTGCTCAATGCGCAGCTCTTTTTCATCCCACTCATAAGGGACATCTATTTTGATGGTTGCTAATTCCTTGGAGAGGAGACCTTGCTCGGCATGCTCGATGATACTGGCCTTGATCGCCTTTTTGGTGATGCTTTCAACATTTTCGATGATCTCCTCGACGGTGCCATACTCTTTGATGAGACTGACGGCTGTTTTATCGCCAATCTTTGGAATCCCTGGGATATTATCTACGGCATCGCCTTTGAGACCAAGGAAATCAATGATGTGCTCTGGAGGAATACCAAACTTTTCTTCCACTTCTGCCGGCCCCAGTACATCATAGCCTCCGCCTTTGTATTGCGGTTTGTAAAAGAAGACATTTTCCTTGACCAGTTGCGCATAGTCTTTGTCCGGCGTAACCATGTAAACATCAAACTCTGCGGGATCGGCCATAGCGGAAATGGTACCGATCAAATCATCGGCTTCGAAGCCTGGCACCGAAAGCTTACAAATATTTAAAGCATCGAGTAAGCGATCTAGGTAAGGGAAAGCAGCCCGTAGATCTTCGGGCATTTCTTCGCGATTGGCTTTGTATTCGGGATACTGATCATGCCGGAAAGTCGGTCCCGGAGGATCCAAGACCACGGCGAAATGAGAGGGGTTTTCTTTATTGATAATCTCCAACAATGAATTGGTAAACCCAAACATGGCGGAGGTATTGAGACCTTTGGAAGTAATACGAGGGTTGCGGATAAAAGCGAAGTGTGCGCGATACATCAGCGCCATCGCATCGAGTAAGAATAGTTTCTTTTTAGACATATGATCTCAGGGATATATTTGCATTTAAAGGTAGTAAAGGTTTGGGAGATACGGTCAATATTTAAATGCTTGAGAGCTTGAATTTTTCTTTTGTTGGTAAATGGGCTTTAAAAAAAGGCTGATTCTCGAAGGCTTTTGGCTCAGAGGGAAGATATTGCCTCCTTGTGAAGATCATTTTTGCCTAGGTATTTCTGTTACTTACAAGGCCAAAGCTGTTATTTATCTAGGCAAGCTGGCCATTCATTTAGTTCCTCTTTTTTTGGCAATAGTATTACATATTTTACAATAAATAGAAATAGCCTACAGGGCATAAATTCTTGTAATCCATATATTTTTCTATGTGGTAAAAGGGTCTTTTTGTCCAGTATTTTTGATTGTGAAATTTAAGCTAGACTACTATGAAAAACATCAATTTACTTATGTCAACAGTATTCTTGTGTGTTTTGCTGAGTGCGCAAGGACAAGAAAAAGAAACCACCTCTTGGTTTCGGCTTATTCCGCAAGAGTATTCATCTCTGACAGCCGCTGAGGCAGCCAAAATTGAAAGATTGGTCGGAGACGGTCTTTATAGCGACTACTGGATACTAGACGCTTATGCTTTACAAAATATCATTCAAGACGAGCAACTCGTCTTTAGTCTACCAGGCCAACGCTTTGAGGCTAAATTTGCCCAAAACTGGCTCGGAGATGATGGAAGCGGACATCTCGTCTGGGAGGGCAAAACGGCGGCAGAAGATGGGTATGCTATTTTACTCATGGACGAACGTACGGTTTTTGGGCATATAAATTATCAAGGAGAGCATTATATGCTCCATTCCATGGAAGAATCCAATACCTCAGTCCTTTTTAAGCAGAGTAAAATCAAAGGTAGTGGAAAAGGATGCGAAATCGAAGACCATGCTTTATTAGAGGATGTACCTAATGAAAAAGAGGCTAGCTCGAACGAGCGTTTGGGAGCCACAGGCAATTGTGATGTCAGAGTGCTAGTTTACTTTACGCAAGATGCGGCTAATTCAACCGCTAATATCAACCAGCTTGCTTTCACGGCTATAGCGCAAACCAATGCTGCCTTTAGTAATAGTGCCATTTCTCGCAACACAGTCTCCTTGGTTTCCGCTGGAATAGAATTGCTTGCAAATACACCAGCCAACTGGACGGGAAACAATATTACTGCTGATGTAAACGCTTTGATCTCAGATCAAGCGATTTTCCCCAATGGAAGTGCCAATGTAACAGGCGCAAATAATCGCAGATTAGAAACGGGCGCAGACCTCGTCGTGTGTCTAACAGATGACGATTATCCTCAAAACGGCTCTATTGTTCTCGCAGGCTTTTTGGGGCGTAGAAGTGCCTATGCGATCGTAGAGACTCCATTGGCAATTACAGGACTCGTTTTCGCACATGAGGTTGGTCATTTATTTGACTGCCGCCATGCCCATGGAGATCCTAATGGACAATCTTATGCTAGAGGACATCTCTATTATGGGAACGATGGTTTGATTTATCGTAGCGTAGTAACGGCCCAATGGATTTTTCCTCCGTTTGACCCAACCCCTGATCCTAGTCCCATTCCGTATTTCTCCAACCCAGACGTCTCTTTCATGGGAGCACCTACCGGAAAAAGTCATAGAAACAATGCCCGCCGTATCAGGGAAAGAGCGTGTACTGTAGCAGGCTACGTAAATTCAGTCGAGACACCCTTGACCGCCATTATTCAAGGAGTAGGTACCGGATATTATGGTTCCTATCATGTTTTTCAAGCAGATGTTGCCGGCGGAGGACCGGGGGCTTATTCTTATCAATGGCGTGTAAGTAGTACTCCTTTTCCTACGGGAAGCGTTCAATCAACTTCCTTCCAATTAGGTACGAATCTTATCTCTACCCCCATAGTATCCACCATTTATATCCACTTACGCGTTACCTCAGCCGATGGGCAGGTACGTAATGCGGTTCATCCTGTTGTCATTTGGGGAGGGATTGGCCCACCGCCGCCCAACCGGATCGGGGAGCTAAGTAACCTAGAACTCTACCCTAACCCTGCCAATGCTAAGTTGATGCTTTCACTGGCCTCGGCGACAGCAGGTCAAGCCAAGCTTCAGTTTGTTGATGCCCTTGGAAAACTGGTTCGCGAAGAGACCTTTTTTCATCATGGGGAGAGTATGCGCTACAAATGCAATATCAATGACCTTCCCGCAGGGATTTATCTCGTATCGCTCCAAATTGGTGAACAGCAATACACGAAAAAATTGGTCAAAGCGAACTAATAATTAAATTGGCCTTTACATACTTTTGACGAGCCACCTTGATCGATTTGGGGTGGCTCTTTACCATTGCAAGGGGGCAAGCTTCATCACTGCTCGGAACGATACAGGCGTTCTGCGCAGCAACATACCTAAGTCCGATAGTCAACTTTAGGCCCAGAGTGAGAGAGGTCTTTTGTTTTTTACTGCTACGCAGAACGCTCAACCCTTCCTCCTAGTACTAACTCACCTTAGGGCGTTTACTTTATCCATAAGCTGTTTTACTCTTTGCTGGTCCAAATCTTGCGTCCAATACCCCCCCTTTTTGAACCACGAGCCGATGATGAGACCATCGCAGTGTAGGAGGTAGTGTTCGACATTGTCGAACGTTACCCCTGAGCCGACCAGTACGGGGATCTTTAGATTTTCTTTGACAGCCGCAATTTGGGCTATATCTGCCGTTTCTCC
>JBCCQN010000249.1:0-10999 GCA_039024315.1 Bacteroidota bacterium
AGTAGCCACTCCAGACCAAACCTTGCCCAAGGGCTTGGTTAATGGAATCGGGATATAATCCACCTTATAATTGGTACCAAAAGAAGCGTTGAAAAGGCTCAGTTCCTGGCCGATAGCGGCATATTCGTTTTGATGATGCGAGCGCTTCGAATCACGATCTACCTCTTGAAGGAGAAAAAAGTCTACTTCCTCTTTCCAGTGGGAGAGTTGGGTCAAGACTCCATCGCGATTTTTGTTGACGACCTCCTCAGACATATAGACCATTTCGCCTCCGTCGTAAAAGAAATCGGATTCCGCGCCCAAGCCCATAAAACCGATATTCCACGTCAGCAGGGTGATCGTACTGTCATTGGTGGCTAGACTACGAGCGTTCTGCGAAGCAGTATCTATCTCAGAAACAGTAGTAGCAGGCGGATCAAAATCGTAAATCATGGCATAGCCAATCACGGCCACCAGATAAAGCAAAAACAGTCCGACTAGGATGCCGATGCTGCGCAAAACGATTTTGAGGGTCTTATTCATGGGAGGTGAGCTTGGAGATAAAGGTAAGCATTTTGGATTTGGCATTGTAGGTGCGCAAAATTTTGCGCACCTACGATTTTGGAAATCATACCGAATTCAGACAAGCGTTCTGCGAAGCAGCTCCCTAAAGCCTCACCCCAAAGCCAAAGCGAAAACCCACTCCCTCAAATAGGCCCACATTGGTTCCTTCAATCATAAAGCGATCATCAGCCAGCGCATAAATGTAGCGCTGATCAATGCTCGCAACTTGAAAAGGAAGCGCAATTTCTAGGTAAAGGCTCTCATTTAGATCGATCAAAACTAAGGGTAACAAGGTCATGATGATGCCAGTGTTGATTTCGCGGCTCATAAGCTCATTGGAGTCGGCGTTGCGGCTTTGATGAAAGCCTTGATACCAGATCAGTCCACTACCTGAATAAAGGGTAACTTTTTCGCTTAGGTCGAGCAGTTTACGATTACCTTCCAAGACAAAAGCATTGCTTAAGGCGAAGGTCTGGATCCCATCCGTAATCGATCGTTGCAGGCGGAAATTTTGCCAACCTAAGTGATAGCGAAGCTGATGGAAGTCAGGATTAGTAGGCGCAAAGTGTTCGATCAGATATTTACGCTTGTCATATTTAGAGATCACTAAAGAGGCGGAGGGCCACTGTATGTCAAAGCTATTGGTGGGCTGCCAGAGATAAGTACTGCCTAGATTAATTTGGAGCGCCATTCCATTTTCTTGGGCATTAAGACAGCCAATACTTGCCAATAGGCTTAAGCTAAATAATAAAAAAGACTTCATGGGATGTTGGCATTAAAGGTAGATAAAAACCAAGCACACCCTGCGTCCTAGCGTTTCCAATAAAAAGACGAGTTGCTTTATCAAAACGCAACTCGTCTCAAGAAAAAAGCCAAAAAAATGCTATAAGTTGATACCAATTCCGGTCCTTAGCATAAAGCTCCCCCCAAAACTTTGGTTAAACTCAAAAGTATCTATACCCGTTTCAAGTGGCATGCTGGGATCTTCGGTGCGAGAAAAACGCATATTCATCGAAACCAGTTGCAAGGGTAGGCCAATTTCCCAATAAAGTTTATCGGTCAAATTAATGATGGCTGCGGGTACTAAGTGAAAGTTGAAACCCGTACCGATTTCACGGGAGAGAAATTGATCGGCTACGAAGGGGGTTCTGTAATTACTATACTGAAACCAAGTGGTCGAAAGCCCCATTTGCCAAACGACTTTGCCATCATTACCGGCCAGTTTGCGACTGATCTCATAGCGAAAAGCATTGTTGAAGCTATGGGTAGAAGCTTCATCCGTGGACGTATTCACAAAGCGAATATTGGACCATTCGATCTGGTGCTTACTACCATTGGCTTTGCGAAATAAGATTGAGGCTGAGGGGCCAAAAAGAGTGAGTGGAGTCTCTCCTTCCAGTTGATACTGGATGCTGAGGTTTGCTTGCAGGGAGATCTCTGGCGCTTGCGCCCAGGCCTTGAAGGTGCTGAGCAACAAAAGCCCGATAAAAATGTGTTTAATCATGATGCAATTTTACGGAATCTCTTAAAATGAGTAAATGCAAAAAGGGGTACCTACTAGGAGGGATGTAGCAATGTGGAGGAGCGGGCTTCTTGATCTTGATCTTCGGGATTGCATGCAGCTCAGCTTATGGGTTTTGTACGTTTTCCGCTTCGCGGAACGCTTACATCAAAAATATTGATCAATTGGATCTGTAGCTACGCAAAATTTTGCGTAGCTACGGTTTTTTTTACCCGTATGGTTTGAATGAGCGTTCTGCGCAGCAGTCGCCCTACTCCATCAACTTGAGGGCTACCTCTACCTCCTCCGTCGGCATCTGACAGACCTTGTTTTGGCAGACGTAAATCATAGTCGCGCCCGGCACGGCTTTGTATTCTAGCAATTCGAGTTTGCCTTCGGTCTCGCCGCCGATCAAAAAGGCATTGGGGAGATAATGCTGATCCAGTGCTTGGCGGGCCTTGGCAAAATCCTTCCCGACGATGGCAACTTCATAAGGCGTATTGACATGCCAGTTGAGGAGCACGCCCCAATTCGCATAGAAGGAGGCATTGGGCTTGGCATCCGCAATCACCGTCTGCAGCATGCGCTCCGACTGCTGGAGATACTCTTCTTGGTAGAGGTAGGTGCCCAGCAAAAAGAGGTCCTTGGCCAGCACTGAATTCGAGCCGGGAATCACCTTGTCGATCAACTCGCGTGAGCGGGCAATCAGCGGATCATCCTCATTGGAGGTATAATAAAATAGGCCCGAACTCTCCTCATAAAAGTTGGTCAAACTATACTGCATCAAGGAATCAGCGAGGAAGAGCCATTCCTCCTCAAAGGTGGCTTGGTAGAGAGAAACGAAGGCTTCTATCACCGCGGCATAGTCATCGGCAAAAGCGTTGATCGAAGATTTGCCATCCTTGTGATTGCGGAAGAGACCGCCATCTTCGCGAATCATTTCCTGACGGATAAACTGAGCGTTCTGCACCGCACGATCCAAAAAACGCTGTTCCCCAAACACGCGGTATGCATCTACATAAGCTTTGAGCATAAGAGCGTTCCAAGCGGTAAGTATCTTATCATCTAGTCCGGGTGGAACCCGCTTGAGCCTCACTTTGAGGAGTTTATCATGACTACGTTTGAGTAAGGCTTCAAAATTATTTAATACGATTTCGTTGTTTTTTGTAAATTCTTCTCTGGAAGTCGTATGATGTAAAATGTTGCTATGCTCCCAATTGCCTCCCTCTTTGACATTATAAAATGCTTTGAAAAGCGTGGCATCCTCACCTAACAAATCGTCTAGCTCTGCCTCGGACCAGACGTAGTATTTACCTTCTTCTCCTTCGCTGTCGGCGTCGAGCGAAGAATAAAAACCGCCATTCTTATCGCTCAATTCGCGCTCAATCCACTCGATGCTCTGATAGACGACCTCTCTGTAGCGAGGATTTTTGGTGAGCTGATAGGCTGAGCTATAAAGACTAACCAATTGCCCATTGTCGTAGAGCATTTTTTCAAAGTGCGGCACCTTCCAAACCGCATCGGTAGAATAACGCGCAAAGCCACCTCCCACTTGATCGTAGATACCTCCCGCTGCCATTTCGTCTAGGGTCTTCAGCACCGCTTGCAGGGCCTTGGGATTATTGTTTTGATGGTGGTATTGCAGCAAAAACTGATGCACTACTGGCATCGGAAATTTAGGTTCTCGATCAAGTCCCCCTCTGCTAAAGTCGATGCTTTTTTCGACAGCTTGATACATTTCGGCTAGATCGCTTTCTGTAAAAGTTGCCGCCTCGGTAGGGGGGGCGACCTCATTGATCTTTTGGATGCCTTCGGTGATTTGGCTCGCTGCTTGGGCGAGCATATCGGGCTTTTCGGCTTTGAGTTTGATAAAGTGATTGAGCACCTTCATCCAGTCCTTTTTAGGGAAATAGGTACCCGCATAGATCGGCCGCCCGTCCGGTAGGGCAATCGCATTGAGCGGCCAGCCCCCACGACCCATGATGATATTGGCAGCCTCCATGTAAATCTGATCAACATCAGGGCGTTCTTCTCGATCCACTTTGATCGCCACAAAATTTTCGTTCATCACACGCGCGACAGCCGTATCTTCAAAGGATTCATGCTCCATCACATGGCACCAGTGGCAGGCCGCATAACCCACACTGATGATGATTAGCTTGTCTTCAGCATGGGCTTTGGCGAGGGCTTCTTCCCCCCAAGGATACCAGTTGACGGGATTATGAGCATGTTGTTGCAGATAAGGACTGCTGCTCTCCGCCAGCTTATTGGTGTAAGGATGCTCCTGCGCCGTCTGGTTTTGGCTACTACAAGCGTTGGTCAAGAGGACGAGGAGGCTGAGGAGGAGGTACTGCGTCGCAGAACGCTTATTCACGGTATTCAAATTCTTGATAGTCAATTTCTTGGGTTTTGAGGTGCGATTGAATGATCTGCCGAGACTGAGGTGATTGATCGATGCCTAGCCAAGTGCGACCGAGTTTTTGGGCGCTAAGCAAAAAGCTACCCGAGCCTGCAAAAGGATCAAGTACGGTACTTTCGGGCAGGGAAGAATGCTGAATTATCCGAGCGAGCAGATCATGATTTTTTTCAGTGGGATAGCTCACATAAGAGAGGCCCTTATCTTTAAATTCCCAGACATCCTGTACCTTCTTGCCGGGATGGTCCTTGGCAAACACCTTTTTACGGGGATTACCGGTAGAAGACCACTCGATCAAGCCTTCAGCATCTAATTGGTCCAGCACTTCGCGTTTATAACGCCAATGCCGGCCTTTCGGTGGGGGCATCCCCTTCCATACTTGGCCTGTATCGCCATTACGGGTTTCGCCGGGCGCATGCAGCGGATGAGTGGTATAGGCTCCCTTCTTGGGATCTTTTTTGGGATAGAGCGTAGCGAGTTCTTCTTCGGTCAAGGCTTCATATTGCGGTTCCCAAATTTGTTGATCGCGATTTTTGGCGTAGTAAAGGACCATGTCCGAATAATTGCCAAAGGCCTTGCGCGAAAAGTTTTTGGGATTGCATTTGATGCGGGTGAGGTCATTGAGGTGGTTGTCGTACCCAAAGACCTCGTCCATAATCAGCTTGACGTAGTGCCCGATCTTTTTGTCGATATGGAGATAAAGAGAGCCACGCTCCGATAGCAAATCATGCATCAGGATTAAGCGTTGCCGGAGGAACTCTAAAAAATGATAATCAGGCGCATGATCGATATAGGCGACCTGCTCATCGGGTTTGGCAAAACTCTGGCCCGTACCGAAGGGCGGATCAAGATAGATCAAGTCGACTTTCCCGTGGTAGCGTTCCCCGAGCAGGGACAAAACCGTAAGATTGTCGCCAAAGTAAAAGGCATTCTGGCTACTCCCCTCTCCTACTGGGCATAGCTTACCGATAGGCTTTTGTTGCCTGATCTGCTCCGCAGAACGCTTGCCCGGATATTGCAGGGAGATTTGATCCATTAGGAATTGGCAGGGAGAAATCGTTCGAGGAAGGTGCCTTTGAGATCGGCTTCGTGGTCAATGTCGGAGAGCGTTGGCAAAAAGCGATACATTTTCTTGCCTTCTCGCAAGTCGCGTATGGTTTCGGGCAGCACATGCTCAGTACTCCACTCTTTGTCTTTGAAGACCTGATAGTAGGGGGCATTCATGCCGATGAGATAATAACCGCCATCCTTGGCCGGTCCAACCACAAAGTCGCTTTGCTCCAATATCTCTAGCCCTTGGGCGAGGATATCAGTAGTAAGTGCCGCGCAATCACTACCGATGATCTGAATCTTTTTGTAGCCGCGCCCAAAGCCCCACTCAAAAGCCTCTTGCATGCGTGCCCCTAAGTCTGGACCTGTCTGTGGGAAACGCTCATATCCAGCCTCTTCCCAGAGATCGGTTTCGGGATAATCATTGCCATACCAAACCGCTTTGTCGGCCTCCAGCGCTTGGGTGATTTTACAAGTATAAGCCAGGAGTTCTTGATAAATCGCTACGGCGGTATCATGCCCTAAGGTAGCCCCAAGACGGGTTTTGACCTTGCCCGGCACAGGATGTTTGACAAAAATGAGTTGCAGAGAATCGGAATGGGACATGCGTCAATTAGGCTTATAGCGGACAATTTACACAATCTCGTAGGATTGGTAGAGAAATCTGGTCAGGTGGCAGACTAATATTGCGAATGAGGGGCTAAAATATTTCTTTGAAGGACGTTCTTTTCCGCTTTGCGGAACGATCATTTCGGTGCGGCATACATGCACGCACCTACCGATTTTGGCTGGATTGTAGGTATGGCAGGCATGCCATACCATAGAGACAATCGTTCTGCGAAGCAGTCCCCCAAAGCAACTATCAAACAATAACAATACACATATGAAACACCTGAGCCTAATGCTTTGCCTGATCTTGGTCTTTGGATCGGCGGTGGCACAAAAGAAAGAGAAAAAAGATAAACGCCTCGAAGGGCTGGATGAGGAACTGAGTACAGTGCTAGAAACTTGGAATGCGGCGGGTTTTGCGGTAGCGATTGTCGAAAAAGATAAGGTCGTCTATTCCAAAGGATTTGGGATGCGCAATGTGGAGGAGCAGTTGCCCGTAACGGAAAACACTTTGTTTGCCATTGGTTCTAGCACCAAGGCTTTTACTTCTGCTTTGTTGGGACAATTGCGAGAAGAGACGGATCTGGATTTTGACGAAAGCCCGATCAAGTATATCCCTGAGCTACGCTTTTACAATGACGAGCTCAACAATGGTGTCACCATTCAAGATATGATGTGTCATCGTACCGGAATCCCTCGTCATGATGTCTCTTGGTATTTATTTCCGGCCAAGGATCGCGCGGAGTTGATCGAGCGCATGGCTTATCAGGAGCCTTTTACCGGCCTGCGCAAAAGCTGGTACTACAACAATTTTATGTTTTTGACCCAAGGCGTAATCGCGGAGCGGATCACGGGTAAGGATTGGAAAGACAATATCGACGAGCGCTTTTTTACGCCTTTGGGCATGACGAATTCCAATTGCACCATAGATGAAATGGTCGCTTTTGAGGATCATGCTACGGGTTACAGCAATGATGATGAGGAAGAGCTGGTCAAAGAAGATTATTACCGCATCGAAGCTGCTGCTATGGGCCCCGCTGGTAGTATCAATAGCAACGTCAAAGAAATGTCGGAGTGGCTCAAGCTTTGGATCAATGGCGGGATGTATGGAGAAGAGCAGATTTTGACCAATGGTTACGTGCGCGAAGCGATGACGCCTCATATGGCCATGGGCGGTGTACCTTCCGCAGAATTGCCAAGTTTGCATATGTCGGCCTACGGCTATGGCTGGTTCTTGAGTTCCTACAAAGGACGTTATCGTGTGGAGCACGGAGGCAATATTGATGGCTTTTCGGCTAATGTGGCTTTTTATCCTACCGATAGCATTGGCGTTGTGGTCCTCGTCAACCAAAATGGTTCTGATGTACCGAGTATCGTCCGCAATATCGTGGCCGATCGCATGATGGATTTGGACAAGACTGATTGGAATGCCCTGTTGCGCGAGCGCTTTGAAGAAGGTAGAGCTGTGCAAGAAGAAGTCAGCTCAAGCGGTGAAGATGGTCGTCAGGCCAATACCCGCCCTTCTCACAATCTCGTGGAGTACACTGGCAATTACTCCAATCCTGGCTACGGCAATGCCGATTTGATTCTCCGTAATGATTCTTTGATTTTGATAACCGCCGATGGTGATTTGTGGCTAAGCCATTATCACTATGATGTTTTCATGCCTTTTGAGACCAAAGGTGGTGTCGATACGACGGATAAGAGTCCGCTGCTGTTCAACTTTAGTTCCGGAGCAGGTGGAGATATTAGCGGCTTTCACTTGCCAGTAGAACCGACTATTGAACCGATTTTCTTTGAAAGAACTCCGCTTGCGGTGGAGGTAGAGGAAGGCGTTTTGGAACAGTATGTAGGCGAATATGAACTCGCTGGGCAAGTTGTCAAAGTATACATCAAGGACGAAAGCACGCTCTATGTTTTCGTGCCAGGTCAGCCGGAATATGAGCTTTTACCTACGGGTGAAGACAAATTTGCCATTAAGATTCTAAACGGTTACAACGTTGCCTTCGTAAAGGAGGGAGAATCCGTAACTTCTTTGAAGTTCATTCAGCCAAATGGCACTTTTGTTGCGAAGAAGAAGTGAATAATAGATTCGAATAATCAAAAAGCGGTTCCCATTAATTTGGGACCGCTTTTTTTTATACCTATAGCAAAATTTCTAGGCTAGCTGTAGAGAAAGATTCCTGTGTCTGATCAACATGCCCAAAACGAATAGCATACCGATAGCTCGCATGCCCCACATCATGTAAGAGAGGTTGATGCTCAATTGGCTGTAGGAAGTAATGCCGAGATTTTGGGTGGCAATCATAACCATGGTGAAGCGGGCAATCTCCGAGATAAGGTAGGTAAGTAGCACTGGCCACAGATTTTTTAGCTTGCTCGCAGAGATCCGCTTTATTAGACGACTCGCGACTACTAAAGCAATGATGATGCTAGCGATTTGAAGCGATACATCACCCCATTCTAAGAATAGGCTTAATTGCTCTGGCAAAAACTGATTGACCAAAACCGAGGCCGAAAGCGAAACGATTTGCATCAGATTGAGCATCATCTTCAGACCAAAAAGGAAAATGATGGCAAAGGCAAAAAACTGCACGAGTCTGGTCCAAGGCCTGGCTTTTTGATATTCGGAGCTGAGCACTTCTGCTGTGCCGAGGCGCTTTTGGCTGATCAGAAAGGCTTCTTCAGTACTGAGGCCTTGGCGCATGAGGTCTTGTGTTTGTTCGTAAAGATGATCCAGCAATTCGTCGCGGTCTATTGGTGAGAGCATGCCCTGAGCATTGTAGGCATCTAGCTGATGTTGAATAGCAAGGTCTAAGTCAAACTCGCTTGATTGTTCCATAGTTGATTTAATGTGAGATTTACTAGTTTCCACTCTTCTTGCAGCTTGACGAGGGCGGATTTGCCCCTTTCGTTGAGGGAATAATACTTACGATTTCTACCTTCCTCTTTTTTGATATAAGATTTGATAAGGCCGTTTTTTTCCAGCTTGATCAGGACCGGATAAAGCGAACCTTCCTTCCATTGGAGCGCGCCATCGGAAATTTTTTGCACTTCTTTTATCAATTGATAACCGTAATTATCGCCTTCCTTGAGCAAAGAAAGGACAATCGGGATGGTAGAGGCTGCGATTAGATCTTTAGATACCATAGTATACATTGAAGTTCTATGCTTCAAACATACATAGAAGTTCAATGCAAATCAAGACTGGCTTAGATTTTTGTGTTTTTTACCGCTTCGCGGAATGATTATTTGTTGCCTTGGCATCGCATGTAGCGGCGCATAATTATGCGCCGCTACGATTTTGCAAATCGATACGATTATCTCCAATTGCGGTGTATGCAATACACCGCTACAATTATTCGGATGTAGGGTAGTATGCAATACGCCCTCATAAGGATAAGCGTTCTGCGAAGCAGTGAACCTAGACCAATTACTTTAGCTTTTTCTTAATCAATTTCCTCAGTTTCCAAATTTCTCCCTCACTATAACCTCGCTGGACGTGGATAATGACGCCTTCCGGATCAATGAGAAAAAAGGTCGGATAACCTTTGACTTTGTATCTTTGGGAGATATTGGATCGGGCCGCAATCAGGCTAGTATAGTTGACCCCTCTTTTTTCCAAAAAAGCGGCTACGCTCTCAGCTGATCGGGTATGCGTTTCCACGCCTATGACTCGCAGCTTGCTTTGATCAAATTCCTCCGACAATGCCTGCAATCCCGGCATGGCCAACGCACAAGGCACGCAGCCGATATACCAAAAATCCAAAAGGACATACTGCCCAGCAAAATCAGAGAGGCTGAGACTATCGCTTTCCGTGCTGTAATACTTCCAATCAGGCGCCTGAGTCCCTACCAAGGTGGCGGCGGCTGGTACGGGCTTCTTTTTAACCGGTGCCTGATATCCCTGCACTCGCCAATGATCAGGGGCAAGCGGTAAAGGGGGATTAGCAGCTAAGGCCTCCGCATCAAAATTTTGCTCATGAAAATGAATCGATTCATAAAGAAATTCTCCTCTTCTCGTTTCTTTATAAGTTATCCACGTGATCAGACTGTCGCGCTTTCGTACTTGTAGCCGATACTTGAATTTGGGGTTTTCATTGCCTAGATACCAAAATTGCTCATCTTCATCTTGGCAATCCACGCCATTGAGTCTGAGAATGGTAAAAAAGTAAATGCTCTCCATCACGGGAAGTTTTTGGATGCTCCCAAACATCTTCTGGCTCAATTTCTTAGAGTAGGGATCTGCCTTGATTGTCTCTTTTTTCTTTACGGCGATATAGATACTGTCCTGGTATTTGATCCAGTCGTAGTCATAGGTAATGGTCCTGAGGTTTAAGTCATAGCCAGCTACATCGACGGCCTTATTGAGCCCGTTGGGTTGGTAGTAAAGGGCAGATTCTCTAAAGACGCTATCCTGTAAGAGGGAGCCAGACTTCTTTTCTGTAAAGGTCAAATAGCCCGTCTTGCGAGCTTGATATTGCTGCTGGATTGCCTCTAGCAGTTCGCATTTTTTGGCTTGGAGACTTGAAATGTAAGACATTAAGACCAATAAGGTCAATACTATCTTGCTGATTTTCATGGGTTAAAATGATTTGCTGTGCCGCTAAGATAGAAAATTGACGTAATAGTTTTAGGGAGAAAAAAAAGGATGGGGAAGCGTAAAATATCGCAAAAAATCATAGCGTCATGGCAAAAGGCGCAGGATGAGCATATCCGGTATCTTTGATTTTGGGCACTCCCGATAGCTATCGTATTGGCGTCAAGCTAAGGGAAATTTTTCACGCATAATTTGTAATTGAGATATCCGTTTTCGCCTAGGTTCCTCTAGGCAATAATATTGGACTATTTTCCAGAATGAGTCGAGCCTAGTAGTGAGG
>JBCCQN010000250.1:0-10990 GCA_039024315.1 Bacteroidota bacterium
TGCTTTTTGTCTGCGGTAAAGTTCCACAAACAAATCGAACCAATCATCTTTGGGTCCTCCTTGAGGCAGATACTCCAGTACAGGATGGCTTCATTTTCGATATCCTGATCCCGCAGACGAATGAATTCCTCCGCCTCCGCCAAGGTTTTGGGCGAAGGGCGCTTGACCAGCGCGTTTACCGCAGGGTCAGACCGCAGAAAAAAGACCGCTTCAGCGTCTGAGAGAAGCGTTCGGCGCAGCTGCAGCCGCTTGGTACTTAGCTCTGGAAAAGGATGAAAGGGCATGGGGTGGGTTTAGCCTTATACTGGTTGAGAGTGACAATAAAGCGAGCTTGGGAAAATCTTCAAAGGATGTTTCCAATTCTATCTACCGCTGCGCGGAACGCTTGGCATGCGCGATGATGGTAGGTACGGCATGCATGCCGTACCCAAAGACAAGCGTTCTGCGCAGCAGCCACAAAAAAAGAGGCACGCAAACTCGTACCTCTTCAAAAAATATATTTTCAAAAATTAAGCCGTGGCGTAAACGCCTTTACGGGTAATTTTAGCTTCAAAATCAGCACGGAAGCGTTGGATCGTATTACGGACCGGCCATGCAGCAGCGTCAGCAAGGGCACATACAGTGCGACCTTCCATAGTGTCACATAGCTCTAGTAGGGTATCCAAATCACGCATTTCACCCTCTCCACGATCGATCTTCTTGAGCATCTTGACAAACCAGCCAGTACCTTCACGACAAGGAGTACACTGACCACAAGACTCGTGATCGTAGAAGTAAGAGACACGGATCAAAAACTTAACGATATCTGTGTCTTCATCGAGAATACACATACCACCGGTTCCGACAAAAGTACCCACCGTGCGCAGAGAGTCTGCGTCCATGGTAATGCCTTCAATCATTTCCGCGGTCAAAATCGGTACGGAAGATCCTCCTGGCACAACCGCCTTGAGTTTCTTGCCACCTCTGATACCACCTGCTACTTTGTAGATGAGGTCAGAGATCAACATACCAGAAGGATACTCATACATACCCGGGCGATTGACGTGTCCGGCGATACCGTACAGCATCGGGCCAGGGAAGGTAGCGCAACCAATTTTGCTATACCAATCAGCGCCGTTTTGCATTACTAGCTTGACGTGCGCGAGGGTTTCAATATTGTTGATGGTGGTAGGCTTGCCCCATAGTCCGTACTGAGCGGGGAATGGGGGCTTAGAACGTGGATATGCACGCTTGCCTTCCAATGACTCCATGAGAGAAGTCTCTTCGCCACAAATGTAGGCACCGGCCCCTTTGTGAACGTAGAAGTGAATGCTAATGCCTGTACCCATGATATTATCACCAGCGTAGCCTTTGGCGTATGCTTGGTCAACAGCTTCCTGCATCATGTCAATCCAGTCTGCATACTCACCACGGATGTAGCAATAAGCCGCATCCATTTCCATGGCATAACAAGCAATCAAAGCCCCCTCAATGAAGAGATGAGGATTGTATTCAAAAATTCGACGGTCTTTGTGCGTACCTGGCTCTGATTCATCTCCATTACAGGCGAGGTAACGAGGTACCCCTTCTTGCTTAGGAGGCATGAAAGACCATTTCAAACCCGCATTAAAGCCTGCCCCACCGCGTCCACGGATATTGGCTTTTTTGACTTCTTCAACGACAGATTTTCGGTCCCATTTCTTATCAGTTAGGACTTGCCGTAGGGTTTCGTAACCGTTGTATTCCTTTTCATAAACTGCGATATCGTGCAGATTAGGAATATCAGGTATAATTAACTTCTGATAATTTTTCCAATCCATGGAAATCTAGCTTTCGAATTGAGTTTGAAGTTAGGCAATTTTATCGATAGGACAACCGATATATGTTGTCTTTTGTTGAGTAAAGCTGCCTATTTATTCTGTTTTTGCGCTAGCGTCAACCTCATTTTGAGGTAACTCCCAATTGGCGCTTTCTGCTTTGGTATCCTTATCCTCTTTGGGAGAAGGCTTAGTAGGGGTAGCTCCAGTCGCACTCGTGATAGTTTCTGCTTGGCGAGCTTCCTCATCCATCTTAAAAAAGCGACCTTGAAAAAACAGAATTGCCACTATACCGATAGAAATAGCAGCGTCCGCAACATTGAAAATCGGCCAAAGAGAGGTGTAAGATCCCCCAAAAAGAGGCACCCATTCAGCGACAGTTCCTTCCCAGATATCGAGATAGAGAAAGTCCACTACTCTCCCGTGAAAAAGCCCTCCAGCGTAGTTGTTGATATCCGAGAACCACATTCCGTAAAAGGTGCGGTCAATTATATTACCCAAGGCACCGCCAAAAATCAAGGCCACAAACCAAGGCAAGGGAGAACGATGACTCGCCAGTCGATAGACGACTACGCCAATCACTACCACCGCGCCAATAGAAAAAAGAGAGAGAATCAATTTGCCCGTTTCATCGGACATATTTCCGCCCAAAGAGTTGACGATTTTGGATACAGTGAGGCCAAAGGCGGCCCCTTTGTTTTCGATAAACTGAATTTTGAAAAAATCACCGATCACGGAAACCGCTTCTCGGTACTCAAAGTTCAGCTTGATATACAATTTGGTGAGTTGATCCAGCAGTACTACTGCGAATGCAATCAAAAAATACTTTCTCGCCTTCAAAGCCTGTAGGGTAAATTCGGGTTCTGGTTGGTTATCGTTTGGCCTGGGTACGATTCATTTTCGCAGCCACAGTGGTCGTAGCATGAGGTACCACACGTAAACGATCCGCAGGGATACGATCTCCGCTAATACGGCAAATACCATAGCTACCATTTTCGATACGAATCAGGGCTTTTTCAAGTTTATCACTGAATTTTTCCTGACGCGCCATCAAGATTTCTACTTGCTCCTTTTCGCGGCTTTCGTTGCCATACTCCGTAAAGTTGAGGCTATCCGCAGAGCTGCCACCTAACTCCTTCAAAGAAGTCGCTAGACGTTTATATTCATTTTGAGACTCTTCGAGTTTCTTTTGGATAATCACCTTAAACTCGGCGAGCTCTTTTTTAGAGTAGAACTGTTTTTCTTTGTTACTTTCCATACAATGTGTCCATTTAAGTTTAGGTCAAAGTGAGGAAACGAGAACTTACAATAGTAGTGTATTAGTGTTATTAGTTTAGATCCGCGCAAGCGAAATCTTTCCAGTAGTGCCATTGATATCAATCTCTTCGCCCTCTGATATCTCAGCTAACGCGAGACTTTCCCCTAGGGTTTCCTTGCAGATATAGTCTGCATATGCATTAACTGCATTGTCCCAAGCAGCCGAAGAAATCTTGATGTTGATGCGATCCGTAACTTCAAAGCCGTTGTTTTTGCGGAGATTTTGGATTCGATTGACAAATTCTCGCGCGATGCCTTCTTGCTCCAAAGCTTCGGTCAGGGTAACATCCAAGGCCACCGTAAATACCCCATCAGAGGCAACTGACCAGCCCGGAATATCTTCGCTCAATATTTCAACATCCGCTAATTCGATCTCAAACCCACCATTGGAAAGACTAAGCTCAAATTTCCCTTCTTTCTCCAATGATTTGATATCTTCCTGGCTAAACTTAGCTAAAGCAGGGCCGATCTCTTTGATCAGCGGTCCTACCTTTGGCCCCAAAGCGCGGAAGTTTGGCTTAATTTTCTTAACCAGGATCGAATTATCCTCCCGAATATACTCAATTTCTTGAATATTTACTTCTTTAGAGATGATATTTTTTACATTGTCGAATTGTCCAGCTAATTGAGTATCCATGATTGCAACCATTGCCTTGGCAAGCGGTTGGCGGACTTTCATCTTCTCTTTACGACGGATACTGAGGATCAAAGAGGTAACTTTCTGAGCCATATCCATCCGAGCCTCAGCCGTTTTGTCGATCAAGTCGGTATTAGCCTTCGGATAACGTTCAACATGTACGCTCGCAAGCTTTTTACCTCCTGTTAAATCACGATATAGCTTCTCCGCAAAGAAAGGAGCGAAAGGGCTCATCAAGACAGAAACCGTCTCTAAACACTCATAAAGCGTATCAAAGACCTTCGCATCCCCATCCCAAAAGCTGCGGCGACTGAGTCGAACGAACCAGTTTGAAAGCTGCTCATTGACAAAATAGTCTATCGCTCTCACGGCCCGAGTCGGATCATAATCATCCATATACTCAGCCACGTCTTGGATCAGAGAGTTCTTGACGGACAAGATCCACTGATCTAGTTCTGAGCGTGATTTGGGATCGCTAGCTTCGCCATATTCATAGCCTGCAATGTTGGCGTAAAGCGCAAAGAAGTTGTAAGTATTGAACAAAGTGCCAAAATACTTACGCTGCACCTCCTGCACCCCTTTGAGGTCAAAACGTAGGTTTTCCCATGGCGGGGAGTTGGCGATCATATACCAACGGGTCGCATCAGCCCCATAAGTGGAGATCGTAGAGAAGGGATCTACTACATTACCGATGCGCTTAGACATCTTACGACCGTCCTTATCAAGTAAGAGACCGGTTGAGATGACGTTTTTAAAGGCAACGCTATCTTCTAGCATTACCGCTATGGCATGGAGGGTAAAGAACCAACCACGAGTCTGGTCAACCCCTTCTGAAATAAAGTCAGCGGGGAAGGCAGATTTGAATTCGTCTTGATTTTCGAAGGGGTAGTGCCACTGGGCAAAAGGCATAGAACCCGAATCAAACCAAACATCAATCAGATCGGTCTCGCGGGTCATCGGCTTACCACTTTCGCTGACGAGGGTAAGATCATCGACACCTGGCTTGTGTAGATCTAGTTCTGCGAAGAACGCATCCATCCTTGCCTGTGGCATGACACCCGCGGCTACGGCCTTTTCGGCCTCGGTCCGTAGTTCGGCGACTGAGCCGATGCACTTACGCTCCTGCTTGTCCTCAGTGGACCATACCGGCAAAGGCACACCCCAATAGCGAGAACGAGAGAGGTTCCAGTCAACGAGATTTTCTAGCCAATTGCCAAAACGACCAGTACCAGTCGAAGCAGGCTTCCAGTTGATAGTTTTATTGAGCTCGATCAAGCGGTCTTTGGCCGCAGTGGTACGGATAAACCAGCTATCGAGTGGATAATAAAGCACCGGACGATCCGTACGCCAGCAATGTGGGTAGCTGTGCTCGTACTTGCGCACGTCAAAGGCCTTATTTTCGGTCTTTAGTTTGATGGCGATATCTACATCAACGCTGCGATCTTCTATTTGACCGTAGTCCTTGACATAGCGTCCCGCGAAGTCCGTAACCTCCTTAGTAAAGCGGCCTTGGCGATCCACCAAGGGGCCCATACTGCCATCCTCATAAGGCACCAAGAGGGCCGGGATATTGTTTTGAGAGGCGACGATAAAGTCATCCGAACCAAAAGTAGGCGCGATATGCACGATACCGGTACCGTCTTCGGTAGAAACAAAATCCCCCACGATCACGCGGAAAGGATCTCCTTCTGGCGTGACATAATCCATTAGTTGCTCATAGCGCGTACCGGCAAGTTCGCTGCCTTTGTGCTTGCTGAGCACTTCAAATGGGATTTGCTTATCCCCTTCCTGATAGTCTGCTAATTTGAGCTCAGCATTCTTTTCAGGGAAATAATAGTTCAAGCGTTCCTCAGCGAGGACCACTGTCTGGGGCTTGAAAGTATAAGGATTGAAAGTTCTAACTTTGAGGTAAGTAATGTTCTTACCGACGGCCAGAGCGGTATTGCTAGGCAGGGTCCATGGGGTGGTCGTCCAGGCGAGAAAGTACTCGTCTGTGCTTCCCTCTACGAGGAACTGTGCCACCATGGAGGTATCCTTGATGTCTTTGTAGGTGCCAGGCATATTGAGCTCGTGAGAACTCAGTCCGGTACCGGCCGCTGGAGAATAAGGCTGGATGGTAAAGCCCTTGTAAATGAGGTCTTTGTCCCAAAGTCGCTTGAGAAGATTCCATACAGACTCGATGTAATTGTTCTCAAAAGTGACGTAGGGATTATCCAAGTCAACCCAATAACCCATTTTGCGGGTGAGGTCGTCCCAAAGATCTTTGTACATCAAGACATCCTTGCGGCATTCGGCGTTGTACTCTTTGATAGAAATGGTTTTGCCGATGTCTTCTTTGGTAATGCCGAGTCGCTTTTCGACTTTTAGTTCGACGGGAAGGCCGTGCGTATCCCAGCCGCCTTTACGTTTGACCTGATAGCCTTGAAGTGTCTTATAGCGACAAACCAAGTCTTTAATAGTACGGGCAATCACGTGGTGAATCCCCGGCTTACCGTTCGCCGAAGGCGGCCCCTCATAAAAGGTGAAAGTAGGCTGGCCTTCACGCGAACTAACGCTTTGCTTGAAGGTATCTTCTTTTTCCCACCATTGCAGGACTTCCTGATCTATGGCTGGCAAAGAGAGCTTGTCGTACTGCTTGTACGGTTTGGACATGTGATTGCGACCGATTTAAAAATGAGAGTGCAAATATAATAAATGATGCGCTAAACTTTATTCCATACTAAACTAAATATCATTGATGATGAAGCATTTGACGCTAACGTCTTTACTGCTGAGCCTAATCCTGCTCAGTAGCTGCACTGCCAGCAAACAATTACGGGCACACCGGACCGAATTGGACCGACTCGCCAATGTAGAAACGGACTCACAAAAGAAGTTCGATGGCTTTGCTACGGTCGTAGCGACCGCCTTGGATGAAGCCACCAATTTTGAGAGCCCGATCCGTACCGTGCGCTATTTGCAGCGTTTTACCAAGAAAAATCAGGACGAAATCGTACTACTTACCGATCAATTGGAGGAATACCTAAAATCGCTCAATAGCGCACAGAGAATGGCACTCGTCGGTCGTAGCCTGACCAAGCCTTATGGTCGTAAACTGGCTCGGCTGATTCCTAAGATCAATAAAATGGTCGAAAATGGAGATTTTGAGTTGGGGCCGCTGGAGCGAACCCTAGGGCTTTTTGCACTGAAGCAGGCGGTCAAACGTAGATAGCTTTTAGCAGACTCAGAGTGAGGATAGCTGCTTCGCAGAACGCTCATCTCTTGGATGCGGCATGCATGCCGCACCACAAAAACAAGCGTTCCGCGCAGCGCTAAGCCTTAACATCCTCCCAATGCGCAGTCGAGATCGAAATGCAGAGTAGTTGGAATTATCCCAAATTCACCAGAAATTCCTTAAAACAATATCCCTATGAAACTCTGGACTACCTACTTATTTTGTGTGATTTTGCCTTTGCTGGGCTGGAGTCAGAGCGGCAAGGTGCATGACAATCTCAGCCTGACCAGCAAAATTCTCAAAAGCGAACGCAATTATGCGATCTATCTGCCACCGGATTATGAGACTTCCGAGCGCGCTTATCCGGTACTGTATCTGCTGCATGGTGCTACCGACGATCACACCGGCTGGGTACAATTTGGCGAAGTCCTCCACATTACCGACAAAGCCATCCGTGAAGGTAAAGCTACCCCTATGATCATCGTGATGCCCGATGCGGATACTGAAGTGATGGGTTATTTTAACGATTACAAGGACGAATGGCGCTATGAGGATTTCTTTTTTGATGAGTTCATCCCTCACGTAGAATCTACCTATCGCATCAAGGCACAAAAGCGTTTTAGAGCGGTAGCAGGCCTTTCGATGGGCGGCGGTGGCTCCTTTATCTATGCTTTGCACCGCCCAGATATGTTTTCTTCGGCTTGTCCACTCAGCGCGAGTTGTGGCCCAGTGAATATAGGCGAAATGGAAGGCTTTCGTCGTTTCTGGAACCTTGCTGGGGCGAATAAAGAGGACTTGGAGAAATACTACAACCGCTATGCAGTTTTGCCTTTGATCGAGGCTGCTTCGGCCGAAGAACTACGTTCTGTACGCTGGTATATCGACTGCGGGGACGACGACTTTTTGTACGAAGGCAACTCGATGGTGCACATTGCGCTACGTAGAAAGGAAGTACCCCATGAGTTTCGTATTCGCGATGGGGCCCACAATTGGACCTATTGGCGAGAATCCTTGCCTGAGGTGCTGCATTTTGTTTCGCAGGCTTTCCATCAGTATTAGACTAGCCGCTGCGCGGAACGCTTATTCGAATATTATGGCGGCACAAAATATTGTGCCGCCAGCCAAAGCTTTTTAACTTGTCAGGACAAAGCACCATCCATGTCCGAAAGCATAACGTATCAGTATGCCCGCCCCTCTCAGCTCAGGCAGGCAGGCGGCAACGAACAACTCTTCCTTTCTCAATACAGCGAAATTGCCAAGCCCGAGGCGAGTTGCTTCTTTTGGGGGCGACTCAACGAAGCTTTTATCACCGCTAGATGTCTTCTGACCCTAAGCAAAATCGTCCAATCTAGCTTCAATTTATCGCCCTTTCAGCTTGCGATGCTCAAAGACCCGATTGTAACCGCAGGTAATAAGACTTTACGCTTTGAGGGCTTTTCGCATTGTGCGGGGGTCTATGGGCGAGTTGATGTATTAGCAGCCGCGCAGGATGGCGAATTTCCTGCCGCCGGCACTACCAATGTGGACTTCAATGCCCCCATGCTCAATGCCCTCGCCCGCATCCGTCCGAAACAATCCGTAGTACTTTCGGTGGGAGAAAAAGAAGTCAGCCTAGAGCAAGAGGGTCAAAAAGTGATCGAACGTAAGGTGCCCTTGCCCACTAAGTGGATCAAAGGTCTGACGACGGTACAGATTTTCTTGGCGCAAACCGAGCCTTTTTTTCGCTTCAATCGAGTGCAGGCCCAGCAATTGTTTAGGAGTCTCCCCAAGGGCAATCCCAAACAAGATTACTATCTCAGTCAGCGAGGCAGTCGGCCTTTGTTTTCGCCCATGAAGCAAGCAAAAGCGGTTTGTGTAGGCGGGGTACATCGCTTACGATTATTAGAACCCCTTTTGCCCTTGGCTCAATCTTTAGAAGTATATGCGCAGCCAGAGATGCAGGCCACTACTTGGGTGCTTTCTTTTGGTGCTGTCCGCTTTACGATGTCCCTGTCCAGAGAGACTTGGCGGGGATTTTCGGGAGAAGGCGCGGCCTTAGAATCATTAGTCGCCGATGTACCCCAGACTTGGATCGAAAGACTTGATCAGTATAGCTATGCCAACCAGACCTTTAACCCGACTTTGTTGGCGATAGATGAAAACCTCAATGAGGCGCAGCTTTCTCAGTTGACGGGCAGGCTGGCAGCCATGGGGCTATTAGGTTTTGATCTGCATGATAACGCTTATTTCTACCGCCGCTTACCCTTCAAACTGGATCGAATCCTTCGTCTCAATCCGCGCATGAAAAATGCTGAGAAACTCGTAGCTGAGGGCAAGGTCGAAATCGTTGCGCGAAGCGCTGCAAAAATAGAAGCCAGAGTCGCCGGTACGGACGTCAAGCATACGGTCATCATTGAAGCAGAACGAGCCCGCTGTACCTGTACTTGGTTTAGCCGTCATCAAGGCGAAAGAGGCCCTTGCAAGCATATTTTGGCCGTCAAAAAACTGCTCAATGGATAAGCAAGAGCCCCAGCTCAAAGCCTTGTTTGAGGCGGAAGACCAAGAGGCTTTGATTGGTTTTTTTATTGTGCTCTCCTCCGGAGAACGCAGGAAACTAGCGCCTCTAGTCAAAGCGCAAATGAAGGCGTGGCAAGTAAATGATTGGTGGTGGCATAATCGTTTTGGCAGCGACCAAAGGATGTTGGTGCTGCATACAGCAGGCTTATTTTGTTTTACTCTTAGCGAGTATGAAAAAGCTCGTTTTGCCCTTTTCCAAAAAATGCATCCCTTACTCAAGCGTTGGGCACCGGACTGGCTAGACCGCTATATGATCAATTTCCGGGCGATTTATGCGATCTCCTATGATTGGCTGATGCAATTAGAAATGGCTGGTACTTATTACGCCTCGGGCGAGACAGTGGTCAAATTCCTCCCACAGTATTTGTTTAAGCACCACCAAGAAGGACGAAACAATAAGCGCTCTTTCGATCCTCAAAAGCTACTACGCTATCCGCAAACCACCCAACGACACATCGGGCATCTTTTCCAGTTTCCTTCTGAAATCCATCGTGTAGAAAGCTATGATGTCCATGATATAGACCCTCAGCCCGCTAAGTGGAAGTATAGCATCGCCTATTTGATCACAGAAGGTCATCTGGATCGACTAGAGATTTTAAAGGAGTCGCTTCGCGCAACGCTCCGTCAGTTCATCAAGCCCTTGACCAATTGGTTTATTGATCTCTTTGTCTATCTCCAGCCTAATCAGGAGGAGTTACAGGCCCTCCAAGCAGAGCTCATCCAATGCTTAGTTTGTCCCCAAGCAAAAGTAGTGCGTATTGCCATCAACCAGCTCAAAAAACTGGTAAAGGAGCCAGATTTTCAAACTCAAGATGTAGTAGCAGCAGTGGCTCCGCATCTACAATCTGAAACCAAGGCAGTGGTCAAGGCAGCCCTCGGTCTCTACCAAAGGCTCGCTCCCACTGCTCCCAAATTACAGCTTCAGATGTCAGAGCATCTTGCCATGCTTTTTTTGCTCCAAGACGCAAAGCTTCAAGCACAAGGAGCAGACTTTTTGGTCAAATATGCTGACCCTTCTCATCCGGCTTTGCAAGGGCAACTTGCCTTGCTGCAGGATTCGATGCTGAGCGCTACTAAGGAGACCTTGCAGCCATTTCTGCATGAAAAATCAGTAGCTACGATCGAAGAAGAAATAGATTGGGGAGAGGTAGTTACCCCACTTGATCCTAGCCGAGCCTTCTCCATGCCAAGCAATGTCGATGACTTGGTTTACCTATGTCTGCAAGCCTTAGAAAGCGACGATCTCACCGCCCAATTGTTGGTGCCGGGAGCGCTGCAACTTTGGTTTCATGATCTCAAAGGGGCTGATTTGGATAAGTTTGGACCAGTGGTGCAGAAGGCCTGTAAGCTGATCCAAAAAGGCGACATCCCTTTTGGCAACATGTTTCAGTACTATCTGGTCTATTTTATACTGGCGGTGATAGAAAAATTGATTGAGCGTTCTCCGCAGGAAGGAGCAGGACTTCGCAA
>JBCCQN010000251.1:0-10930 GCA_039024315.1 Bacteroidota bacterium
CCAGCTTTTTTATGGATCTTTTGACGAAATTTACGGGCGTTGAGCTTGTAAAAGTAGATAGCTAGGGTGATGGGCAGAGCAACCGTTACTGTACCTATCGCCGCGACATAAAGGCCGGGAACCAACCAAGAAGCTTGGGCCTCGTTGATAGGCAATAAACCAACGGTCACAAAAGCTGCAGAACTGATCACTCCCACCAAGAAGGCAACTCTCGCCCCTCTTTTTCCGGACTTCTCCATTTCATCGAGCGCTCGGTATTCGATATAGCCAATTTGATTGAGAGGGATTTCCTTTTGTTCCAGATTATGCCATTTGCGATTAGACAGCTTTTGCGTATCGTAGATAAGCAAACTTGCGTCTGTATGAGAGCGATATAAACCTTGTCCGATGAGTTCACCAGCATTGTCATATATCCAAAGGCGATAATCAGGCGATTTTATTGGGCCCTCAGTAGGGCCTGATTGTGCGGCTTGGAGAAAAGCGGGAAGCAATAAGGTGATATACAAAAAGATAGTTTTCATGATTATAGATTTTTTTGTCTGAAAGGTGATTTGTGTTTGCTTGTACTGAGGGATGCAGTGTTTGTAAGAGGGCCGGAATTAGTCTAAGATCTGAGGCGTAATTTCTGATGCATCATATTCGTTGACCTTGCCCTTGCGGATTTTATAGGTTATGTAGAGGAGTCCTGAAACAATGCAGGCTGAACCAATCACGATAGCAAAAACCGGCGGATAAGCAAGGGGCGCAAATGCCCATAGCGAATGATTGCCATAGATCGCATAGGCGAGCCCAGCGAGTCCTCCTCCACTAAAACCGCCTACATAATTAGCGGCGACATTACGAGCGAGAAGCTTTTTACGATCAGGATTGTCCAAGACCTTGATATGGCCGATTTGGTTGACTGGCATCTCGTAATAGGCTTCGTCAAGATGGAGACGTTTCTGCCAGGAGCGCTTGAGCAGTATCGTGACACTCTCTTCTTTTATTTCCACTAATAAACCTTTGGCGATTAGTTCCCCTTGGGGGTTATAGACCCAAACTTTGGGTTCGACTTCAGAGATGGATGTTACTTGTGAAGCGGTATTGGCCAGAGAAAAAAGAGGTAAAAGGGCGAGAAGAAGAAATATTAGCTTTTTCATGATTTTAGAT
Organism: Bacteroidota bacterium; assembly: GCA_039024315.1. Lineage (GTDB taxonomy): Bacteria > Bacteroidota > Bacteroidia > J057 > J057 > JBCAWW01. The sequence goes on from JBCCQN010000251.1 coordinate 1,150, forward strand.
TTTAAAAGTGTGATTAGGAAAATGTGAGTTGCAACTAGCAGTGCTTACTTAGGTAGCCCTTGCGTAGGCTAGCGTTTTCATTTTTTGCTTTATCATAATCTTGTGATGTTAAATGGTGCGTTTTGCTTACCTCACAAACATCTCAGGATTACAAAAAGATCCCTTGGAGCCAGTTTGCAAAAAACTGGACTCAGTTGACGGATTAGCCCTTTTTGGACTCAGTTAATGGGGATTTGCACTAGCTTTGCACTAGTTTTTCACCAAGGTCTTGGCGCTATTTCGATTTTCAAGTACTCAGACAAAAGTATTTAAGTACAGAGTAGCAAGTATCCCGAAAGCTTTTGGGAGTATTTAGTACATAAAAAAGGTCTTGCTGGACCGTATAGACCCTTTTTCCTAGGTCTTAATACTGAATACTATTGTCTAAGTACTCTTCACTGTAAAGCTAGATTAGATAAAAACGCCACCTCGCCTCTTATTAGTCTTCTCAAACAAACGAATTTCTACTTCTTTTTGAGACGCTCTAGTATCTCCCTAGCGTTTTGATTATTGGGATTGAGGGCAAGCGATTTTTGATACATCTCGATGGCTTCTGTCTCCCTTCCCGCCAAGAGTAAAGCCTCTCCATAACTATCCCAAGCATTGGCTGATTGTGGAAAAAGTGCCGTATTTAAGGCAAAAACGGCGATCGCTTGCGCTAACTCTTCTTCATTGAGCAAACGATAACCCCAGCCATTGAAGTCCTGCTCGGAGTGCCAGTAATCGTATTCCTGCTCTCGGTATTGATTGGCGCTTTGCAGATTGTAGGCCAGACTTCGTTCTAAAATAGCCGCTTGATCCACAGACCCATCGACTTGCGCAAAAATCTTGGTGATCGCATTGATGGTCAAACTCGGATTATCAAAATGGAGATAATGATCACAATCCGCTGCCAAAATTCCCTCTCGCTGCGGCGAAGCTGCCACAAAATCTGCGTGACAATCGCGCCAACTGACATCATTGAGAGAATCAAAAGGGGGATCTTCGGCTACTAGGTCAATCACAGGCATCTCGGGATCGATTTCAATGCCTCTCATGTGCTCGATCGTCTCAAAAAACGATAAACATTCGAAATAAACTGGCTCACTGATATTTCTAATATTAGCAAACCAAGCCTCTGTCCATTCCTCTTTGAGCCCCTCTACATATTCCTCGCTATAGTAGCAAATATGATTGGCATCTATCAACACCATGCCTTGGACTCGCTCGGGATACTGATGCGCAAAAAGAGCCGCGTAAAAGCCCCCATATGAATGGCCCACAAAAATCAGATCGCGATCATAACCCAACTTAGTAAGCCCTATTTCGAGATCCCGCACCCCATAATCAATCAAGGATTTTTGATCATCAGCTAGCTTAGGATCATACTCGCTCTGCCCAAAACCAGATCGGTCATAAGTGATGATGGTGGTCTGGGTGATGCGCTGTAATTGCTCGACAAAATCGGTCCGAGTCCAAACAGTGGCGTCATTGCCTCCACCAGCCGCCAGTAAAATGGGCATGCCTTCTCCTTCCCAAATCACAAAATGAAGATCATAGCCGCCAACATCGACTAGAGTGTCAAGATCTTGGGCCTGAGTACTGAGGATACACATGCAGCTTAGCCCCATCAAAAGCGAAAACAGTTTGGCAGTCATAAATCTGATTTTTCTAAAGGACGAGCTTTTAAGCTTAAAGTTCAAAGCTGATAATTGAGATAGGGCGTTCTGCGAAGCAGGCAGAAGTAATAGAGACCTCTGGACTTCGCTCAAGCTACCTTGAGTATTTTGCTGTTGTACTTTTGCTTACCGCTGCGCGGAACGCTTAGCTCTGGCTACTGGATACCAGAAGCCGTCGAGTCTGCATCAGGGACTTCCTCCACTGGCACCTCTACTCGCACACTATCATCTCCAGCTCCCTCTTGCGGTTCAATGGCGGCCGAAGCATTGCTCGTGTCTGGCGGACTGACGGGTTGAGAGCTAGTATCTGGCGCTCGATTGGGAGTTTGCTTCCTGATAGATTTAGCATCAGGATTGATTCGCGCCCTAATTTGGTCAATATCCCGCTTAGTTTTATCTCCGACATTGGGATAGACCTTTTTGAGATAATCAAGAACTAAGGTGGCCTCTTGCCGCAATATACTGGGGTCAACCTGCTCGATAGCACTGACCACTAACCAAGTACTAGGCTTGTTGAGTTGGTAGCGTTTTTCGACTTGAGCAGCGTAGATCACATCACGGATCAGCACCTCATCATTTTTATAGGTCAATAGCTCTTCCTTGGCCGCCAAAAAGCTACGCCCTTGGGGTTGATCATGATATTCGTAGAGATTGTCCACAAGCTCAGCAATACGAGGATCGGATTGTAGCTTTTCTTCAGGTAGAGGCTTTTGGAGTTGAGCTTGGATATCCTCTGGGGTAGCTCCCATCTCTACTAGGCTATCCACTACATGGCGGAGAGAGTCTTGTTGAGCAATAAGGCGTTCTGTCAAGCGCTCACCATCCTTGAGCCCACGATACCAAGAAAAGCCAAAATTGCCGACAAATATCAACAGGATCGCCCCTAGAGAATAAAAAATAATTCGTCTTTGCTGGCGCTCATTTAACTCGCGGCGGGCCGTTTCTTTGGCCGCTCTGGCCGCTTCTTCTTCTTTACGAGCCTCATCCTCCATGCGACGCTGCTTAGCTCTTAGGATGGGTTTGATCAAGGTATCGTGACTCAACTCGTAGATTTGCCCTCCTCTTGGACTAGGTTCGCCTCTTATCAGACGGGTTTCCTCCAATTGATCGAGTAAGTCAGGGCTGATCCCAAAATCTCTTTCTATCTGCCCTTCGTGCAGACTCAATCTGATCTCATCAGCTTCTAGGATCAAGCCTTCTTCGATAAAGGAACGTGCTTTGAGCTGATCCTCTTTTTGGGAGATACGCCCGATGAGGCTTTCGTAATAATTTTCAAAAATATGAGAGATCTCGCCGAGATCGGCGCGTTCGATCATCGTCTTACCCTGCTCTATGACAATATTCTCTACAAATTGACAGATGATCTGCAGCTGAAATGACTCCACTTGTTGCTCATTGCCTTTGGTGAGAAAGTCGAGGATCGCATCTAAAGCTTCATCCGTAAAATCAAAACGCGGAGACGCAAACTCCTCCCCTTTTTGATAGGCAGGGTTGAGGATGGCATCCTCTGCTTGATCACGATTGAGCGCCAACAAGCGGTAGGTATGACTCAATATATCCGGTAAAACATCCTTAAGTTCATCGATCAGGCTGATTTTGTCTGAACGAATAGCGTAAATCGCTTTTACCTTGAGTGGCTGATAAAAAGCCCGCAGGTCTTCGTCTTTGATGCTGTCGGCTTTAGCCTCCAAAGCGTCTAAGAAAGCTTTGGGCATGGAGTTGTTGAGCAGGTTGGCCAGTTGTGTCTTAAACCGATCAAGTTCCCGACTTGGATAGGTAAAGGCTTCCTCAAACTGATCAAATACAAGGATGAAAGTTGGATCATTCTGGAGACTACACTGTGCTTTTTTGAATTGATACCAAAGCGTGTCAGCAGCAGCCGTGATTCCTGCCATATCATAACTTTCCCCCACCTCTTGCCAGAGACGATTTTTGACGGTTTCGAGTAAACTGATAGAGTCTCCTTTGCGATGAGCACTAAAACGAACCCGAAACGGTAGCAGGTCCTTTTTCTTTTGGAGGCGGGGAGTGAGACCCGCATTGAGCAGTGAACTCTTGCCCAAACCAGACTTGGAGTAAAGGACCAATTGTTTGTCTAGCTGGATACTTTTTTCGAGGGCCGTAACATCAGAGCCACGACCAAAAAAGATGGAGCTTTCTTTGACCGAAAAAGGTTTTAGGCCGGGGTAGCGAAAGAGTTTATTGTCAGCCATGAGGGCGGATTAAGCAGTTTGGAGTTCTTTGACTTCTTTATTGATTTCGAGCAGGGCTAGATTGATTTTCTGCGATTCGACATTGGCGTCTTCAGCATTGATGACCTCTTGGGTGATCTTTCTTTGCAGACGTTTGTAGCGGCTTTGTAGCAGGAGAATATCACTTGCGAGATCTTCTTCTCCTTTTTCTTCAAAAAAGCCGTTCATGATACCCATGGCATCTTCGTAGCGCTCGTCCACCAATAACTTTTCGATCCGCTCGTCAATAGGAATTTCACTGGCGTCCTCTTCCTCTCGAATCACGCCTCCCTCCTTACATTTTTCAAACAAAGTTTCGACAAAGCCCTTGAGATTTTCATCAACGAAGTTGATACGAAATTGCTGCTGAAAAAAGGTTTTGGCTTGCTCCGCCAATGGCAAGTTGGAAGCGTAGCGGTCAAAACTGTATTTCTCATCATGGAGATTGAGCAGCCGCAGGAGCAACTGCATATACCATTTATCAAAATTGAAGCCTAAGAAGATATAGTTAGCCGCACTTTGCAGGGAGTTTTGCAATTGGTCGGGCAAGCGGTGATCGCCCAAGATCGCAAAGAGAAAGTCATAGAGATCATTGTGAGTCAAGATCAGGGATTGCTCCTCTTCGATTGAGCCAAAAAGATTGTAAATCAAGGGCTCGCTGCTAGTAGGCGCCTTGATCGGTTTGGGATTGACCGTTTTGTTGTAAAAATCAAACTTGTGCGGCATTTCGGCCGCTTTCATGATATCGCTCAAGAAATGATCTGGGGAGATAGAAACGATCAGATTGAATTTGATGAGGGAGAGCTTTTCAAATAGCTCCTTTTGCAGACGATCGGTCTGCTCTCTGTAAAAAGCCTTGATCTTGAAATAAGTACGTGTCCGTTGGATCGGATCTTTGTACATGAACAGATTGTCGTGCTCAAAGTACTCAATATCTTTTCCTTCGTCGATATTAAGCTCCTCTACCATCTCTGCCCAGAAGTTTTTTTGGTTTTCGGTCACCATCACTCCCGGCCCCAGAAACAACACACAACGCTCGGCACGAATGGTCTCGACAATGAGGCTCCAATCGATATTTGACATGGGCTAATTTTTGGCTGTTATAACTTTCAATAAGTTAAGGTAGCAAAAAATAATAGATCAGCATGGAAATTAGGGTTAGCTGAACAACTTTACAGCTTGTTTTGTAAACAAAAAGGTGCGAACGCAGCCTAAGCACTGCGTTCGCACAAATTTTTAGCGTTCCGCGAAGCGGAAAATCAAACTCTCTCCCTAGGCGCTGCGTCAGATGTAAGTGATACGCCTAGAAATGAGAATGGTAGTTCCGTCCGGAAACTTTGAAACAAGCCTAAAAGGACATACCAAAAGTGATCGACGTCTGGTAAGGAATCGCTCTAAATGGCTCAATGCTACCAGCTTGGAAGCTTTCGGAAATGCCATTGCTCGCTTGTTGAAAACTAGCATCTAGCTCGACTCCCAGACGGAAAATACGCAGTAAACGTACATTCGCCCCTAGGACAGCTCCTGCATTGGACAACAACTCTTCAGTGGAAAGAGCCGTACGGAAATCCGTCTCACGACCAATGTTGATTGGCAAGTAAACACCAGGATAGATATCCAACTTCTTATCAAGCATAAAGAAGTGGCGCTCAATCCCGATCTCTGCCATCAAATCAAAATCCTCAGCAAAACGCTCGTAATCAAATTCGGGGCAGTCATAATAGTGATCATCCCAATCGTCCCAATCATCATCATCTAGATTAGGAAACTGACCACGCCAGTCATCGACGCCATCACCATCAAAGCCGTCATGTCTGCCAGCAGTATAATAATAATCATCGCTGAAAGCATTGTAAACCTGCTGACCTTGCATCACAACCCCAAAGCGAAAAGCCCATTTTTCATTTCTGAAAAAGCGAAGATCAAGACCTAAGGTCTGTAGATCCTGGCCGGATAAATTTTCACCGCTGAGGTCGATTACACGTGGTACATAATTGGTGTGGGTGGTTAGGCTGAGATGCTGTGCCTGCAAACTCGTGCTTTGCAATAGGCCCAACACAAAGAAAAAGCCCAATGCACGAAGGCAAAAAGATTTCATAACATGAGGGATTTAGATTGGTGTACTTTGACTCCTTGAGGAGTGCTTTCGCTTTGGTGACACGCTGCGCGGAACGCTACCCTTACTCTACATGAGATTTTTTTTGGGGGCCTAATTTTTCTCTTTCGCTTCCCCCTTTTTTATGAGACCTTCCTTGCAGTTTTTTTTCTCACACCTATTGACCAAAAGATGCAAAACGAAACCGAAGTCCTGATGATTTTAGTAGCCGGACCTTTTCGCTCCGGCACCAATGACGATCCCGTGCTTATCCATCGCAATGTCGAAGCCATGAACCAAATGGCCCTCAAAGTCTATCAGAAAGGGCATCTGCCCGTACTGGGGGAATGGTTTGCTCTGCCACTTATCGAAACCGCAGGCTCTACGGCAATGGGAGATGAAATTTGGGATAGCATGTTTCATCCTGTAGCAATCCGGATGATCAGTAAATGTGATGTGATTTTACGGATCGGCGGCCCCTCCAAAGGCTCCGATGAGATGGTCCGGATTGGCAAAGAAAAAGGCAAGCGAATTATCTATAGCCTCGATGAGCTAGACCAATAGGTAGTGATTTAAGAGCAGAAGTTTAACTCGTCCAGGCGGCGTGTACAATGCCCACAAGATACCAATCATCTTCGTAAGGTTCGAAGACTAGTCTGAGCGCGCGCCAATCCATCCCCATCATTTCGGCTTCTACTCCGGGAATATAGTATTCTACTACCACACAGCCCGGATAGGCTTTGCTTACATTGTTGATGGCATTGCCGTGTTGCTGGATCTGATTATAAAAAATGCTGTCAGTCGCTGCAAAATCGACATCGTACAGATATCGTTTATAGTATGCATTAAAGGTGGATTGGATAGGGTCGCCGGTGGCGTCTTGAACGCCCCAAGTATAAAGCGTAGAATCGCGAAACAATTCGCGTAATTCTTTGGCCTTAAATACTTTATGATTCGTTTCGACACTTACCTGAGGGGAAAAGTGGAGGCCCATCTCAGGGTGTACCATGCGCGCCAGCTCGCGTAAATTTTTATTTTTGATGGCTTGGATGGCCTCTTCGGCCTTGAGGGGGATGGATACTCGTGCTGCTTTATTGGGTAAAGCGGATAGATCGAGGTTCTCGTCAACTTTATCGACGGGAGTGGCCGAGGGCGTCTCTTTTTGCTGGACATTTTCGCCGCAGGCCAGAAGCAATGCCAAACAGATAAGCATGAATGAGTTACGCATACACAGTATATATGCTTAAAGATAGCATTTTATTGTGCTGCGTTGGGATTACCGCTGCGCGGAACGCTTATCCCTTGCGAAAAGGCAGTGCCTTTTCGCGTACTAAGATTAGGCGTTCTGCACAGCAGAGGAATATCTCTAAAGGCCTTTCGACTGCGCTCAAGCTCACAAATAGGAATAAGTAGAACAAAGTTAAAGAGATACCGATTTGTCATTCCGAGTATCACCGAGGAAACTTTAGTGGTAAACGTTCTGCGCAGCAGTAGGCAAAAAGCTAAGCCTCCAAAGTCGCTAGGCCGGTCTCTAAAACGGAGGTTAGATAAGCGCGCTCTGGTTTGAGCTTGACCATCACTTTGAGACCGCCATAGAGGGCAAAAACGTACTCAGCTAGCTGTTGAGCGGATTGCTTTTGCGTGATTTTTCCTCGCTCTTGACCAGAGCGAATAAAATCAGCCATCACGGCTTCGGCTAATTCTTTGTGATTTAAGAGATGTTTGAGGGTCGCTTCGTCGCCTTTCTGTAATTCGGTGGCGGTATTGACGACAAAGCAACCTTTGGGACCATCTGGGGTGAGATCGTCCTCCAATGATTGCACGATCATTTTTTTTAAACCTTTGATAACCGAATCTTGGGTTTCAAAAAAGGCTTTGAGCTGCGCTAAGTTTTGAGAGGTGTATTGCTTAACGGCCTTATCAAACAAGGCCTGCTTATCCCCAAAAGTGCTGTAAAGACTGGCGCGATTGACGCCCATATGCTCTACGAGTTGACCATAGCTAGTGGCATGATAACCCTGTAGCCAAAAAAGCTCCATTGCTTTTTCGAGCGCGACAGTTTCATCAAATGCTCTGGGTCTGGCCATTGTCTTACAAAATTAATGAAAAGTATTTAGTCTAGTAGTTAGTATTAAGTATTTAGTACACAGACCTAAATGCAGATCTAATATTATACTAAATACTTAATACTCTCTACTTAGTACTTTTTACTACCCCAAGATAGGGTTGAGGTTGACACCACCGTCGATCACGTACTCACTGCCGGTGATGAAGGATGCATCATCAGAAGCGAGGAAGCTAACGAGCTTGGCGATGTCTGGGGATTCACCAAATCTTTTGACGGGAACACGCTGCTGCATGGCGCCGGCAAATTCGTTGAGGGCTTCTTGAGGCATACCGATTTTGCTAAAGATGGGGGTGTTTACGGGACCAGGTGAAACGGTATTTACTCTGATACCTCGCTCTGCTAGTTCGTAAGCAGCTACTCTGGTCAAGGAGTTAAGGGCTGCTTTAGATGAGCCATAAACAGCTGAGTTGGGCATGCCCGCATGTGCGTTGACGGAAGAAAGGTTGATAACTGAAGAACCTTCTCCGAGTAGCGGCAAGAATTTTTGCAGGGTGAAAAGCGCTCCTTTGTAGTTGACGCTAGTAATGTTGTCAAATAGCTCTTCGGTGATTTGCTCTAGAGAGGCAAATGCGGCAATACCCGCATTGATAAAGAGGATGTCCACTTTGTCATGGCTGGCTTTTACTGTAGATACGAGATTATCGATCTGAGCTAAGTCTGCTTGGTCAGAGGCAACTCCAGTAGCACCTAATTGCGCTGCGGCCGTGGCCACGGTCTCTGGATTGCGACCGGTAATAAATACTTTGGCGCCTTGGGCGATGAGTTCTTCTGCTGTCGCATAACCAATACCGCTAGTTCCACCGGTTACTACTGCTACTTTTCCGTCTAATTTTCCCATGATAGATAATGATTGATTTGTTGAGTTAATGAATTATGAAGTATTCGACTTAGTTAAAGAACGATTGTTCCAAAACCGAATACATGATTACAGAACGATCATTCTGAAATAAGGTTCGGAAAATTTTAAAATATTTTGAGCAAGGAGGCTAAACTGGGCTTAAGCGTTCCGCGCAGCGGTCCACTTGCCCTTAGCTAGCCCTTGTCAAATCCGTCTTGCCTTTCCCGAAAAGCAGTCCCAAATTGCAGGACAAATTTTCAAGCCCCTGTTATGAATATTCCTGCTAACGATCCCCGCCTTCGTTCCTGGCTTTCTATATCTGCTGATAGCGACTTTTCTCTGCAAAATCTGCCCTTTGGCGTATTTCAAACCGATAAATTGGCTCCTCGCATGGCTTCGGCCATTGGTGATTATGCCATTGACTTAGATGCCCTGCATGAGTTGGGCTATTTTGAAGAATTACAGCTAGCCGAAGGTCTGTTTTTGAGTAAAAATCTCAATCCTCTCTTAGCCCTTGGCCAGCCAGTTTGGCGTGCTTTGCGTCAGCGTCTTTCCGATCTCTTCAATGCTGAAAAAAGCCCAGAACTTGCCCATCACCCTGAGTTTCAGGAGGCTGTTCTCTATCCGAGAGATCAGGTTGAGATGTTGATACCAGTTTATGTGCGGGACTATACCGATTTTTATTCTAGTGTGGAGCATGCCACCAATGTCGGTACTATGTTTCGTGGCGCCGAAAACGCCCTCATGCCCAACTGGAAGCATTTGCCAGTAGGTTATCACGGACGAGCTTCC
>JBCCQN010000252.1:0-10881 GCA_039024315.1 Bacteroidota bacterium
ATATGGCAAACGAGGCCGTGGATTGCAGGCAGGATTTACGTATAATCAACGTTTTTCTTATCTCAGCGAGACCAATCTCCGATACGGCATTGCTCAATTGAGCCTTGGCTGGGGCTTTGCGGGCCAGAAATAAAGAGAGTTGTTGAGTTAAGGCTGCGAAAATTCAATAATTCAACAAATCAGCCCTTCAAAAAATCAAATTATTACATGAAGTATTTGTACATATTTTTCACCCTTTGGGGAACGCTCAGTTTACTCGCCTGCGGCGAGGAAGCTAAGCAGGAGACAATAGAGGAAGAGGTGCCAGCAGTGCGAGAACAACTGCAGATATTACGGCTACGGGCCGGGGCCTATCCTCAGAGTGTGAAACCAGGGGAGGTAACTGAGATAGACCTTTTGGTAACCGATGCCACTGGCAAACCCGTCTCCAACGTCAATGTAGAAGTGGACGTGGCGGATGGCGTTTTTACTGCCACTGGCAATACTGTAATCGTGGGGCCCACCAATGGCCGAGGAGAATTTCGGACCGAATGGCAGGCTCCCAATCCCTCTTTGAGTGGGTATAAACTCAGTTTCCGAGCCAAAATCGATGGCGTGGCCGAAGGCAGAGAAGAGCTATTGATTCTGGTGGACTGATCGTTTTAGCACAAATTGCCTATTTTGGGATAGTTTGCTGCTACGATCACAATGGAAACTGTTTCTTATGCTGGCCTAATCGCCAGAATCCGTAAAGGCGAAAGCCAAGCTTTGGCCGATGTCATGTCCGATAGCGCGGCCTATTGTGCCAAGGTATTGGTCAAGAATACTGGCTGCCTCTTTGAGGAGGCCCAGGATTATTTTATCGAAGCAGTGCTCGTCATGCGGGACAAAATCCTCAAGGATGAGTTGACCGAGCTTTCGAGCCTTAAGGCTTATCTCTACCGTATTTGCTGGAATATGTGGCAGGAACAAAATCGCAAGAAAGCGCGCCTGCAAAATCATAGTACCGAAATTAGAGAGGCATTTTATCAGGAAAGCCAGCAGGACAAGGACCCACTCGTTTGGGAGGAAGTCCAGCAGCAAAGCGAAGCCGCTTATCAGCAAAAATTAGCGGCTACTCGTTCTGCCCTGACGAAGCTAGACGATAAATGCCGCAAGATCTTGACGCTGTTTTATATCCAGCGCCAACGCATGAAAGCAATCGCAGAGCAATTAAAATTTGCTTCGGCGGATGTAGCCAAGACTTCAAAGTCTAGATGCTACAAAAAGTGGATCATCGAAATCAATCAGTTAATGCAAGTATGATATGGCAGCAACTAGAGACGATTTTGCATGGATAGAAGCCTATCTCGGCGACGAGCTAGATGATAGCGAGCGTATTAGCTTTGAGGCTCGACTCACTCAGGAGCCGACTTTGCGTTCCGCGATGCGGGAACAACAAGAAGCGATCATCGCTATGAGGCTCATCGAAAAGGAGCAGACCCGCGCCCAACTCAAAGCCCAATGGGCCGATTTAGCAGCGGAAGAAACCGAAGACACTCAAAAGCAAATCCGTTCCTTTGTTAGACCACTCTTTTGGGGTGGGGCGATTGCTGCGGTCCTGCTCACCCTTTTCCTCATTTTCCGTCCTTCTCCTCCTAGTACCCCACAGCAGTTAGCAATGGCGGCTTTTGATCCCAATCCACCTAGCTTGACTAAAGGAGGTGATAGTGAAGATCAGTTTTCGCAAGCTCTAAAAGCATACAGAGCAGAGGATTATGCAGAGGCAGAGCGACTGTTTGGTGCTTTTCTGGATACCATTCCTTCGGAGAACGCTCAGTTTTTTCTGGCCCTTAGTCAAATGGCCCAGCAAAAATGGCCCCAAGCAACCAATAACTTGCAGCCTCTGAGTGCCAATAGTGTATTTGCAGAAGAAGTCCGCTGGAACCGACTGCTGATCGCTTTGCACGAAGGGCAAACTGAATACGCCCAAAGCCTAATCGAAGAGATCCTACAAGCCCCTAGACATTATAAACAAAGAGAAACCCAAGCCTTGCAAAAAGCGTTGAAACAATTGAAACCATAAAACTATACGATCCTTTCCTAAGCCACCATCTTACATGAAGATTACGATTACTTCCTTAGAACTGAAATCACCTTTTAAGTTTTTTGCGCTTTCTCGTTATGCTTTAGCCATTACTCGTCAACTCAAGAACACCAATTGTGCAGCTTACAAAAAACAAGGCATTTGGACCAAGCATTATACGATGACCCTTTGGGCGAGCGACTCAGAGCTACAAGATTTTGCCCGCTCTGGGGCACATCTCGAATCGATGAAAAAGAGTAAAAGCATCGCCAAGGAAATCGTCACCTTGACTATAGATGGTTCAGCGCTACCTACTTGGGAAGAGGCCAAAACACTACTCGAAACAAAGGGTAAACGCCTCACTTTTAGCTAAATCCCTGTCTGGTGCCGGATAGCAGACAAACTTTTAAGCCAGACTTGAGTTAGTTTGCCTCATACCTAATCGGAATCTTATGCAAAAGCTTTTCATGTTTATAGCCTTAGCTTGTCTATGTTTAGTCGCTTGCGAAGATCCTGATATGCCTCGTGAGCCTAGTAAACCTTATACCGGCGACATTCTCAATCAAATCAGTCGTCCTCCGGCCTACTTTGGTTTAGACCCCTTTTATCAAAAATATCTTGATGCAGATGGCATCCCAATCTTTACCGGTATCGAAATACCAGAAGAAGCCATCCGCAGGGTCAAGGCCAATGTGGCGACCATGGTCGCAGGCGAAGAGTCAATGCGCCGACGCTTGATCGATAACTACGTCCGCATTGTCATTTTGGCTTTGATTGAGCCACTAGACACTATCCCTGAGTTAGCAGACCAGAATTTTAAGGAGGATCAGCGTTCCCGAGTAGGGGACGAATCCCTCGCCATTGTAGTTATACCCGAAGAAAATATTCTCTGCTTTCCCAACGATCCGAGTGAGGGTGAAGACGTCTTTGTACGCACCTTTGCCTTGACTATGCTCAATACGGCCATTCCCTTGATCGAGCCTAGTTTCCCCGATTCTCTCCATGCCCAATACGAGCGTATTTTGCAGAGCGGGATTTGGGATAATACACTTGCAGCAAGGAGCCCTGAAGACTACTTTGCCGAAGGTGTCCAAACTTGGTTTAACGTCAATCGGCAAGCAGACCCAGCGGACGGAGAGCATAATCTAGTTGATACTCGGATTGAATTAGCGGCCTATGATCCGGCACTTTATGATATGCTGGCTCGATTTTTTGCCGATGATTTAGAGCTTGATAGCTGTAGTTTATAATTTAGCGGCTTCGCCGAACGCTAAGTCTAGTTTTGCGTTTATAGGGAGACAAATATTTTGACATGTCCCAAGAAGAATTGCCTCAGTTGCCTTATGCAACCGTAGATATACCCGAAACATTTTATAACGATCTTAGCTCCGCTCCGCATGAGCATTGCTTGATCTGCAATCGCTACCTACTCGAGCCCGGAGTAATGTACACCGTTGAAAAAGCGATTCGTCGACACTCTGAATTCAATCTTACCGACACCATCACTGAGGCGGCGGTTTGCATGGATTGTATGATGGATATGCAGGAATATATTTCCGATGAATCTCGTCAGCACTTGATGGAGCATTATCAGACTTTACAACCGATGCAACGGGCGCAAAACCTTTTGGCTAAGGAAGGCTACGATCTAGATCACTGGATTGGGGAGTGTGCCTTCACTGGTAAACCACTGGATGAATGCTCAGAGTATCAAATTTCTGCCGTATTTAGTGGCAATCAGATGTTGCTCCATTTTATGCCTATGATGGTCAGCGACGTCGCCGCCAAAGGCATGGCAGAAAAACTTTCTAAAGAAACAAAGGACAACCTAGATCGCTTTATGGGCGAGCATTTCGGTCTCCCGCCTGAACTGGTCAACCTGCCGCTCTTATTGTAAAAGTATTTCAACCTTTGCTGATGAAACACAGCCTACTCTTTTGGGGAATGCTTTTTGGCTTCCTAGGCCCTCTTATGGGGCAAAAGCTTGAGATTATTAATCCACTTATCAGTACTGACAGTGTCCGCTTTGCTGCTAGCGATAACAAAGATGGATATTGGCGGGTACAGCTTTGGGTCCAAAACAAAGGCAATGAAAATATATTTATTGAGAAGGCTATAGAAAAGGAGCATCCGTACCGCGAATTATTTGCAGGTTCTTCTATTCCCATTAGGGCTGGAGAAAAACGAAAAATTTACGTCTCAGTACCAATTGATTATGATTCTGAAGGCAAAGAGCGGGAAATCACACTATTTGATGATTATGAAGAGGAGGTCGCTAGCTTTCGCCTGCAGACCCTAGTACCGAGGCCTACTTTCAGTAAGAGTCCTAACGGATGGACTAGCATAAGAGAAAATCAGATTTATCCCTTAAGAGTGAATTTTGGCAATCCTACGGATCAAGTAATGATTCTAGACAGTTTAGTATGGGACTCTGCCGCTACGGATAGCAGCCTGCGTTTTAAACGCTGGGCGATTAGCCCCACTCTGCCCGAGAAAATCGTTCCCGGAGGGAAAGCCGCCATCAAAATCCGCATCTGGACCAAAGGGCTATTCGCTACTATTTCAGGCAAATTTATCCTACACTATCACTTTCCTGATAGCACCCAAGGGCAACTGCCTTTTGCCCACGCTTTTGGGGTTGAACCCAACATTTGGGTCAAAGAAGGGGGACAATGGGATATAGGCACCATTGCTTACGGCCAGAAAATAAGCCGTAGATTTTGGCTGACCCATGAAGGAGCAGCATGCATTACCCTAGTCCCTGAATTTGAAAGCTTTATCTCACTCCAAGATACCATTGTTTGCCCTGGTGATACTACTTATGGGGTGGTGCAATATCCTACTATCTGCGACTCAATCGGAGATTTGGATATCGAGATTGCCCTTTTTGTCAAAGAGTTTAGTGGGCACGTGCCTTTTCGTTTTAGGGGTCAGATGGAAGGCGAACAGATGCCACCCGGCCTATGGCTAGCAGTACAGGACAGCGTACATGATCTCGGCCGCGTACAACAGAGAGATCGCCGAGTCGACCATAGCATTGAGCTATTCAATCAAGGCCCAGTGCCGCTTGAAATCGAGAGTTTTGGTTTCAGTCAGTACGTAGGGCTCTTCACTTATATTGGTAACGATCTTGATGCTAGCTTGAGTGAAAAAATCATTCCTGCCGGCGGTTCCATCCAAGCAAACTTAACAATAGAGTTTCCGTATCTGATTTCCTCAGAGTTAATTCGCTATTTCAATGTAGCAGTCAAAACCGAAGGTTGTCCAGCATATAGCGCGAAACAATCCGTAAGGCTTCGTTTAGACATCAAACCTTAAGGCTCATCCCCAACCCGCGCCATAGGTTCCGGGCCATGGAATCCGGGAAAGGATCACCACTAGGCCAATCAAGTAAAACCAAAAAGTAGTTTTGAATTTTGCGCCAGCGCCATTTTGCCGCTTGGAGCGAGAGTAACCAATCGTAATAAGCACAATCCCAATCAGCATCACGCTGATATGCTCAACAGTAAAAAAGCGGAGTAGCTTATCATCCATTACCCCTTTTACAAAGGCGACCTTGGGGCTCATCACGTAAAGCACCAAACCTATAATTAGTTGAATGTGAACCCCCGTCATTGCGAGTAAGTTCCATCGTTTGTCCTTGCTGGTAAACTCCTTGCTGCCATTCATTTTAGTAGCAGCATTTACGATTGCGATAAGGATCAAAATCAGCGCAATCCAGCGCAAGCCGGAGTGTAAGTGAACGAGTCCTGAATACATTTTAGTAGTGGTTTTATCTAAGAGATCAATTTATATTTTTTTTGACGGGATGCATCATCTGGAACCAGCTTTTCGTCAATGAAAAAAGCAATCGCCTTATGCACCGCCTATTTTTTTACGCCCTCATAATAGTTGGGCTGGCCTTAGAGGCTTATGAAAAACCCAAGATAGTACCCGAGTGTGCCCAAATTGTGCTGCCTCAAGAGGGTGAGTTGACCGAAACAGTCAGTCAACGGGACGAGCTGCACATTACTCCCTGCGATATTGCAGCGGTCAGGGAGCCGGTGATTGTTCAGCATGAGTTCCCGATTGGGATGAAGGCGTATTGATCTAGCAAAGAAAATAGTGTCTTGATATTTTTACTACAGTGTGTGGCCCTGCTTTGGCGGGGCTATTTTTTTGTCAATGCCTCGGCTAAGAATGCATCAGATTATTGACGAAATCCGTCTAAAAGAAAATCATCGCATCATGAAAAAATCCCTCTTATGCTCCTTATGTATCATGGGCCTAGTTTTTAGCGCTTGCGAACAAGAGCAACTGCGCCCCAATCTCCCCGATTGTATCGCAAATCGTATCCCCGATTTGGCCGAGGAAGGCAATCGAATTATGGTCCCTATCGAAATCGAGTCTGTTTATAGCTATAAACACAATCTCAAAACCTACTACGAACTCGACTATCGCGTCAGAGGACCTTTTTCCGAAATCTTTGACAAGGATTGTGAATACGTTTGTAGTCCTAATAGTAGCACTGATTGTCCAGACTGGGTAGATATAGAGGACCGAAAGTTGATTTGGCAAAGACAGTAGCCAGAAGCTGATGAGGATTGGGATGAGTATTACCGCTGCGCGGAACGCTTGTGTCTAGCGTTCTGCGCAGCAGCTCTAACCTCAGCGCTCTATCACCCGGAAAAACTCTCGATCAAAGATCGAAAAGTACTCCTCAGCGGGAAAATCTTCATAATAAGGGATGAATTTGCGAAGATTTTTGCTCACCTTTTCTGGATAGGCCTTGAGATATTGCATTTTGGTTTGGCCATAATGGCTGATGTTGACCTGGACATCAGGCTCAGGCATACCTTCAATCCCATATAGTTCATTAGCGATTGTGCTGGCATGTGGGTACCCCCATTTTTCCATCTTTGCTTTGAGCCAGGTGTCCACGATTTCCTTTTCCATATGATCGGTATAGACCGATTGGTAGATCCTTTGCACATCGATTTTGCCTGCTTGAAATAAATCCAAGACCAGCTGACTGATGAATATATGCTCAGGGTGCCCATAGCCTCCTTTTTGATTATCGAGACTGAATATCACAGAAGGCTTATAGGCCGCTATTTTGGCGATAAGAGCAGTAGCGACCTTCTCTTTGAGAAACTGTTTTTCAATTTCCTCATAAGGGATCGGTAGATAGGGATATTTCATGGTATCTAAGCCCAATCTATAATGCCCATCTGGCAGGATGAGCTCATTGCCGGTACAAATGATGTGCGCTGCGTTTTTGCCAAATTGTGCATTGATATGATTGACCAAGCTCAGTTGCAGTATCTCCCAACCCTTGGCGTTTAGCTTGGCGATTGTACCAGACATGGCACAATCATCATCATCATGCGCCACGATGATCAAAGCTCTTTTGTTGGCGACAGTATCTAAAAAAGTATCTTCAGGATAGCTCTCGACGGCAGAAAATTTCTCTAAAGTTTCGCGAGTAGGTTTGTAGGAGCAAGCGAAGAGAAGAGAGCTTAATAGGAGCAGTGAAATCAATCTAATGGTGTTCATACTAATTTAGTCAAGTTAATGAGGATCCAATACCTAGGACACCTACTTATTTACTTTATAATTAGCAATCATCAATTGGTTACACTTTAGGATCAAGAAATATGAATCGTGTAAAAAAAAAGCGACCATCCTGCCAGGATGACCGCCTCGATATTAGATATTAGGTCCGTCTCTTCAGAGGTCTTCAGTGTGCGCCAAAAACTATAAAGTGCGGGTTCAATAAGTTAGCTTTGTTATACACAACAGCCGTGCCAGTTTCATGGTTGATGACTGTTCCGCCAGCTTCTTCAACAATTATTTGAGCCGCGGCTGTATCCCACTCCATGGTAGGGGCTAAACGAGGGTAGATATCGGCTTTGCCTTCGGCGATCATTACCAATTTCAAAGAGCTACCCATAGAGACCAGTTCAGGATTGGAAAATTGTTGGACATAAGCTTCTACCTCAGGGCTCATGTGCGAACGGGAGCAGACTAAGCGTAAACCTTCGTCGGCTTTGTCAAACTTGGCTACCTCGATTTTTTCGGCAGCGGCTTCGCCCCTCATGACAAAAGCCCCTTCTCCTTTGGCGGCAAAATAGGTCAAATCTTGCACCGGTACGTACACACAACCCATGACAACCGACCCGTTTTCTACTAGGGCGATATTGACGGTAAACTCACCATTGCGTTTGATAAACTCTTTGGTACCATCCAATGGATCGACTACCCACAACTTAGACCAGTGCTGGCGTTCCTCGAAGGGGAGATGCTTACCCTCCTCAGATAAGATCGGGATCTCTGGAGTCGCTTGCTCAAGCCCTGCAACAATCACATTATGAGAGGCCTGATCAGCAAGCGTGAGGGGAGAATCATCGGCCTTAAAGTCCACGCGATCAAAGGCGCTTTCATCATGATAAACGGCGAGGATGGCTTTACCAGCTTCTTTGGCTAATTCGACTAGGCTTTGCTGTAAGTCGGTGATGTTCATCTAAATAAGTATTAAGACAGAAGTAGAAAGTAGGTGGACCTAGCTGTAAAACTCATGCAGGGAACATTTCTTGGTACCTAAGTACAGAGTAGGAAGTAAACAGAAAAAAGGTCTAAATGGACCGCACCGCCCTATTTTCCTAAGTCTCAATACTGAATACTATTGTCTAAGTACTTAATACTTCCTACTCAAGAATGCTCTCTCAGGGCACAAAAAAGCCGAAAAGTTGTCCAATCAACAACTTTTCGGCTCAGTAAAATCTCGGGAGATGCTATACGCCTTCAATCACTGCTTCACGCGCAGCTAACCAGCGTTCTGCATCTAGGGCCGCCATACAACCCATACCAGCAGCGGTAACCGCTTGACGATAAACATTATCAGCGGCATCCCCCCCCACAAATACACCTTCGATATTGGTTTGCGAGCTACCCGCTTTGTTGATGATATAACCTGCTTCATCAAGATCCAGTTGGCCTTTGAAGATATCGGTATTGGGCTTGTGGCCGATGGCTACGAAGAAACCGCTAGCATCAATCTGCTGCTCTTCGCCCGTCTTGTTGTTGCGTACTTTTACGCCTGCGACCTTATCAGTTTCGTCCCCAACGATATCATAGGCTTCTGTGTTCCAGTAAACCTTGATATTGGGATTGTTCTTGACCCGCGCTTGCATGATTTTGGAAGCACGCATTTCGTCGCGACGAACTAGCATGTGAACCACAGGACAAAGCTTAGCGAGATAAAGGGCTTCCTCGGCAGCTGTATCACCAGCACCTACGATGACAACTTCCTTTTCACGGAAAAAGTAGCCATCACAAACCGCACAAGCGCTTACCCCCTTATTGGCAAACTTTTGTTCAGCTTCGATGCCTAGCCATTTGGCACTTGCACCCGTACTGATGATTACGGTATCAGCGGTATAAACACTTCCGTCTTCGGCCCAAAGCTTCTTGGGATTGCTCTCAAGCTCCACCTTAGTGATAGACTCGTATTTAAGCCTAGTGCCAAAACGCTCCGCCTGCTTACGGAAATCTTCCATCATTTCCGGTCCCATGATACCGGTGGCATAACCAGGGTAATTTTCAACATCAGTCGTGATCATTAACTGACCACCGGGCTGCATGCCACTAAACATTAGCGGCTTTAGCTCCGCTCTGGCAGCATAAATTGCTGCGGTATATCCTGCCGGACCAGAGCCAATGATGATCGTTTTTTCGTGTTGGATGGTACCGTTGTTATTGCTCATAATTATTACTTTCTAAACCTGTGATCAATAATTACACAAATGTAATATATTTTTGGCTGCATTGCTGTCAGGATGCTGACAGTTCTTACCTACATACTAGTTCCTAGAACGCTTTGTTTCACTTATGCAATTAGAACAAACCATTATCGGCATGATTCACGTGCCTGCCCTGCCCGGAACGCCCCGTTATGCCGGGCAGATGTCAAAAATTCTCCAAAAGGTAGCTGAGGAAGCAAAGATTTATCAAGCCGCAGGCATAGACGCCATCGCCATCGAAAATATGCATGATGTCCCCTACCTCAATCGTGCAGTAGGTCCAGAAATCATAGCGAGTATGACCCAAGTGGCCCAAGTGGTGAAAGACAATACAGACCTTCCCTGTGGTATCCAAATCCTTGCTGGTGCTAACCAGGCCGCCTTGGCAGTCGCTTTGGTGGTTGGGCTTGACTTTATCAGAGCCGAAGGCTTTGTTTTCTCGCATATCGCCGATGAAGGGAGCATGCAAAGTGATGCCGGCGAACTGTTGCGGTATCGCAAACAAATCGGCGCAGAACATATTGCGGTCTATACTGACATCAAGAAAAAACACAGTGCTCACGCCATCACCGATGATGTCAGCCTAGTCGAAACGGCCAAGGCCGCGCAGTTTTTCTTAAGTGATGGGGTAATCGTCACCGGCGCCTCCACCGGAGAAACGGCAGATATAGCCCAAATTGCGGCTGTCAAAAAAAATCTAAAGATCCCCGTACTGGTCGGCTCAGGGGTGACGTTCGACAATGTCGAACACTACCTCCTACACTGCGATGGCCTCATCATCGGCTCATGGTTCAAAAAGGGGGGGCATTGGACGCAAGATTTGGACCGGCAAAGAGTAAAACAGCTTATGGATAAAGTAAACGCCCTAAGGTGAGTTAGTGCGAGGAGGAAGGGTTGAGCGTTCTGCGTAGCAGTAAAAAACAAAAGACCTCTCTCGCTCTGGGCCTAAAGTTGACTATCGGACTTAGGTATGTTGCTGCGCAGAACGCCTGTATCGTTCCGAGCAGTGATGAAGCTTGCCCCCTTGCAATGGTAAAGAGCCACCCCAAATCGATC
>JBCCQN010000253.1:0-10714 GCA_039024315.1 Bacteroidota bacterium
ACGTTTTCCTCGCGCAAAAAAGCTAATTACGACCTTACGAGGCTCTATCAATGCTTCTCATAATAGCTGGTCAGGAGTGCTTTATGATGGCAAAAATTTGTTTCAAGCTCCTACCTATCAAATCACCCATATTGTCGATAGAGTAGGAGGGGGGGATAGTTTTATGGGAGGGCTCATTTACGGATTGTTGACTTATCCAGAGGATGACCAAAAGGCCCTAAACTTTGCGGTAGCGGCTTCCTGTCTCAAGCACACTATCTATGGGGATGCCAATTTGGTGAGCCTTGCAGAAGTAGAAAAACTAATGGCGGGAGATGCCAGTGGCAGAGTTTCTCGATAATACCTAAGACCTATGGCGAGATTTAGCAAAATACAAGTATTGTCTACTCTAAATGAGCAGGCTTTGGTTCCCTTGTTTTACCATTCAGAAATTGAAGTCTGCAAGCAGGTCTTATCAGCCTGTTATGCCGGAGGGGCGAGGGTTTTGGAATTTACCAATAGAGGTGATTTTGCGCACGAAGTATTTGCCGACTTGAGTGCGTTCTGCGAAGCAGAACTCCCCCAAATGATACTTGGCATAGGGTCAGTCGTGGATGCCGGTACCGCAAGTTTGTACATGCAGCTGGGAGCCAACTTTGTCGTAAGTGCTTCATTGAGAGAAGATATTGCGAAGGTCTGTAATCGACGCAAAATACCTTATTTACCCGGCTGTGGTTCGCTTTCTGAGATTGGCCAAGCAGAAGAATGGGGCTGCGATATCGTCAAACTATTTCCCGGATCAGTCTATGGTCCTCAATTTGTTAAAGCAATCAAGGGACCTCAACCTTGGACTCAAATTATGGTTACAGGCGGTGTTGCTGCTACACATGAAAATCTAAAATCTTGGTTTGATGCTGGGGTTTTTGCCGTAGGTATGGGCTCTGCACTCGTCCCCAAAGACTTCTTGATCAAGGGTGATTTTAAGGCTTTGCAGGAAAATATCAGGCAAAACCTTGCCTTAATCCAAAACCTGAAAAGCCAATCTAAGTGATCAAAATTTGTTCAGTTTTTGTCCAGTTCGTTTCTCGGGACTTAATCTGGATAGCTTTTACCTTGTTGTACTCCTTCGGAGAACGCTACATCGCAATGTACTACTCGAGTATGAAATCCCTTTTCCGACAAAGTCTCCTACCATTTTTACTATTGTTAGGAGCGCTTCCATTATCGGCTCAAAATGAAGCCCTCATTCGATTGCCCGAAAATATTAAAGCAAAGGACCGGATTTGTTTTGCGCTCTATACTGTTCATGAGGGTACTTTGAAACTAAGCGCACAATTTTATCCCATTCAAGATTACGAACCCTTTTATGCTACCTTAGAAATTGCAGAAGGAGATAATTGGGTTAAAAAAGCAGAGGCTGCTATAATTTATCCTGGGTATTTGGCCAGCTTTCGGATAGACGATTGGGACGACACCAAAGAATACCGATACCGAGTCAATCATAATGACAAAGCCTTTTATACTGGTATCATTCGCAAAAATCCTCGCGACAAGGATGAATTTGTGATGGCTGCCTTTACTTGTAATTCGATTTATCCTCAACATGGTGGCGATATCTCGAAAGAGGATATCGTCAATAATATCCAAAAGTTAAACGTTGATCTTTTGTTCTTTTCTGGTGATCAAGTCTATGACCATAGTGCACATTATCTCTATTGGCTCAAGTTTGGGCGCGATTTCGGAGAAATCATCCGCAATACGCCTACAATAACGATACCAGACGACCACGACGTAGGCCAAGCCAATCTCTGGGGGGCAGGAGGGAAGAAAGCACGTTCTCGCCGAGGTATATCTGGGGGATATTATATGCCCGTCGAATATGTCAAAGAGGTCGAAAGAGCTCAGACTAGTCATTTACCAGACCCCTACGATCCGACCCCCATACAACAAGGGATCGGTGTTTATTATACCGATTTGAAATGGGGCGGAATTAGTTTTGCCATTTTAGAAGATAGAAAATTCAAATCTGGGCTAGAAGGAGTAATAGAGCATAATGGTGGCGTTTGGGAAGCAATTTTAGAGCCGATTCCCGACCCCCGAAAATTTGATGTTACTGGAGCCACCTTATTGGGCGACAGACAACTTGATTTCTTGGAAGCTTGGACGACTGATTGGGAAGATGCGGAAATGAAAACGGTACTTTCGCAGACGATTTTTGCGATGGGTAGCAATTACTCTGGCAAACATGGTCGAGAAATTTACATTGATTTTGATGCCAATGGCTGGCCGCAAACCGGCCGCAACAAGGCTTTAGCTACGATAAGAAAGAGCTATAGCTGCATGGTAGCAGGAGACCAGCACTTGGGCACTGTCATTCATCACGGGATTGATGATTGGAATGATGCGGGTTACTCATTTTGCACCCCTGCGATTGCCAATTTTTGGTTGCGATGGTGGGAACCTCAACAGGCTGGCAAAAATAGAACAGAGGGACAGGCAAATAATTTAGGCGAATTTTACGATGGTTTTCAAAACAAGATCACCATGGAGGCTGTGGCGAATCCTAGCCTACCAGAAATCAAAGAAGGGGGACACCTCTCTACTAGAGCTGCTGGTTTTGGGATTGTTCGCTACCAGAAAGCGCAAAGGAAAATCACCTTTGAATGTTGGCCTAGAAATGTAGACATCACAGATCCAAATAGCAAACAATACGCTGGTTGGCCCATAATCATTGATCAGATGGATAATTATCCTATGCTTGATGCCTATGAGCTTCCCACCCTGCGACTTTCGAAGGCCAATCAAGTCCTTACCGTTGTGCGGGCTTACGACCAAGAAGTAGTCTCCTCTTTGAGAATTAAAGGAAATGAATACCAAGCTAGGGTACCGGAATTGGGTCAATACAGCCTGATCATAGGGGAAGGGGAGGAGCAAACCATTATCAGAGATATCCAAGCGAGAAAAAAAGAAAATAGGGTTTTAGAAATTGAATGATAAGCGACTAAAGATCTGCTCGTTATGAGAACAAAATTGAATATAAAAATTGCACTATTTTTAATCGCGATTGTCCTATCGGCATGCGCTAAAAATAGTAATGCCCCCAGCAGTATTGCCTTTTGGGAAAATCGTACCCAAACGGTGCTTTTGGACTTTGAAACAGATTCCCTTTTGTCTGATCTTGAAGTATTTCATGCGCAAATAGCTGAGACTGATCAGGGAGTTACTAAAGGGCAAAAAGCCTTAAAACTCTCCTTAGAAGGCGATGAAAAGCGATCCGGTTTTAGCTATAAACCTAGCAGCCCAATAGATGCGAGTAGTTTTGAAAACTTTGCTCTTGTTTTTGATGCAATGACAAGTTCCAAGGAGCACTCTGTACACTTATTTGTTGCGGTACGCAATGCACAAGGACAGGGGATCAGTCGTTCTGCGGCTATCCCTATTGGCAAGACTCAGACTTGTTACTTTGAGCTAGCGGGTAAGTATCTACATGAAGATACTGGCTTAAGAGAAGATCCCGCGCCTTGGCCAGAAGGAGGTTTTCATATGAAAGTCAATGGCACCAAACAGGCAATAGATTTTTCTCAAATCGCCTCTATAAGCTTCTACATCCAATATGCCAATTTTGACAAAGACTTGACGATTGACAATGTCCGACTTGTGGAGACTCCGCCCAAAGATCCTAACTACTTGGTGGGTATTGTGGATAAATATGGCCAAAACGCTAAGCACGATTTTCCTGGAAAAATTATTTCCGATGAACAGTTAGAAAAATTGGCCACCCAAGAGTTGCAGGAGTTGAAAGAGAAGCCAGTTATGGCTGATCGATCTCGCTTTGGAGGTTGGAAAGAAGGACCTAAATTAGAGGCAACTGGTTTTTTTAGAACTGAGAAGTTGGCCGATCGCTGGGCCTTGGTAGATCCTGAAGGATACCTATTTTATTCAAATGGGATTGCTAACGTCAGAATGGCCAATACCACCAGTTTTACGGGCATAGACTTTAAAAACGATACGGTGCGTTATCGTGATCCTGAAGACGTAACCCCTGAAGATTCGCGTGGAATGGTGGCCTTAGGGGAGGAGGTGACTACAACGGCTTATGTCGCCTATCCAGAAAGAAATAAGATGTTTTTAGATCTGCCAAGCTACGATAGTCCGCTAGCCAATCATTATAGTTACCGTAGGGAGTCTCATATGGGACCTTTTGCGCATGGAGAAACTTACAGTCATTATCAGGCTAACCTAGAGAGAAGATATGGTGAGGAAAGGCCTGGTGCCCACCTAGATCAATGGCATGAGATCACCCTTGATCGTTTTTTGAGCTGGGGATTTACCTCATTTGGCAATTGGGCGGCGGCAGAGTTTTATGACATGAAACGCATGCCATATTTTGCCAATGGTTGGATTATTGGAGATTTTAAAACAGTTAGATCGGGTTTAGATTATTGGGGCCCGATGCCGGATGTTTATGATCCTGAATTTGCCCGTAGGGTAGGGGTAACCATTAAAGTTGTGGCTGAGGAGGTGAAAAATAGTCCTTGGTGTATAGGTGTATTTATTGACAATGAAAAAAGCTGGGGCATTCCGGGAACTCCTAAAGGACAGTATGGGATTATTCTTTACGCCTTGGCCAAAGACGCGGATGACAGTCCTATCAAGGCTGAAATAATGCGTTCGCTGAAAGCGAAATACCAAACAATTTCAAAACTCAATGCAGCTTGGGAGACAAAAATTACCAGTTGGCAAGTGCTCGCTAATGGCATAGATTATAGAGAAAAAGGAAGCTATAGTGAAGCTATGATAGCAGACTTTTCGGTTTTGCTCGAAGCATATGCGAGTCAATATTTTGCCATCGTACACGATGCTTTAGCAGCCGAAATGCCCAATCATCTATACATGGGCTGTCGTTTTGCCTCATGGGGTATGGGCCCAGAGGTACGTAAAGCAGCCAAAAAATATGTCGACGTCTTTAGTTACAATTATTATCATGAGTCTCTAGGGGTGCAGTATTGGAAGTTTTTGGAAGAAATAGACCGTCCGAGTGTCATCGGAGAATTTCATATCGGTACGATGGAGGCCGGTTTGTTTCACCCGGGTTTGGTGCAAGGGGTAGATCAGGACGACCGCGCACAAATGTACACGACTTATTTAGAATCAGTGATTGATAATCCGTATTTCGTTGGATCACATTGGTTTCAATATATCGATTCACCGCTTTCTGGGCGCGCGCACGATGGCGAAAACTACAATGTCGGTTTTGTTAGGAATACCGATGTCCCTTATGCGCCAATGGTTGAAGCCGCGCGTAATTTTAACCAAAATCTTTATCAGAGAAAGTATCCGCAAGAGTAGTAGTTAGTATACTTTTTTAAAGGCATCTGTATGGGTGCCTAAATACTCTACTTAACATAATATAAATTATAGCACAAATGGTACCATTCATTAAAAACAATCAGATTTAAGATACGTGCTTATGTAAAGCATTTAGATACAGTGGGCTTTGTTTTTGTTATAGAGATAATTACTGCTCTTTGATGGTTACCGCTGCGCGGAACGCTTATTCGAACAAAAGCTAAGACTTTTGCTAGAGTGTTGCTTAAGTAGCCTTTGGGCATATCTCCCCTAATAACTCGATTTTTTTAATTTCTCTAAGTTTATCTCTAAACTATCAATGGATGTAAATCGCAATGAGAGGGAATTTTTAATATTGTTTCAATTGTTGGATTATTGTCTGCTTAATGAATAGCTAGAATAAACGTTCTGCGATGGAGCAGACCCCCCACTCAAAACAAATCATCTCCCCTCCCCTACTGTAAAATGCTCACTATCAGCCTTTAAAATCAAAATACTCTAAGTGAATTGGGGGCTCTAATTTGAATTCTGAGCAGATAGCTCCGGTGTAATCATCATCCAAGCTTAGTTCATTTAGAAACCATCCTTGGCCATTTTTTTCAAATCTAGGCTGCTCAATATCAAAATCGATTTGATTTAGGTCTGATAATTTCAATCCTAAGGCCTTGATGATACTTTCCTTTCTTGTCCAATACCGATAAAATTGTCGCCTTGGTAAAGTTGATTCCATGATAGTTTTCCATTCGGTAAGCGTAAACCAAGACACAAAATTTTCAAGTTCGACTTCTGCTTCTTTCTCGATATCAATCCCAATACTGCCTTTTGTTGAGACCGCACAGACTACTAAATCAGCACTATGGGAAATATTGAAGTAAACGGAATCAAGGAAGGGTTTGCCACTATCTTCAAACTGAATCTGGTCAATATTTTGAGAGAGTTTGAGCGCCTTGAGCCCCTCTTGAAGCAATAAGCGACCATAAACATAGTTGTAGGCATCCCTTACTCTCCGGTACCTCAAAGCCCGTTGATGCATCGATGAGGGTAATCTTGTAAGTAGCTGCTGGAGCTCTTTTCTGGAGACTAAACCCTTAGATTTCGCTGCATACACGCAAGAATCAAGCATTTTGCAATATAAGACGCAATTCTTAGGAGAAGTTAAAAATTCTTTCCTTATCTTGTGGTACTTTCGGAACAAAAATAGTACCACAAGGTTCGATTGATGATCAGTAAGGAGCTCATAATAGAAACCGCGACAAAATTGTTTTTACAAAACGGAGTAAAATCAATTACGCTTGACCGCATTGTCAAGGAGCTCCGCACATCAAAAAGGACCATTTACCAGCACTTTGAAGATAAAACGGCTCTCCTAAAAGCCTGTCTCCATGTCTATAACAACAAGGTGAAATCGGAGAATGAGGAGATCATACAGGCATCGGACAATGTGATTGCAGCAATGGCACACTTACATCAAAAGATTGTTCGCCGCGCCCAGCTTGTCAATCCTAATTTTTTCAATGACATTCTCTATTACTATCCGGGCTTACTACACCAATCCTACAGAGAGACGGGAAACTTTGCTCATCAGCAACTGGTAGATTTGGCCAAATGGGGGATCCAAGACGGTATCTTTCGACAAGACACGGATGTTGAGGTTGCAGGAAAAACCGTCCTAGCGATGCTTAAAATGCTGAAAGACAACAATTTATTTCCTATAACTGAATTCAGTAAGGAGCGGTTGACCTTTGGCATATTGGTGCCTTACCTCAGGGGAGTTTGTACTCCGAAAGGAATGAAGCTTTTACAAATACAAGAAGAGTTGTTTAGGGTTGCCATTTGAGTTAACCCTGCACGGAAAATACAATCCAATACATTCAATGAATCTAAATAGTTCATTAAAAAAGACACCAATTGCAGTTATCGGCCTTTCTTCCATGTTTGCTGATGCGAAGAACATAGAAGAGTACTGGACAAATATTATTCAAGGAAGGGATAGTATCATTGATGTACCGGAAAATCGTTGGGCGATAGAAGACTATTATGACGAAGATATGCTTGCACCGGATAAAACCTATTGCAAGCGAGGGGGCTTTTTGCCTGAGATAGACTTCAACCCCATGGAGTTTGGATTACCGCCCAATATTCTTGAAGTCACAGATGCTAGTCAACTCCTCGGTTTAGTGGCAGCGAGAGATGCTTTTGAGGACGCTGGTTATGGTAAAAACTCTGGAAGATTTACTGCAGCCCTTAAAGCGAAAACCGGAGTTTTACTGGGTGTGGGAGGTGGACAAAAGCTCATCACTCCTCTCATTGCTCGTCTTCAATATCCGGTGTGGGAAAAAGCGCTAAGAGCTTCAGGCGTAGCGGAAGAAGACATTCCTAAGATCGTAGAGAAGATGAAAAAAGCCTACGTCAGTTGGAATGAGAATGCATTTCCGGGACTTTTGGGTAATGTCATCTCTGGTCGTATTACCAATCGCTTTGATTTAGGAGGTATAAATAGCGTTGTGGACGCTGCTTGTGCGGCTTCACTCAGTGCGATTAAGATGGCTCTGAGTGAATTGGTTGAAGGAAGGTGTGATATGATGCTAACGGGTGGAGTCGATACTGACAACTCCCCCTTCATGTACATGTCTTTCTCAAAAACACCCGCTTTTTCGAAATCGGGTAATATCAGTCCCTTTAGCGACAAGGCTGATGGTATGCTCATTGGCGAAGGTATCGGCATGCTGGTTTTGAAGCGATTAGAAGATGCAGAGAGGGATGGCGACAATATTTATGCGTTGATAAGAGGGGTTGGGACTTCCAGCGATGGTCGTTTTAAATCGGTTTATGCTCCTCGTCCTTCGGGGCAAGCATTAGCCATGAATCGAGCTTATGAAGATGCGGGTTATGCCCCTGCTACAGTTGGGCTCATCGAGGCTCACGGTACAGGTACTGGGGCAGGTGATCCTACGGAGTTCACCTCTATGCAAATGGTTTTTGGGGCTGATAACCCTCAAAAACAACACATTGCCCTCGGATCGGTAAAATCGCAAATAGGCCATACCAAGTCTGCGGCTGGTGCGGCTGGGATCATTAAGGCGGTATTGGGCTTGCATCATAAGGTGTTGCCTCCGACCATTAATGTTGAAAAGCCTAATGCCAAATTCAAGATTGAGGATTCTCCGATTTATATCAATACTGAGGCCCGCCCATGGCTTCGTAATGGACATCCTCGCCGAGCTGGTGTTTCTGCTTTTGGTTTTGGCGGAATCAACGTCCACATTACGCTAGAAGAATATGCTGGACGCAAAAATAAAAATTACCGTTTGCATGAGCCTTTCAAATCTGTCCTCCTGCAAGCGGCTACTCCTGCTGCTTTACAACAAGTCCTAAAAGCTCATCTTGATCAATTGCAGCAGGCAGAAGGACCAGAAAGTTTTGCACAAATCATACGAGAGAGTAAAGCAGTTAATTTAGTGGCTTCCAATGCTCGAATTGGTTTTGTGGTGCGTTCTCTGGAAGAGTGCATAGAATTATTGGCCATTACGCTTAAGGAATTAAAAATAAACACAAAAGCATGGAATCATCCCAAGAGAATCTATTTTCGACCCCATGGGATTGACCCTAAGTCTTACAAAGTAGCGGCTTTATTTGCCGGCCAAGGTTCTCAGTATGTGGGCATGGGTAAAGAGCTAGCCAATGCATTTCCAACTGTTGCGCAGGCCTTCCAAGACATGGATAGCCTATACCAAGGATCAGGGGAGAAGGCTTTATCTAAAACCATATATCCGATTCCGGTTTTTTCAAATGAGGAAAGAAAGTCTCAACAAAAAGCGCTAACCCAAACCCAAAACGCTCAACCTGCCATCGGCAGCTTGAGTATGGGGCAGTACAAGCTACTCAGGCAGGCAGGTTTTCAGCCGCACTTTACGGCTGGGCATAGTTTTGGTGAATTGACTGCCCTTTGGGCTGCAGGGGTATATGACGAGGCTACTTTTATGGCCTTGGCCAAGGCAAGAGGAGAAGCAATGGCACTACAAAATCCCGCTGCAGATCCGGGTACAATGCTTGCCGTTAAGGCCTCACAAGAACATGTACAACAAGCGATCAAAGCTTTCTCAGGGGTTTTTGTTGCGAACGTAAATTCGCCTGATCAAGTCATCCTTGCAGGGGGGACTGAGCAAATTAAAGCAGCTGGCGAACAACTATCCGCTCAGGGCTTTTCAGTTATTCCGCTAACAGTTTCTGCCGCCTTTCATACTCCATTTGTCAAGCATGCGCAACAGCCCTTTTCTGCTTTTATAAAGGGACTTAGATTTAGTTCGCCTCAAATTCCGGTTTACTCCAATACTTCTGGCCAAGTTTACCCAAGCGATCCCGGTCCATTAAAAGCCATCTTGGAGAATCAGATGTTACATCCGGTTCTCTTTAAACAGCAAATCGAAAATCTTTATCAGGCTGGGGCCCGTGTCTTTGTGGAATTTGGCCCTAAGGGGGTATTGACAAAACTGGTTAAAAGCATTTTAGGGAAAGAAGATATTGTTGCTATCGCTACTAACGATAACGCAAAGCGGGATAGTGATCTCCAGATGCGTCAAGCTGTCGTACAGTTGCAAGTATTGGGCTTACCGCTTCAACATATAGATCCTTACAAAAAAGAGCTAGCTCCCCTACCCCCAAAGTCAAAGCTCACGGTACAATTAAGTGGCAATAACTATGTCTCTCCGGCTACCCAAAAAGACTATCAGGATATACTTAACGATGGTTTTCAGATAAAAAGGGAGACCCCAAAAACAATTGAAAAAATTGTGCAGGTGGAAAAAATCGTCGAAGTCCCAGTTGTCAGTCCTCCCTCTAACAATCACCTCGAAAGCGAAGAAGAAATGATCAATAAAGAAGTACTCCAATTAATACAGTCCACTTTAGAATCATTCAAAGCAAATCAAACTAAATCCTTAGAGATTTTTGAGCGCTTCATGAATGAACAAAATGCACAGTCTCAACAATTACTACAGTTATTAGCAGAGACGATTCAATCAACCAAAGAGTCTACGACTCAAGGCAATGAAATCTCTACGAACGGAAGCAGTAACTCTCCCGCCTCTATGATCAATGAGGTACCCATTTACTCAAACGGCAATGGGAATGGAAATGGCTATGCAGCAGCTACTAGCATTGCAAAACCAGTAGCTCAGCATACCGTAGTTGCAACAAAACCAAACTCAGGTATTGACAATCAACAGCTGGCTAGCATGCTGCTTGAGGTAGTGAGTGAGAAGACAGGCTACCCTGCAGAAATGCTGGAATTGAATATGGACATGGAAGCAGATTTGGGGATTGATTCCATCAAACGAGTGGAAATATTTGGGGCCCTGACCCAAAAGTATCCTGAGCTATCTGGTAT
>JBCCQN010000254.1:0-10635 GCA_039024315.1 Bacteroidota bacterium
CCAACCGTTCCCAGCCTGATCTCTGGAGGGAATGCGTATATTCTTCTAACCGAAAAAACTGACTATGACTACTAATAGAAGAAGATTTCTCACTTCGGTGGGTATGCTCGCGGCTGGCACTATGGCCTTACCCGCTTGGGGATTTGGTCTCGATGGCAAAAAGCTCAGAATTGCACTCGTAGGAACCGGGGTTCGAGGTACTAGCTTCTGGGGCAAACGCCTCGTAGACGAATACTCTGAATTACTAGAATTTGTAGGCCTAAGTGATATTAATCAAGGCAGACTAGATTACGCACTCCAGTATATGGGAGTTGATTGTCCGACCTATTTAGATTTTACAGAAATGATCACAGCAGTAAAACCGGACTTAGTGATCGTTACTACAAAAGACTCTACTCACCATCAATTTATTGTCAAAGGCTTGGACATGGGATGCGATGTCTTAACAGAAAAGCCGCTCACCACAGACGAACGTAAGTGTCAAGAAATCCTCGACGCAGAGCGCCGCAACAATCGTAAGGTAATCGTAGGTTTCAATTATCGCTGGAGTCCTTATATGACCAAAATTAAGCAATTGCTTTCCGAGGGGGCGATTGGCAAAGTAACTTCCGTCGATTTTCACTGGTACCTTAACACCTATCATGGCGCCTCTTATTTTCGCCGCTGGCACGGCCAAAGGGAGTCCGGTGGTACACTCTGGGTACACAAAGCTACGCACCACTTTGATTTACTAAACTGGTGGTTAGACTCTGATCCTGCAGAAGTTTTTGCTTATGGTGCGCTAGAGCATTATGGTAGCAATGGTCCCTTCCGAGGCAAGAATTGTCGTAGCTGCGATCACAAAGAAAAATGTAAATACCATTGGGATATCACCAAGAGTGAGCGAAGCATGCGATTGTATGTCGATAATGAGCAATATGACGGTTATATCCGAGATAATTGCCTCTTTCGTGAGGAGATTAATATCTACGATAAGATGTCAGCCCAGATCAAATACGCCAACGAGGTCATTGTTAACTACTCTCTCACGACCTATTCCCCCTTTGAAGGTTGGAGGATCGCTTTCAATGGTTCCGATGGAAGGCTAGAGGCATGGCTAGATATCCCTTATTTTGATAATGAAAGCTTAGATCAAGCAGCACTTCATGCAGCCGAAATGAATCAAGAAGGCAAAGAAATCGAACAGTATCAGCCTTTGATTACCCATAAACTTTGGCACAAACATGAAGTAGTCAAAGTAGGCTACGAACGAGGAGGACATGGAGGGGGAGATAAACGCTTGCATGAAAAGATTTTTGTCAATCCGGAGGCGCCTGACCCTTATCGTCATGCGGCAGGTACTAGAGATGGGGCAATGTCCATTTTGATTGGGATTGCGGCTCGTAAAAGCATCGAGTCAGGCAATCCTATCCGCATCGCGGAACTCACAGATTTGGAGCCTAGAGCAAAAAGACTTTAGTAGTTGATAGTAAGAGGCTGAATGATTAGCTAAACACTATATAATTCAGCCTTTTTTCACAAAAATTTAATACCAAAGCAACCAAATTAGAAAAATTACGTTGGCAGATTTTCTAGCAAAAACATCTATTTTTTACAATTTTTAAATTAAAATAGTGGTTTTCTTACAAATTTATTAGTACATTGTAACTGAATTAACGGTACATTATAACAATTCAAATTCCCGTATGAAAACCCGCCTTCAACCTGCAAAAAGAAATCCTATTCGCTCCGCAAAGAAAAGAACTAAGCACAGCCTCAAGGCGAGCAGTGCCGAAAATCGCACTTCACATCTACGCCAGGCCGTTCGTTTTGACGACATGGAAGACTAAAAAATATCTGCTTGATATATCTGTTTTGGAGGGATTGCGTCTGCAATCTCTTTTTTTATGAGCCAAAGCAAGTGTACAGTCAAACTTTTGCCTACTCTTGCAACCAATCCGCTAAGTCTGAGACTAATTTTTCGAGTGTAAAATGCGCGAGTGCGCGCGCGCGAGCGGCCTCTCCCATTTTAAGCCTAAGGTCTTGATCTGATAAGAGGCGGCCGATACAATTTGCCAAGGCAGAAATGTCTCCATCTGGTACCACATAACCACCAATGCCATCCAGCACCACTTCACCCATGGCTGGGCTATCCATAACTATACAAGGCAATTCCAGCAACATCGCCTCTATCAGTGCCAAACTGGTGCCTTCTCCAAAGCGAGGCGTAAAGAGAAAAAAACCACACTGGTTCAACTCCGCTGCAACATCATTTACAAAGCCCCGCAGTATGATCTGATTTGTTAGATCATACCGCTTGATCAAGGCCTCTATCTCCGCACGGGCGGGGCCTTCCCCTAATATATACAACTCAAATTGCTGACCTCGGTCCCGTAAAAGGGCTAAGGCTTCGATGGCTCTATCGATCCCCTTCTCTGGCGACAATCTTGCTGACATAGCAATTCGATAAGGAACTCTTGCCCAATGATCCACAATCCAAGGGGTAGGGTCAATCCCATTGTTGAGGGTCAAATGAGATAAGCGTTCCACGAAGGGGAAAACCTCCACAAAAGCTTCAAAAGTAGCCTGAGAATTGGCCAAAAAATGAGTTGGTACATTACGGATAAACCATTGATTGAGACGATTATCGGACAAAGGATAGGAAACACCTCGCCTAAAAATCACCTTTTCAGTACCCAGCTGTTTGGCAATCCACCCTACTGTCTTGAGCTCATGAGAAGCGTTCAGTAGGACTGTATCAGGCAAAAAATCTCGCAAATGTTTTTTAACCAAGCGAATCTGTCCAGGCAATAACAACTTCAAAAATCGGAGTTTCGCACTATAATAGGTCAGGCTCTCTTTTTCTAAGCGTTGAGCCAATTCACTGCCACTATAACAATACCAAGCCACTTCAAACCCCTGGGCTTTGAGAGCTTTACCTACCGTAAAGAACCATTTTTCTCCCCCTCCCCAGCTTTTTGAGAGATTGACCATCAACACTCGCCGCTGAGGATGGAAAGGTTTAGCACCTACGAGATAGCGTCTACGCAAAAAGACCTGCCTCAAACGCATCGCTTTAGCAGATCCCATCGCAATTTGCCAACCAGCTTTCCCGTCTCGCCAACCAGATTTGAGGATGTACATCTTAAACCATCGCCAAAACGGACTTAACCATTGCTTGAAAATCGTGGGCGGCTTGCCTTGCGCGTACATCTTATCAGCAGCTAGACGGGCATAGTGAACCAAGCGTTTTTGATGGTCCTCGGGCTCGTGAAAGCTGTAATGGAGTAGATCTCCGCTTAGTCTGGTGATCTTTTGGCCTTCGGACAACGCTAAGTTTTCATGCACAAAGTCCCCTTCCCAACGGGCCTTTTCTTTGGGAAAAAGCCTGATTTTTTCATCTGGGTACCAGCCTCCGTATCTAATCGCTTGATCACAGTAATGAGTCAAACGCGCAAAGCGATAAGCACCCTCAAGATTTGGTTTAACTGCTAAAATCGAATTCCGGAGTTCCTCGGAGAGGGCCTCATCCGCATCGAGAGATAGTATAAAAGGAAAGCGAGCCAGAGAATTGCCATAGTTTTTGGTCTTGGCATATCCTTCCCAGGCTCGCGTAACAAAATTCACCCCAAATTGGGCGCATATTTCGGCGGTATCATCAGTGCTCCCCGAATCCACCACAATTATTTCGTCTGCCACTCCTTCGAGCGAAGCCAAACATCTAGCAATGTTTTGCGCCTCATTGAAGGTGATAATGACAGCAGTAATCATATAGTATTAAAGTAGATAGTATTTAGTAGGGAGAAGGAAAGTAACTGCCTCTCAAAACTTAGTAAGTACTATTTACTCGGTACTTTTTACTAAGTACCTAATTATTCCTTGACCTCTCCTTTTTGTCGGATTCGGCTTACTTTGAGCATATTAGTCCGGCCACGTTCATGGATTGGCATACTACCACAATTGACGATAATGTCGCCTGGTTGTACGAGATCGTTATCCTTGAGTACCTCGTGTACATCATCAATAGTATCATCCGTACTGACAAACTTATCATAGTAGAAAGCACGTACTCCCCAAACTAAGTTGAGCATATTGAGTACTGGCTTGTTGCTAGTAAAAGCATAAATATTTGCCTTGGGACGGTTGCGAGAAAGGCTAATAGCATTGTAACCTGTATGGGTCATCGAGATAATGGCCGTAGCATTGGCTTCCTCAGCTAGCTTTGAGGCTGAAAGAATAATCGATCCACTCAAAGGCTCTGACTCTGGAGGCAGCTCGTCCATGTGGTGGAAATAGATGTTGGTCGCATTGGCCTCAACGCTATCTAAAATCTTGGCGATAGTTGATACTACGCCAACAGGATACTTACCCACAGACGTTTCTCCCGATAGCATTACCGCATCTGCGCCATCTTCAAGCGCATTGGCGACATCACTAGCTTCCGCCCGAGTAGGACGAGGATTTTCCATCATGGTTTCCATCACCTGAGTGGCGAGGATACAAGGCTTCCCTTGGGCGTTAGCTTTAGCAATAATGCGTTTTTGCCAGATAGGCACTTCTTCCAGTGGAATCTCAACCCCCAAATCACCGCGGGCAACCATAATTCCATCACTAGCCGAAATAATTTCGTCGATATTTTCTAACGCTTCGGGCTTTTCAATTTTTGAGATGATTTTACTGTTACCGTTCTTAAGACGAATCAACTCCTTGAGAAGGCGAACGTCATCGGCGGTTCTGACAAACGAAAGCGCCAACCACTCTACTTGGTGTTTGACGGCAAAATCAATATCCCGAAAATCCTTTTCAGTAATTGTAGGCACCGAAATCGTAGTTTGGGGTAAATTAACCCCTTTACGGCTTTGGATAATCTCTCCTGAAACGATTTCAAGCTTTGCCCGATTTTTTTTGTTGGTCTCAACCACTTTCGCGATCACTTTGCCATCATCAATTAAGATCGGGTCTCCTACCTTTACATCTTGGGCAAAGGTTTCGTATTGAATAGGAAGCTCATTTTTGGTTTGCTCCTTAATGTCGGCTCTAATAGTAACGACATCCCCTGGTTTGACCTCAACGGGGGCTTTGAGATTACCAATCCGAATTTTAGGTCCTTGCAAATCCTGCAGGATCGGAATATTGGTTTTGTACTTTTTGTTGATCCCTCTGATCATTTTGAGGGATTTTTCATGCGTTTCATGGTCTGCATGAGAAAAGTTGAGGCGAGCCACATCCATGCCAGCTTTTACCATTTCGAGTAGAGTTTTCTCATTGGTACAAGCAGGGCCGAGAGTGGCTACAATCTTCGTTTTGCGCAGATGGATGATCTTCAAGGTATTAGGCTTTTAATGTTTTTAACGTTTGAAATGTCTACTGCCGAGCGTATTAGACTCGACTCGTTGAGTTGAGCAACGAGGGCAGTTAGATCAGGGGGGGGAGGATCGATAGCACGAATTAATAAAAAATAACGGAAAGCCCTGACAGTTTTCGGTAAGTCGGCACTTTCGGCGACAAATAAGGCAAATTCCCGCCCGCGAACGGAATTCGCATCTTCGTAATATCGCAAAGGTCGTTTTACTGGTTCGAGGCTTCTGGCCTCAAACAAAAGATCTTCCTGCTTTTTTTCTTCCTCCTTGTTCGGCCTTGATTCGTCCGAAAGTACTTCAGACTCCAACATATTGATTGACAGGATTTTATTAAGCTCATAGCATAGCTTCCAAACCCGTTCATCAGAGGCGATTCCGATGACGTATTCATCGTGATCGTGGGCCCCTTTGATATGTACTCTTTTAGTCAACCAGCCGATTCTTTGATGGGCAAAATACGAAAATAAGTTCCGTCGCGGCTTGCAAGAAGTCAAAAGTTGTTATATTTGCCGCAGATTTTTTACGAGTCTCCAATAAACAATTCAACATTTCAAAAACCAAAGCAAATGGCTAGCATTGCAGAAAAGGTAACGGACATCATCGTTGATAAGCTAGGAGTAGAAGCCTCTGAGGTGACACCCGAAGCAAGCTTTGCCAACGATCTGGGTGCTGACTCTCTGGATACAGTAGAGTTGATCATGGAATTCGAAAAAGAATTCAATTTGAGCATCCCCGATGAAGCAGCTGAAAAAATCGTCACTGTAGGCGATTCTATCACTTATCTCGAAGCTAACGTCGAGAAGTAAATGCAAGAAAAAAAGGTAGTTGTCACCGGCCTCGGTGCACTAACTCCAATTGGAAATGACGTCCCTTCCTTCTGGAAGGGACTTTCCCTTGGTACTAGTGGGGCTAACCTGATCACGCATTTTGACGCCGAGAAGTTTAAGACCCGCTTTGCTTGTGAAGTGAAGGGCTTTGATGCGACCGATTATTTTGGTCGTAAAGAAGCCCGGAAGATGGACCGCTTTTGCCACCTTGGTAGAGCGGCCGCCGATGAAGCCATGCAAGACGCAGGCTTCGACATGGACAAAATTGATCCCTATCGTTTTGGGGTGATTTTTGGTTCCGGTATTGGAGGAATCGATGTTTTCTCTCAAGAAGTTGCAAATTTTACCAAAGGAGATGGTACCCCTAGGGTCAATCCATTTTTCATCCCTAAGATGATCATTGACATCTTAGCTGGTAATATTTCGATCAGATACGGGCTCAAAGGTCCCAATTATTCCAGTGTATCAGCCTGTGCTACTTCTTCTAACTGTATCATTGATGCGGTAATGCTCATCAAGCTGGGCTATGCTGATGTCATGATCGCAGGCGGGGGCGAGTCAGCCATCACTCAGATTGGGATCGGAGGCTTTAATGCCATGAAGGCGCTCTCTGAAAACAATGATGAGTTTGCCACCGCAAGCCGTCCTTTCGACAAACGTCGCGATGGTTTTGTCATGGGAGAAGGCGCTGGCGCCTTGATCATCGAATCCTACGAACATGCCGTCAAAAGAGGAGCCAAAATTTATGCTGAAATCGGCGGGATTGGCATGTCAGCTGATGCTCACCATATCACAGCTCCGCATCCAGAAGGAGAAGGAGCTGCGCGGGTAATGCAAAATGTATTGCAAGATGCTGGTGTGAAAGCGGAAGAAGTGGACTACATCAACGTGCACGGTACCTCTACCCCATTGGGAGACGTGAGTGAGACCCAAGCCATCAAAAAAGTGTTTGGTGATCATGCTTACAAGCTTAATATCAGCTCTACTAAGTCTATGACAGGTCACCTACTCGGTGCTGCCGGAGCGGTAGAAGCCCTCGCTGCGATTTATGCCCTTCAGCATGATATCGTACCTCCTACGATTAATTTTGAAGAAGAAGATCCTGATTGCGATCTCAACTTCACCTTTAATAAGGCCCAAGAACGCAAAGTAAATGTCGCCATC
The DNA here is from genome assembly GCA_039024315.1 of Bacteroidota bacterium. Taxonomy (GTDB): domain Bacteria; phylum Bacteroidota; class Bacteroidia; order J057; family J057; genus JBCAWW01. The sequence continues at coordinate 7,331 of JBCCQN010000254.1, forward strand.
TCCAATACTTTTGGCTTTGGGGGACACAATGCTTCTATCTTATTTAAGAAAGCTGAGGCCTAATTATTCCCGGAATCCGGCCCTCGATCTTACAATGCTTTGATAATTAATCTATTGCTTTGTATTTTAAGGCTCGATTCTGGGTTTTTTCTTTTCTATGTTGTCAATCCGTCAACTTTATAATCTTCAAGTATCCAAGGACAAGCAATTCGTTCATGATATTAAGGACATCTCCGGATTTGTCCCGAAAGAGGTGTTTCTGTACCGCTTGGCGTTGACCCATAGCTCTTCTATCAAAAAGTCTCGCAAGTCCCACAATGCTCGTATGTCAGTCGCTAAAGGCTGTAACGAGCGGCTCGAGTTTTTGGGAGATTCTATCCTCGACTCTGTAATTGCGGAATATCTTTTCAAGATTTATCCGACTAAGGACGAAGGATTTTTGACCGAAATGCGATCCAAAATCGTCAACCGCAAATCTCTCAATGAGATTTGTCGTAAACTGCGAATTGATTCACTGATCCAACATAATCAATCCGGCACCGTCAACGAATCGATGTTTGGCGACGCGCTCGAAGCCTTTATCGGAGCTGTTTACCTAGACCTTGGCTACACCAAAACCAAGCGTTTTATCTACAATCGTATTATCGAGCCGCATGTGCATCTCCACTCCGTGGAACACCAAATCATCAGTTATAAAAATAAGCTGATTGAATACGTGCAAAAAACCAAAATGGGTATGCTCATGTTTGATGTGATCGCCGAAAAAGGCGATGGGCGTAACAAAACCTTCCGGATTCAAGCCCGCGTAGGTCAAAAAGTCCTTGGCATCGGTGAGGGTAAAAACAAGAAAACTGCTGAGCAACGTGCTTCCGAAGACGCCCTCCACAAGCTCAACATTTTGGCTCCGACCGCTTAGCGTTATTGCTCAAAACTATCAACTCTTTCTCCTACCACTCCTTATCTCCAAATTCACTTTTGGTAAATCGAATCTGCTTGCCCGGCTGATTGAGGCGAAAACTCAGGCTAAGCATCAGGATATCAACCTCATAGATATAATTAGTCGTTGTGTAAAAATCACGCTGCCAAGTGGTGATCCGTTGTTCGTTGCTTTGTAGGAGCCCCATATCGATGTTTTGCCATTGGAGAGCAAGGCTTATTTTTCCTTCGGAGAACGATTTTCTCAGGTTTAAATAGGGATTGTAAAAACGAGAATCTAGGCCCTGAGCAGTCACTCGCTCCGAAAGATAATTAAACCCCACTTGGAGCCTCAAACTCGCGAGGATATCAAAATCCATATTGGCATTGAGAGAGTAAATGGTATTGGCCGTATTGATGACTACACCAAACAAATCTCCAGCGATACGATAGCGATAGGCATTGGCACCAGCATAAATCTTCCACCACTTTGTCGGGTAGATCGTCGCTCCAAACTCCAGTCCGTAAGCTTGGCCCAAGCCCGCATTGGTATAGATACGATTGAGGATGGAGTCATTATAAACCGTATTGACCCGATTGATAACATTCTTAACTCGGCGATAATAAAGACTCGCATATACGTTATTGTCTTTCCAACGCTTGTTGATGCCTAGCTCAGCAAGATCGATAAACTCAGGCAGCAATTCCGCGTCCCCTTGCTCTAGTGTTTCAGAGTGCTCCCGCTCGGGAAATGGCGTCATCTTAAAGGTGGTAGTACGCTCAATTCGGCGACTGTATCCGCCTCGTAATTGCCAATCGTGACCTAGGTCATATTGCAGATTGATCGAAGGAAATGGATTAATCAGGCGCAGTTCGTAAAGCGTATCCGGTCGAGCCAAACCCAATGTACGGTCCATATACTCAAGCCGGAGTCCGACTTGATAAGACAATTTCGCCTTTTGCCCATTGAATTGGGTATAAAGCGAATGAATCTGGCGGCGCAGTTCGATGCGATTGGTGAAAGCGGGATTGGTGATCCAACGATCATTGAGAAGATCACGATCCTGATACAGGAAATCTCCGGGATGAGAAAGGTATCGATATTGATAGCCTGCGAGCCATTCGGTGGCACCGACTTTACGCTGGTAGTTGGCCTGCAACCGAATACCATCCAAGGGATTATCGTTGGTATTGAACTGAGTTTGGAGCGTATCAATGAGCTCAGGCCAAGCGAGGCTGGTATTGTCGGTGGGACCGCCCAAGAGGGTTCGCTCATACAAAATCGCCAATTGCAGACTAGATTGGTCGCCAAAAGTACGCTCATAATCCAGCGAACCAATCAAAAAATCACCCCGCCGTACTCTCAGATTTTCGTTATAAAAAGTGATTGAGTCCAAGCGTTCCGCGGCGCGGAACACAGCCCCACTCTGCTCATAAAACTCCCAATAAGCCATCGCACCCTGAAAACTAGCCTCTGGTATGTGAGTACGCTGCTGATGGTTGTACAAAATATCCGCCGTCCGAAACTGAGTCCGCTTCCCAGCAAATACACTCAGCCCCCATTGGTCTTGCGGTTTGGGGCTATAGTTAAACGCTAAGCGGCCCGAGTATTGAAACCGATCGAATGAGCGTTCTCCGAAGGATGGAAACTCTGTCAAAACCTCCTCTAGATAGGTGTTGACATAGCCCACACGACGACCAGACACATCATTGCGGCGATAATCTAGCCCTAAAGACACATCCCATTTATCCTGACGATAATTCATCGTGAGATCGCCCCCCAATCGTCTCGCTTGAGCTTCATTGTCATAAGGTTCGATGCTAGGCAGCCCCCAAAGCCCATTGAGCAAGAGGTAAAAGCCGTTGGTGGCGCCGCGTTTGGTTTTGATATTGATGATCCCCGCTTTTCCGTCCGGATCATACTGAGCCGAAGGGCTAGTCAGCAGTTCGATATCTTCAATCGCATTGGCGGGAAATTGATTGAGGATACTCACAGGGTCTCCTTGGATGGGCTTACCGTTGAGCATGATGATAAAGCCTGTAGCCCCTCGTACCGAAATTTCCCCCTGTCCATCTACCGCTATCGAAGGCAGATTGCGGAGAACATCAGTTGCAGTCCCACCTTGGGCATTTTGATATTGCCCAGCGTCAAAGACTTGACGATCTACTTTTTGATATTGCTGGCTTTGGCGACCTTCAATATTGACCGCCTCTAATAAAGCAAGGCTGGGCTGGAGTTTGAGTTGGCCTAACTCGCGTACTTCTCCCCTCTGCAAACTGAGATCAGAAAAAATTTGACTTTCGTAAGCAAGAAATCGAACCTCTAGGTAATAGACCCCCACCTTAAGTTTGGACAAGACAAAATCACCAGTCGAATCAGCCAAGCTAGC
>JBCCQN010000255.1:0-10597 GCA_039024315.1 Bacteroidota bacterium
ATGACTGCACTTTTTTGTTATTGTCAATCATCTGCCCATGCAGCACAAACATGAAATAGGGATTTTCATGATAATGCCATGGAGTAGTTTCAATCGAGTAATTGTACTGAGAAAGAAGAATTTTGTCTAGAGATAGTTCGATGTTTTTTGAACCGTAGTATTTCCCTTTGTTTGAGATCCTCATTTGATAATCGCTCTTCCAAAGATAAGGTCTTCACGGTAAATCCAACAGGCATAAAACACGCTTTGAGAGACTCATCCTCTACAGCCCTACCCATCTGTCTTATCTAAAAAAGCATAGGTGCCAGCAACTCAAAAGAATCGTGGCACCTATGCGGGGCTGGAAATAATTATTCTTAGTCAACTACCTGTATGCGTCGATGCAGGCGACCTTCCTGAGTCTCTACGCGAAGGAGGTAGATCCCCGCTGGAAGTTCGCCCATTTGCATCTCTACCCTATTGGTAGTCGAGGTATATGCTGGCGTAAAGCTTTGCCCTTGCAGATTCCACAGGGCGATTTTTTCTATGATTACCGCTTCGCGGAACGCTACGACTAGGCGTTCCCGGCTAGGGTTAGGATACACATTGGCTACCAAATCAAAATCAGGCGCTATATCAGTAGTTTGTACTTCCATGACGGCATCTTGGGCCCCAATCGAGATTTCTTGACCACTGTGATCTTGAGCTACCATATCTACAAAATTTAAATGTAGGGGCATTGCAGCCTTGGCGATATCTTCATCCAAAACCACAATTACATTGGCAATACGGCCATAACCGCTTTGATCCATCTGGTCATTACGAGTAAAGGCAACGTCTATCTTTTCCTGCACAAAAAGGTCCTTTTGCAGGGTAAGTAAGTCTTGGCCTTCTGTCCCTACCCATGAGCTATCAAAATCAATTCTGAAGCTGCCAGGCTCAACCATACTACTATCATAAGTCAGGGCAAAAGCCATCCCGTAAATGTCCGTAGCAAGGGTATCAAAAGTACCCAAATAGAGCGGCATGACGATCGTGTCGCCGGGATTCATGCTTTGGGGCGGCGTACCTAAGTACATCGGAATGCCCCCATTTTGCTTACCACTAATACTGTTATGCGTAGAATTGTAGTTGAGCATAATGGCCGCCGTATCGGAGGCATGAATGACGCCATCACCATCGGTATCCACATGTTTGAGGTCTTCCCCATTGCTCTGTAGCACGCCCCAATCAGACATCGTCTGGCCTTGCCAAGCGAGAGAAGCGTTCGGCCGTGCCGGACCCGTAGTACCAAAATGCTGACCGATACTGAGAAGATCCCAAACATTGGCCGCTTGGTTGTAATCAGCATCTCCGGGAAAAACTAGGGCATTATAGCCTTGAAAGCCCGTAAAACAATAGAAGTCTGAGCGAACCCCTATATCCGTTACTGTACCATCTTGATCCAAAGGTGCATTAGGGTCTCCAGCGTTCGCCAAAGGCGTCTGCATAAAGGGGATCACACTCGCCATAGGATCATACAGACCCGGATCAGCGATATTGAGATAGCCATCTGCGGGTGTACCATTAGCATTGGTGGTGATGATAGTCCCTACCCCTGGGACGTTAAGGTTATAATAGTTGTCCGGACTGCCGCTGACCAAGTTGTAGGTAAACACATCCGGCGTGCCTCCTGGCGGATAAGGCTGAGCTACGCCATAGAGAACATTGTCCATGATCGCATTCATCTGAATGACCGCACCACCATCAGCAGCTCGAAGCAAAATACCCGTATTGTTGCCATAGATCAGATTATTGAGAATCGTAGTTGTAGTATTGATGGAATCAATCACGAGCAATTTGATCCCAACCGTAGTATTGAGAATAGCGTTGTCCTGTACCAATACATCCCCTGACTCTAACACTAAATCGAGTGCTCCCGCATAAATACCCGCCAAATTGACAAAAGTATTGGCGAGGATATTTAGGTCAGAACCACTCTGATAAGTAATGATACCAGAGGCCGGCGAATCGTGGAGGTAGTTACAGGAAATATCATGGCTAGTGCCTTGGGTTCCGGCAAGCGTTACACAAACATCTGTGATGCTGTAAAATTCGTTTTCCTCCATCACAGAACTAGAGCCACTTTGCATCCATACCGCATGGGTACTATGATGAAAGCGATTATTACGCAGGATCACCATGGGAGAAATGTCAAATAGCATCCCTTCATCGCCAAATGAGATATCACAATATTCTATCCGGATGGTATCTGCGGGATTATTGAAGAGAATGTTTTCCCAAAGTTCAGGCGGCCCCGTAGTGCTATCGGCCGAGATGTAAATGGGTTTGGCTGGAGTTCCGACCGCTTCAAAACCACCAAATACCGTTAATGCATGCGGGCCATCAAACCAAAGATGCGTACCTGGCTGCAAATGCAAAGTAGTGGTATGCGGAACCACGATATCATTGACCGCGATATAAACAGTATCTTCATAAAAGGTATCCTGTACCGCACCAGAGATATATTTGTAAAATAAGGTACTGAGCGTTACATCTTGGAGGGTATCCGTTCCCGTCAAAGCTTGCGCTTGTCCACTGGCATATTGCCGCGGGTTAAAGCCAGCTTTATCAAAAGCTATCTTATAAACGCCAGCTTGGATATTAGCACTGTAAAGGCCTGCCGCATTGGTGAAAGCGGTATCGGCCTGCCCGACAACTGATACTGGGGTAAAAATGACCCGAATCCCTTGATGATTGGTTTCTCCTTGCAAAAAGGCATTTCCTTGCGTTTGGGCGAGGCTCACCAACGGACACATTAGCAGTAAAAGCCAGAGCCAGTGTAGTTGTGTAGTGAATGGAAGGCGGAAAGTCATAGCAATTTGATTTTGATTTTTGCGGGTCTGCCTCAGCAAGGAAGCAACGATACAATGTTAAAGCTTAAGCAGTGAAATATTAGACACAGAAATTTAAATTCGTGAATCAGATTCAAAGCCTAGAAAAACATTTATTACTGACTATCAGTTATTTATGTAAATATTCATTAGATTTTGTGAAAATACATTCTTCGCGTCTCGTTCAACTAGTTTCACTGATTCCCGAAACAAGCTTCCACAAAGTGGCAGAATTTCTAAGTTCGCCCTACCACAACAAACAAAAGGTCCTAGGCAGATTGTTTGCCCTAATCTGTCAAGCTTCCCCTGATTTTACCCCCCAACAACTAGTGGCAGAAAAAATTTGGCAAAGCTTGTACCCCAAACAGAGCTATGAGCAGCAAAAACTAAAAGACCATATGTCGCAGTTGAGCCGCTTGCTCAAAGGATTTCTCCTTTTACAATATTTACAGGAGGAGGCGGACGGCCTTGCCGAACGCTTGAGTCTCGCCTCTTTGGCTGGCTTACAGGCCGAAAAGCTATTTGGTCAGTATCGCAACGCTTGGCAAAAGACTCGGGAAAAGGCCCCCTATCGCGATGCCAATTATTATGAAGACTGGATGCATGTGGCAGATTATACCGACCAACTCAAAGGTATCAGCTGGAAGCGTGAATATGGACATAGTTTACAAGCCAAGGCAGATAATCTTGATCGCTATTATTTGATTCAAAAGCTGCAAGCCTATTGCGAGATGCTCAACCGCAATAACCTTCAACAACAGCATTATGAACCCCATTTGATCGAAGACATCCAAGCCCTCCTACAAAATAACCCTCAGTATTTGGCAGTGCCGGCGATCAAGCTTTGGTATCTCGTCTTGCAGACTCTACTCAAGTCGGAGGACAGAGAGTCCTTTTTGGCCTTACGAGAAGCATTGCAGGAAGATGGGCATTATTTCCGCTCCGCAGAACGCCGTGCCATGTATAAGTATGCCCTCAACTTTTGTATCAGAAGAATCAATGCCGGGCAAAATCAATATCTAGAGGATTCCTTTACGATTTATCAAGAGATGTTAGCCGCCCGTCTTCTCCATGTGCAAGGCAAGCTATCCCATACTGACTATAAAAATATAGCCAGCTCAGGGATCCGATTACAAGCGTTCGACTGGGTCGAAAACTTTATCCACCAATACAAATCCGAAGTAGGAGGCGGCCTAGCAGATAACGTCTATACTTATTGTCTCGCCTACCTATATGCTGCGAGCGGCAAAGAAGGAGAAGCCATGCGCTTGTTACAGGAAGTACAGTTTACAGATGTTTATTATGTACTCAGCGCGCGGACTTTATTGCTCCAAATCTTTTATGACCAAGGAGAATGGGATAGCCTCGAGTATCAACTCAAAGCCTATCAACTGTTTTTGAAGCGCAATCGTACCATCTCCCAACGCAACCGTAAGCTCTATCTAAATTATGCTCGCTATCTAGGCCTGCTCTTGAAATATCGAGATCAAAGTATCTTGCTAGACAAAGCAAGCAGAAACCAAAAGCACACAAAGTTGGTAAGCGACCTTCAAGGACAAAGTGAACTTGCCCATAAAAGTTGGTTGATGGAGCGCTTAGCTGCATTAGGCAAATAATTACCAAAACCAGCTTGACAATGGGACAAGCTCAGGCCTATATTTAAGGCCAGCCAGTTGCACAACCTTTTTTACCTCATGGAAATTAGTCTCTATCCGCAGAGTCCGGTACACGATACCGCCTCGCTTACAAAAGCTAAATCAGCTTACCTACAGCAAGTTGTCATCAATTTAGTTGCTGTCGCCTTATTCATGCTCTTTTATTTTGCCATGATTGTAGGGGCTGCCTATCTCGTTTATTGGTCATTTATCTTCCCGATAGAAAGAATCAACAAGTTGACGATCTTTCTCAAGATCATCGCCGTCTTGGCGACAGTGATGCTATTTGTATTTACTATCAAATTTTTGTTTAAGCGTAGCAATACAGATTATCCCACCAGAGTCGAACTCCAAGAGTCAGATCAGCCCAAATTATTTGCCTTTATTCGCAAGCTTACCGAAGAGACGGGCGCCCCTTTTCCCAAACGAGTTTTTGTTAATGAGGAGATCAATGCGATGGTGTTCTACAACAGCACCATATTGAGTTTGTTTCTCCCTACTCGCAAAAACCTCTTGATCGGCCTGGGATTGGTAAATAGCCTAAACCTTAGTGAATTTAAAGCGGTCTTAGCCCACGAATTTGGGCATTTTTCACAACGCAGCATGAAATTAGGCAGCTATGTTTACATGGCAAACCGCATCATTCACGATATGGTCTTTACCCGTGACAAATGGGATGAGCTTCTGGCCCAGGGCATGGAATCAGATATTAGGATTATGATTCCAGCAGCGATATTGAGCGGCTTTGTCTGGATAGTTCGGCAACTATTGGTATTGATTTATAAAGGTCTCAATATCCTTTACGCCTCCCTTTCACGCCAAATGGAATTTAATGCCGACCTTGTGGCGGTTAGTGTCACGGGCAGTGATGCGATCATCCATGGCTTAGCTCGACTAGAGCCAGCCTCTATCTCTATGAACACTGCCCTGAGTGAACTATCAGAAGCGAGCGACCACCAATTGTACTCTAAAGACATATTCTACCATCAAAAAGAGGTGTGGGAAAACTTATTGCCAGAACAAGAAGAACCGCCAATGGGACCCAAAGCCATTTTTGATACCAATCAAGAAGCAATCCCAGCCATGTACGCTTCGCATCCTCCCAATTCTCAAAGGGAGGCTAATGCCAAAGAAACCTATGTAGAAGGGCCGCAAGATACCCGCTCCCCTTGGTTACTTTTCGAGCAAGTAGAGGAATTACGCCAAGAAGTAAGTCGCCGCTTTTATCGGCTTTATTTCGGCACTAATGAGAAAACTGTTTTCCAGTCCACTGCAGAGGTACAAGCGTTCATCGAAGAGGAAAGAGCCGAAAGAGCCGTCGGTGAGCATTATCTGGGTATTTATGATCATCGCGCATTGAGTGCGCTCGAAGTGGAAAAGGTAGCCGAGCTTCAAGCCAAATATGCTCATCAATTAGCCAATCCAGCCGCTTTCAAAGCCGAGATCTTTGGGGAGGAGTTTCAAGAGATGGCAAACCGCCTCAAAAAGGCTTTTCAGGACCGCAATACCATCCTCGGTGCGGTGCAACAGCAGGCTAGTAAGTTTCGCTTTCAGGGAGAGGTTTATAAATTGAAAGATGCGGAGCAGCTCTTCAAAGACAATGAAGCTGTCATCGCAAGCTACCAAGAAAACCTCAAAACCTTCGACGAAAAAGTCTTTGTTTATTATCATCAACTAGCCCAACAAGCGGGTCAAGAAGTTTTGCTTGATCTAGAGACGCGCTATCAGTTTCAGGCTCAGTTGCAAGAGGCAGGAGATAGACTCAATCAGCTCAAGTACCGATTTCAAAACAGTTTACACGAAATCGTGGAGATTGGGCAGCTTACAGAGCGTCAAGTGGATACCTACTGTGCTCACTTTCGGACCTACTTGAAGGAATATGATGCGGAGAAAAAAGCCCTTGAGAAGACGCGAATGCCTTCTTTAAAAAATCTCGATGAGGCTACCAACTTAGTCGATTTTATTCATCCGGAAGGGATTTCTGAGCCATTAGGCTATGACATATTGGAGGGTAACTTCCTCAATCAATTTATGCAAGCGCTCAACTTGGCCCAAAGCCGCATGGGCCGTCTTTATCAAAAAAATCTAGGGGGCATCTTAAAGCTACAAGAGTCTTTGGAGGCTTAGTTTTTTTGGTTTACTCCTTCGGAGAACGCTTAGTTGGTGAGACAGTATTGAGTACTTAGATAACAGTATTCAGTATTAAGACCTAAGAAAATAGGGCGATGCGGTCCATCAAGACCTTTTTTCTCTGTATTGCATACTCCCGAAAGCTTTCGGGATACTTTCTACTCAGTACTTAAAAGCCAGCTTCTGATGACAGAAGCTGGCTTGAGCATTAATAAAAAGCCTAATCAAATTTATATCGTTGGCTCCCAGCCTGGCTCATACTCACGAGACCACATGCCGGAGGCTTTTTTATTACCGATCACCTGTCCATTGGCTGGATTACAATTGATCATGCCCCCACACTCCTGAGCGATATTGCCCAAGTGAGGTAAAAGATTACTGATATAGCCATCCCAGATTGGTGCGCGTAACTCTTCCCCATTACGGATGCCATTGGCGAAGTTGATCATATGGCGATCGTCCAAACTGCCTCGCCCTACTGTATTGGTAGTAGCAGACTGCTCTTTTTCCTTCATCTCTTTGATGAGCTTACCGCCATTGTCGTAGGCAAAATAGGCATTACGATCTAGCATGATATAGCCTTTGGTACCGCTAATCGTAGCACCACGGCCGCGATTGAAATAGGGCTGATTATTACAACTTTTACCTTCCCAAGTGATCATTTTGTCGCCTTCAAATTCAAAGTTGGCAATTTGAGTGTCATAAAACTCCCAATCATCTTGGAAGTGGTAGCGTCCACCAGCGGAGGTAACCTTTACCGGATATTCTACGCCTAAGGCCCAGCGACAAATATCTAATTCGTGGGTACCATTATTATTAATCTCACCAGTACCCCAACGCCAGAACCAGTGCCAATTGTAGTGCACCAAATTGTCGCGATAAGGCGTACGCGGGGCAGGGCCTTGCCAAAGATCCCAATTGAGCCAATCCGGCACAGCCGCTTCTTTACCTGTACCAATAGAGCCACGTTTGTTGTTGTACCAAGCTTTGCCAAAATAGACATCACCGATGATCCCATCTTTGATGTCCTGCATAGCTTGAATCGAAACCGCGCCCGAGCGTTGTTGGTTCCCCATTTGGACTTGGAGGCCATATTTTTTCTGCGCTGCTACAAGCAGTTCCCCTTCGGCAGGATTGTGGCAACAGGGTTTTTCGACGTAAACGTGCTTGCCTGCTTTCAAAGCCATGATCGCCATAGGTGCGTGCCAGTGATCAGGCGTAGCGATGGTAATGGCATCTACATTTTTATCTTCAAGGACTTTGCGAAAGTCTTCGGCGATTTTTGGCTTCTTTGCGCCACTCTTTTTGATTTTTTCAGCAGCCTTCATTGCCGCACGGCTGTCCACATCAATTACATGAGTGATACGGGCATTGTCCACCGATCCGATGGCGCCTATATGGGCATTACCACGACTGACGACTCCAGCTACGGCAAAGTTGAGTCTGTCATTAGCTCCGTAGATATTGGGGTTGCCAAAGGCAACGGGGCCTACTGCTAGGCCTGCAGTACCCAAAGCAGCTTTCTTGATAAAGTCTCGACGCGAGTCCAATTCCTTGTTCATAGTAGTTTTTTTTGAAGATGAGGCAGTAAAACCCTTCTTAGCTTTACTTATCCTCTAATCCAAATTAGCGTTTTTCATAATACAATTGCCTAAAGATTGGGAACGCTTGCAGGCAAAAGCTAAACTTGGAGTGGATTGAGATCGCTAGGCGCAACAGCACCCCAGTGCCTTGATCGGGACAGAAATAGTCTTCAACCTTAGCTAGATGTAGTCGTTAATCAAATTTTCGTACATTTCTTGTCGGCCACTTTGTAGGCCGGGCTCGGGTTGAGAAGTAGCCCAATCTGCCAATTGGGCTAGGCTGAGTTCTCCATTTTCAAACTTCTGCCCTTGAGCAGATTGAAAAGAAGCGTAGCGCTTCTCACGCCATGAATTGTAGGGGGAATCTTCTAGCAATTTGTTAGCGACAATTAAAGCCCTAGCAAATGCATCCATGCCCCCAATATGGGCGTAAAAGAGATCTTCTAGATCGGTAGAGTTACGTCTTGTCTTCGCGTCAAAGTTGATTCCACCGCCCTGTAATCCACCAGCTGGCAGAATCACTAGCATCGCCTCGATGAGTTCATAGATATTGATAGGAAACTGATCTGTATCCCATCCATTTTGATAATCCCCTCTGTTGGCGTCAATACTGCCTAACAAGCCGGCGTCTGCGGCCACTTGCAGTTCATGTTGGAAAGTATGCTGAGCTAGGGTTGCGTGATTAACTTCAATATTGAGCTTGAAATCATCCATGAGATCATGCTCTCTCAAAAATGCCGTTACAGTGGCAGCATCAAAATCATATTGGTGCTTAGTAGGTTCCATTGGTTTGGGCTCAATGAAGAAAGTACCCTGAAAGCCTTGCGAACGCGCATAGTCTCTCGCCATCATCAGGAAGCGAGCCATGTGATTGAGTTCTGTTTTCATGTCAGTATTGAGCAAGGACATATAGCCTTCACGACCACCCCAGAATACATAGTTTTCGCCTCCTAGCTTGATCGTCGCATCCATGGCAATCTTTACCTGAGCGGCAGCACGGGCCACTACCTTAAAATCAGGATTCGTGGCGGCGCCATTCATGTAGCGAGGGTGAGAAAACAGATTGGCAGTGCCCCAAAGCAGCTTAACTCCTGAATCCGCTTGCTTTTGCTGCGCATAGTCCGTAATTGTCTGCACTCTCCGCTCAAACTCTGTGAGCGAATCCGCATCATTGACTACGTCAACGTCGTGAAAACAATAATAAGGGACTCCTAACTTAGTGATGAACTCAAAAGCAGCGTCCATTTTATCTTTGGCCTGCTGGATATCATCCTTGGCCTTTAACCAAGGGAAGTTTTTAGTAGGAGCGCCAAATGGGTCTCCCCCTGTGCCACAGAAGCTATGCCAGTAGGCAACCGCAAAACGAAGATGTTCTTCCATTGTTTTACCTCCAATCACGCGATCTGCTTCATAGTATTTGAAAGCCAAAGGATTGTCCGAGCCCCTGCCCTCAAATGAAATCTTCCCTACTGTGGGGAAATACGACTTGTCACCAACGATTACACTCATTTTCGTAATAGCAATTCTATGTTTATGTAGTAGACACTTCCTGCTCTACTAGTTCTTTTTCTAAAATAGTTTTCCAAGCTTTATAAGCAGCCTCATAGGCTTCAGTATCCATTTCTGGCTCATACGTCAGCAATACTTTTTGCTGTCCTACGGCCTCTTCTAAACTCTCGTAAATACCCGCTCCATAGCCAGCACCTCTGGCAGCGCCAACGGCACCATTGGTGTCTAGCATTTCAATGGTGGCCCCACTTAAATTGGCGATCGTTTGCCCAAAAATGGGAGAACGGAACAGATTCTGACTATCGACCTTGAGCTTATTCACTTCAAGCCCCATCTCCTGTAGGATCTCTAATCCATAGACAAAGTAGAAAGCGACTCCTTCTAATCCCGCTCGATATAGATTGGCACGGCTATGTTGATTAAAGTTGAGATTATGAATTTGGGCTCCAACTTCTTTATTGCCTAGCATTCTTTCGGCACCGTTCCCGAAGGGAAGAATAAAAAGTCCATCCGAACCTACAGGAATGGTAGCTGCCTCATCCCCCATAGCTTGATAACTGATATTTTCTCCACCTGTCAGCTTCCGCAGCCAACTATACTGGATGCCGGCTCCATTTATACAAAGGAGGATCCCGATGCGAGGACTATCCTTTTGATGATTTACATGAAGAAAGCCATTTACTCGACTTTGAGGATCAAAAGTAGCCTCATCCACCACGCCATAGACCACACCAGAAGTTCCGCCCGTGGCTGCTAATTCACCTGGGTGCAAGACATTAAGCGAAAGCGCATTGTTGGGTTGATCTCCGGCTCGATAACTCAATGGGATCCCTGTAGGAAGCCCTAATGCCTCGGCGGCTGAATCAGA
>JBCCQN010000256.1:0-10538 GCA_039024315.1 Bacteroidota bacterium
GACAAAAACGCAATTAGAGTCAGTGCCAATAGCGCCTCCGGAATTTTTTATGGCATACAGACTATCCGGCAAATGCTGCCAATAGCAGGTCCTAACGATCAAAATGCGGCCAATTTGAGGTTGCCAGCGGTAAAGATTGTTGACGAGCCACGCTTTGGGTATCGAGGCATGCACTTAGATGTAGCTCGACATTTTTTCAGCGTCGAAGAAGTAAAGAACTATCTCGATCTGATGGCGCTTTACAAATTCAATCATTTTCATTGGCACCTTACCGATGATCAAGGATGGCGCATTGAGATCAAACAATACCCTCGCCTCACTGAGGTGGGAGCTTGGCGTTCCGAGACTCGGATAGGTCATAACAGAGATGAGCCTGCCCAATATGATGGGCAAAAGCATGGCGGTTTCTACACCCAAAAAGAAATCCTTGAGATCATCGAATATGCCGATGATCGCTATATCACCATCATCCCCGAGATAGAAATGCCCGGTCACGCCTCCGCGGCATTGGCGGCCTATCCGCAGCTAGCCTGTCAGCCAGGAGAGTATGAGGTAGCCAAAGATTGGGGCGTATTTGAGGACGTTTTTTGTCCAACAGAAGAGACATTTACCTTCTTGCAAAATGTATTGACGGAGGTTACGAACTTATTTCCCAGTAAGTATATACACATCGGTGGCGATGAGGTCCCGAAAGCCCAATGGGAGCGCAGTCGTTTTTGTAGGCGCTTGATTAGAAGATTAGATTTAAAAGATGAGGCAGGCTTACAGTCCTATTTTATCAGCCGCATCGATACTTTTCTTAACAGCAAGGGTCGCAAGCTAGTTGGTTGGGATGAGATTTTAGAGGGTGGATTAAGCCCCAACGCTACGGTCATGTCTTGGCGGGGCGAGCAAGGTGGCATTGAAGCGGCAAAGCAAGGGCATGACGTGATTATGACACCCAATAGCCATTGTTACTTCGATTATTATCAGGGAGATCCAGAACAGGAACCCCTAGCCATCGGAGGTAATCTTCCCGTCCAAAAAGTTTATGAATATCAACCCATTCCATCAGGGCTAGACGCACAAGCAGCTAGTCATATCCTAGGAGCCCAAGGCAATGTGTGGACCGAGTATATCAAAAACGAAGATTATCTGCACTATATGGTATTTCCGCGGGCGGCAGCCTTGGCAGAAGTCCTCTGGTCCCCCAAGGAAAAGCGCAATTGGCCAGACTTTGCGAGTCGATGGGAGGATCATTTGCCTCGTCTAGCAAAACGTAACCTCAGACCAGCCATGCAGATGTTTGGCTTAGTGGACAGTATCTATTTAGAAGGCAAAGAAATTGTGCTCGACCTCCATACCATCGCCCGCGAGGGGAAAATACATTTTGAGCGCGATAGCATCGACCCGAGCCCAAGCAGTCCTGTTTATACCGAACCCATTACGATCAAAGAAAATACAACTTTCCGCGCGGCTGTATTTCGCGACGAACAACAATTGGGCAATGTCTATCGAGAAAATTTTTTATACCATCAAGCTATCGGCGCTAATTTGGCTCAGGAAGGCCTATGGAGTGATAGTTATACCGGCGGTGGGGCCAAGGCTTTGGTGGATGGCCGCAGCGGGACACTCAATCACACAGATGGCCACTGGCAAGGCTATGAAGGCAGTCGCCTTAATTTGACCATTGATCTCGGTTCTGTACAAGAGATCTCTTCTATCGACATGCATTTTCTTTATCATCCCGACAATTGGATTATGCTCCCGCGCCGGATTGAAATTCTAGCCTCCCAAGATGGCAATAACTATACGAGCATTAGAGACGTGAGCTATCCAGCTCCACGCCGCGAAACGATCGCTCCTAGACGAGAAAAGTTAAGTACAATACCACCAGATGCCTTTCGCTACCTCAAAGTGCAGGCTCAGGCAGTACCTTCTCTGCCTGCTTGGCATCCTGGATACCGCCAAAAAGGATGGATGTTTGTTGACGAAATCATCTTTAACTAATGCCTCATCACGTCATGATTTTGGGCTGTGGCCGCAGCGGGACCTCAATATTTGGGGAACTATTTGAGCAAATTTCGGCCTACCGTTATTGGAGCGAGCCCAACTACGCTATGCTCAAGGATTTGGATTACGATACGCCTGTAGCGGTCAAGGTGCCGCGAGAGAGTCCTGAATACCCAGCTGATAAGGGATTGTCTTTCCCACTGCAAGACTGGCTCGATCACGTACCAAATCCCAAAACGCTTTTTTGGCAGCTACGCCATCCATTGGATACGATTTGCTCCTTGAGAGTAGGAATCGCCAAAAATTGGGGACATCATCCTCAACCACCAGACTGGAAAGAGTGGCTTGACAAACCTTTGCTTGATCGCTGTGCGCACCATTGGCTCTATATCAATACTGTCGGCTATGCGCAGGTAAAAGAAGTAGCGGAGATTAGTCGTTATGAGGATTTGCTGGCAGGTAAGGCCCACTTCGTGGAACGCTTAGCCCAGCAACTGGAATGGGGCCAAAAAGAGCTACGCGAAGCGATGACTTGGACCGATCGGGTTCAAAACACCCACAATGACAAATATGTCGAAGCCAAGACTTCTAGCGCTTATTCCACCAAGGATCATAGCGTAAAGGTCGGACGCTGGCGGGAAAACCTTAGCCAAGAGGAGGCAGAGAGCCTTTGGGAAAAAGTAGCTCCCGTAGCAGAGCAATTTGGCTATCAGATGTAGAGAGGGGTTGTTGAGTTGTTGAGTTGTTGAGTTGTTGAGTTGTTGAATGGTTGAATTTTTGAATAGCTGAATGGCCGAATGAGCATCTTTTACCCTCAACACTTCAACACTTCAACACTTCAACAATTGACATAATCGTTCCGCAAAGCGGTAAAACAAAAACCCATACCCAAAGCCAAAGGCCTGAGTATGGGTTATCTATTGCTTATTGAGTATTAAGAGCTAGGGGAATGGGGCTATATGATTCATCAAGACCATTCTTTCTGTACTGAATACTCCCGAAAGCTATCGGGATACTTGCTACTCCATGCTCAAATTATTGGATCATCACTTTGTAATGAGTCTCGACTCCTTCACTGCTCAATTGTAGCAGATAGATGCCAGGCACAGGATCGGTCAAGTTGACTTCGATCTCCTGATAAGGATTGATGCGAGCGAACTCTGCTTGGTAAACCACTTGTCCTTGGAGATTGTAGAGTTTGATATTACTTGCTTGTAGCGCTTGCTCCCCAAATAAGAGCTGGAACTGGCCATCGTTGGGCGAAGGGAACACCTGCACATTGCCAAAGAGTTCCTCCTCTAGTCCATCGGTATTGCTCAAGCTAATGGTGATGGTAATCGTGTCAGAACCACAATCATTGGTAGCGATCAGGCTTACGTCATAATCGCCAGGGAATACATACGAATAGCTCGGATTGGGAGCGTTACTCGTACCATTGCCATCGCCAAAGTCCCAGAGATAGCTATTTGCTCCTGTACTGAGATTGGTAAAGTCCCAATTAAACCAATTGACACCCCAGCCTCCCTGCGCACTAAAATCTGGATCGGGCAAGGGATCTAGGCTTACCGAAATCGTGTCAGAAGCCGTGCAACCGGTATTGTTGAGGATATCCACACTATAATCACCTGCCATTGTAACCGAGATAGTTTGGGTATTGCCACCATTGGACCAAGCGTAGGAAACAAAACCTGCCCCCGCATCTAAAACCACTGGCGTACCTTCACAGCCTACTATATCGTCGCCGAGATCGATGCTAGGCGTATCATCAGCAACATTGATGGTATCTGCCCCCTTACAGCCATTGGCATCCGTCAATTGAAACCAGTAGGTGCCAGCTTGATCTATGACAATCGACAAAGTAGTATCGCCCGTGGACCAGAGATATTCTCCCGTTAAATTGCCTGCCACAGTAATCGTTTGGCCATTGCCAAAACAGCCAAGCCTATCATTGCCAAGATCTACCGCAGGAGGAGGATTGAGCGTAATATTGATCTCACCGGTTCCCGTGCACCCATTACTATCCGTTACGACAAGAGTGTAAATATTATTCTGGTTTACGGTGATGCTAGAGCTAATCTCCCCAGTTGACCATGCATAAGAGTTGAATCCAGCACTGGCAGCGATGGTAAAGCTATCTCCTTGGCATCCTACCAAATCAGGTCCAAGATCCACCGTTGGGGAGGGGAGGACAAAGATCGCGATTGAATCTTCGGCGGTACAGCCATTGGCATCTACGACATTGACGATGTATAGACCCGTGGTATCAACAGAAAGCGTTTGGGTCGCAGCTCCAGTTGACCAACTATAGGTCATCCCACTCATACCAGCATCTAAAACCAGCGGGACATCATTCTCACAAATGAGGGTATCAGCACCGAGAGAAATACCACCGGGAATATTACAGCTCTTAGAGAGGTTGACACGAATGAGGCTTTCCTGCGTTTCGTTGAAACGGAAGGTCGACCACACATTGTTGAGGATCTCATAATTGCGTAAAGAGAGAGGCGTTTGCGTCTCCTGCGCAAGCTGGATATCTGCCCCTGTTTGGAACCAACCCACATAGAAGCCCCCACTCAAAATATCAATGGGAACAGGAAGCGTAAGTTCATTCCAAGCCCCCGATACTAGATTCGCGGTGGGCATAGCTACACTTGCCAATAAGGTACCTTGTCCTGCTGGAGCGTCGTCATCATAGATTTTGATTTCAAAGGCATCAGTGGTCAGCAAAGGGGCAGTCGTATAGACGAAGGCACTTACCTTGGAGACCGTTGCCGGATAGTAGGGTGGCTCATAATAGACCCCTACCCCTTCATTCGCGCCGCCGCCCGACCAACTGGTCGCATTGGCATTGGTAGGTGTGGATCCATTGTAATAGGTAATTTCAACAGAGGTACCAGCTGTATCTACAACAATCATCTCGGCTGAGATCGTATCGTTGGTATCATTGATATCAATAGGGTTACTAAAACCTACTCGATAATCATAGTGTCCCGGTCCTGGGGGCGTAAAGCCTTGGGTAAAAGCTGCCGTTTGCCCTGCGCCTTGGGTTAACCCCATTACTGATTCAACTTCGGTAAAAAGAATGGTGTTGGTGTTATCAAGGACATTGAGGATTACAGAGGTATTACCGATGATATCCACATTTCCGACATTTTTGATCAAGGCTTGGCCTGTCGTAGCGGAACCAGCAATGCTAAAAAAGCCACCTGAAGTAGAGTTTTGCACCCACTCTGTACTCAAATCTGGGACACTCAAGCCCACTACGTCTGGATAATAAAAACGTACTGCATAATTGGCCATAGGCAGGGTATTGTTGGATACGGTTAGGCCTACTGTCCCAGTAACATTTTCAATGCCGATGACCGCTGGGTTGGTAGCCAAATTATAAGCCGCATCCCAACTGCCTGTCTGAGACTGGTACTGCAGGGTAATGGAGGTATCCTGAGCCGACAGGATCACCTGAAAAGTATTGCTCCCCCCCCATTGAGCGGGCACATTGTTCCAAAATGGTACTTGATCATAGGTGATCACGCAGCTGTCAATGTTGTTGGTCCAGAAGTAAACCGTTCCCGGATTAGGGATACTCGGATTGGGACTAGCCAAGCTGAGGTCTGAAAGCAGCGGCGCAATGAAGTTGTTATTGGCATCATTGGTCGGCATGGTAGGAAAGGCTTGCGCTCCGGCGGAGCTAATGTTGAGCGCTTGGAAACCTATGTAGCCATTGGAACCAATGAAGACTCGGTTGTAGTCCGACCAATAGTAATGAAAACTAAAATTCAAATTGATCGGTCCTACTGAATTGTCATCTCCCAAGCCGGCAACGGGAGTGCCAATAGAAGTAATATCGATCCAGTTGTACACAGGTGCATCAGGATCAGGATTGTTAGAATCTTTCCAGATGTAGCCATAGGCGTCAGGTCCACCAGAGGTTTGTGCAAAAACGGCAGACAGGCATAACATGCCCAAAATTAGCAAGGAGAGGTGTTTCATGATGGTTAAATTGAAGTTAGGGTAAAAGAGAAGATACCAGATTTTACTAGCTTAATCAATCCATAGCAAAGGATATCATCATGGCAAAACTAAAAACCGCTCCCAATGACTTAAGCGTAACTGAGTTTTTGGACAGCATTGAGGACGAACAAAAACGAACGGACAGCTATACTCTATTAGCAAAAATGGAGCGTATCAGTGGCGTAAAACCCATCATGTGGGGCAGCAGCATAGTCGGTTTTGGCCGCTATCAATACAAGTACAAAAGCGGGCGTGAAGGAGAGTGGTTTATGACCGGCTTTTCACCACGTAAAAATGCATTGACGCTCTATCTCATGGGAGGTTTGGACCAACAAGCTGACTTGCTGGAAAAACTGGGAAAATACAAAACGGGGAAAGGCTGTCTTTATATCAAGCGCCTCAGTGATGTCGAAGATAGCGTTCTCGAAGAGATGATCAGCCTCGGAGTCTCAAAACTCAAAGCGCAATATCCAGAAGACTAATCTCCCTTTTGAAAAACGAGCCGATTTTCCTCGTCCTCCAGCAGTAGAAATAATCCCTGCAATTTGTAATTGAGGGTTTTATTGGAGAGCGCGTCAATAAACTTTGTTTCGAGCTCAATTTTAGGGCACATCATCTTGGTCGCAAAAACCGGCTTAAAGCTAATGGTTTCGTCTACGACTTTTATCTCTGACCCTATACGGTTACAACCAGCATAGCCGCTCATTTTTTGACTAGGAAGATTTAGCTCTATGTTGGGAGCGCCGCGGCTGTAATCCTTGGGAAATATCTTCACGCCATTAAATTCTTTCAAGACCCAGATATCGCTGAGTCGATAATCTCCAATATACATACCGCAACCCTCAAACAATAAATCGCGCTCCTCATTAGCAGGACTCGCTTGCACGATGACTTCATAATCAAATGACTTAGCAGACATCAGATCCATACATGGCTTCCGGAGGATTCGAATCAGGATTTTGCCTTGCTCAGCCTCACTTTCGTAAACTGTTTCCTGATTTTCTTCATTTTTTACCGCTTGCGGAACGGGCAGTAGTAGCTCAAATGAGTTCACCCCAAAGCTTTTGAAGCGAATCGATTTTGTCTCTTCGATTTCCAACATCCAAGCCGGTCCATAACCACTCGCCTTGAAATCTGGCATAGTAGGAATACTCAAACTACTTTCAGGCTCTTGAGGAATTTGCTTCTGGCTGTTGCAAGCCAACAATATCAAAAAGGAAAGGGCAAAAAGGATTCTCATGGGTGCTAGCGTTTGGGATAGGGTGTATCAATGCTATCTCGAAGTGAAAGCCTCAATACAAAGCTTAGAACGTTGGGCTCAATCTAAAATTTTCTTAGGAAAATTTGATGGTAAAATATATGACTGCTTCAGCGGCTCATTTAGGCAGATGCTATTGCGTTTGTCTTCGGACTTACCTCCCGTAAAGCTTTCGGGAGCGCGGAACGCTTATCTCTAAGGTGCGGCATGCATGCGCGCACCTACCGCTTCCCGTCCCTTATTCTCGTCATACCAATCCTTGAGACTCTGTTGAATTGAATCGTCCAACGGACGGTAGGTTCGGCAGGTATGCCAAACCCCAGAGACAAGCGTTCCGCGCAGCGGTCCTCTTACTTACGCAACACCTATTTCTTGGACTTGGTCGCCACAAAGTCTTTGAGATAAAGAGGGTTCAATACGGAGCAAAAGGGTCTTGCCGAACCAATAGTCCAATTTCCCTAGGTCTTACTACTGAATACTATTGTCTAAGTACTTAAAACTGTAGCTGTACCCCAAACATTATCTGGCGAGGGGCTAGATAGCGCGCCGGATTATCAGGGGGGGTTCCTCTATCTTGAGGATCGGGATAGGAAGGATCACGCCAGTTTAAAGGAGTTGGATCACCCGGCTCCCAAGCTCTACCAGTCACACCATTGATGATCGCGGCAGACTGATAATCAGTGAGATTGGTCATTTCAAAAGAGAGGGAAATCATACTACGAGGCCCTAAGACAAAGTCCCGACTAATCATCAAATCTGTCCAAAACCAAGGCGCCCCCACTTCTGCAAAGGGCTGATCTTCGATGCGTTCATATTCAGGACGTCCAGTCTCTTGATTAGTACCCGTGAGTTGGAAAGGCGTATACCGCAAGCCAGACTTCCAAGTAGCGCTTAGGGTTACTCTAAAACCTTCTAAAGGAATATTGCCAAGATAGTTGGTAGAGTCAGGCGTCAAAATCGCCAGCATCTTAATATCAAAGGGTCGGTCCCAAGCCAAGAATTGCTCTTTGGTGGTGTTGACAAATCCTTGCTGCCGAATTTGCAAAGCAGACTCTGCGGCAGTATTTGATTTACCAGTAGCGATTTGATAAGAACCACTCAGAGTGCCCAAAAACCACTTACCCACTCTACGAGTCAAAGCCATCTCAAGTCCTCGGATACGAGCATAGTCTTGATTGATAAAGAAGGTTTTCTCCACAAAGCGACCTGTAAAGTCTCTTACTTCGACCCTGCGGCTAACGATGTAGTCAAATTTGTCATTGTAAAAGGCGGTTACTGTCAAAGCCAAATCTTTGGCCAATTGAGATTTGAGCCCCAATTCATAGGAGACCGTTACTTCTGGGTTGATATTGGGGTTACCCAAATTGGAGAGAAAAGAGCGGTCAGAATAAACGGGGTCCAATCCCGCATAGACAAAGCGTGGGTGCGGCAAGCGCATCGCATGACTGTAGTTGAAGTAGAGAACGTTATTTTCGGTTACGGGAAAAGAAACCCGCAATCTCGGTAGCAATCTCGCCTTCCAACGACGCCCTAGGAAACCAAAAGTTTGCTCTGCATAAGCCTCACGGGTGGCGTCTAACACTGGTGCTTCAGGGTTTTCGACCGCTTCGTCGGCATACTTGCCTGGGGCCCAGTAGTTGAGGCGAGCGCCCAATACCGCGATGATCCCCTTATACTGGATCTCATCGGAGATGAAGAAACCACCCGTTGCGGGACGCACTCTCCAAAAATCACTGCTCCGACCTAGGCTCGTCGAAGGAGTAGTGGTAGAATCGTTAATCTTGATCGGCGCTCCTACCCAAGGACGAGTAACGTCTATCCATTGATATTCCTGTTCCTTATGCTCTTGCCCCATCGTCACGTAGTGCACCTCGTTCAAGGAAGTGAAAGTAAACTTTGACTTGAAAGTATATTCTTGGGCATAGTGATCATGCCAGAGCGTAGCGATACCGCCATTATTGACTAGGCCAGGACCTGGAAATACATACACCACCTCTTCCCCCGGATTGAATACATCTACCGGATTGGTCACAATCGAAGCAGGATCATAAATTTGATCGACCGTTTCCTCTCTAAAAGGGCGCCCATTGGCATCAGCCCTGAGGTTGGTAAATAGTCTTCCGACCGCGACATCAAAACTCCACTGATCATTGATGATACCCCGTAAATTCAAAACGCTAAGGTTTGAGTTGTGGGTATAGGTATTGCCATTGTCTTGATCGAGGCTAAAGCGATATTGAAAACCCGGCGTTACGACGGCATCGTTACCGATGATCTGCAATGAGCGAGTACTCTGGTTGATATTGAGTGAATGCTGGTTAGTCAGCGTCAATTTGAGCCCTGGCTTAATGGACCAAGCAAGTTTCACCGTATGGGAAAAACTATTGGTCTGTCTAGGCGCAAATAAAGAATCATTATTGGGAAAAAGAGAGCTATGCAATTGATCAGCCTGTACCCGAAAGAAATCGTCAGACATATAGAAGCTACCACTCGTAAAAAAGCTTAGCTTGTCCTTGAGGATAGGACCACCGACAGAGAAATTACCTTGATCAGTGTTCCAGCTAGGACCTTGATTAATATTGAAGCCCAGATTGTCGCGTCGATAGGTAGCATCAAATTGCCAGCGCTTGCCCCCCTCTTTGATACGAGTGAGGATTACCCCAGAGCTACCGTTGCCATATTCCGCATCGGCACCACCGGTGATAACTTCTACTTGCTTTACTGCCCCTGCGTTTACATCTACTCCAAAGCCAGTACCAGCTAGGGGGTCTTGAGCATTGATACCATCAACAAGGTATTCGGTTTCATAAACTCGCCCACCTCGAATTTGGATACCATCAGGGTTCTCTTGAACGCCAACCTGCATCGCCGCCACGTCTTGGACATTATTGACCGACATTTCACCGATCATATCCTCGCCGATCTTGGTGCTGGACTTGCCATCCTCCAAGTCAATCAAAGCTTCGCCCACGATCACGACCTCTCCCAAAGTGGTGATGGATGAGGCCAAGGCGACATTTTGGACTTTGGTCCCCTCAGCGGGAACGCTCACCCCATTGTAAATTGCCTCCGCATATCCAACGAAGGAATATTTGATAGAATAATCACCTGCCTTAATTCCCTTGATAGAATAATTACCAGCCGCGTCAGTATAAGTTCCTTGATAAGTACCGATAATGATCACGGTAGCCCCGGCCAGCGGTTCACCAGATTCAGCGTCGGTAACTTTCCCACTGAGGACTCCGTTTTGTGACCAAAGCGAGAGGCTCCAGACGCA
>JBCCQN010000257.1:0-10493 GCA_039024315.1 Bacteroidota bacterium
CAGTCCGAGGGCAGACCGCTCCCCTTCCGCCAATCTCTCCACAAAGCTTAATAGCATGAAGTAATTTTCAACATCCGCTTCTGGATCAGCCAACCCAAGCGGCAGAACCGACATTAATACGCCATCATTATTCAAAAAGGTCCTATCAGACCACTGATCTGCTTCCAGATTTACCGCTAATGGTACGCTAGTTCTTGCCCTTATTTCCTCGAATCCGGGGGCAAGAGCTCTGACTTCTAATACATCTCCGGGCTCTGGCAGATCTGTCGTCCAATTAAACTCACCGGATTCATTTTCAGAGAGACTTTGCCAAGGGCCTTCATTGCGACGGACCCACATTTCACCGCCTTGCGGAACGATAGAGTCGGGGCGTTCGCCGCGCCAAGTTTGGCTCAGGTAAAGGGTGTTAGTAGTTTCTGCTTCTATCAAGGCATTTAACACTAAGAGGGGTTCAGTCTCAGGGATCTCAAAGGGTCGGGTGCGAAAACAGCCGCTTTGGCTCAACAACACAAATCCTAAAAGGAAAACTGATAGGAAACGGAAGGAAGGATGGGAAAAGCGGTGAGTTGATCTATGGTGCCGTTGGTATTGATCCATGTCACAAAAGGATTTAAACGGTTGTATGCATTGTATAATGAAAATTGCCACTGGTGGCCGTTGCGAGGACGCTCGAGAATCAGCCCCAAGTCGAGACGATGGTAGTCTGGCAAGCGGAACTCATTGCGCCCCGAAAAAAATTGGGAAAACTCATTGCTACTTCCCAACCAAGAATTAGGGTGAGTTTCGAAATCCGCTAAGGGGATCGTAAGAGGTGCTCCAGTTTGGTAAGTCCAGTTGGCTTGGACGCGCAAACGCTCCTTGATCGGATAGCTCATAGTAAGAGTAAGATAGTGTCTGCGATCATAGCGAAAGGGAAAGGCCCTGCCTTGATTGATATCTTCAAACTGGCGCCATGACCAAGAGAGGGTATAACTCAACCAGCCTTGGAGTTTACCTGCCGTTTTGCGAAGCAAAAACTCTCCCCCATAAGCCCAGCCTCTCCCCTGGGTAAGCTTACTTTCCCAATCAGATTGCCCGCCAACATCTAGGGCCTCAGGATCAGGACCACTGCTCAAAAAGTTAGCCCCTTCAAGATACTCTACTACATTGTCCATTTCCTTATAAAAGCCTTCTACTCCCCACTGAAACTGTTTTCCCAGCATACCACTGAGGCCAAGGCTAGTCTGCCATGCTCGTTGAGGAGGTGCGGCTTCAGTGGCGGGCACCCACAAATCTACGGGTAAGCTCACGTTGGTGCTACTTAGGCGATGCAAGGCCTGAAAATTGTGGCTGTAAGCGATGTTTAAACGAATGGACTCACTAAGATCTGCCTCCAAGGAAAGACGCGGTAATAGAGCCGCGAACTGCTCGGTTTCGGTTTGGAATAGTGTGTAACGGAGCCCTGCTTGGGCCCGCATACGTTCGCCTATACGCCATTCATCTTCGAGATAGGCAAAATGTTCCCAACTTGGGATTGCCTCCAAACCGCGATTTTGCTCTATCAGCGGCGCGTTAGGATCTTCTAACTTGATCTGTCGGATACTCGGGCGAAACTGATGAAAGATCGTTCCTGCGCCAAAGCGCAGTAAATGTCTAGGCACTAGTTGATAGGAAAAGTCCATTCGCAGGGCCCAATCTCTGATCTCTGAACGGACCAGGGATTGGTTGGTAATTACTGTTGCCTCTGCCGGATCAGCAGGAATGGTTTCAGATCGGCTAAATCTTTCTACCCCTAGCTGATAATCTGATAGACTCAGCGACAGGTGGCTAAACAGTCTCCTGCCTTGCAAATGGTTCCATCGCAACAATGCCGTTGTATTGCCCCAGACCAAAGACTCTCGGCCTCGGGTTTTATATTCTGTATCACCTTCTACCAGACTGTTATTAGAACCATTATTAAAGCGGTCCCGTCCATGATAGACGCTAAAATAAAGCTGGTCTCGTTCCGAGAATCGGTGATTTATTTTTGCGGTAAGGTCATAAAAGTTATAGGAGGTGGATTGCGTAGGATCGGCTATTCTCTGTACCAAGCCAGCGAGTAAATCCAAATAGGTCCGTCTCGCCGAGATTAGGTAACTGGTCGGTGCCTCTTTGCGACCTTTTTTGCCAATGGGCCCTTCCAGCATCACGCGACTAGAGATCAGCCCAACTGAAGCAGAACCATGTCGTTCTTTCCGATTACCTTCTTTGAGGCTGATATCCATGACGGAGGAAAGGCGGCCTCCATATCGGGCCGAAAAACCTCCTTTGATCAGTTCAGCTTGTTGGATAGCATCAGGGTTAAAAACCGAAAACAAACCAAAAAGATGCGCAATGTGGTAAACGGGTACTCCGTCTAGCAAGACAAGATTTTGATCTCCGCTGCCGCCACGGACAAAGAAACTAGAGGTTCCTTCGGCACCACCTTGTACTCCGGGCAAGAGCTGCGCTACCTTGAGTAAGTCAGCTTCGCCCATCAAGGCCGGAATGGTCTGGATTTGATCACGAGAGATTGCGACCACAGACAAGCCCGGTGGGCGCTTATAGGCGGTAATCGCTACCGTATCCACTTGGGCCAAAGGCTCCAAAGAAATACTAAGGAGAGAGTCCGTTTGAATTTCTATTTGATATTGGCGTTCGGCGAAGCCGTGATAACGAAAATAAATCGTATGCTCACCGGCCGGTAAACTCAGGCTATAAAAGCCATATTGGTTGGTATATACTCCTTTGTTTTGAGAAGGGACTTGAATCGATACACCGGCTAAGGCTTCTCCACCTTCTGCCTCGTGCACATATCCGCTGAGGATAAGGTTGTCTTGGGCCAAGATAGGCCCAAGACTCAGTATTGCAAGGCCCCACCAAAGAAGAATTGCTCGGTGCAGCTTCATTTTATTTTCGATTCAGAGTGATAGTGATCGCTCGGCCTTGAAAAGCAGGCGCCAATAGCGGAGAAGAATTGGGCGCGCTCATGAGGGTCATATCATTCTCGTTGAGCGTCATCTCGTAGATTGCAGCAAGATCTTTGTCTTCGGGGACATCTGCACCGCCGCTACTAAGCACGAGCTCCAGCTCTTCGGCATCTACAATTTGATATTCTAGTTCGAACATCTGACCATCGGCCAGAGTCATGGTATATTGACAAGTTGCGGTTTCATGAGCGTTCTTGTCGCAGAAGGCAAAATCAAGTTCTCCAAAGCTATTGAAGCTGGTGTCTGGCAGGGCTGCTCCCGCCTGAGAAATGCGTTCTCCAATAGTAATACTGCTTACTTCCCATACGCCTTCCATGTCCTGATAAAAAGGCTTGAAGGGATCACAAGAGGAAAGACTGACTAAGAAAGCCAAAGAAGCGATTAAAAAGATTTGAGATTTCATTGTTGCTTGGATTATTGGTTGAAAAAATGGTTGCAAGTCTATTTTGGGATCACCAAAGTCATTTGAGTACAGAGTAAAAAGTATTTAGCATAGAGAAAAAAGGTCTCGCTGAACCGCATAGTCTTATTCTCCTAGGTCTGAATACTATTGTCTAAGTACTTAACTAGACTTGGTTGACCATGTTTGTTAAAATTAGCTTAGGACCTAAAGGCAGGAAACTCACAGCCGGAAAGCCTCCTGTAATCGTCCCATAGGGATTCATACCAATCAAAAACCGAAGCAGAGACTAAGGCCGGAGCCAAAGCCTCTACTTCTAGCCTATTGAATTCGTATTAGTCCTGCTCAAACTGCAGAAGACCCGTACTGTAGATAGTAGACTTGGAGTCAGCAAAATCAACGATGGCGTCGCCAGCCTGATCATCTTTGTCTTCAAAAGTAAGCTTAGGCTTAACGCTTACGCTCACGTCTCCGATACCAGGAATTTTGATTTTGCCACCGATTGAAAATTCGATTTCAAACTTAGCTCCACTATCTTCTTCTACCCACACTAACTTGATTTCGTCGCCGTAAACAGTAGTGCTAGAGGTAGGGATAGTCTTCCAGTTGAATAAGTAGGTATTGACAGTGTACCAAGTGTTGTTCACTTGATTACGCTTTGGCTTATAGTACTTGGTAGTGATTTTGTGATCAGTAATAGAACTGATAGAACCAAAAGCACGAGCACCTAATACGTCCACACGCATCTCAGGCTTACCAGCAGCCCATCCTTCGAGTGCATTCAAGTTGAGGATTTTGAAGGCCTCCAATCTTTCCTGCTCTCCACTAACGCGAGCGCGATTAGCGTCATCGTAGGAAGCTAAAAACTGAGGCTTCAAACGACCATCGTCATAAGTACGCTCGTTTACACCAAGAGCGACAACTGGAAACTCAGGGTCAACTCGGCTGCTAAGGGCAGAAGTCTGACCGTTGGCAGTATAAGTTGTATAAGTCTCATACTCACTCTCTTGTAGGTGAAAAGGATTGACCACTACTGAAGGTACAAATGCGTCAGTATCCCACTTTTCAATATTGACAGGTACTGCGACATGGAAGCGAGGAATCATATTGATTACGCGCTCAGCTTCTGCTTCAGAACCAAGCTTGGCTGCTAGGTTGGCAGTAAAGCGCATACCAAAAGTTTCTCCCTTACGCAATTGCTGGATAGCGAGGTCTTTGTAAAGAACATCGTAGTCTCCATCAAATTGCTTAAGCGCATTTTCCTTGATCAGATTACGCACTTCGATGTCGTTGAGCATTTCTGCCATTACTGGCGCAGCTTGGTTCATAGCTGCAGTGATGTCAGCATCCGTAACTTGCTCAGCCTGTACAGGCATGAACTCATCAGCAGGATCTTGACAAGCAGGAATTAAAACTAAGCCAGCTAGCAATAGACAGACAGTAGCAAAGCTTACAGAACGTTTCAGGTTTGAAAATGGATTGAATTTCATGATTGAATAGTTAAAAGGTTGTACAGAACAAAAATGGTTGTGCGGAACTCGGACTTGAGTTCAACAGTATATATCAAGTCGGGTGTTCCGGAGCACCCATGGTGATATCAATTTTGCGCTGACATAGCAAACACGTCTGAAGCTTTTAAATGTGAAAGAACGCGTAAAGGATCAGGTGATTGATTTGCTTTACATTTCAAACATCGGGATTTGGGCCGCAGATCTGAATCACATTTGGATTTCTTTGTTCAAAAGTCCCTAGCCCCCAAACACCCCATTAAGGTAAATTGGGGCATTTTCAGTGTCCAAGCTGCGTAATTTTGTTCAAAAAACGCCTTATTTCTTGGGGTAGGATTTTGACTTTTTCTCCTCTTTTTTTTTGAAAAAAGCAGTGCAGATAGCTGGGAAGATTATTAGGATAGGCACCGCTGCGCGGAACGCTCAGTTGAGTTATCGAACTTGGGGGACTACTTACATCTTTCGTACAGTCCCTAGCGAGGAAACTTTAGGGTTGACTACCGCTGCGCGGAACGAAAATAAGCGTTCTGCGCAGCAGTGACCAAAGGCAAAAGCGGCAGACCGAGCTGGTGGATCTTAGCGATTGGTAGGATGAGCTAAAAAGAACTGCTCAATCTCCTGAAAGGTCTCTTCTGAGTTTTTTGCCATCTTGATGACTTTGCCCTCGTCAATGAGCAAGAAGTCCGTAGCGATTTCTTTGAGATGATGCAAATTGTGACTGCTGACCAGAATGATTTTATCAGCAAGATGCTCCTCAATGATCTGTTTGAGATTGAGTTGAGAAATGGGGTCTAAATTGGCAAATGGCTCGTCGAGCAAAATCACCTTCGCATCTAACATAAAGGTGCTAGCTACCCCTACTCTTTGCTTATTGCCCAAGGATAACTCTCGCACGTATTTGCTTTCGCTTAGCAGGGCTTCATTGATAAAAGGGGAGAGTTTTTCGATAGCCGCCAAGGCTTGATCGGGATCTTGCTTGTAGAGACGCGCATAAAAGCGAAAATACTCTTGTGGCCGTAGATATCCCACCAAAAAATCCTCACCGATATAAGCACGAGTATAATCCTTCCATTTTTCTGATTTGGCTACCTCATGGGTAAAGGATAAAATACTCCCTCTCTCTAAAGGGATCAAATCAAGCATGGCTTTCATCAGGGTCGTCTTGCCCGCACCATTGACCCCAACCAAGCCAATGCAGCTGCCGGGATGCAAGCTTAAGTCCGCAATCTCAAGGGCAAAGTTTTGATAGCTACGTAGGATATTATTTACTCTTATCATGATAGGATCGGATCAGTTGATACCTTTTACGCTTGATTCGACCCGCGCAAAAGCGGATGGCTACTCTTAGCAAGAGTAAGCTTAAGCCAGACAGAGCAAGCGTGGCAAACCAGATATAATAAATCGTTTCTTCTGCTAAGTCCTCCGAAAAGTTTGGCCAGAATTGTAGGACCAACAGGATCAACGCAATGAAAAGGTAATGGGATAGCTTGATTCCCTTTTGATTAAAAAACCCGCTTTCGTCTAGCTCTAATCTCTGCGTATTGTTGGGGGCATTTAACAGCAGCGAATAAAACAAAAGACTATTTGCAACGAGATAGGCCGTCCCAATTTGAAGAGATAACTCTCCATTCACAAAGGCGAAAACCACCATTAAAAGGGCGACGGGAACAAAGGTAATAGTGAGAATGAAAAGATATTTTTTGAAGATGACTTCCTCAAATGCGCGTGGGCTAATCATGAGCAAACTGAAGTAGGTGCTTTCCCAAGCAGGGAATTGCAACCAATAACTTAAGATAAAACCTCCAGAAAGGGCAAAACCCAATAGGGGTCCTGAACCTTCGGGAAATTCAATGCCAGAGAAAATATAGATTGGAGGAAAGGCCAAAAAAACAATAACTGGCAGGTATATCAAAGCGTTAAACCGCCTATTGCGCGTCAGCATCTTCCACTCGTCCCAAAACCAGCCCTCAGCAGAAATTTGTAAGCTCGGAATCGATCTATTGGATAAATCACGATAGGAAATCTTTTTCTTTAGTTGCAGATATAAGCGAGCAAATAAGGCCGTTAGGGCCATACTTAAGCCCAATAAGATGAGAAATTCATTTTGGGGGGAGAGAACAAGGTTTCGCCTACCTAGGGCCATCATTACTAACAGTACGAGCGCCGCCAGTTGACTTAAGTATTTGAGAGAACTGTTGAAGGAAAAACTAGTGTACAAGAAAATAAAGCTGTTGAAGAGGACTGCAATCAGGGACGCGAATAGCAGGAGGACAGGGGCACCTACCTGCCCATAGCTACTCAGGGCAAAGATGGGTATTGCGAGACTAAAAGGGGTAACTATACTGGCGAGGATGTAATAAGCAGCAATCTTACTTTTGGGCAGACTAATACTGGTCACTCGGTCTAAAACGAAAAATTTTTGAAAAAATCCTCGCTGTATGATTTGAAAACAACTGAGCCACAAAATAGCTTCTGTAGGACTTACACCAGTCTTTTGTTCTAGAAGCGAGAAGGAAGAGCCAGCGCCCCAATAGAGCAGCCATAACAGCAACCAGACCAATAAACGCCCTATGGTCTCCAATACAAAACGAGTACTATCACGGGCAAATCGATAGCTGAGGTTGGCAGTGTATAAGTGGAGGATCGAACGCATATTCGGGTGGGAGAAGCCTGCTATTTGGAAAATAAAAACTACGCTGAATGACAAATTGTTAGATTTTGCTTTAGCAATGAGTTTCTAGCTGGGTTCACCGCTGCGCGGAACGATAGGAATCGTTCTGCGAAGCAGGCAAAAAACCCCAGAAAGGCCCTACCAGCAATGCTAGTAAGGCCCAATTTAGATATGGTCAAGAAGTTTAATGTAAGGCTCGCAAATCCCGCCAAGAATCCGCATAAATATTTTGTTTTTGGATAAGCTGCTCATGTCGTCCTTGATCGACGATCTGACCATTTTCGAGTATGTAAAGGCGATCTGCCCTGCAGGCAATTTCTACTTCATGGGTCAAGAGTAAAATGCCCATATCTCGCTTTAGCTTTTGTAGCAGATTGAGAAAGAATTGCCGGAGTTTGCGATCCATAGCCGCGGTGGCTTCGTCTAGCAATAACAATTGCGGCTGATGATACAATGCCCTTGCGAGGGCGACCAACTGCTTTTGGCCACCAGACAGGTTGATGCCTCCTTCGCCTACAACGGTAGCATAGCCCTGAGGCAATTGGGTCAAGAAGGGCTCTAAGCCATATTTTTGAAGATTTATTAGCCCAGGTAATTGTTGCAGCTCTTCCAAATTAGTAGGCGTATCTCCTAACAAGATGTTGTCCAAAACGGTCCCATTAAAAAGTTTTACGTCTTGTGAGACTACTCCTAATAAGGATCGATATTTCCTTAGGCTAATTTGCCCAATGGTGCTTTGGTTGAGATAGATTTTGCCTTGCTCGCTTTGGTAAAATCCCTGAATGATTTTTAAGAGGGTACTTTTGCCGGAGCCGCTTTCACCAAGGAGGGCGACACATTCTCCTCGCTTTACTTCCATTGAAATATTTTGCAGTAGATAGGGCCTACCAGGAAAACGAAAAGAAAAATCGACTACTCGCAAGTGCTCAAAAGGTGGTATTGGGGTAGTATCTTCCTCTTGTTTGCTTTCAGGTTCAAGGCTCGCAAACTCATACATGCGCTCAAAAGCTATGTTGGCATCCTGAACTTGAAAGTAAGTCAGTACGAGATTGGAAACTGAGGCCATCTGCATATTGGCCAACTGTAGTATAGCGACCAAGATTCCAGCGCTTATTTCGCCTTGCAAAACCAAGGCACCACTGCCACACAGAATCGCGACCAATATGGCCACACCTGCCAAGTCGGTAAAAAGGGCAAAATTGAGATGACTCTTGAATAGTTGAAAAATACTGTCTTGAAAATAGGTAAACACTCTTTTGGTGATCTGGGAAAACTGACGCTCTTTATTATAAACTTTGATGTCTTGGATCCCTTGAATGGAATCCACATAGTGGCTTTCGTTGGCAGCATGGGCTTTCATCACCTGTTTTTGCCCTGAAACGATTGGCTTATGATAGCGGCGAGCCAAAAGAAAATAGCTGGGTAAAATCAACAGACTCATTAAGGCAAGGGGCCAAGAGTAAAACATGATCGCTACTAGCGCCACGATGATAATCAGGACATCGATCATCACATTAGAGACAAGATGCGTCAAAGTCCTTTGAATACGGGAGGTATCATTCATCCTGGCAATGAGATCCCCTATCTTACGATTGTCAAAAAAGGGCAAAGGGAGAAACATCAAGGAGCCATAAAACTTATCAATAATGCGTACACTAAAATCTCGCCCTTGTCTGATCAATAAGTTTTGCCGCAAATAACGCAAAAAGCTCTTGGCAAAGAGCAGCATCCCCAAGACACCAATACCCGCAAATAGCTTTACAGGATCCTCAGAGGGCAAGATATCGTCGATTAAGCGCTGCGAAAAGATCGACAAAGAGAGTCCCAAAACAGAAAAGACTAAACCCAAAAAAAGGGCGATCGAAAGCAAATTGATGTCTGCCTCTAGGAGTAGCCAAAGCCATTTTTGCTTGTTTTGTTTTTGCTTTTTCTGTTGAACAAAACTTTCTTCTACTCCCTCAAACAACAAGAGGGATTTGGACTGCCAGATTTGGTCTAGCTGGGCTTCACTCAAATATTTTAACTCATCCCCAGGATCTGCGATCAAAAAAGCCTGTTTACTTTCATCCCAGCCCCAACAGACCACATAATGCAGCAACTGCTGATCAATGAGTACATGCAGGATCGAAGGCTGTGTAGCTTCTTTTAGTTGAGATAAGGTGGCTTCGTATGCCCCCACTTTTAAGCCAAGGGCTTTACTAGAGTGAAACAGGCCCAATAAGGTGGTGCCTTGTTGGTTGGTACCTGATTGTTCTCGGAGCTTTTCAAAACTTGTTTCCCCTCCAAACGACTTGACGATCATGGCCAGACAGGCCACTCCACAGTCAGACCGTCCCTGTTGTCGGATATGGATGGCTTTGGGCGGATTTTTGCGCGAAAATAAGTTCATGGTTATGAGATTTGTTGCGAATTAGAAACAATAGTATCCCCCTACCCTAGCGGGCAAAACGGAGTCTGAACTATCGAATGAGTTTTATTTCAGTAGGCGATGAGGTTTAAAGGTTGGCTGGATGCAATTGAAAAAATTGGTCGATTTCGGAAAACATAGCCGGACTGTTTTCTTCCATCTGAATGAGCTTACCGTCATCAATAAGCAGGATATGGGTTGCGATCTCTTGTAGGTGAAAGAGGTTATGGCTGCTCACCAATATGATTTTATCCTCTCTCAACTCAGCGATTAATCTTTTAAGATTGATTTGCGAAATCGGATCTAAGTTGGCAAATGGTTCATCCAAGACAATCACCTTAGAATCTAGGATCAAAGTACTCGCCACTCCTACCCGCTGCTTATTGCCTAAGGAAAGCTCTCGAATATATTTTTGTCCATGTAGCAGGGAATCATTGATAAAGGGAGCGAGATTTTCTACCGCCAATATGGCATCATTGGGATCTCGATTGTATAGCTCAGCGTAAAAGCGAAAGTATTC
>JBCCQN010000258.1:0-10474 GCA_039024315.1 Bacteroidota bacterium
GAAATCGAAAGAGGCGCTATCGATCAGATCGAAATCGCCGCTAAGCTACCCGTGGCTCGGCAAGCAGCCCTGATGCCAGATGCCCACCAAGGCTATGGCCTTCCGATCGGGGGCGTGCTAGCCACTGAAAACGCGATTATTCCCTACGCAGTGGGCGTCGATATCGGTTGTCGAATGTGTCTGACAGTCTATGACTTACCGGCCAAGCACCTAGATCGCTATAGCTACCAACTCAAGCAAATGTTGGTAGAACATACGGTCTTTGGCGCCGGTAAAGGCCCAGAAAATCCAATGGATGACCCAGTACTGGAACGTCCTGAGTTTGAAAGCATCGCCGTAGTCAAAGACCTTAAGGACAAGGCTTGGCGTCAAATTGGTTCTAGTGGGGGGGGCAACCACTTCGTGGAATTCGGTCTTGTTGACCTGATGGAAGACAAAAACGAATGGGGCTTAGTACCTGGTACTTATGTGGGCATTCTTTCCCACTCTGGTTCTCGGGGTTTAGGAGCCAAAATCGCCAATCATTACACTCGTTTGGCGATGGAACGAACTAAGCTACCTAAGCAGGCCCGCCACCTAGCTTGGTTGGATATGGATACTGAGGAAGGGCAGGAATACTGGCTAGCCATGAATCTTGCCGGTGATTATGCTTCGGCATGCCATCACCACATCCATCACAAGCTCAGCAAAGCGATGGGAGCGCAACCTATCCTAAGGGTTGAAAACCACCACAACTTTGCGTGGAAAGAACAACTTGCCGATGGTACAGATGTATTCGTGCACCGTAAGGGCGCGACTCCAGCCGGCAAAGGCGTGATGGGGATTATCCCAGGCTCGATGACGGCGCCAGGTTTTATCGTGCGCGGGCGCGGGGAGATGAGTGCTTTGCAGTCAGCTTCGCATGGTGCTGGACGCTTGATGTCTCGTACCAAAGCTAAGACCAGCATTACCCGCAGCGCTTTAAATAAGTTGCTGCGGGAGAAGCAAATCACTTTGATTGGCGGTGGCTTAGATGAAGCACCTATTGCTTACAAAGACATCCACAAAGTGATGGCAAATCAGAAAGACCTGGTCGAGGTAGTGGGAAGCTTTCAACCGAAGATTGTCCGTATGGCCAAAGACTGAGACCGTGAGGGGGCGTATTTTGATGCGCCCCCTTCTTATTAAGTACGCTTGAAAACGAAACTATATAAGCCCATGAGAACATTTTTCTGTGTACGAAATAGTATGCGATGACTTGCGTATAGAGGTAAGTTTCACAGTGTGCTTTTCTTTTCCTCCTCTTTTCCCTGCTAAGAGCATTCAAAGGGTAAAATGCCTCGGGCAATACTAACAAAGCGTTCTGCGAAGCAGTAGTCTATCTAGAAAATGAACACAGAGCCACTGAGGCACAGAGATTTGGGAGCATCTTGGCGGTACTATGAATAAGCGTTCTGCGCAGCAGTGGTCTATCTAAAAAATGAACACAGAGACACCGAGGCACAGAGATTTGGGAGCCTCTTGGCGGTACTATGAATAAGCGTTCTGCGCAGCAGTGGTCTATCTAAAAAATGAACACAGAGACACCGAGGCACAGAGATTTGGGAGCCTCTTGGCGGTACTATGAATAAGCGTTCTGCGCAGCAGTAGTCTATCTAAAAATTGAACACAGAGGTAAGGAGGCACAGAGATTTGGAGCCTCTTGCTTGCACTACGGATAAGCTTAAGCAATAGCTGAGAGGAGAGAAATCAAGCCAAAAAATCCGCTTCAGCCTCTTCTTTCGTACAAATTTTTTATTGATCAACCCAAAGCACAATTTATGCATCTAGAACATTTACAATTTTTAAGTCAAAAAGTATTTGCTAAACACCCTGATGAAGTCATCCGCAAAACCATCGGGATTTGTAATGAAGTATATGAATTAAGGTATGGCTCAGAAGGCTATATATTGAGAATGAATACTCAAAAAAATCTGCTTTATGGAACGCATAAGTTTTTACCCCTTTTCAAGGAATTAAAAATCAAAACGCCCGACATTATCGCAGAAGATTATACCCAAACTGACTTACCCTTTTGTTATCAAATCTTGACCAAATTGCCCGGCCAAGACCTCAAGCTTGCGATCGAGGATATGAGTACAACTGAGCTCAAAGAGCTTGCCGTAGATATCGCGGCAATCTTTGATAAGTTTAATTCTCGGCCGGCTCAGAGTGATTTTGGCGGTCTCACGGGTATGCATGAAGAAAGTATCCCCAGTATGCTAGCGGTAGTACAAAATCAGCGACGGGGGATCTGGCAAAGCAATCGGCGATTTCAGGTCCTTGAGCAAGTGAGTTTTGATAGGTTAGATGAGCTTATCAATGAACATCAAGACTATTTTTTACAGCTAGTACCCAAACTTTATTATGATGATATGAGCGCAAAAAACATCATGATTCACGAGGGTAAATTCGAAGGATTAGTTGACTTAGATTTTCTCAGAAAAGGAGATTATATCGAAGTATTGGGCGCGATCAAAGCGGTCTGGTACGGCAAGGAACATGGGAGAATCTATCTCGACGAAATCATCAGAATACAAGCCTTAAATAAAACGCAGCAAAAGCTCATCAATCTCTATGCAATCATCCATCTGATGATGTGGACCAGCGAAGCAGGCAATGCATTCAATGGCAACGCTAGCACTGAGATCAACTGGCGGGCAGTCAACATCAGTCGAGCCAAGATTTTGGCCCTATACAATGAAATCAAGGGCTAAGCTTTGCGTTAACCGCCTTTTACGTTATTGCCCAATATCTAAGCTTTGGCTTGGGTATTGGGCATTGTCAACTTAACTGGAGATTTTTATTTTCAGGGGACAAACTAATCCCGAATCGCTTTCGTTTTTAGTCAAATACATATCCATGAAACAGCACTACTTCCTTTTCTTGATGACTTTGCTTTTTGCTGCACCTTCGGTGAACGCTCAGACGCTCAATTATGACGTTTATTATGGCGATTCGCAGGTGGGGAGCATGAAGGTGGAGAAAAAATACGATGGCGAAAAAGTCATCATGCATTCCCACGGCAAAGTCACGCTAAGCCTCATATTCACCTTAGAATTAGAGTTTATCCATCACGCGGAATTTCGAGAAGGGGGCTTACTTTCTAGCCTCAGCAAAAATCTCCGAGGGGGAGATCTGACCGATATGTCGAGCGGGTATCAAAAGGAAAGCGTCTATCAAAATCGAGTCAATGACGAAATCAGGCAGATGAATTTACCCATTCAATTTACGGTCCTTTCCATGTATTTCACTGAGCCCAAAGGCCTAAAAACCATTTATTCTGAGCGTACTGGCACATTGCTTCCGGTACGGCAAACTAGTGACAATCAGTACGAAGTAACCCAGTACAATGGACATAAAACACGCTACGTTTACCAAAATGGTATCGTCAAAATAATGGAGGTAGATCATGCTATCGCGACCTTAGAGTTTCGCTTACGCAACTAAATCTGCTAAATTTCGAAGAACCCCAAAACGGTTCTTATGTACAAAACCGCCTTTTTAACACTATTAGGGGCCTTGTCATTTTGGATCTTACCAGCCCAACTGATCGTCTTTGATGTCATAGATGATGGGGACACCGTAGGCTTGATGACGGTTAAGCGTTCCACCCTAGGTGAAAAAACCCACCTAGAATCCGATGGGATCATCACGGTCTCTTTGATCTGGACCTTTGAGCTACGCAATCGCTATTACGCCAACTTTGAGGACGGCAAGCTCGTCAACAGCAAGGTGCGCAATAGTCGCAACGATGATTTGACGGCGCAAGCAGATGGGACCCTCTCCGAGGAACGCTACCTCAATACTGTGGACGGAGAAAAACGAAGTGTGCCAGCAGGCATAGACTACATATTGTTGAGTATGTATTTTGATGAGCCCGTCGGGCGAACCCAAGCTTATAGCGAGCGCCAAGGGGTCTATCTCCCTATCAAGGCCTTGGGCAATCACCAATACGAATTGACTACTTATGCGGGTCGACCTGCCATCTATACCTATGTAGAAGGGCGCTGCGAGCAGATCCAGCTGAGCCATTTGCTGGGTTCAGTTACTTTTGTTAGACGCTAATCAGTCCTTTTACCGGTAAAACGAAAGCTACTCGCCACTGCTTTGAAGTTTACCTCATCTACCATTTTGATCTCACAACGGTTGACAATTCCTGGGAAGGAAACCGCTTGGGTCTTGGGTGAGTAAAAGCAATCGATATTGTTGTAGGTTTGCCAACCAAAATTAGGGTTATAAGACTTAAGATCTGCTTTGAGAAAAGGGCCCTGTTTAAACACTTTGAGGGTAAAGCTAAGCCCCTGACCGCTAGCCTCATAAGTACCCTCTACCCAATCTGGGTAGGTCATTCCCACCAAGTCCTCACGGATATCTGATTCTTCACTCTCAAAATCACAATTCTTTTGTAAGGTATTTTTTCCTTTAAGCTCCTTAGGAATAAAACCAGTATAAGCCATCTCCCCTCTCAGTAGTTGGACTTTCCAAAAGTCGCCCTCTTCACCGATGAGACTACATTCGGTTCCTTTGGGCAGCCCAAAATCGATATAATCCAATACTTGAACTCGGACGGGCCAGGCAAATGCCATTTTATGCTTGTAGAGGGAATCTTCTGAAATCGGTTTTTTGAGCAAAATAACGTCCTCAGCAATGATGATATCGGCACAGGAAGCATTGCTCTGCTTGGGAGTGGCGACAAGTACGGGCTTCCCTTCAAAATAAGCGTCAATGAGGTTATAAACAGGATCGTTTTCTTTTAGGATTACATGACGGCCATCGAAGCTGCCAATCAGCCTGATTTTGGTAGTAGAGTCCAAGAGGGCCCAGCGCCCGTCATATATAGAGGTCGAGCGAAATAGGCGCTTATAATCGATCGTGTGGGTAGGCTCATCTGAATATGATACAGGCTTTGAGGACTTTGAAGAAGTCGTATAAAAAACCGTAGCGAGACTAACGATCAAAGTGAAGGCAAAAAGGTATCTCATGTTTTGGTGTAGGTATGTAAGCTTTCAACGTAAGTAAGTAATTGGTAGTTACTTAAGGGCTAGTTTTTTTAGGCTGACTCCCGAGGGGCTATTCGGGAGTGCAGAACGCTTATCCTGTAAAGCAGGCATCAGAGAGAAGCGTTCCGCATAGCGGTAAAAACCCAAAGAGCCTTCATAAAAAAAGCAGCAAGACTAATGCCTCGCTGCTCGATTATAATTTGGATTGGGATTGTTTACTCAACCGTCACTTTTAGATTAATGGGTTGTCCTTTGGCATTTTTGACTTGAAGCACATAAGTGCCAGCAGGAATTGCATCTACGCCAATTTTGGTTTGACCGAGGCCGGCTTCTAGCGTGCCTGTCATTACGGTTTTGCCACGGAGGTCGAGCATTTTGTAGGTATGGGCTTCTTCTCTTTCGGCCAAGGCTTCAAGCGTTACCCATTCAGTAGCGGGATTGGGATAGACAGCGTAACGAGCGGCTAAGTCTTCAAAGGTAACTTCTACGATATCAGAAAAATCTGAAGTACCATCAAAGTCGATTTGCTGGATACGATAGTACACCTTAGCCGCCATCGGGCTATGATCTTTGTACTCATAAAACGATGGCTCGTCAGAGAAACCAGCACCATTCACTTCACTTAAGGCTTTAAATTCACCATTTTCGAGGCGTTTTTCGATGACAAAGCGATCGTTATTGATTTCGCTTCCCGTAACCCAGTTGAGCTGGACAGTATTGTCGTTTAGTTTTTCGGCGGTAAAGCTCAACCACTCTACGGGTAGTGAAGCTTCTTCGATATCGGCGGCACTAGAGACAAAGTTAGGGGCCACGTTGGCGTAACTAAATACCTGCGTTGAAAGCAGGCT
Organism: Bacteroidota bacterium; assembly: GCA_039024315.1. Taxonomy (GTDB): domain Bacteria; phylum Bacteroidota; class Bacteroidia; order J057; family J057; genus JBCAWW01. Next base: position 5,870 of record JBCCQN010000258.1, read on the forward strand.
GGTGAAATCAAAGGTCAAATTAGGGTCTCCAATACCATTATAACCAGAGATGTAAAAACGACCTACGCGATGGGTTGAATCCGCTCCATCAATGGCAGCAATGCTATTGTCAAAAACCATTTGAGAAGTAGGATTTGAACCCGCAAGCTCCACAGAGAGTACGTTGTTATTGATCGAAGTTACGGTCTTGTTGTTGTAACCTTGCTGGGTAGACAAAATATTACCTGTAATATTATTGATCGGCTCAAAGGAGCAATAACCGACCGAATAATTGAAGGTACCAAAACCGAGCACGAAGAGGCTATAAGTACTATCCTTTTTTAAGAAATCTGGATTGGTGAAGAGGGTATTGTCAAAGGTGATGCGAAAATCAGCATCCGCCAAATAGAGATCTCCCGTAGTAGTGGGTCGAGTGGAAAGATAAATATCAAAATAGTAATCAGTACCAATCGCTCCCTCATTGAGAATCATTACGGTACCCTTTACTCCCTGTGCAGACAAGCTTTGCCCTAGCGCAAGGAGAAGCAAGAAGAAACTTAGAGTAATTTTTTGCATCATTTGATGAATTAGGTTTTATAAAAATAGGCCCGAGGAAACGTGGAGTTCGTTTCCTCGGGGGTAGCAGTATTAATCTGGAATTTGTTCTACACGGCTGCGATTGTTCCAACCCGCGCTGCGGTCTGCAGCGTCAGTGGCGCCATCACAGGTAGCATCTGAACGTTTGTAACCTACAGTGGAGCGCTCGTTCCAAAGTAGGCTGCGGTCTGCCGCATCGATTACTTTGTCCCCAGTTACATTGGCACTTACCATACAGTAGTTACCTGTAGAACCAATCGGATTTTGAGCGTTTGTACCATAAGTAGGAGTAGATCCGTCAATGAAGTTTAGCACCAGAGCTGAACCGTCAAGACTGATCGGAGTCTGAGTCATGATACCGAGGTGATTACGATGCTTAATCGCAAAGTAGTATGTAGCATGGGCGACTCCGTCGAACGATACTGCGGAACTGCCGTCGGCATCAACGATATCTCCATCTCGCTGGATGAGAGCAGCCTTGGCCGCTACTACAATTGTTGGATCTGTAGCATCACGTAGTTCAACCCAAACCCAATCAACAACTGCATCATCACCGCTTACGTTCATCGTGGTCGCTGACATACTTTCACCGCCAGTACTACCAACATGGGTGTATCCTAGCGCAGTATATGGCTCATTAGCAGGCAGGTAGGAGAGGCTGCGCAAATCATCACTCATTCTTGAGTCTGTCGTGCTATATGGTCCTTCAAGAATTGCCTTAGGCGCAACGACTACCATATTATTTGTATAGGCAGAACAAGGAGACTCGTTGCAGTTCAAATCGACGTTGACATCGCCATGGCTACTGTAGCTTAGACCCGCGAGGGTTCCACTCCACCCAAACCAAGCACTAAAGCCGTAGGAATTATCCTTGTCATTGGCACCTATCCCTAGCTGCCCCCCTAAAGAATAATCAGCTGGGTCATGAGTAAGCATAAGTACATCACCATCGTAAACCGATCCAGGGGATCCTGTGAGTGAGGAGATTGCTGATATCTCAAAATAAGCCCAGTTAACGTGTTCTACCACCGCTACGGTATTTTGCTGACTATCATTTTTGTATCCCCGACCGAGGCCGCTCCAGCTTGTCCAATCACGACGATTTTCAATTTGGAAGCTTACGTCAAACTTGACATTTGGATTGGAAGCATTCACTACTGTACCCGTTAAGGTACCTGTGCCGTCATTAAAGAACTTAAAGCTACCCGTTGTCTCCCAAAGGAAACGAGGTTCAAGGGTTCCACCGCTACCATCTGGGAAGTCGTACAGATAAACCGCATGGTTGTTAAATGAACCTCCTGGCACATCATCGCCAAAATTAGTAGCAACACATGAGCGATCTAAGTTCTCCTGAACAATAATGGTGATTACGGCAGAGGCATCTGGGCAGGTATTTGTACTGCTTACGGTGTAAACAAGTGGATAGACTCCAAGCAAAGCTGTAGTATTGAAGCTTGCTCCACTTAAGCCGCCGCTAAAAGAAGGATCAGAAAACATACCCCCTGCTACAGTAACTAGAGAGGTCAAGTCGATAATCTCTCCTTCACAAACCGTGAGGGAGTTATTAGCTCCCGCGGTAGTGGTTGGGTCTACCATAAATGACAAGGTAACTACCGAATCACAACCCGCTGCAGTAGTGAAGGTCTCGACATAAACACCATCTACAGTCAACATCTGGGTACCGAAAACAAATGGTAAATCATTAGCGCATACCGTTTCCATCACAGTGTTTGTTTTTGAAGCTACCACTGAGAAAGTAATGCTCGAACTGGCCACACAGGCACCGTTAGTAGCAGTTACCAGAATCACGTCTCCATCTGCGATCGCCACATCTGTAGGATCAGCAATTGGACTAGACATATTAGCATTGGCTATATGGCTACCGAGATTACTGACGGTATTTTGGGAGAATTCTGTCCATTCTGTACCTAACTCTGGGAAACCAGCGCTAGAGCTAGTTACGCCAGCTGTTACATCAGCATTGCGAACCAGCGTAGCATTGGCAGTATTGAAGGAGCCTTGTACCCATTGGGCACCTGGATCTTCACCGATATGGCCAAAGATATCTACATATGTTCCCGATACTGTATTGTATAAGCCCAAGGCATCATCCCCATTAAAGTTGACCGCAGAGACATTTACCACTGCACCCGTATATGCGGTTGCACTTGGGTTGGCAAGAACCAATACTTCACCGTCGTTAAGTGAGCCAGAAAGGGTCTGGTTGGTAGAAGTAGTACTGCCATTGAAGAAGATTCTGAACTCATAGTCTGATAGATCAACTGTCGAGCCAGTACCATTGTAGATTTCTACATATTTGGTAAATCCAGAACCTTCTACATACTCAGAGAAGAAGAGCTCAGAAATACCTCCAGTAGCTGGCCTTGCGTAGCTTAGGTTAGCAGTTGAGGCAGTGATTTGACTCTCATAACTTGTCAAATCAACACTAGAAGCAGCACTGGAGCATAATTCCGGTGTTATGTCTGCCAAGACAGGTAATGTACTGACATTAAACGTTAGCATTACCGTTGAATCACAACCGTCAGCAGTCATGAAGACCTCTGTATAGGAACCTGGAGTATTTAGGGTTTGCGTACCAAAGATAAACGGCAGCTCATCCTCACACACTGTTACGATATCTGTAACATTGTAGGCAGGGACTACATCCAAGGTGAGTGTAACGACGGAGTCGCAGCCAGACGGACCAATAAATGTCTCTACATACACCCCATCCATATTGAGGCTCTGAGAGCCAAACAGGAAGGGAAGATCTGCTGCACAGACGGTTTCACTAACTGCGTTGGTAACTGTAGGCGTTACCGAGAAGCTAATCGTAGTACTCGCGGGTGGGCAAGTACCTGCGGTAAACGTAACGGTTATCACGTCGCCATCCGCAATCATTACATCTGTAGGATCGGCAATCACTACTGGAGCACCTCCATTTACAGTATGGCTACCGAGATTACTCACGGTATTTTGTGCAAACTCTGTCCATTCTGTACCCAACTCTGGGAAACCAGGGCTAGAGCTAGTTACGCCAGCTGTTACATCAGCATTGCGAACCAGCGTAGCATTGGCAGTATTGAAGGAACCTTGTACCCATTGGGCACCTGGATCTTCACCGATATGGCCAAATATGTCCGCGTAGGTGCCTGTTGCAGTATTGTACAAGCCTATGGCATCATCTCCATTAAAGTTGACGGCGGAGACATTTACCACTGTACCTGTATATGCAGTTGCACTTGGGTTGGCAAGCACTAATACTTCACCGTCGTTAAGTGAGCCAGAAAGGGTCTGGTTGGTAGAAGTAGTACTGCCGTTGAAGAAAATTCTGAACTCGTAGTCTGAAAGATCAACTGTCGAGCCAGTACCATTATAGATTTCTACATATTTGGTAAATCCAGAACCTTCTACATACTCAGAGAAGAAGAGCTCATTGATACCCATAGGAGGCCCTGGCTGACTGTAGCTAAAGACACCTGTTGAAGAAGTAATTGCACTCTCAAAAGTAGTCAAATCAACACTTGCTGCAGCACTTTCACAAATGTCTGGAGTAAGCGCTGTAAGAATAGGGGATGCTGCTTGAACCACCGTGAAGCTAGCAGAAGTACCTACACAGCCATTGGCATCAGTTACGGTTACAGTATAAGTACCTACTCCTACCATGATCGTCTGAGTCGTTTCGCCAGTGGACCACTGATAACTGGCATAAGTACCCGCATCAAGCGTTACCATTGAACCTGGACATACCGTCATTGGACCACTGATCGTTGGCATTGGATTCGCGTTTTCTATTACCGTTACGGTAGCAGAGGTGCCGCTACAACCGTTGGCATCTACGACACTAACTGAGTAAGTGCCTGCCAAAGCCGTGATGGTTTGAGTAGTCTCACCAGTTGACCAGAGATAGCTGGCATAAGTACCCGCATCTAGCGTTACCCCACCGGTACCTTCACAATATGCTAACGGACCACTGATCACCGGAGTAATCACTGAATTTTCCACTACCGTAAAGCTAGCAGAAGTACC
>JBCCQN010000259.1:0-10453 GCA_039024315.1 Bacteroidota bacterium
ATTGGAAGGAATATAGCGACCAACTGGATCTACTACATATTCGCTTTCGTACTGATGATTAATACCGATCACTACATAACCGGCAGAGACTAGTTCTTCGGCCAAGTAGGTATAAGCGCTCGTATGGCTCCCTAAAGCCGGGGAAAAGAGTAAGACGGGAAAACCATCATTTTTATTTTTGATGCGGACACCAGCGAGCGAACGGGTCTTGATCATGTTTATAGCCTCAAGGTCCTCTTCGCTATAGCTAGTGGCTTCTTTTTTTACGACTTCAAAAAAAGGCAAATAGTCTGCTCGTTCTGCTGAGAGCGGAAAGTCCTCTATCGGATACCAACATTGTAGCAAAAGGTGGCGTTTTCCACCGTAATAGGGATCTTCTAGCTGTGATTCGAGAATGAGGCTACGTGTACCTGCCACAATATCTGAGGCATTCCAATCAGCAGAAGCGGTACTTTGAGGAGTAGTTTTACAGCCAATACCTAAAATGGTGGCCATAAGGAAAGTGAGGGTCGAACGCATGTTAGGAAAAAATTACGCCTCAAAGACAAGCGCTATTCTCCGGAGTTGGAAGCTTTTGTTGCTAATCCTTTGTAACCGCTGTAAATCATCACTCCGCCCAATAATGACATAATGATAGCAGTAGCTTCTTTGCCAAGCGTCTCATAGATCAGGACTAATATCCAATTGAGGCGCATAGTACCTCCTTCTTCCTCTAAGCTTTTGAATTCGAAATAGAGATATATCGCCAATCCAATCAGCGCGATTCCTAAGCAAATGGCGGCAATATGATTGCTTCGTTTACCCTTTTCAGTTTGTTCCACCTGAGCAGGATCTTCGAGCAGCTCAATTTGAATATCATCACTTATACCTGCCTCGTTGAGCAGACGAAAAGCCTTCTGGCTTGGCACATAAAAGTCTTTGATATGATTGGCTTTCACCCCATTGCCTTGCCCACTCAACATAGCGCCTCTCACCGTCGGGGCCATGGCTACTACCTGCAACTTATTGTTGGTAAGGTAAATGCGGGCGCCACGCTTGTAATTGTCAATTAGCTTGATACTCGGCCGACCGAATTGTTTGATTAACTCAAAATTGTACTCGGGTAGGCCTTCTACCAGTTTGGGTAAAATGTCTTCTAAGGTCATGCTTATACTGTGTTGCTAGATTAATCCGTCTGCCTGATATAATTCTACTCCTTTTCTGATCATGCCTTGGATTTCGCTCTCAATTTCAGGACTGAGCTTTTTGATGTGAAAACAGCTCTTGCCCTTTAGAAATTTCCTCAGCTCAGGTGAAATATCCGCAAAGGCATCCACATGCGTATAAATGGGGAAGAAATATAAGCGTACATCCTTGGGTTTGGGCATGATGCTGGCAAAATAATGTCCCTCCACTTTTTGTTTGCCTTGCATGGCCAGAATGGTGCCTGTCGCTTCGAAGACTTTTTCATTGTCTTTGCTCGCGCGCAAAACGGGAAACTCCTTTTTGAGCAGGTCAATGAGGCTTTGCTGTATCTCGGGTACTTCTGTTTTCATAGGAATTTACGCTTGCACACAAACTACAAATTCTTGGGGATATTTATGCTTATGAGGCCTTGAGATTAGACAGACTGCTTCGCAGAACGCTTCTATCGGTACGGCATACATGACCGCACCTACATCAGGCTATTTTCTGAATGATTACATTCATCCAGACAACAATTCAAGTATTCTACCAATGATCCAAGCGTTCTGCGCAGCAGTAAAAACAAAATTATGACAACCCTGTCACAAATATTTCGTTAATTGTGACAGGGTTGTCATAATTCATATCTAGATGCCTACTAAAACATTTGAAAAGCTATCCGAGGAAAAGCGAAATCGCTTCATTGATGCTGCTTTGCTGGAGTTTTCTCAGCACAACTTTGAGACGGCGAGTATCAATCGCATCATCAAAAAGCTGGGCATAGCACGAGGGAGTGTCTACCAGTACTTCGCTGATAAGGTCGATCTCTGGTTGTTTCTCAAGGAATATGCAGAGCAAAAAAAGCTCTACTACATCCAAAAAATTGATCGCACTCAGTACGATTCCTTCTGGACTTATTATAGCGCTGTTTATGAGAGCGGCATCGATTTTCATATCGAGGAACCTCTCAGCAGCCTATTTCTTTATCGGGTTGGCTTCAAGGAACAAAGCGCCGAAATCAAGGAGTACCTCAATGGTTGGAATGAAAAAGCAGACGAAATGCTGACACTTTGGGTAGAGGCAGAACGCTCAGCAGGCACTTTCGATACGGAGGTTTCCACTCCTATGGTGGTGCTATTTCTACGGACCATGAGCACGACCATCGCCGACTTGATTCAAGAAAAATGCGAGATCGACTTTGAGGCAAAAATGCTCAAGGGCGAAGCGCTGATCGATGATAATCGCAGCAAGGTCAGCGAAGCCATCCATGAGTTGGTCTCATTACTCAAAAAGTCCCTCACTTAATCTACAGAACCTAAAAATCTATCATATCATGATCAATGTAAAACAACTGCAATACCAGTATCCCAAGGCCAATGGCTTTGCGATCAGAGGTATTGACTTCAATATCGACCAAGGAGAAGTCTTTGGCTTTCTCGGCCCTAGTGGCTCTGGCAAGAGTACTACTCAAAAGATTCTTTTCAAGCTGTTGCCCGGCTATCAAGGTCAGGCGAGCATAGACGGAAAGGAAGTAAAGGATTGGGGCAAGGAAATCTACCAAAAGATTGGCGTAGGTTTCGAATTACCCAATCATTATCTCAAGCTTAGCGCTTTGGAGAACCTCGAGTTTTTCCTAGCCTTTTATCCTAAGAGCCTCGATCCTATGGAACTGCTAGAGCGAGTAGGACTAAAAGAAGACGCCAACAAAAAAGTAGGTGATTTTTCTAAAGGTATGAAGATGCGTCTGAATTTCATTCGCTCCTTTATGCATGATCCGGAGATCTTGTTTTTGGATGAGCCGACCTCTGGCCTTGATCCTGTCAATGCACGTCTGGTAAAAGACATCATCCTCGATCTCAAAGCCCAGGGTAAGACCATCTTCATCACTACTCACCAAATGCATGACGCAGACGAGCTCTGCGACAGGGTAGCCTTCATCGTAGATGGACAAATCGAAACCATGGACTCACCGGAAAACCTTAAGATCAAGCATAGCAAACGCTCGGTAGAGGTACTTTTCAAGCAGGCCGCTAATAAAGAAACCTTTGAACTCGATCATTTAGGCCGTAACGAAGCCTTTCTACGCAAAATCGCTTCTCAAGAAATTGAGACCATTCATTCTCGCGAAGCCTCTCTTGATGACATCTTTATCCAAGTAACCGGTAAAACACTGGTATGAAACAGTTTATGCATCTATTAAAGCATGATTTTGTACTCATCAATCGTAACAAAATCATCGCTATCTCGCTGGCCGTAACGGCTATTTACGTAGGGGTTTTCAAAGTGCTAAGCAGCTTCGGAGATGTGCAGCAGGCCCTCGTTTTGATCATTTTTAACGACCCCGCTTTGCTAGGCTTTTTGTTTGTAGGCGTGATGGTCTTGTTTGAAAAAAACGAAAACACCTTGCAAGCACTCGCGGTCTCCCCCATGAAATTGAGTCATTACCTCTTGTCAAAGACTTTGGCCTTGACACTGATTTCGATTGGATGCTGTTTGCTGATGGCTTGGGCCGCTGTGGGCTGGGATTTTAATATCCTCCAGTTTGTGATGGCGACCATCCTGACGACGGTGATCTTTTCTTTTATCGGTTTTATCGTAGTGGCGGGCCAAAAGTCTTTTAATACCTATATGCTACGTGCAGTGGGGATAATTTTGTTTTTATGCTTGCCCTTTCTTGCCTATTTCGATCTAGCGTCAGCTTGGTGGTTTATGATCTTCCCGACCCAACCGGCGATTGACTTGTACAGCATGGCCTTTGATGCAGATTTGCCTTTATGGCGCGGCATTTTAGCCTATGCCCTTGCTATCGGCTGGGCTGTGATCACTTATTTCTGGGCCTTGCGTGCTTCTAACCAAAATTTTGCCTAATCATGAGTCAATTACAAACCCTCATAGTGGGGGACATAAAACAGATATTTCGAGACCGGACTTTGAGCACTTTTATGTTCATCCCCGTCTTTTTGATCCTCTTTATCCGCCTCTTCGTGCCTTATCTCAGTCAGGCTTATCCGATCGTAGCGGATTATCACAGCTATATCATGATGTTTGGTGGGATGCAAACCGCCATCACGTTTGGCTTCATCACCTCTTTTATCATCCTCGACGAAAAGGATGAGAATGTACTACAGGTGATCCGAGTTTTGCCCATTTCGCCGCTTTACTTCATGTTTTACCGGCTGAGCTTTGCGACCCTATTTTCGGCCGCGGGGGCTTTCATCTTGATCCAAACGGCGGGGATTGCTTATCCAGGCTTACTCAACAGTATCTTGCTGAGTTTACAGTATGGCCTGATCGCGCCCCTAATCACTTTGATCATCGCAACCTTTGCCAATAACAAAATCGAAGGCATGGCCTTTTTCAAGGGGATTGATTTGGGATTATTACTGCCTGTATTGGCCTTTTTCGTCCCAGGCATTTGGAGCTATTTATTTGCCATTATCCCGACTTATTGGACCTATACGCTCTATGAGCAAAGCCTCGCGGGAAGTTTGAACATTGGATATTTCTTGCTAGGCTTAGGTGTCTATGCTTTGATGATTAGCGCGCTTTTCATGCAGTTTCGCAAGCGAGTATTTGATCGGTAGGGAAGGTAAAATTTCGAATGCTGAAGTTTGAAAGCTTAGACTGTCCCTTCTGCAATCGACATTCGATATTGGACATTTTGTATTTTTCCCGCTGCGCGGAACGCTTGTCCCCTTATAGATGTTTCAGCTATCGGTAGGACAGGGCAATGGCTCTTTTGTCATTCTGAGCGCAGGTGAAGAAACTTTTCAGAGATAAGCGTTCTGCGAAGCAGGCAAGAGACTACATAGGCCTTTCGACTTCGCTCAAGGTGACATCTTGTGAGAATTAAGCCAAAGACATAAAAAATCAATTTGTCATTCTGAGCGCAGGCGAAGAAACTTTAATATTCCATTAGCTGTGGGCGCGGAACGACTATCCCTAAGCTTTAAATCCCAGGCGTTGCCAGAAGGAAGGACGCTTAGGTTCAATACCAAGGGCATTTTCGAGGATGGCCACCACTTCTTTGTGGCGATGGACGCGGGCAATTTCTAGGGCGTCCCAACCGTCCAGTTGAGATTTGATAGTAGGATCAGCGCCTTTTTCTAAAAGGACTTTGACGACCTCGGCCTGCCCGAGATTGGCCGCTTCAATCAATACAGTCGTTAATACCTCTGGATGTTGATAGTCAGGGTCGATGCCCTGCTGGAGATAGTATTCTACCAGAGGGGCATCGCCTTTTTGGGCAGCGGTAAACATTTCTTTCCAATCACCACCGGCTGGATTCATATAGTTTGAGTTTTGGGGTCTTGCTGGTAGTAAAATAGAAAGAATAAGGGCAAAAACACACAAGTAAGAGAAATCAAACCACAGAGAAGCAAGACATTGGCGCCTGGCCAGTGCATCAACTTAAACGCACAGGCCAAAGTCATGAAAATACCAGTAGGAGCAGCAGCATACATACTTAAACGCTCCAACAAGGACTTCTCCCCCGCCAATTGACGACGATAGAGGATATAAGAAGGCAGCGAGATCGCGCCTAACACGATACCCGAAATCATACTTAATTGTCCGCCTGCCGGCAATTGTAGCATACCAAAAAGAACACTGGTAAGCCATAGGAAAAGCCAGGCAAAAGTGGAGAAAAACATGATTTTACGCATGATAAAAAGATATTGAGAGTTGATTAATAGAGTAGTTGCATCTTGTATTTCTCGGGCGCTGCCTGAGAGCAATCGTTCGCGTGAGCGAGCATAAGCCGTTTCAAAATCAATCCCTTCGGACATTTCTTCCTCGATACTAGTACAAAGGTGATCGACGAGATCATCAAGCAAAGCCATCATTTCAACCCCTTCAGAAGCTAACTCTTGCTGGATTTGCTGCACTTGATTGGCGCTTAATTCCTTCATGTCATTTTTAGCTTTAAGACTAATTGTAAACTTGCCATGAAGTCCTTGACCTCTTGAATCATAGCAGGTACTTTGGCTTGCCCCGTTTCGGTGAGAGAATAATACTTTCGGGTTCTGTTACCGATTTTGACAGATTCAGTCTCTAGTAAGCCCTCTTTGAGTAAGCTATGAAGGCTAGGATATAGAGAACCTTCTTTGATTAAAATCTTTTCCCCAGAGAGTGCTTTGACCTTTTGGGCAATCTCATAACCATACATCCGTCCATGCTCTTGCAAGAGACTCAGTATGATGGGTTTTAACGTTCCTTTTAACAATTCTTTTGAATACATAGAATATTGATGTATCGAATTTCTACATATATAAGCAAGAATATTGAAAAGGTTACAGGCCTTTGGCAAAAATTTCTTTTTTTACGCTCTACTACTCAAATCCCGCAACATGCTACAATCCTACAAGAAGAAATATCAGCTACGTGATACCTATGATGTGATCCTGATCGGCTCTGGCTTAGGCAGCCTTACTGCCGCCGCCGTCATGGCCAAAGAAGGCTACAAATGCCTCGTCCTAGAGCGTCATTATACTGCAGGCGGGTTTACGCATGTCTTCAAGCGCAAGGGCTATGAGTGGGATGTAGGCATCCACTATATCGGCGAGATGCAGCGAGAAAAGAGTATTCTCCGAAAATTATTTGACTATATCACGGATGGCGAGCTCAAATGGGCTGACATGGGAGATGTCTATGATCGAGTCGTCATCGGCGATAAAACCTACGATTTTGTCAAAGGGGCTAAAAACTTTATCGCAGGACTTAGCGAGCAATTTCCGGAGGAAGCTGAAGCCATCGAGGCTTACGTTGACCTCGTTTTCAAAGCCAATCGTACTAGCCGTAACTTCTATCTCGAAAAAGCCATGCCACCCCTGATGAGCAAGCTCTCGGGCGGCTATATGCGCAAGCCATTTCTCAAGTTTGCAGAACGCACTACTCTAGAAGTCATCAGCGAGCTGACCCAAAATCAAGAATTGATCAAGGTACTTACCGCTCAATATGGAGATTATGGTCTCCCACCTTCTCAAAGTAGTTTTTCTATGCATGCCTCGGTGGTACGACACTATCTCGGTGGCGGTAGCTTTCCCATTGGAGGTTCTACGCAAATCGTTGAAACCATCGATCCTGTATTAGAAAAGCACGAAAGTGATATCCTCGTCAATGCCGAGGTACAGGAAGTTATCATTGAAGGCAATAAAGCGGTAGGCGTTCGCATGGCAGACGGCAAAGAGTTTAGGGCAGATAAAATCATTAGTGGAGCGGGTATTATCACCACTTATAACAAGCTACTGCCTCAGACTAGCGTCCAAAAACATCGTCTCCAAGAACAAGTACAAAAGGTAAATCCTTCGGTCGCCCACGCCTGCCTCTACGTCGGTCTCAAAGCGAGTCCAGAGGAGCTAGAGCTACCCAAGGCTAACTTTTGGATCTATCCCGAAGATGTGAGTCACGATGAGGCGATTGAGCGTTATCTGAAGGATGAAAGCCAACCCTTCCCGCTAGTTTATATTTCTTTCCCTGCAGCAAAAGATCCTTCATGGTCGGAGCGTTATCCAGGCCATAGCACCATAGACATCATCACTTTGATGCCTTATGAAAGCGTAGCCAAATGGAGCGGTACCAATTGGAAAAAACGTGGCGAGGATTATGATGCCCTGAAAGAAAACATCTCCCAACGGCTATTGAGCGAGCTTTATAAACGAGTGCCTCAAGCCGAGGGTAAGGTGGATGTTTATGAACTTTCCACCCCACTCACAACCCAGCACTTTGTCAACTATGACAAGGGCGAAATCTATGGTATTGACCATACGCCCGATCGTTTCCAGCAAAAGTTTCTACGCCCTCATACGCCTATCAAAAACTTCTATTTGACAGGACAGGATATCATTACTGCGGGTATTGGAGGCGCACTCTTTTCTGGTCTGTTGACAGCGGCGGCGATTACTCGCAAAAATTTGTTAGACAAGGTCATCAAAGGGTCTTAGGAGGCTTACTCCCGAAAGCTTTCGGGAGGCAAACCCCAAAAAGGCTACCAAATACTTCTACTTCAGATAAATCCCATCTTCTTTGAGCAACACCAATTGCTGACGATAAAGGGTGCCGAGGGCCTTTTTGAAAAGCTTTTTACTAATGCCAAAGCGCTCGCGGATGAGGCTAGGCTCGCTTTTGTCGGTGAAGGAAAGAAAGCCATTTTCGGCTTTTAGCTCATCGAGTAAATATTGGGCGTTGGGTTCGATGCTCTGGTGTCCAATCTGATCGAGGCTGATGTCTAGCTTACCGTCTCCGCGCAGAGGTTTTATATAACCAGTAAGCTGCTGGCCTACCTGAATAGGCTGGTGAATTTCATTATTGTAGATCAAACCTTTGTAGCGCTTGTCTACGATCACATTATAGCCCAGCTCAGTTTTGGCGTAGACAAGCAAGTCTACCTCCTCCCCCATTTCGAACTCTTCTTCGGTCTCTTTGATGAGGTATTTGTCAATTTTGGTAGTACCGACCAGGCGCTTGGTGAGCTTGTCGAGGTACATGTAAATCACGTGCTGCTCCCCTTTTTCAAGGCGGCGGACCTGATTGCGAAAAGGCACAAAGAGCGCTTTGGCCAATCCCCAATCACAAAAGGCACCGATTTCGTTGGTATCGACCACTTCTAAATAAGCAAACTCATGGACGCTAAAAATAGGCGTCTCGGTGGTAGCTACGGGACGATCTTCAGAGTCATTGTAGACAAAAACCGCCAAAGCGTCACCGATCTGCATTTCGGGCGTAACGAAATTACGGGGTAGTAGGACCTCATTACCTTCATCATCGCTGAGGTAATAGCCCTGTGGCATATCGCGTTCGATGCGGAGACTCTGGTATTCGCCTATGCTTATCATAGCGCAAAGCTAGAGCATTAAATCTGCAATACCCAATTACTGCTCTTATCAGAAAACGATAGACTCAAAGCTTAGGGCCATAAGCATGCAAAATCTCCATTACTCTCAAATATTGGGCATGCAGCTTTTCGTCCCCATCCGCACTCATATTACAAAAGAGGATATACCCGATCTTATTGTCTGCGTTGAAATGCATATCAGTACGAACACCGGGATCTCCGCCGTTATGGCCAATATTGCGACTTGGTTCTCCCATACCCCAAAATACGCGGCTTTCGTCTTCGTCGCCCGGCAATAAAGCTTTGAAGGAGCTAGTTTGCATAAAATCACTTTGCCCACTGTAGCCTTTAATCATCTCTTGCAGATAAAGGCTCATATCAGCCACGCTGGTTCGAAATCCGCCATCTGGATAAGTAATCAACGAATATCCGGGCACCCTTTTCCCATCAGGAAAATATAGCATCGCTAGAGGTTCATCAACTACAGCATCAGCCATCCAATCAGAATGCTTCATTTGCAGCGGCCCCGTTACATGTTTGCGCGAAAACTCATAAAAGGGCTCTCCAACTGCTTGCTCCAAGACAAAAGCCGCCAAAGCTGCAGCGATATTACTGTATGAATTGTTAGAGCCAGGCTTTTTCTTGTGGAAGTTTTTCTTTTTGTACAGCTCCCCCTTACGCACGAGGCAAGCTCTAAAAAAGGTTTCCATGTCCATACGTTTATGCTCCGCAATAAATTCTAACCAATCTTGTGGCACATCAGGATCTTGACGGGCCTCTTCTTCCTCAAGCAAATAAGACAAACTATAATTTCGATCGCGAATACTGCTTGTATGCGTAGCCAAATGACGGATAGTAATCGGTATCTCCGGATACCAAGGGTTAGTCACCTCAAAAGGCAAATATTTATTGATCGGATCGTCGAGTTGCAGTTTTCCCATCTCCACTGCTTTCATCAGATTGACGCCAATCACCGTTTTTGAGATAGAAGCGATGTTTTGCACCGTTTGGGGAGTGTAGGGAATCTTATCTTTGAGATTGGCGTAGCCATAGCCTTGGGTAAATTTCAGCCCATTGGCATCAACAATCGCCACGGCAAAACCGGGCAAGCCACAATCATCATACAAAGCTTGTAGCTCTTGCTGGAGGCTATCTGCTTGTGTTTGGGCATTAGCGAATGGGAGGCAAAGAAAAAGTGCCAATAAAAAAGGAAGAAAGGGTTTCATATCAGGAGGCTTTTACAGGAGAGTTATTATTGAGGTCTAGGGTTGCACCATGAGTCCTATGTTTGGGTTTACTCCCGAAAGCTTTCGTATTGGCGTCAAGCTAAGGGTGTTTCCTAAAAGAAAAACTGGTTAGTTTAGAGATTTAATACCACTCAAATCTATTCTAACCAGTTTAACATGAGCGATCAAATTAGTAAATTAAAATCAAAGCTAGGCTTTCTTGAGCTAGCAA
>JBCCQN010000260.1:0-10392 GCA_039024315.1 Bacteroidota bacterium
ACGACGAAGGCCCTCTTCCACCTCACTCATTTGTTCATCCAAAAACTCAGAAAGCACATTTTCCATCTTACCCACGGATTGGATTAGGGCCTGATCGAAGGTGATTTGTGTCGGATTGCTGAGGCCTTGGCGGTCTAGATCCTTGCGAAAGAGGCGGTCTAGATATACCTGAAGGTTGGTGAGATCAACGCCCTCTCTTTTAGAGCGGAGATTGTCCAAGATTTGTGGCACAATCGTACGAGGCTCTATGAGATTGATCCCCCCATAGCGACAGGTGCCTACTACCACACGACTAAGATTGCGATCGTTCATCTTCTCGATACGTAGGCGATTGTCAAAAAGTGAGGGTACCACTTTCTCAAATTCGGAGAGATAGGCGATGTATTCTTCTCGAATACTGATGAGAACCTTGCACTTGAGGCCCGCTTGTAAGAGTTCCGCGATGGAGCGGTGAAACAAGGCTTGCTCTGCCTGATCTCCCATGATATAGAGCTCCTCGTATTGATCAAATATGAGATAGATGGGACGATAGGTGTCAAGATAAAGCTCTCTCACTTTGTGGCGTAGGGCCTGCTCTTTGGCTACTGCATCAGGTAGGAGTTTATCAAGTTCCCGCTGTACGGAACGATTGAGATCATTGCCTCTGCGGATGAAAATCGGGAGCCAATCTGATTTTTGAAATTGGTTGCCTAAGCCACAATTGATCAGGCTAGTTTTGCCCGTACCCGAAGCTCCATAGAGCAATACCAGATTGGAGGCTTGTACTGCATGGAGGAGCTGGGTGGTTTCCTTTTTACGACCAAAAAAGCGCTCTTTGTCTTCTTTTTCGTAAGAGTCTAAAAATTTAAAGGGATTTTCCATGGTTTATGCGTGTATGCCTAGTGCTAGATCGGTTTTAAATGCGTCAAATTCGTCTTTAAGTAGCTCAAATATTTTGGCAGTATTGTCATCTTCTTTTTGTCCTGGCTCGGCAGCAAAGGGGTCGTCGTCCCCAAAAGGATCGTCCTCAAAGTCGTCGCTTGGGTCGATTTTGTCATTCTTAATACCATCCATGTACTTTGAGGCTCGGATATCGGTGTGGATCTGATCTTGTTCAGATGTATTTTTGAGGGTAGAATGGATACGACTTTCTACGGACAAATAGTGTAGCCGATTTTCTTCCTCCCAACTTAATAGATAGATGTTGGCGAGTTTATTGCTGTTTTCTTTTGCCGTATTGACAGCCAAAACGTAGGTGTGTTTATCTACTACAAAGGGAGATAGATTGAGCGAATCGTCGATACGATCTTCGTTGGCAGTAAGTACGATGGATTGACTATTGGTATAGCTGGACTTTTTACGGCTATGATCGTCATTGTACATGCCCAAGCCTTTTTCTTCTAGGGCGTTGAGGGCTCCCATGTCTAGTTCATAACTCAGTTCTTTTAAGCGTGATTGTTCTATACTGATATTGCGGATAGTGAGCATACGATAGCGTGCGAGAAAGGCGGCCTTCCGTAGCATAATCGCCACGGCTTGTTCTGTTTTTAAACAAACTTTTTCTAGGTCTGCATGGGGAGGAGTGTTGAAAAGTTTGGTGCGCATAGCCTCCAAATAGGTATGAGCCTTTCGCAGGCTGCTATCGCTTTGATTCCATTCCTGCATAATCATTTCAAACTCTGGGACAAAAGGGGCTACTCCTGCTTGGGCAAACTGTTGATGAGCCTCGGCTAGGCGGGTCCAAAAGTCAAAGCTGAGGTAGGCTTCTTTGTCGATGGGGAGGCCGGTATTGTATGCCTTTGGCAGAACGATTTCCCCGTTCCGCACGCGGTCCCAAAGATCAGAAATCAAGATATAGTAGAGGAGTTGACCTGTAATGACGTAAGTGCTGATCAAATGCTCCAGACGCACCAAATCGGGGCTATCATAGACCCGCAAGAGGCGTATTTGTGAGCCAATGGGCCAAGGGAGATTGCGAATGATAATCTCTGGATATTCCTTGGAGTCTTTTTTGCGCGTTTCCCCTCGGACTTGTTCTACCATTTGGGAGTAGATGTCAGGATTGTATTTGCACATTTCGTCCAGCACTAGCATGATGTAGCGGTTGGCGTTAAAACTTTTGCCGATATACTGGATCATATCTTTGGGCAGACCTACTGGGCGGTAGTAAGGGAGCTTCCAGTTGAGGATTTCCTGCTTGTGGTCCTCTTGATAGTAGAGGCCCCAAGGAAGTTCTTTTTCGCCAGTATCGAAGAAAGCCGAAAAGTCCATGATACCACTTTGTTGGATTTGCTCCGCTTCTGCATAGCGAGTGCGGATGTATGCCTCAGCCAATTTGAAGGCCTGCCCGATCGTACGGCGATGCGCCAATGCGGCGTAAAACTGCTGAGCAAACTCCATCGCTTTGCGGTCATTGATAGGAACAGAGGTCGCGATCACAGCTTTGACGCCGGCGGCGAGTAGGGCCTTGACTTGCCCCTTGGAAGAACAACCGTTCAAGAACACCAGTTTAAGATTTTCTTGCTCGCCCATGAGGCTGGCAAGGCCGTCGGCATTGCCAGCACCTTCTTCTAGTCGCAGTTGGGTACCACTGGCGTGCCCTCCATAGTGAAAGATGGCTACCCGATCTTTGTAGCGGGTAAAACCTTGGAAGATATCGCTGGCTTTAGCGCTTTCTTCGCGAAAGACCTTGATATAATCTTTGCGCTCAGCTTCCTCTAGTGCCGCAAACACTTGCCTGCTCTCCTCTTTAAGGAGAAAAAGATGCGCATCTTGATCGTTGGCGAAGGCGAGAAATATGAGGGGGGTATCCATAGTGTTGGGCTTAGTAGTTGAGTTCGATGCCGTATTGGGTTCGCTCGGATTGGTTGAGTTTATAAATGTGATGGGGAAAATCTAGGGAGAGGTCCCAGAGGAGCAGATTATCCTCATCTCCTACAGAAAGGGCAAATTTTCCTTCCGGAAGGACAGAGACATCATAGGCCTCCAAGCCATGGCCAGTAAAACTTTTTATGATCCGTCTAGATTGGAAATCCCACAAAAGTATTTCTCCATCATAATTATCATTCATGCCTGCTGAAAGGACAAATCTGCCATCAGGGCTAAAACATACCGCATTGGTCGTTCTTTGCTTTTGTTGGGAAAAAGCGGTGTAGCTTTCTAAGCGCTTACTCTTGGTTAAATCCCAAAGAAAAAGTTCTGTTTTCCGCTCGCCATCTCCTCCTGCAGATATAGCGTATCGACCATCGGGGGAGAAACAAATAGATTGAATTTCATAATGGTGGGAAGTGTTACGGATAATCTTTTTGGTCGTTAAGTCGATAAGAAATAACTGCCCTGCTTGAGAGTCTTCCCCACCCGCTAGGAGGGCTTGTTTGCCATCTGGAGAGAAGGCGATGGCGTGAATTTCTGGCAACAAACTGTCTTCGATGATTTGACCTTGCTGCTGGGCCAAATCCCAATAGATTAATTCTCCCTCCTCATCGAAGCCACCTCCTGAAAGGGCAAATCGTCCATCGGGAGAATAGGCAACAGCGTAAACATCATCTTCATGGCCGTAAAGGGTATCGGCTTTTCGCTGTAAAAGATTCCAGTAATAAAGCGCTCCATTTTCTCCTGCCGTCAAGGCGGAATAGTCGCGAGGAGAAAAAGCCACTGCGAGGACATAATGGGTAGGATCATGCATGGCTAAACTTGAAATGACTTTTTTGTTTAAAAGATCCCACAAAAATAGCTCTCCCTTTGGTCCACCCGAGATAGCAAACTTTCCATTGGCGGAAACAGACACTGATAGTACTTCTCCGGTATGCCCCTCTCCTTTAAAGCGGTTTGAGAAGGTCGCCAGATTCCATTTTAAGGCTTTGCCGTCATCAGAGGTGGAGACAGCGAATTTGCCGTCTTCAGAAAAGCTCAAGGAATTGATCCAGTCCTGATGCCCGGCCATCGAGTTGATTTTTTTTCGTGCTTTATTTTCTCCCTGCTGTAAGTTCCAATAATAAATCATACCATCTTCATGGCCAGTGAGGGCTTTTTTGCCATCTGCAAAAATGTCTATAACTGTAGTACTCGCTTCACCTGTGTAGAAGCTGTCTAACTTTGTTCCAGATATCAGATCCCAATAGATGAGATTTCCATCTGAGTCCCCTGATAAGGCAAACTGACCCTCTTTTGAGATAGCCAATGAGGTAAGCCATGTAGCATGACCCTTTAGACGGCGGATGATTTTTCCCTTTTTTACATCCCAGTAGATAATCTCTTTTTCAAATTCATCTATAGAAGCCGCCAGAGAGCCATCCTCGGAGATGGCTACTTTAAAAACTTGGTACGTGTGCACTTTAGGCTTATAAACAAAAGTTCCTTTCGCAAAATCCCAAAAAGTAAGGGAACCATCTTCTCCACCGCTAATGGCGTATTTGCCATCATGAGAAATGGCTAAGGCATTAATTGCTGCCTCATTTCCATGCCCTTGGTAAGACTCAATTATCCTAACTGGATCAAGCTGCCAGTAAATCAATTCTCCTTTTTCTCCACCGGAGAGGGCATATTTGCCATTATCGGAGAGAATAGCCGTTTGGATAGATTGCTTATGTCCCTTCAAAGAAATCGTATCTCTCTGGCTATGAAACTTCCATAGTTGAAGGGAGCTGTCATTAAAGGCTAAACAAAGAGGAAACTCATGAGAAGGAGAAAGCCATTTGGTAGAGTGCACTTCCATCGGGATGGAGTGCTTTACCCCATAAGTAGGAAGATTTTGGGAACTAATATCCTGATACACCTTTACGACGGTGTCTGCAAGGGGATCACTATTTTGCCCATAAGTCTGAAAAGCTGCAAAAGCAAGGTTTTGGGCAATAGTGGGATCTTTTTCTTTGATCAAATTGATGTGAGCCAATAGAGATGAGCTAAGCTGCTTATTGGCTTGTTTGGCCTTTTGGTTGGCGTATATCCCAAAGCCGATGGAAAGCGCAGTGGCAACCAATAAAACCAGTCCAATCCCCGCCGCTAATAATTGACGTTTGCGTTTGGCCGCTGCTAAAAAGGCTCGCCCTTGGTCTAAAAAGTATTGTTGGTCTTGATCTAGATTGACTTGGGTGAGGTAGGGTTGGATAAAATCCAGATCATCTTGAGTGAGTTGAGCTCCCCTAAGCTGGAAGGCTTCATGCCGTTCGCGAATGTACTTCTCGACCTTGCGCCGAGTGCGAGCTTCGACCGAGGCTTTGTCAAAAACTTGGCGGGCGATGGTATCATGAGAGAGCTCGTATTGCATGTTTTATGGATGGTAAAATAAAACTAAGCGTTCCGCGCAGCGGTAATCCCTTAGAAAAAAATAGAATCTCTGATTTTTGTGATGATCACGACTATAGATTAGTTAAGCAAAGAGCAGGGATCAATAAGCATTGATCCCTATTTGCTATTTTATTGCATAGATTTCAAAATGGCATCAGCATAAGCCCTGCCTTGGCCTTCTCCTTTGAAGAGATCGAGAGCGTCATCGCGGCCGAGGGTGTAGAGCAGGGTTTGTTTGCCAACCGGCGCATAGGCAAGGACCAAATCAGCCAGAAAGTTATAGGCTCCGCGCGTTTTGCCTTTTTGTAATGCACCATAGTGAGAGCCCGCAAATGCCTTACAATCCACTACTTCGTTACGGTGATTGACATAACTATCGCCTACGATTACTTGACAGCCTAGAGACCAAGTCGAACGATTTGCTGCCCCCATACCGGACCAATGAATGTTGATGGTTTGATTGGGTTTGTCGAGGCCTTTGGCGATATCGGCTGCGGTGAGTTTTTTGTCTCGGTCCTGATCTCGATAGACGAGCACCCCATTGGTCGCAGGGCGGAGGGCTTTGTAGGTTTTACTTTTGTTGGAGATCATGTGCCATCCGAAGCGGTATAGGTGCTGGCCCTCTACGAGGAACGCTTCTCTCCGGCTCGAAGTCTTTTTAGTACTAGGGTCGGTAGAACCCCAAAACTTAAACACTAGGCCATTGATCAGGAGAAAAAAGATGTCATCATTGACTCGGCCTTTACCCCCATCCTTGCTGCTATCTTGGTCGCGACGGATGCCTACAAAGTGGATTTCTTTAGGATCAAAATTCCAATCCTGAATTTTGCGGGTATCACAGGCAATAGGATAGTTTTTGACCGCTTCGATCACTGGATGGGTATGGGTCAAATGATGTTGTTTGATTTTATTAAGCACATTGATCCAAGTACGGTGTTCTTGGCTAGGAGCCTGATTGGCGGCGGCCCACCAATCGCAGACTTTTCCCGCAGGCCAGGCATTGATGAAGCTCCAAGTTTTGGGCCCGACTACTCCATCAGGTTTACCGATAGAAGGCTGCTTTTCGATGGTGCGGATATACTCTTGAAAAAGTCGCGTAGCCGAAAGGGTAACATAATCAAAGATACCGTTGGGCTCATTGAGGGGCATGAAACCCGCACTATGTAGAAAAGTCTGTAGTTTTTCGATTTCATTACCGGCGAGTTCTTTGACGCTGTACCACTGATTGCTTTCCCGAAATTTGGTTCTCGCTTCCGGGAAGTTGGGCATGGCTTTATGGAGGACGCCTAACAAATTTGAGATGCCAGCTTTACGGCCGCGGTCAACATTTCCAATTTTTAAGATTGCCATAGTGAATTTATTTAGGGGTTTAGGGCGCTTTATTTAGAAGAAGAAAGTAAAAGATACCTGGTACAAGTAAGATAGCATTGCTGGAAAGTAAAATTTTCTCTTGCCAGTCTCTTTTCTTTTTATTTTTTGGCTTGATATTATTTAAGTATGGAGTGGGAAGTATCCCGAAAGCTTTCAGGAGTATGCAGTACAGAAAAAAGGTCTAAATGGGCCGTATAACCTTATTTTCCTTAATCTTAATACTGAATACCATTGTCTAAGTACTTAAGAGAGTAAGGCTTCTGGAATAGCTAGCTCCATGGTAATCGTGAAGCAGCACCAGTCATCACTGATTTTATTATCATCTTCAATGAGGAAGATATTGCGATCCCCTTCTAGTCCGCCTTGCACGAGATGTTCATAGTTCAACTGCTCGGTGGTTACCAGTAGCTTAAGGTGATCGGTGGCCTTGGGCTTTGCTAACCCCAAGCCGATGGCTCGATTGGTATTGCTCCATAATACTTGCTCGACTTTGGTAGTATCCTCATGCTCTTCGGGGCGATAAACGATTTCTCCTTCATGAGCAATAATGGCATAATCATCCTTGTAGTGCAAGAGGTAGCAGTAGAGCTTTTGTTCAACTTTGTTGAACGTTAAGACTGGTTTCATACGAGAACCCACCATACCGTTGCCTGCAAAGAATTTTTGCGGATCTAATTCAATTTGATGCTTGTTAAGAGCCAAAAATTGCTGAATGGATAAGGGCGCTTCTGCATTTTCTATTTCGGCGCTAAGATCTGCTTCACCTAGTATCAAAGAATCAGGTTTATGATCGACTAGCTCAAGCCTGAAATCAAGCCAAGCCTTGATCTTTGAATTTGGATTATTGAGCTGTAAGCTTCTTTCCCAATTGACCACTTTACCGAGATCAAAGAGGATAAATGCTTCTGGCTTGTCGTCTGCTTTCGCAATTTTTTTGAGGACCATGTCCTGCTTTAGGTCGATTAATTGATAGTGATCTCCAGTAGCATCAATGGCTAAAGTTGCACTGGCTTTGTCTGTGGCTAGTAAAATATTACGTGCGCTTGTTTTGTCAGAAGCTTGCCAAGCCGCGAGCAAAACCTCTTTTTCGCTCTCACTTCCCACTATCCAAACGGCTACAGGAGCCGCTGGCAAAGACAGTAGGGCCGCTTGGTAGTTTTGGGTCGGATCTAGAGAGATATTATCTTCTGTTTGCCAAGTATTGGTCTCTGAATCTAATCTTACAAACTGGAAGGAACTTTGCTGCGCGCCGATACCGATTAATTTGGCTTTCCCGATTTCTTCTCCTTCTTGGTTTTGTACCGTGATCAAAATGGGCTGTTCCGCCTGTGCGGGTAAACCATGAACGGCACCACATTTTACATACCAGACTGTCTGCGTGCGTAAAGGATTGAGAGGATTCGCTTTTTCGCTCGCTACTAGCTCATATAAGAGGGGAGAGCCCATAGATTCATCGCTCAGAAACTTGGTGTAGGGATTAAATCCCCCAATGGTCTCAAACTGGGGCGTTTGTTCTGCTCCAATACGTTTAACTTGGGCTCTGGTTCGGGTAAATAGATCTGTATAATTAAGCTCGCTTTCTTGCGTCAGTGTTTCAATTAGGCTGCTCGTAAAGACGCCACCTTGCTGCATGTCTCCTGCTACTTGCACGCTTTCGCAGGCGGCAAGGGCAATATGAGGTGCTACCGGTACATTGATGCTGCTTTGCTTATCATAGCCACCATAATAGGAGCTGAGCGTACGTCTATTTTGGCCAGAAAGGGGATGCATGCGACTCAGGATCATATTTTCCATATCTCGCGTACCGCCACCAGAATGACAGCAATCTTGAGAAATTACGATAGAAGGGCTCCCTAGTTTTTGATTGCGCATTTCGTCGATGGTTGCAAGGTCCTTGATCAAGGCTGCCATTTCTTTATCAGCGAGGTGGCGATGGCCATCAGCCTCTGATTCCCAATAGGTGACCATCGTTTGGTCCTTACCATTAGGGGCAAAGGCTAAAAACGCTTCCGCCGTAAGTTCCTCTGAGCCGTGGCCACTAAAGTGAAACCAAGCTACGTCTTTAGCTTGCGCTTTACTGAGATGGTTTTTAAAGCCATCGATGATATTATTGTAAGTAGCATTTTGATCCTCAAGGCGCAGGATATGAATGTGCGCAGCATCTTCACGCCCCTTAAGATAATTTTCAATTTGGTCTAGGTCTTTGATGCAGCCTCGTAAGTCTGTAATGCCTTCGGGATAGTTATTGATACCCACCAATAAGGCATAGATTTGCCGTTCGGTAGAACCATCAGGACGGGGACCTGTAGGAATTTTCTTCGGCCGGACTGGCTTAGGAGGGTCGCCCTCTTGATTGGCATTTTCTCCTTCTGTACCTGAGCCGTTTTCGTTTCCCGTCTCATTATTGTTGGTCTCGTTTTCCATCCTGAATGAGCGTTCGGCGAAGCCAAGCTCAGCTTCAAGGATTAAGGCTTTTTGAATGGGCGTTTTCATATTATTAGGGTTAATCTTTGATACTGGATTAGCTAGTATAAGCTTAAGTAGTTTTTTTCTTTTGTTTTAGGGGCATCCGCAGTACGACTTTGGTGCCTTCGGCCCTTTGGTCTTCATCGTACAAATCAATGATGGATACATGCTTGCCCTTGACTTTTCCCATTGATTTGATGCGTTCAGCGCTAATTTGCAGGCCTTGAGATTTACGGTTTTTACGCAATACTGAAGCGGCCTGTAGGGCTCTTGATTTCTCTCTACCGATGCCGTCGTCCTCTATCACAATGCGAAGGTCTTTGCCGTCTGCTTCTATCCGAATGCCGAGGGTACCGGCTTGCTTTTTGGGTTTTAGGCCGTGGATGATTGCATTTTCGACATAAGGCTGAATGACCATCGCAGGCACTGCGATCATGTGTGTTTGCAGTTGATTATCGACATAAATGTGATAATGTAATTTATCCCGAAAGCGCAGTTTTTCGAGCGCTAAGAAGTGTTCGATGGTATCGATCTCATTGTGCAGACTTGTCATGCCACTACGAGAGCTACTGAGGATTTTTCTTGAAAATCTGGAGAAGTGGATCAAATATTTGGCCGCTGCTTCCTTTTGGTCCTGATTAACTAAGTTTTCGATGGCATTGAGGCTATTAGAGATGAAATGAGGATTGATTTGGGCTCTCAAAGCCTCCATTTTGGCACTTAAACGCTTTTTTTGCAATTGTTGGTACAAGAGTAAAAAACTCAATAGGGCGACTAAAAAAATTGCCCCTCCAATAATTTGCTGCAGTAGTCTGTTTTTACTTTCTCGGTTTATGATCTCTTGCTTTTCTACTGCTACAATCTGGCGATTGAGGTCCTTCAGATCACCCGTGATATTGTTGACAATACTATCGTAGGCACTGTTGAGAAATTGGTCTGTAGGCGCATTCAGTATATTCTGGCAATCGGTATTGAGAGAGGTTTTGCGGTAGTCGCATAAGATCGAAATATTGGACATCAGGGTCCGAGTGGTACTGATAGCTCCGTCTCTTTGGGCAAACTGAAGGGCTTGATAGTAGTTTTGCAAAGCGGAATCGGAAACGGTAATTCTCTCCTCTTTTGTGCCGACAAAGGTCAATTTTTGCTGATATACTAGGCCCATCTGATGGTAGAATACATGTTGATTTTTAGCCGCCTTGCCTAATCCTTGTTTGGCATATGCGATGGCTTCTTCAAAATATTGGGCCCCTCCATCGCCCGCGGCATATTGAAAAAAACGTAAAAACGAAA
>JBCCQN010000261.1:0-10315 GCA_039024315.1 Bacteroidota bacterium
GCGAGATTTTGGGGCTGAAGCCATGATCCTCACAAATGCTGACGATTTTATCATAATAGATCGGGCTATACTCTACCGAGAAAAGGATGAAGGGCTCCTCGCTTAGCTGGGCCAGAGATTGGAAATTGTCCTCAGATAGCTCATGATCCTTAGGAATGACGACCGAGAATGTATCTTCCTCTACTGTCCGCATCTCCAGACCGTCCGGAGCCGAAGCTAAGCGCACAAAGCCAATGTCTAATTTGTCTTCGCGGATCGCTGCCACCTGCTCTCCGATGGACATCTCTTCCAAACTAGCCTGGATCAAAGGATAGGCTTCATTTAGCCTGGCCAATAGATTGGGGATGACCGCCTGCATGGCCGTACCGATAAAACCGACCTTGATTTCGCCTTGCACCCCTTGATGAATGAGTCGTAGATTTTTACGGGTTAGGTCAAGGTGCCGATCGATAAAACTGATTTCCTGTTGGAGATATTCACCGGCTGGGGTAAGGTTTACTTTGCGTTTGTCTCGCTCAAATAATTTCACGCCTAGGCGTTCTTCGAGCTGTACGATCTGGCGACTCAGACCCGGTTGGGTGATGAATAAGCGTTCCGCGGCGCGGCGAAAATGTAACTCCTCTGCCACTGCTAAGAAATAGCGATAATGCCTCCATTCAATTTGATGCTCCATAAGCATCAAAATAGCAAAAAATAAGTATTGGAAAGTATCAGTAAATAATTGTTGATTAGATGATCAATAGAATTGTCGAATGAGCCATGTATTTCCTAAAGGATTCATGCCTGCAATGAATCACTCAATCAATAATTCGGAGCTTTCTATGAGCTTTCGCTACGGCATAGATTCCTTGACTGTCGGCATCATCCAGCAAATATTGTCGGGTGATATCAAAGGGATTTTGGATGAAGAAGCGCGACATAAAATCTCTGCTTCGGCTACCGAAGTGGATGTAATGGCGGCAGGAGATAAAAGCGTTTACGGTATCAACACGGGTTTTGGCCCACTTTGCAATACACGTATCTCGCCTGAAAATACCGTTCTTCTCCAGCGCAAAATATTGCTGAGCCATAGTGTGGGAGTGGGCAATCCAATCTCTACTGATCTGGCTCGTATTATGATGATCCTCAAAGTACACGCCTTGGCGCAGGGCTATTCTGGGGTTTCCCTCAATGTGATCGAGCGCATCGTTTGGCATATTCAAACGGGCATCGTTTCCTATGTGCCTGAGCAAGGTTCGGTGGGCGCTTCTGGTGATTTAGCGCCGCTTTCACATTTGTTTCTACCGTTATTGGGCGAAGGTAAGCTCTGGTATGAGGATCAATGGCAAGCGAGTGCTAAGGTATTGCAAAAGTTTGATTTAGCGCCTGTTACTTTAGCCGCTAAGGACGGCCTCGGTTTGATCAATGGTACGCAGTTTATTGCGGCTCATGCTGTCCAGTTGGTGGCCAAACTCCATAATTGTCTCAATCATGCCGATATCATCGGGGCGATGATGATTGAAGGCTTACAAGGTTCACAAATGCCTTTTTATCAAGGCTTGCATCAGCTGCGACCCTATAAGGGTAATCTCCATGTCGCTCATCGGATTTATCACCTCTTGGGCGGTTCTGAGATCATGGAGGCGCATAAAGATTGCGATAAGGTGCAGGATCCTTATTCCCTACGTTGCATCCCTCAGGTACATGGCGCTTCGCGCAACGCTTGGCTCCATCTCAAAGAGTCGACCGAAATAGAAATCAATGCGGTAACGGATAATCCGATCGTCTTTTCCAGAGATTTGACGGTAAGCGGAGGGAACTTCCACGGGCAGCCCTTGGCTTTACCGATTGACTATGCTTGCCTTGCAGCCTCCGAAATCGGCAATATCTCTGACCGACGTACTTATCTATCGCTAGAAGGAAAATACGAAGGGACGCCTCGTCTGCTCCTCGAAAAGGCTGGACTAGATTCCGGCTTCATGATTTTACAATACACCTCGGCCGCTTTGGCCAGTGAAAATAAAGGTCTTTGTATGCCTGCAAGTGCGGATAGTATTCCCACTTCTATGGGCCAGGAAGATCATGTTAGTATGGGTTCCATCGGCGGGCGCAAAGCCTTGAAAGTCGTGGAAAACCTAGAGAAAATCTTAGCCATCGAGTTGCTCTGCGCCGCTCAAGCTTTTGATTTTCGCGCACCCCTCAAATCGAGTCCGATTATTGAGGCTATGCACGCGCAAGTGCGCAAAAGTATTGCTCATGCCGCTGAAGACCGCATCTTTGGCGACGATATAGAAAAAGCACTCAACATCATTCAAACTCAGGAATTGATTCCTTATCTCCATGCAGAAAATCAATCAATCAGTAGCCCCTACGATGAGCTATTCGAAATTTATTGAGACTTACGCTCAACATCCCAACTATAAAGCTCCCCAAGGACCTCGACTACACGCCAAAAGCTGGCAAACAGAGGCTCCTTTGCGTATGCTACTCAACAATCTAGATGCTGAGGTCGCCGAAGATCCCGCCAACTTTGTGGTTTACGGTGGAACCGGTAAAGCCGCTCGTAATCGTGCTGCCCTCGAAAAAATAATAGAATGCCTCCTCAAACTAGAAGATGACCAAAGCTTATTGGTTCAATCTGGTAAACCGGTTGGTATTATCCCTACCCATCCTCAAGCTCCAAGAGTCTTGATTGCCAACTCCAATCTCGTACCTCAATGGGCCAATTGGGATCATTTCAACGACCTCGTCGAACGCGGCCTCATGATGTACGGCCAGATGACGGCCGGAAGTTGGATTTATATTGGTACGCAGGGGATTCTCCAAGGAACCTATGAGACCTTTGTCGCCTGCGGAGAGAAGCATTTCCATGGCGACCTTAAGCATAAGTTGCTCGTTACGGCTGGATTAGGCGGTATGGGAGGCGCGCAGCCTCTGGCTGCTACAATGGCGGGTGCGACCTTCTTAGGCGTTGATGTTGATCCAGAAAGGATCAAAAAGCGGATCAAAACCCGCTATATCGACAAGATGACTTATGATTATGAAGAAGCCATTCGTTGGGCGCTTGAAGCCAAAGAAAAAGGAGAAGCGATTTCTATAGGTCTAGTGGGTGATGCTGGTGATGTGCTAGAGCGCATGCTCGCAGACAACATCATTCCCGATATCTTGACTGATCAAACCTCGGCGCATGATCCACTCAATGGTTATCGCCCCCACGGTTTGACATGGCCTGAAGCGCAAGCGTTGAAAAAATCAGATCCACAAGCTTATATCCAACGCTCCAAAAAGAGTATGGCCCGCCACGTAGGCTTTATGCTCGAAATGCAAAAGCGAGGAAGCGTAACTTTTGATTACGGTAATAATATTCGTGCCTTCGCTGTCGAAGGTGGCGAACCCAATGCTTTTGATTTCCCTGGCTTTACTCCGGCTTATATCCGTCCCCTTTTCTGTGAAGGTAAAGGACCTTTTCGTTGGGTAGCCATGTCAGGCGATCCAGAAGATATTTACACTACGGACCGAGCTTTGATGGAGGCATTTCCAGAGAATAAGCACCTCATCAAATGGCTCAAGGAAGCACAAGAAAAAGTAGCCTTTCAAGGTCTGCCTTCTCGTATCTGCTGGCTAGGACTAGGGGAGCGCAAAAAGGCGGGCCTCATTTTCAATGAACTCGTTCGCTCTGGTAAGGTCAAAGCTCCGATCGTAATCGGACGTGATCATTTGGATTGTGGCTCTGTAGCCTCTCCCAATCGCGAGACAGAAGGTATGTTAGATGGTAGTGATGCGGTTTCGGATTGGGCGCTGCTCAATCTCATGGGCAATACCAGCGGAGGCGCGACTTGGGTCTCCTTCCACCATGGCGGTGGGGTTGGTATTGGTTATTCGCAACATGCAGGTATGGTGGTCGTTGCAGATGGTACAGAGCGCGCCGACCAATGCTTAGGCCGCGTGCTTCACACAGACCCTGCCATGGGCGTATTCCGCCACAAAGATGCTGGCTATGAAATCGCCAGCCGTAAAAGCACCGAATTTGGATTAGATATATGAAGTTATTCGGCCCCTTTTCCCAACTTATCGGTCTAGACAATCTTCCGCTCAAAGGAGCGTTGCAGGACGAACAATTGGAAATTATTTCAAATGGCGGTCTCTTAGTTGAGGGGGAGAAGATTGTTGCGACGGGAGATTTTGAGGCTTTAATCCAGCAGTATGAACTAGGAGAAGAGGTGATTGAAAGGATAGTGGGTCCCTCGGTGGCTTTACCCGGTTTTGTAGATGCACATACCCACATCTGTTATGGGGGTTCTCGAGCGATGGATTTCGCTGCGCGGAACGGTGGGAAGAGCTATCAGGAGATTGCTGCCGCTGGCGGCGGAATCTGGAGTTCGGTACAGCACACGCGTGGCGCAGGGGTAGAGCAGTTATGCAATAACATCCTAAGTAGATTGCAAGAGATGAGTACTTGGGGCGTTACGACGGTGGAGATCAAAAGTGGGTATGGCCTTTCGGTGGAGCATGAGCTAAGACAACTGCGAGCAATCCGAAAGGCTAGCGAAAACTCTCCGCTTGATATTATAGCCACTTGCTTGGCGGCTCATATCGTACCCAGAGATTTTGAAGAGGGAGAAAGCAAGTACCTCAAAATGATCTTGCATGAACTTGTGCCGCTGATCCAGGAAGAGGGCCTCGCCCAACGCTTTGATGCCTTCGTCGAAGAAAATGCCTTTAGCGTACGCTTGGCTAAGCCTTATTTGGAAGTCCTTAAGTCTATGGGCTTTGGCATTAGCATACATGGAGATCAGTTTAGCACTGGCGGCAGCGCTCTTGCCGTAGAGATTGGGGCAATGAGTGTGGATCATTTGGAAGCTTCGGGGGAAGCGGAAATTGAGTTATTAAGCAAGTCAGAAGTTATTCCGGTGGCGCTTCCCGGAGCAAGTTTGGGTTTGGGTTGTGCTTTTGCGCCTGCGCGCAAACTCTTAGATAGGGGAGCGAGCTTGGCGATTGCTAGCGATTGGAATCCGGGTAGCGCTCCCATGGGAGATTTACTGACGCAGGCTTCGATTCTCTCTACCTTCGAACAACTTTCTGCAACTGAGGTCTTTGCAGGCTTAACGTTCCGCGCAGCGGCAGTCCTAAACATGCAACAGGTCGGAAGGCTCAAGGCTGGCTACCAAGCGGATTGGATGATTTTTGCTACAGACGATTTTCGTGAAATATTGTACCAACAGGGGCGTATGCGTCCCAGTCAAGTCTGGAAAAAAGGTCAAAAACTGTTAGTATGAGATATTATTTCCCGCCTACAAAAGTGTACTGGAATGGCAGGTCTGATCCTGGGTATTGGTATCAGGAAATCGCTTTTTTGCCTTTGACGGAAATGACTTCTCATACAGCTGATTCTGCTGCTTATGGTATTTTGGGCTATGCTTGTGAGGAGGGAGTGCTCCGTAATCAGGGTCGTCTGGGTGCTGCGGCAGGGCCGAACGCTTTTCGCCAGCAACTTGCTTCTACCGCCTGGCATCAAAGAGATATTTCTGTCTTCGATGCTGGGGATTTTGTCTGTGAAGCCGGAGATATGGAAGGCTGTCAGAGCGAATACGCAGCGGGGATAGAAAGGCTTTTGAGAAAGCATTATTTTCCCATTGGGATAGGAGGCGGGCATGATATTGCATTTGGGACCTATAGCGGCGTTCGTAATTATTTAGGCCCCAAAGCGAGGCTTGGGATAATCAATTTTGACGCCCATTTTGATCTACGGGAACCAGAAAAAAACACCAACTCAGGCACGCCTTTTTATCAAGCTTATCAAAACGAAAAGTCCTTAGGAAACCACTTTAATTATTTGGTAGCTGGTATCCAAGAGGCGGCAAATACAGATACCCTATTTAAAACGGCCCATGAAAGCGGTACTCATATTATCACCAATCGGCAACTTTGGGAAAGGGAAGCTTTTGAAACATTTAATGAATTTTTACAGCCCTTAGACGCGGTTTATTTGACGATAGATATGGATGTATTAGCTTCTGCTTTTGCGCCCGGGGTAAGTGCGGCTTCACCTATGGGACTGAGTCCTCAGACGCTAATGGCTTATTTACAGCCTATTCTTAAAAGTGCCAAGGTGGTAGCGATAGATATTGCTGAGCTAAGCCCAGTTCATGACCAACAAAATCAGACTGCAAAGCTCGCAGCGAGATTGGTAAACTGGATTTTGAGCCATTTGGGCACGATCTTGGCCTAATCCGGCAAAGACGCCAGCCAGTCCACGACCGCTTGGTGATCGTTTTCTTTAGCTAATTCCCAAGCATTCTGCCCTTCGTCATTTTTCATATTGATGTCTAAACCTTCCTTATGTTCATAGAGCCACTGCATGATTTCCAATAAGCCCAATTTCGCCGCGTAAACAAAGGAGATTTGCTCCATGTCTTTTGCTTCGTCATCGAGAGGTTGTTTGTCAATGTTTAAGATCAACGAACGGAAAGAAGCAATTTTGATCGGCATATTTGAGTAGATCGGAATGTCGGATGTCATTTCGATCATGCCGCTTTCTGACACAGTAAAGTTGGCTAAAAACAGAGCGTTGCCATAGTTAACCAACGAGCTCAATTGCCAGCTATGAGATGCTTCGTCCTTTGGGTATAGATCTTTATAAGATTCAAGTAAAAAAGTGATAAAGGGAAGTGTATGAGTTTTATCTTCCTCATCCTGCCACCAGATATCGTCTACGGAATTGATAATCCTGAAAGCTCCATCTTTGGCATGCACCATGGCACAGAAGAAATCTAGATATTCTAATACATTATGGTCGTTTAATTGAATAGGCTCATTGCGATTTAGAGCATGGATTTGGTTTGAATTGCCGTTTAAGAAAGTAGTGCTATTGGGGCCATAGACAAAAATGATGCTTTCACTATTCTCAGCTTGATTTACCTTCATCTCCCCTAAATTCACATTAGGGTAAAAGGATAGCGGATGAGAGCGAAAAGAAAATATTTTTTCTATCTGCCTAAACTGTCGTTGAGTAAGGCCTAGCTTTTGATAGCGTTCTAGCGTTTCTGCTTGGGAGTGGATAACCCACCCCTCGTACTCAAGAATAGAGGGAGAAGAGTCCCATTGATACTTCTTTTCAAAGAGTTTGAGTAACTCTTGATGGATCTTTTCCGATGGCCATTTCGTGATTTTTTGTTCTACGAAATTGTAATCTTCCCCAAAGGAGCTAAAAGCTGAACCAGCTTCTGCTAGTAAATACAGATTATCAAATAAGCTTCTTTCATAGGCAATATCGGCAGGACTTAGACCTTTTTTATTTTTGGTATTTAGTAGCGAAAGAAAATCAGCGGGTTTATATTTTTCTTTGGCATGTTTTAGGAGTAGGTGTAAATAAGCTGGTGAATCTTCTCTTGCGGCAAGATGCAAAGGGGTTTCTCCATATCTATCTAGTATATCAATTTTGGCACCCGCTGTTAGCAGAAGCCTCGAGGCTTCAAATTCGTTGTAAAAAACTGCAAAATGTAAAGCAGTCCACCTATTGTGATTATTTTGATTACTATTATTTTTAGGGGCAAAATTGATGATAGAAGCCCCTGCATGATTTAAAATTTCTTTAATTACGGAAAGCCTTTGGTGGCGACTTTTTGACTGCCAAGCCCATACTGCTCTCATAAGAGGCGTTATTCCGTAAATGTCTATTTGGTTGAGGACTTTCTCTAGCTCCTCATTCTTTTTGGCATGATTTAAAAGAATTTTTACGGATTCTGTAGATGAAAACCCACAAGCTAAATGAAGGGGAGTATATCCTTCCTCGTCTGCAAGCCGATAATCCAATCCTTTATTGAGTAGATATTCAGTGATTTTGTGATTATCCTTTCTGACTGAAAAGTTAAGTGCATTACCCTGTTTCGAAGCTTTAGTAATATCGGTAATTGAATCTAACCATGCGAAGGAATCTAAATCACCATCGTAGGCTGCCCATTGAACGGGCATAATATTGACATTATCTTGCTTTGAGAGTAAGGATTCTTGTTTTTCCTCTTTGAGAACGCTGTAAACAAATTGGGCTGTCTCAAGCTGGTTACTGTAAAGGGCCATTGAAAATGGAGAATTGCCTGACTTTGTGAAGTACTCCTCACCAAAGAGATATTCCTTGTTGAGCTGCTTGAGGATATCGGTATTTCCTGCAAGAGCGGCAAAATGGGAAACTCGATAACCGTTTTTGGCTTTGCGCCGCATGGCTGTATTCCAATAGTTATCTTTTTCATCTGCCTTTACACTGTCGTCAAACCTTCTTTGCGCTTGCGGGACTAAAGCGTTGTAAAGCTCCGGGAAAAAGGAGTCGTTCGACTGATAATTCAAATCCTGTTTAGATAGGTTTAAGCCATCGGTCCCTATTTTATCTAACGTTTCTAGTAGATAAGTAGAATCACTATTACTAATGGCGTACTTTAGTTGAATCTTTTTAAACCCTAAAATGGCAGATGCTATTTTAGACTCTTCATTTGCGATTCCTTTACTCTTTTGCCATAGGGGATTCACAAAGAATTTTTCGTTTGCCGCAACATCCTTAATTTTTTCATATCCCCAGTACTTCTCAATTACGCCGATTTCTTGCCTGATTTCCTCTAGATCAGCCTCTTTTTGCACTTCCTGATTAATCCAGGTAGTACACAAATCCCAATTTCTAAATATGGACTCATGAGAAATATCAATCAGGCTTTCATGGGTAATCGTTGAAGTCTGATCAGTATTTTTAATTTTTAATACTTTGACCTTATCCCCAGCCAAAAGCGCGATGATTTCCCTAAACTCATTGGTTATTTTACCGACTTCAGCTTCTCTAGGGTTTAATGATTTAAATAAGTTTACGATTTCCTCAATCCTATGAGGATTTCTTACGATTCGCTTAGGATTGTTCTTATCTCTTCTTGAAAGGGTTTTGAACAAGAATTTAGTCAGAACTCTTTGCCTTTTGTTAAAATGAAAATAATAGATATCATTTAGATGCTTATCTATAACTTTGAAAAGTGGACCTATTTTTAAGTAGTGGGCGACTGTAAACTGATCTTCTTCAGGAAAAGTATCCCATAAGTGCATTAAAAAATGCTGAAGTAGAGGCAATGTATCATCTTCCTCTGCTTCTTTTAACTGGGAATCCCGTTTTCTTTTTAGGTTTCGGATTTCGGTACATTGCTTGACTAACAAATCTACCAATTCGGGTTCAAAAGACTTCTTACACTTGACTGCAGGCTGGCTGATTGCGGCCTTTATGCCTTCATTATCAATGACCGGAATAAAATAGATGCTATTGGAAAATAAGCTGGGAAGCTCGCTAAAGTAGATGAGTTTTTGAATAAAG
Source organism: Bacteroidota bacterium (assembly GCA_039024315.1). GTDB lineage: Bacteria > Bacteroidota > Bacteroidia > J057 > J057 > JBCAWW01. Next base: position 9,320 of record JBCCQN010000261.1, read on the forward strand.
TCAGCCCTGATCGTAATCAGTACATTTATGCCATGTAAGGGCACGGCATACTTATCGCTGGTTTGGGGGGTAAGGGTTTTTAAGATCGCGATAAATTCGGCTGTAGAACGAAAATTATTCCCCATATTTCCTTCGGAAAAAACCTCTTCAAACTGATCCACAACGATTAAAAGGCGTTGTTTTTCCGGTATGGGATACTTAAACAAGAAACTCTGCATGTTTGCCATCTCCTCACGTAGCCTTTCCCTATTAGTTTGCTGGTTTTCTATATGAGTTTTTAGCCACTTTGTATCCAATAGCGCCTCCTGTAGGCTTTCCATGGGATATTCCGCAGGGGTGATTGTAACGGTTTGCCACCCATCCTCGGCCCCATCAATGTATCCTTTGTGTAGTTTTCTTAGTACCCCTGCATAAACCAATGAAGATTTGCCTGAGCCTGAAAAGCCTACGATTGCGGTAAAAGGCTTAGTGGCAATCAATTCGAGAACGTCAGTAATGGAGTCCTCCCTACCAAAAAAAAATATCGAGAGTCTTGATAGGAGAAAGGCATTAAGCCCTTGTATGGGTTCTGATATCTTCGATCACTCATAATTTAGGATGGGTTCAAGCTCAGTTACTAATTTTTCTATCTCACTCTGTTGAAAGCAATCCATGAAGTGCCAGTTTTTGGGAGGTGGAGCACCAACAAAATTTTCAAATACTTCTGCTACATTGAACCTATCATTGTCTCGAACAATTATCACGGTATTCTCACTATTGTATAATTCCAATTCGTCTAGCCACTCTTCAATCGTTACCTGATCATTGCATCGGAGGAAGAAAATTACCTTTTCACCATTTCTTAAAAATTCGGTACTAGTAGGCTTTAAACAAAAAGAATTCGGGTTATTATCTTTGTAAAAAGATTGACCCGATGAAAAAATACAAAGTTACGTTGACCTCTGAAGAGCGTGCGGTGCTAGAGGGGATCATATCTCGGGGTAAATATGTAGCGAC
>JBCCQN010000262.1:0-10280 GCA_039024315.1 Bacteroidota bacterium
AGTACCTTGTACCCTAATTTTAGCGTTCTGCGCTAGCAGGGAAGAAAAAGTGAGTGAGAAACTAAGTGCAAAAAAGCAGTATTTGAGGAAAGCTTGTGTCATGGGATATCGCTAAGTTTACTGCCAATAAACCCAGACAAGCTGAGTATAGTTTGAGCTAATTCTGAAGTAAATCTGAATTAATCGGTAAAAGTTGCTAAGAAAGTTTTGGGCGCAAGTAGGTGTAGGCCTTTAATTATTTGTCATTAAACTGTCTACCCAAACAAAAGTCTAAGTACAATATGAAAGCGTTTGCTCATTTTCTTTTTACCCTTTGCCTGTTGGGGTTTATCGCTTGTGGAGAAGAACCCATTGAACCTCAATGTGATGGCTCTTTAAAAGTTGATGTAGTTTCTCAATCGGATAGTGATTGCGAGCAGGATATTGGCCGAGTGGAAGTTAGAGCTATCGGTGGGGATGGTGTTTACCAGTTCAAACTAGATAATGGGGCTTTTCAAACAGGAGCATCTTTTGAGGGGATAGCCTCCGGCGAACACCAAGTCACGGTCAAAGACGGGATGGATTGTGAAGCGACGCTTAGCTTTAGGCTTAAGTCAGGGGTAGTTTTTGCGGATGTGCAAGCTATTATCGCTGCAAATTGCGCCACGAGTGCCTGTCATGATGGTACCACCAATCAAATAGATCTCCGACCTGCCGCCAATATCAAGAGTCGAGCTAATAGTATAAAAGCTTTGACCGAAGACAAATCTATGCCACCAGATACGGCGGCCACTTCTCTTACAGACAGTCAAATTCAATTGATCGGCTGCTGGGTGGATGATGGAGCAAATTAATGGTGATCGGGCCTAGGAGTTTAAGATTGATTTAGAAATCTTATTGCCTAACTACTGCTTCTGCTTGAGGGATGTAGTCAATTTCTGATTTGATCGCCTTTTCAATTTCGGCAAATAGCTCATCAAAATCTCTTTCTTTGGGATCAAGCGCGGGATGGACCTTCCAACTCAAACGATCACCAATACTGAGCGGATAATTGCCATAACGAACAATCTTCCAAGTATTATTGATGGTAACAGGCACCACCAAAGCCGAAGGAGCAAACGCTAATAAAGTCTTCAAGCCTTTAGGAGAAAAATTCTTTGGCACTCCAGTCCGACTACGGGTACCTTCAGGAAAGATCACCGCTGCATAATTGTTTTTCTCGATATATTGAGCAAACTCCCTCAGGGCAGGGATAGCCTGACTGGGATTTTTACGATCAATGACGGCATTGCCCCCATTGCGAAGATTGTAAGAAATACTCGGTACTCCCTTCGCTAATTCAATTTTTGCCACAAACTTGACGTGATGTTTGCGAAAAAACCAAAAGAAGGGGGGAATGTCATAGAGACTCTGATGGTTGGCGACAAATATGATAGGTCTATCAGTCGGTAAGGCTTCTCCTAACTCAAATTTACTGATGGTTCCCAGCAACAAAGTGCTGTAGGTAAGGCCCCAATTGAGATAGTCTATTGTCTTCTTTTGGGCGGGATATCCCCCCAAGGCCATCGCCACTCTTTGCAATACGTCAAACACCAACAATAGTAGCAAGAATACCACTATATGAATGGGAGAGATAATATAAGAGAGCAATTTCTTCATATAGCGAAAATTACAGCTTTTCTTAGGATTGGGAAAATTATTCCCTAGAATGCTCGATCCTTATTTTGCCACAAAGGGACTTCTGTAAACGGGCAGACACTTCTTCCTGATTTTATAATTATTTTGGAGCCCTTCACATCAAAGGATTTTTTCCAATGCCAAGGCCTTACGACCGATTAGAAGGATTTATTCATCATGCCATTCAATATGTTGCCATACTCGGGCAGGCTTACACGCCACAACAGGCTGATGATAGCCATACCAATATGTGCTGGAATGTCAATCAGCAAGCCTTCACTGGTCATCCGATCCAAGGCCCGACTGACTTTATCCCCGCCTTTTTTCCTGCAGATTTTAGCCTTCGTCTCCTCACTCATGATGCACAAACACTAGTCAGTATCAAGCTAAGTGAATTGACTTTTGCGCAAGGCTTATCTAGCCTCAAACAAAGACTTGCTGCCATGGGCTTTGAGGAGGAGAAATTACAGCCGATCAGTCATTATGAAATCCCCCTCGGCCCCATGGGGGAAATGGGTAAATTTGAGCAGCCAGATCCAGCACTGCTTAAACATTGGAGTTATGAACGCTCAGAAGCACAAAAAGCAATAGAAGCTGTTTCTACTGCAGCTAAGTTCAAAAGTAGTGTGCAGACTTGGCCTCATCATTTTGATGCGGGAATCTACGAAATCCTAGATATCCCTCATGCCGCAGGCGGCCATGGACTGGGACTGGGTTGGTCAGTCCGAGATAAGGTAGCCAACGAACCTTATTTTTATGTATATCTCTGGCAAGAAAAAGGAGCGATTGATTATGCTAGTTTAGCACCGCTTAGTGTCGGGCATTGGTCGGACGGAGATTGGAAAGGAGCCTATCTGGGGGCGAGCGAAGCGTTCCCCGCAGGGGCAGAAAAACCACAAGAGGCCATCCAAACTTTTTTACTAGAAGCCAAAGCGACCTTATTAAGCGCAATTTAATCTAGGCTTTGGAATCTTTTCCGTAAATTTATTTTTGCAAAAGATTTTAAGCCAGTGCGCCTATGTTTACCCATTCCTATGGTCTCGCCCCAGTGAGACTAAGGTCCATCTTTGTGTTATGCTTAACACTACTTGTTTCCCCGTTAATGGGTCAATTCGCCCTTAACGGTAACGCCACTGCTTTGGGAAATGATTGCTTTCGCCTGACACAAGCCTTTAACTTTCAAAATGGCAGTGTTTGGTATCTCAATCAAGTCGATGTCAGCCAATCATTTGATCTAATCTTTGAAGTCAATCTTGGATGCAAAGATGGTGATGGAGCCGATGGGGTTGCTTTTGTGCTACAGCAAGTGAGTACCAATGTCGGTACCGCTGGTGGAGGCTTAGGCTACGCTGGCATTCAGCCTTCTATTGCCATTGAGTTGGATACTTGGCAAAACAATGAGGTCAATGATCCTTTTTCAGACCATATGGCCATCATGCGCAATGGTGCCACTAATCATAATTCTACTAATAATCTAGCAGGCCCAGTCAATATCTCGGCGACTTCTGGCAATGTAGAAGACTGTAATTTTCATGATTTTCGAGTTACTTGGAATGCGGACTCTCTGATCATGCGGGTCTATTTTGATTGTGAATTACGCCTCACCTACAATGGCAATCTGATCCAATCTACTTTTGGTAACAATACCCAGGTATTTTGGGGTTTTACGGGAGCGACTGGTGGCTTTAATAATGTACAGCAGTTTTGTCTTGACTTTATTTCCTTTACCGAGGCACTCCGTGATACGGCCATTTGTCCCAATACCACCGTACAGCTAGATGCAGGAGCAGGCGACACCTATCAGTGGTCTCCGGCTACGGGTCTCAGTGATCCCCAGATTCGAAATCCCATTGCTCAGCCCGGTACCTATACTGTAGAGGTGGTAGATGCCTGCGTTTTGCGCTATGATACGGTTACGATCACAGTCAGACCACCGCTAAGCAATATTTTGCCCGCTCAATTGATCCTTTGTCAGGGGGATAGTCTAGATATCAATGCCAGTACCGCCGATGCGACCTATCTGTGGTCAGATGGGAGTACCGACTCAGTGCTGACCGTAGGACAAACCGGTACTTATTCAGTATCTATATTTGGTCCTTGTGATACCTTGGTCGATAGCGTTGAGGTGATAACTGTCGCTGATCCGGTCCTGAACGTTCAGGACGTGAGTTGTACAGGTGCGGCCAATGGTAGTTTACAAGTCTTTTACAATAGTTTGCCACCTTACACCTATTCTCTTTTTGATGCAGGGGGTAATGCGATTCAAAGCTTTACGAGCAACAATGCCCAAAATAATATAAACGGGGTATTTGCCCCGGGAAACTATACTTTGACCATTATCGATGGGGCTGGTTGTAGTCATATAGAAGCCTTCAGCATTCAAGAACCCCAGCCATTACAACTGCAACTACAGCAACAACAAAATATCCTCTGTGGGGGAAGTGCTACGGGGAGTATTTCGCTACTCGCAAACGGTGGTACCCCCAATTATCAATATTCAGTGGGGGGAGCCTTTCAGGCGAACGCTACTTTCACTAGCCTCTTAGCTGGTAGCTATCAAGTCATCGTCCGTGATGCCAATAATTGTGCAGATACCATCAATGTCACGCTCACTGAAAATCCACCGCTTAGTGCTTTGGTTGATAGTATAGGCACAGTTTCCTGCGCCGGCGGCAATGACGGAAGCGTTCGCCTAGGCGGAAGCGGAGGATTAGGAAACGCTTATACCTACTCGCTCGATGGTACAAATTATCAGGCTGCCATAGATTTCGCTGGGCTCACAGCAGGAAATTATACCGCCTTTGTGCAAGACAGTGTCGGTTGTGTGAGCACACTACCTTTTACGGTTACCGAACCAGCTCCCTTGACCTTCAATCCTATCTTAACAGATGAAATTGATTGTTTTGGCAATGCCAACGCAGCCTTTTTCGTACAAGCTAATGGGGGAGTTGGTCCTTATCAGTATGCTTTGCAGAACGGTCCTCTTACCACAGACAGTACGTTTAATAATCTATCGGCCGGTACCTATTTGATTACGGTTGAGGATGCAAACACCTGCATTACGACCGCCAATTTTAGCATTGCCCAACCTAACCTGCTGCAATTGGGTACCGATAATGTCCAAATGGTAGATTGCTACCAAAATGCTAGCGGAAGCGTGGACCTAGGCGCTAATGGGGGAACTAGCCCTTATCAATATGCGCTAGCTGGCCAGCCTTTTAGTAGCAATGATTTATATGCTGGTCTCCCTGCGGGGAACTATCTGTTTGTGGTGCAGGATACCAATCTTTGTTTGGATACTTTAAGCCTCACTATTACAGAGCCAGACAGCCTTGCCGCAGCGGTGATCAATCGAGTAGATGTAGATTGCTTCGGTACTCCCTCCGGTCAATTAGACGTGCAGGGCACCGGTGGCACATTACCTTATCAGTTTACTATCAATAACGGCCCGCTGCAAAATACAGGGCAGTTTACGGGACTATTTGCCGGATTTTATACCCTCGCTATCACGGATGCAAATGGTTGCGATGCCAGTGTGGATACCATCTTAACCACTCCCACAGGCCTTGCCATCGGAATCTTACAGCAACAAAACATCGATTGCTTTGGCAATAACAATGGGGCCCTGAGCTTTCAAGCCGTAGGAGGTACAGCACCTTACCGCTATACTACAGATGGGGTGAACTTCAGCCCTATCGGACAAGATCTGATTAATCTACCCCCTGGCGCAGATACCCTTTTGGCCTATGACGCAAATGACTGTCTTGTGCCAATTCCCTATTTGATTTCGGAACCACCAGCTATCAGCTTCCAAATTGATAGCTTGGTCAACATCAATTGCTTTGGCGATAGTACAGGCCTGATTAGCCTTCAAGCGAGTGGTGGGGTTACCCCCTATCAGTTCCAGCTAAATGGTGGGCCTTTCCAGACTGATTCACTTTTTTCGGGCCTAGGAGCAGGTATTTATCAGTTGATTGTGCAGGACGATAGCGCTTGCACCGCTACCATAGATACGGTCCTAAGTCAATCAGACTTACTGGTCTTGCAGGCTGATTCGGTGGTGATGATAGACTGCTGGGCTAATAATACTGGCTTTGTAGAGCTCGGAATTACAGGTGGGCTTGGACCTTTCCAGACGCAGATCGATACTTTCCCCTTTAGCAATGCGCTGACTTACCCCAACCTGGTGGCGGGCGATTATCAGTTCACTGTGGTGGATAGCTTCCAATGTAGCGATAGCATAAGCTTAACGATCACCCAGCCAGATTCCCTGATCCTCAGCGTGCGAGAGAATAGTCCAGTATTGTGCTTTGGCGAAAATACTGGCTTTATCAACTTGTCTACGCAGGGCGGAACGCTTCCCTACCAATTTCAAAACAATGGCGGACCCTTACAGACGGATTCGCTATTTGATTTGTTGAGTGCAGGTGTTTACAACTTTAGTGTTACGGATAGTCAAGGCTGTACGGCTACTGTTACTGATACTGTCAGCGAACCACCGCTCCTGGAAGCGAATCCCTTGCTGACAGATGTTCGCTGCTATGAAGAAGGCAATGGCTCGATTGAAGTACAGACCACTGGGGGCATTTTGCCCTATCTCTATAGTCTTGATGGTGGCGTTCTGCAAAGCGGTAACAATTACAACTCCCTTGTACCCGGAACCTATAATATAGTCGTAACGGACTCCAATAATTGTAGCGTGCTTCTCGAAAGCCTGGTTATCAACCAACCTGATAGTCTGATAGTCACTTTAAGTGGGCAAAATATTAGCTGTTTCGCGGGCTCTGATGGGCAGATTGAGGCAGACATTACTGGCGGTAATGGTGGCAATACAATTCTTTGGAATGTGGCCTCACTACCTGCAAATCCCAATATCGATAGTCTGATTGCGGGTACCTATCTCATTGAAGTTACGGATAGTTTAGGCTGTGTTGATACCAGTAGCCTTAGCCTTACTCAACCAGATACTTTGGTAATGGCGCAAGGCGAGATAGTCGAAGCTTTTTGTGATTGGGAAAATGGCGGAGCGAGCGTAATGAGTATCGGCGGTACTCAACCCTATACCTACCAGTGGTCGGGCCTACCCAATGAAACTTCCGATCAGGTGATTGATGTGCTGGGAGGAGATTATTTGGTGCGTGTGATAGATCTCTTAGGCTGTGAAGACACTTTGAGCCTTAGTATTCCAAACACGCCTCCGGCGAACGCTTTGTTCACGACGCTTCCCGATCCGACTAACCCCATTTTGCAATCGCAACTGCCTTTGCAGGCAGTCAACCTTAGCGATGGGGCCGTGGCTTACCTTTGGGATTTTGGCAATGGTCAGGGTTCTGAATTAGAAGCACCCATCATTAATTTTGACGATACAGGTATCTATCATGTACGCCTGACGGCCTACAACTCCTTTTTTGTCTGCCCAACCGAGTATAGCCTCAATATTGAAATCATACCAGACGGGATCATATTTGCTCCTAGCGCCTTTACGCCCAATGGGGATGGAACCAATGATGAGTACTTTTTTAAAGGCGAAGGTGTACCAGAGATGACTGCGATCATTTTTGATCGTTGGGGAGCGGAAATCATTCGCTTCAATGCCTTGGACCAAACTTGGGACGGTCGGACCGCAAGCGGCCAAACCGTCCCAGAAGGAGTATATGTCTATCGTTTACTGGGTACCTTTAATAGCGGCGAAGATTTTGAACGCAGCGGTACCATCACTTTGATTCGCTAAAGATTGGTTCTCAACATCTGGAAGGCGATGGCAATCAAGATGATGCCAAAGACTTTGCGTAGTGTCCCGATTAATTGAGGACTCATTTTGCGTGCGAGCCAACCAGAGGATCGTAGGACTACGAATACCAATAATAGGTTTGCAAGTATGCCCAGCATAATGCTCCCGTAGTCATATTGGGCCTTCAGAGAAAGAATAGTGGTGAGCGTTCCGGCACCGGCTACCAAAGGAAAGGCAATCGGAACAATCGTGCCTGAGCTACTGCCGTCCTGCTCCTCCTTGAAGAATCGAATCCCAAGGGTCATTTCTAGACCAATGAAAAAGATGATCAAGGAACCGGCCAAGGCAAAGGAACTCACTTCTATACCAAAAACGTGGAGCATGGAAGCTCCGAAAAACAAAAAGCCAATCATCAACAATCCTGCAATCATCGTGGCCATCCCGGCATGAATCTTTTTCCCTTGCCTTTTGAGATCGATGATCACTGGCAGGGAGCCGACGATGTCAATGACAGAAAATAAGATGAGACTTACCGATAAGATGGCTTGTAGTTGCATAAGATTTAGTATTAAGCTTTGTGGTAAAATTAATCACATTGACCATATTCTTATCGAATTGTATTCATAATTGTTTCTTTTTTTATGATTTTGTGTCAGTTTGTTAAATTTGCTAAGCCGTTTTTCCTAAACTGACTATTCACCATGGCCTATCGATTGCTCAAAAATCAATTTGATCCTTTGGATTTAGAGATCATGTCTGTCTTGACTGAAGATGCCCGTAGTCCTTTTGCTCAACTCGCCCAACAGCTCAAAGTTTCTAACTCTTTGATCCATCAAAGAGTCCGAAAATTGAAGAAGGCTGGGGTGCTGAAAGAGGCCGTCTTTTTGCTCAATCCGGAGCGCTTGGGATATGAAACTTGTGCGTTCTGTTCCCTCATGCTAACCCACGCTCGCTTTATGCAGCCCATCCTGCGTAAGCTAGAGACTATACCAGAGATTGTGGATTGTGTCAACATCGCGGGGCGCTATGCCATCATGGTCAAGATCTACGCCATCAATAACCAACATCTGAGGGACATAGTGTATGAAAAGATCCAAACCATCGAAGGAGTGGAGGGGACCAATACGGTAGTAGCATTTGAAACCGCCTTTTCGCGAGAGGTGCCCTTGGAAGTATCCTAAAAAAATAGCGCCGCATCATGATGCGGCGCCACGTTCAAAAAACAAAGATGAATTATCATCAACCCGTTGGTACAGAGCGCTTCTCCGTTTCTTCCAACATAGGGGTGGTTTCATTTACAAATGGCTGGTTGTACCAGCGAGTACCCGTAGCCTTATAAACTGCATTGGCTAAGGCTGCAGCCACAGGAGGCATACCTGGCTCACCAAGACCGGTAGGATCGATTCCATTCTCAACAAAGAAGGTTTCGATCTCCATGGGCGCTTCATTATGGCGGATGAGGCGATATTGGTGGAAGTTGTTTTGCTCAGGTTTGCCATCAGCAAAAGTCATCGCACTATACATCGCATGGCCAATGCCATCGACGATACCGCCTTCCAGTTGATTGCGGGCCCCTGTTGGATTGACGACAATCCCACAATCTACCGCACACCATACCTTTTTGACCTTAGGCTCATCATCTACCATTTCTACGTCGACCACTTGGGCGACATAGGAGTTGTGGCAGTAATAGGCCGAAACTCCACGAGAAACGCCCGGCATCTCTTGACCCCAGCCAGCCTTTTCTTTGACTAGTTTGAGTACACCGGCATAACGCTCCGCGTCATAGTCGTTGCGTTCCCCGACGGGGCGATCCATAGCACGTTGAAACAAGCTTAGGCGAAACTCAATCGGGTCTTGTCCGGCTGCTTCCGCGACTTCGTCCAAGAAGGCCTGCTCAGCGTAGGCAATAAAGTTGGAGCGAGGCGCACGCCAAGCACCCGTTGAAATGTTGGAGGACATATAAGACTCCTCCGCCTTATAATTGTCTACTGTTCCCGCAGGGAAGCGATTGACGAAGAGTGGGCTGTCATTAGAGCCAGCTCCGCGTACTTGCCAAGCAATCAGATTGTTGTCGGCGTCGAGAGCTGCTTTATAGGATACTTTATAAGCAGGACGATAAGTACCTTGAGTCATATCGTCTTCGCGGGTGTAAACCAGCTTGACCGGAGCTTTGACCTCTTGAGAGATACGCGCTGCCTCGGTGCCGAAATGACCGTAAAGACGACGACCAAAGCCACCTCCCATACGCGTCATCATCACCGTAACCTGATCTTCGCTCATGCCAAGGGCTGCGGCGGTGGTTTTACGCTGGTTTTCTGGGGTCTGGATTGGGCCAACTAGCTCTGCTTTATCAGCCGTTACATCAGCAAAGAAATTCATCGGCTCCATGGTGTTGTGAGCCAAGAAAGGAGCTGAGTAGGAGCGTTCTATAATTTTGGCCGCTCCGCGGAACGCTGAGTCTGGATTGCCATCTAAGCGAGAGGCTTTAGGCACACCTTTGCTCACCATTTGCTCTAGTTCTGCAACATGATCGGCCGTGTTCTCCGCTTCCGTATCCTGTTCCCATTCGATCTGAAGGGTTTTCTTCGCTTTCATCACCTCCCAGGTGCTGTTACCGACGATGGCGACTAGCTCAGGGAAAGCATTGGTGTCAGACCAAGTTTTCTCTATCTCAGTAGGGTAGGTTTTGAAACTGAAGACATCTTTGATACCCGACATGGTCTTGGCCATACTTGCATCAAAGGACTTAAGCTTCATACCAAAAGCAGGCGGATGCTCAATCATGGCGATCAGCATACCTTCGCGTTGTACGTCTAAGCCAAACAAAGGCTTGCCGGTGATAATTTCTTTGAGGTCAACGTTGCTACGGCTAGTTCCAATGATTTTGAAG
>JBCCQN010000263.1:0-10258 GCA_039024315.1 Bacteroidota bacterium
AGATTTCGCTGGCTCAACTGGAGCCGGAAAAACAGGATTCTTTGGTTCACTGGTCCCAGCTCTATTTCTAGATTCATGTCTTTGGCTTCTAGACCAATACCCAGAAAGCCAAACGGCAAGATCTCGAAAAGTTCCCTAGTAAATGCTTTTAAGTAGTTGGACAATAGTATTCAGTATTAAGACTTGGGAAAATGGGTCTATATATTTCAGTAAGACCTCTTCTCTCTGTATTAAATACTTTTTACCTGCTACTTTCTACTAAAAAAGAGGGTAGTGATTGATATACTCCAACCAATGTTTAGCCTGCACTCCCGTAAAATGCTCAATCTGATGGCGGCACGAAAAGCCACAAGCCGCCACTTGGGCCGAGGCTTGGCGTTCGCGGATAGCGGGAAATAACTTTTGCTCCCCAATCTGAGCGGAGATGTGATAGTGCTCCTTTTCGTAGCCAAAAGAGCCTGCCATCCCACAACAGCCTGCATCGATGATTTCCGCCTTCGTATCTGAGGCTTCAAAAAGCTTTTGCAAAGCTTCCATGCCAAAAAGTGCCTTCTGGTGGCAATGCCCATGGATCAGCAGGCTTTCTACTTCGGAGGAAAAGCTAAGGCTGATATTACCGCTGGCCTGCTCAGCGAGCAAAAAATTTTCTATCGGCTTAATGCCTTGAGACAAGCGTTCGCCGAGGGCGGGATCCCCTAATAGATCGGGCAAATCATCCACCAAAGCAGAGGCACAACTAGGCTCACAAACCAAGACAGGCACCCCTTCTCTAAGCCAATAGTCAAGGGATTGGGCCATCTTTTGCCCTTCTGAGGCAGCTTCCCGCAAGAAACCATGCGAAATCTTAGGTCGCTGACAACAGCCCACTGCCGCCAATTCGACCTGATAGCCTAAAGACGTCAGGAGTTTATAAGCAGCCTTGCCCACCACTGGCTCGTGATAATTAAGATAAGTATCGGCAAAAAGCGCTATCCGAGGACCTGCCGTCTTGAGCTTTTGTTGGGCAAACCAATCCTCAAATGGCTCGGCGGTATAGCTCGGCAGGGTCCGACGACTATCAAAACCCAAAAGCTTAGACTGCACCAATTTGAAAAGAGATCCTCCTTGCAAATTATTGATCAGGCCAGCCATTTCCCCCGCAAAACGCTTGGCCATCTTGGCGGAGTCCCGGATCATGCGATCACGTAAACTAGGCCCATGCTCATCATAATATTGCTGGCGCACCTCTCCTTTGAGTCGGGCCATATCTACATTACTGGGGCATTCGGATTTGCAAGCCTTACAACTCAAGCACAAATCCATCACCTCCTGTATGCGCTCACTACCTAGGCCCTCTTCCAATTGGCCAGACATCGCTAGCCGCAATGCATTGGCTCGCCCTCGGGTAGAATCTTCCTCTTTACGAGTCGCCTTAAAGCTTGGACACATGGTACCAGCCCCGATTTTGCGACATTCCCCCACACCTGTACACATATGAACGGCATTGTCAAAACTGCCTTCGGCGGGATAGCGAAAGTGTGTTTTCGGACTTTGGTCCTGATAAGTAGTACCATAGCGTAGGTTTTCCCGCATAGGTGGCGCATCTACGATCTTACCCGGATTCATGCGATTTTCGGGGTCAAAAAGCGCCTTGATTTCCTTGAAGACGCCATAGAGGGTCTCGCCAAAGTATTCTCGGTTGAAAGGGCTGCGCACCAAACCATCGCCATGCTCCCCACTCCATGAGCCGCCATAATGCTGTACCAACTCAAAGGTATCTCTGGCTATCGCCTCAAAGCGCTCAATGTCTATGGCCTGTCGTAAATCCAAAATGGGCCTCACATGAATCACCCCCACACTGGCATGCGCATACATGGCCGCTTCAGTCCCGTGTTTTTTGCAGACCGCCAAAACCTTATCGATATACTCTGGCAGTACATCAGTGGGGATGCCCGCATCTTCGATAAAGGCGAGCGGTTTCTTTTCTCCTTTGATCCCCAACATAAGGCCGAGGCCCTTTTTGCGGATGAGCCAAACGTCGTCATACTCTGGTCCTTCGGTAAAGAATGGATAAGCATAGCCCAATCCTTTTTTCTTGAGCGCAGCGATCATTGCTAGCGGGCGTTGCCGAACGTCTGCCTCATCATCACTGTAAAACTCTACGATCAAGATGGCGGCAGGATCACCCTCAATAAAGTGGCAAGCCCGCTGGGTGGTTAGGTTTTCACGACTGAGCCTTACGACCGTATCATCTAGTATTTCTATGGCCGCGGGGCGGAACGCTAACATGGGTGTCACCGACTGGATAGCCTCCATCAGTTCTGCATAATGTACTACGCAAACCGATTTATAGCGTGGCAGTGGCACTAGATTGAGTTTGAGTTCTAGTGTAGTGGCCAAGGTACCTTCACTACCCGTAATCAGTTTGGCGAGATTCCAATCTTCGGTATGGATAAACTCGTCCAGATTATAGCCTCCTACTCTGCGCATTACCTTCGGAAAACGCTTCTCTATCTCCTCGCGATGCTGGTGAATGCGTTCGGCGAAGCCGCGGTAAATATCACCCTCTCGATCCGTTTGCTCACATTTCGCTTGATAAGCGACTTGATCAAGGCTCTCCATTAGCATCTCTGTACCATCGGCCAGCAATACTTTGGCTTCCAGCACATGATCAACCGTCTTGCCGTAAAGGATGCTCTTGGTGCCAGAGCTGTTGTTTCCCACCATACCGCCCACATTGGCGCGACTAGAAGTAGCCGGATCAGGCGCAAAATGTAAGCCATGGGGAGCGAGAAAGGCATTTAACTCATCTCTCACCATACCTGGCTGGACTCTTACCCACTGCTCTTCCACATTGAGTTCGATTACTTGGTTGAGGTGCTTGGAAAAGTCCAGTACTAAGGATCGCCCAACGGTTTGTCCCGCCAGACTGGTTCCTCCTCCGCGCGGCAAAATGCTGACTTGGTGTTCTGCTGTAATTTTGATGGCCGCTTTCACATCAGCCTCATCCCAAGGGCAAACTACCGCCAAGGGTCGAATCTGATAGACACTGGCGTCGGTGCTGTAAAGGCCAAGACTAGTTTCATCCGTAAGGACTTCGCCTCGAATCGCTTGGCGGAGGGATTGGTGCAGAGCAGACATTTAATTGATAATTGGATGAGGTTTTTCATCCCTCTAGACCCCTCCAAAGAGGGATAAAACCTACGGTTTGCAAAACCCTAGAGGGGGGTAGAGGGAGGAATCATTTTCCGTCAAATTTTATTTTGTTCACATCAAATCCCGCAAAGCAGAAAGCAGGACATTGACATGATTGGGAGTAGAACTTTCGCCCATGAGACCGATACGCCATATTTTACCGGCAAAAGCGCCTAAACCGGAACCCACCTCGATATTGTACTCATGGAGCAAGCGCGAGCGAATAGCAGCTTCATCTACCCCAGCCGGAATTTTGACGGCATTGAGCATCGGTAAACGATACTGGGCATCTACCAAAAACTCAAAGCCCATGGCTTCAAGACCATCTCTGAGCAGTTCATGGTTACGCTGGTGGCGTGCAAAACGATTTTCCAGTCCTTCTTCAAGCACGAGGCGATAGGCTTCTCTCAGACCATAAACAGCAGATACCGGAGCAGTATGATGGTAAGCGCGTTTAGCACCCGCCCAATAGTTTTTGACGAGGGTCAGGTCTAGAAACCAGCTTTGCACTTTGGTTTTACGATTGTCGAGCGCTTCTACGGCCCGAGGGCTAAAGGAAACAGGGGAAAGTCCCGGAGGGGCACTCAAGCACTTTTGGGTGCCAGTATAGATGGCGTCAATGCCCCATTCATCGACTTTGAGTTGGGTCCCACAATAAGAAGTAACCGCATCTACGACCAAGAGAGCACCTGCATCATGAACCATTTGACTGATTTCTTCGAGGGGCTGGAGGACTCCGGTTGAAGTCTCGGCATGCACGATGGCTAGCAGTTTGGGATTTTTGACTTTTCCCAAGGCCTCCTGCACTTGGGCGGGAGAGATGGGCGTTCCCCAAGGGGACTCTACTCTAGTAACCGTCGCACCACAACGCTCTGCAATATCCGCCATACGGCCCCCAAAGACACCGTGAATACAAATAATCGCCTCATCGCCGGGTTCGAGCAAATTGACCAAACAGGTTTCCATGCCTGCGGAGCCCGGAGCAGAGACAACAAAAGTTAATTCATTTTGGGTCTGAAAGGTGTGCTGTACCATACTCTTGACCTCGTCCATAATAGCGACAAAGTCAGGGTCTAAGTGGCCTACCAGAGGAGTGGCCATAGCTTTGAGTACACGGGGATGGACATCACTAGGTCCAGGCCCCATCAAGATACGCTGATGCGGATTGAGTTCGGCAGGGATTTGCATGAGGAGTAGATAGTCTTTGAAAATGATTGCTTTCTCAGACTAAAATAAACTTTATCCCTTACAATTTGAGGGGCGCGAGTAGAAAAGTCTTTAGAGTCCAGTCATTTGCTCAAAATGATCCGGATAGCGTTTTCCGACGATCTCAACTTGCTCCACTGCTTTTTCGATTTGCTTCAGATCATCGGGACTGAGATCAAGCGCGGCGGCTCCTATATTTTCCTGCAAGCGGTGGATTTTGGTCGTGCCAGGAATTGGTACTATCCAAGGTTTTTGGGCCAAAATCCAAGCCAAAGCAATTTGAGCTGGGGTAGCGTCCTGGGCATTTGCTATTTCTGTCAAGACATCAACCAAGACGCGATTCGCCTCAAGAGCTTCTTTTTGAAATCGTGGTAGATGGTTACGGATATCGCCTTCGGCGAACGTAATATCTTGGGCGATTTTGCCCGTCAAAAAACCTCGGCCCAAGGGACTGTAAGCCACTAGGCCTATGCCCAGTTCTTCAATGGTGGGTATGATCTCCTTTTCATGCTGACGGGTCCAGAGGGAGTATTCACTTTGCAAAGCCGTAACTGGCTGGACGGCATGTGCTCTGCGAATCGTATCAGCTCCCGCTTCGGAGAGACCAAAGTGTTTGACCTTACCTTCTTGGATGAGATCCTTTACCGTTCCGGCGACATCTTCGATGGGCACATTGGGGTCTACACGATGCTGATAGAAGAGATCAATTGCTTCGACTCGGAGTCTTTTGAGAGATTCTTCAGCTACGCGTCGGATATTTTCAGGGCGACTATCCACGCCCATGTTCTTATATAACTCACGGTCAATCTTAAAGCCAAACTTGGTAGCGATAATCACCTGATCACGAAAAGGGGCTAGGCCTTCCCCGACCAATTCTTCGTTGACAAAGGGTCCATAAACCTCAGCAGTATCAAAAAGCGTGATGCCAGACTCAACTGCCGTATGCAAGACCTTGATCATTGCCGATTTTTCCCCTGCAGGCCCAAGGCCAAAACTCATACCCATACAGCCCAAACCAATGGCGGATACACTTAGAGAACTATTGCCAAGTTGACGCTTTTTCATATTGCTAACATCTGAGGATAGGACATAAAAACGAAGGCTTCAACTGAAGCCTTACTTTTTTAAAGATACATGTTTAGCAGAAAAAGCAGCGGTCAGAAACTAATTTTCCATTTGTTCCTCAGCCATCTGATAATATTGATATTGCTGCAAAAAGTGGTGGGTTTGACCGTTGTAGGACTTCGCGTTGTAGCCTTTCACTAGTTCCTCCACGATGATTTTGCGTAAATCTTCCATGTAGAGATTTTTGGCAGCCGAGACAAATACCGCCGGAGCGTTTTCGTCAGCATGCCATGAGCGGCGTAATTGTTCCAGCACTTCTGGCTCCAACATATCTACCTTGTTGAAAACCGTAATCATCGGGCGCTCTTGCAACTTCATATCCTCAAGCGTTTGTTTGACTACTTGAATATGATCTTCCAAATGCGGATGAGAGGCATCAACCACGTGTAACAAAACATCTGATTCTTGGGACTCAGCCAAGGTGCTTTTGAAACACTCCACCAAATGGTGCGGTAGTTTGCGGATGAATCCTACTGTATCTGAAAGCAAAAAGGGAATGCCTTGCAGAGAGACTTTGCGAACCGTAGTGTCCAGGGTCGCGAAGAGTTTATTTTCTTCGAGTACTTGAGATTTGGAGAGGCGGTTCATCAAGGTGGATTTCCCGACATTGGTATAACCCACTAAGGCGATACGCACAAACTCTGAGCGGTTCTTGCGGCGAGTCTGCTCTTGGAGATCGATCTTGGCGAGATCCTTTTTTAAGCGAGCGATACGGTCACGAATGATACGCCGGTCCGTCTCGATTTCTTTTTCACCGGCTCCTTTGAGACCAATACCCCCTTTTTGGCGGGAAAGGTGAGTCCACATCCCGCTTAGACGGGGCAGCAGGTATTGATATTGAGCGAGGTCAACCTGAGTACGAGCCTGGGCTGTTTGCGCTCTTTCAGAAAAGATAAATAGGATCAGGGAAGAACGATCCAAGACTTTAACCCCCAAAAACTCATCCAAATTTCGAATCTGTGAAGGGGAGAGATCGTCATCGAAGATGACCAAATTTGCCCCCTCTTGTTCGATCGCTTCCTGAATTTCTTCCAGCTTACCAGAACCCACATAGGTAGAGTTGACGGGTTTGTCCAGCTTCTGGATGAAAGAGCGTACCGCTCTAGCTCCGGCTGTTTCCGCTAGAAAAGCCAGTTCATCGAGATAGTCTTTTGCCTGGTCAAAATCCATCTCCCTCGTGCACACCCCAACTAAGATGGCACGTTCCATTTCACCGTTTTTGGATATGGTTTGGCGTTCGATCATGTAAAATTGCTACGATCAGCTATGGATAAGGTTGCCTTTGGCTAACGCTTCTTCTTTTGGCGACGCTTACGGTTTTTACGTGTTTTGGCGCTCTCTTCTCCTCTTTTGCGGTCAAATATCGGTTGATCTGCGGCAACTTGAAACACTTCTATCGGCAAACCATCATAATGAGCATTGTTAAAGGATCTGCTAATTAGCTCCGAATAGCGTTCATCCACTTCAAAATAGGAGATTTTCTTCAGGATGGTGATCTTACCGATTCGCATCTGGCGATCTCGTACATTTTGATTGATCAAACTGAGGAGACGGTTGACGTTGAGCTGTTGCTTGGCACCAACGTTGATCCTAAAGCGAGATACCTTACGATTTTGCTGACGGCCACCACGACCATCTCTATCTCGATCTCGACCATAACGATCGTCTCTACGAGAACTTACGTTTAGGTCAGGCGCACCTTGGTAAGTATAGAGCAAACCTTTGAGCTCACGATATAAAAAGCGATTGATTAGTTCATCGCGATCTAGGTCTGCCAAGCCAGCTTGAATCTCGTTGAGATATTGCTCTAGTTGAGCGGCATGATAGTCCATCTCGCGGATCGAACGAACCGTTGAGCGAAGCTTCATCCCAATAATCTCATCTCCAGTCGGTACCGAACCTCTAATAAAGGTTTTACCTGACATCCTTTCTAGCGTACGAATCTTACGGTTCTCGCGGCTATGAATAATGGCGATAGAAATCCCTTCTTTACCAGCGCGCCCAGTACGACCACTACGGTGGATGTAAACTTCCGGATCATCAGGTAATTCATAATTGATGACGTGCGTAAGATCATTTACATCCAGACCACGAGCGGCCACATCAGTCGCCACCAAGATATTTTCCTGGCGTTCGCGAAAGCGGTACATCACATTGTCGCGTTGCGCTTGGGATAAATCCCCAGAGATAGCGACCGAAGCAAAGCCATCTGCATTTAACTTGCGAGCCACATGATTGGTATCTCGGCGTGTACGGCAAAATACAATCCCGTAAAAATCATCTATGCTCGTCAGAATACGACGAAGCGCAGCATAGCGATCTCGTGCAGATACCTGATAATAATGATGCTCTACTTTCTTGGCACCGGCATTTTTACTCCCCACCGTAATTTCGAAGGGATCAGTCATATAGCGTTTTGCAATACGAGCTACCTGTGGGGCCATAGTAGCTGAGAACAGCAGGGTTTGGCGTTCGGCTGGAGCCGCTTCCAAAATAGAATCCAAATCCTGCTGAAAGCCCATATTGAGCATTTCATCGGCCTCATCTAAGACGACATACTTGATCTCAGAGAGGTCTAACTCGCCGCGATGGATCAAATCCAATACGCGGCCGGGCGTACCGGCGACGATAGAAACGCCTCTTTTTAAGGCCTTGATTTGATTGTAAATCGGCGTACCCCCATAAACTGATATAATGGGCAGTTTCCCCTTATGCTTGGCAAAAGATTGCAGATCCTTGGTGATCTGAATCGCCAATTCACGGGTAGGGCTCAGGACAATGGCCTGAGGGACATCCACGTTTTCATCTACCATCTGCACGAGAGGTAGGCCAAAGGCTGCCGTCTTGCCAGTACCAGTTTGGGCAAGGGCGATCAAATCCTGCTGATGCTCGAGAATTTGGGGGATAGCCTGGGTTTGAATGGGAGTTGGTGCTTCAAATCCCAATTTGGTGATAGCTGAAATGATTTCTGCATCCAGCCCTAAACTTTCAAATGTTGACATATAATATGCTTTCCCAATCACCTCCCGCCAATTTTTGGAGCCTTATTTCAGCCAGGAAGTGGATAATGATCCGGCAAAGGTACGTTTATTTAGTGATCTTTTTTACGATCCCTAAATATCCTCTGCTTTATTCGTAACTTCGTTGCGCATTAAGGACGGTATAATTTCTTGTTAAAGACGCTACCCATAGCACAATTCCTGCCAATATACTGGCAGGGAGATTCAATTTTGATTGACGTCAGAGCCCCCAAAGAATTTACTAAGGGGCACATAGCTGGCGCCATCAACATCCCTCTATTTAAAGACGAAGAGCGGGCCGAAATTGGCACCCTCTACAAACAAAAAGGCCGCAATGATGCATTCCTTAAAGGTTTGGAAATTGTCGGTCCTAAAATGGAAGGTTTTGTCAGAGAACTACAAAATCAAGGCCAAACTAATAAGGTATTAGTACATTGTTGGCGTGGGGGAATGAGAAGCCAGAGCATGGCGATGTTGTGGCAGATGGCTGGCTTTGAGGTAAGCGTTCTGCAAGGCGGTTACAAAGCTTATCGACAGCAAGTACAAGCCACTTTTGCCCAAAAGTGGGACCTAAGGATGATAGGAGGCAGTACGGGTTGTGGCAAGACGGATATTTTGAAATCCCTGCGGAAACTAGGCCAGCAAGTCCTCGACCTTGAGGCTGTCGCCAATCATAGGGGTTCCGCTTTCGGAGGAATCGGTTTAGATAAACAACCCAGTGTCGAACAGTTTGAAAATGACTGCTTCGAGATACTACGGCAGTATGATGCTCAAAAACCGCTTTGGGTAGAAGATGAAAGTCATTCGATCGGTAGCGTCTATATCCCTTCTCCTTTTTGGGAGCAGATGAAAGTAGCGCCTACTTATGTGCTAGATATTCCTTTTTCTCTGCGCGCAGAACGCTTAATCAAGGAGTATGGCAGCTATTCCAAGGAGGATGTCAGCAAAGCTCTTGGTAAAATCAAAAAGCGCCTAGGGGGCAAAAGCTATCAAGATGCCTTAGCTGCGGTAGAAGCGGATGATCCCAACAAATTGATTAGCCTAACCTTAGCCTATTACGATAAGGCCTATCGCTACGCCCTCAGCAAGAGAAAGACCAGCGCCAAACACCATTTAAACATAAATGTAGACCAGCCTTCACAAACAGCACAATTGTTGCTCAACCTAAACACGAAATAGACAAACACTGAATGAATACGAACGAGCCTATTAGATTGACACAGTATAGTCATGGAGCCGGATGTGGATGCAAAATTTCGCCTCAAGTATTGGATAAGATCCTTCACACTTCGCAGCACATTTTGCCTAATCCAGACTTATTAGTGGGCAATGATACCAGAGATGATGCGGCAGTATATGATTTAGGAGACGGCACGGCGATCATCAGTACGACTGATTTTTTTATGCCAATCGTAGATGATGCTTTTGACTTTGGCCGCATTGCATCCGTCAATGCCATCAGTGATGTCTATGCGATGGGGGGAAGTCCAATTATGGCGATTGCGATCTTGGGTTGGCCCGTAGATAAACTGCCACCAGAGGCAGCACAGCAAGTTTTGGAAGGTAGTAGAGCCGTTTGTAGTGAATTAGGTATCCCTTTAGCGGGTGGTCATAGTATCGATAGTCCGGAGCCTATTTTTGGATTGGCGGTTACTGGCAGAGTCAATGTAGCCAACATCCGTAAAAACGGGGGAGCGGTAGCCGGCAGCAAATTATTTTTGACCAAACCAATC
>JBCCQN010000264.1:0-10162 GCA_039024315.1 Bacteroidota bacterium
CTAATTGACCGATATAGACCAGCTTTTCTTGGAGCAAAGGACTATATTTAAAGCCGCCTGAGTAATGGGCAAAATCGTGAGACCGAGCAAGACTTACTTCCCCGAGCGTGGTTTGGATGGACTTTTTTTTCGATGGTTGGAAGGCGTTTTGCCCAGATGCGCCTGAAGGATCGACTGTTCCAGCTCTTTCATTATCTCTACAAAGCGCTGCTCATAGGCATAAAAATCACCCTTTGCTTCTAATGCCTCCAGCTCTGGCCATCTCTCCTCCGCTAGGGCTAAATATTCCGATTTGGTCATGGGACTTTTTCCTAAAGTTAACCCTTAACGCGAAAAACTGAAATGCACCCCCTAGGGATTCATCTCTCCACTTATGCCTCAGGCCTTCTGGTAAAAGCGAAAGAAGGGGAAATGAAAACTGCTATTGGCAGTTTACAAGCAGTTTTTAATAAAGTACTACCTGATTTTTATCTACATTATCATTTTGTCGATGCGGAGTATCAGCAACAATACAAAAGTGAAGTATTGACGGGTACACTCGCCAATTATTTTGCCATCATATCTATCTTCATCGCCTGTTTGGGCCTGTTTGGCTTATCTGCTTTCCTCGCCGAACAAAAAGTGAAGGAAATCAGCATCAGAAAAGTATTGGGTGCCTCGATGGGAGATTTGGTTACCTTATTATCAAAGGACTTTCTCCTGCTTGTAGGCATTGGTCTCTTGATCGGGATTCCCGTTTCATGGTACTTGCTCGATGGCTGGCTGACCAACTTTGCCTATGCGATAAAACTAAAATGGTGGATGTTTGCTTTGCCGATGCTAATGGCCATTTTGATCGCAGGCATCACGATTGCCGCTCAGGCGACACGGGCTGTCCTCAATAACCCGATAGATACTTTGAGAAGTGAGTAATGTAGGTTTTCGCTAATCATCCCTACCTTATTTTACCCCGCTAGGCAGCCAGAGTTCAAATAGATTGCCCGTCTGTTTGAGGCCAAAGTAGCGCTCCTCGTTGAAGCGATACAGTCGGGCCGGACGGCCTGAGCCTGCTTGTTTGCGTTGCTCGTTTAGCTCTTCGACGAGGCCTAGTTTGAGAAATTTCTTCTTGAAGTTGCGGCGGTCAATCGTTCCACCGAGGACAGTCTCATAAAGTTGATGGAGAGAAGAGAAAGGAAATTTTTCATCTAGCAATTCAAAACCGATAGGCTCGTAAAGTATTTTTCCTCGCAAGCGTGTCAGCGCCACCTTTAGTATTTGGTCATGGTCAAAGGCTAGGGGAGGGAGTTCATCAATCGCAAACCACTTAGCGTCTGAAGCATCAGTATCGGCACTCAGGGAGAATCCTTCTGGGCGCACGAGCGCAAAATAAGCCACCGCCACAATGCGTTTACGAGGATCACGATCTGGTTTGCCAAAGGTGTACAATTGCTCCAAATAGGTGATTTTTACCCCCGTTTCTTCCGCCAATTCGCGTGTTACGGCCTCTTCCAAGGATTCGTGTTCTAGCACAAAGCCGCCTGGTATCGCCCAGTTACCTTTAAAAGGAGGGTATTTCCTTTCGATCAATAAAACCGAAATCCCTTTTTGAGGTTGATATCCAAAGACGACCGCATCAACTGCTAAATGAATGTTATTTTTGTCCGACATCTCCTCTAAGGTAACATTTTCTGCGGCTTGATCGTAATAAATGTGTAATTTGTACGCAAACTTGATTCTAACCTTTTATGAAATACCTCAGACTCGCTGGTGCTTCTCTCAATCAGACCCCACTTGCCTTTGCCCAAAACAAGCAAAACATCCTCGATGCGATTGCTATGGCAAGGGAGCAAAAGGTGGATATCCTTTGTCTGCCAGAGTTAGCACTGAGTGGTTATGGCTGTGAAGATGCCTTCTTTAATGAATACGTGCTTGAGAAATCACTACTAGGGCTCAAAGCGGTGATTGAGGCCTCGGCAGGGATGACAATCTCAGTTGGCCTGCCCCTGAAGTATGCCCATGTGATCTACAATACAGTGGCCTTGATTCATGATGAGCAGCTATTAGGCTTTGTCGCGAAGCAGGATTTAGCAGGGGACGGGATTTATTATGAGCCACGTTGGTTCAAGCCTTGGCCAGATAATGAGGTCGGAGCTTTAGCGCTTTGGGGCGAATCGTTTCCCGTAGGGGATATCCTCATCGAAGTCGGCGGTGTACGTATGGGAGTCGAAATCTGTGAAGATGCTTGGAACGGCATCCGACCCGCACAGGACCATTACATTCATAATGTTGATATCATACTCAACCCAAGTGCGTCTAATTTCGCTTTTGGTAAGTCCCTCATCCGGGAACGCTTAGTCACGGAGGCTAGCCGCTCCTACAATTGTACTTATGTTTACAGCAATCTCGTCGGCAATGACGCTGGCCGTATCATTTTTGATGGGGAGGTACTGATCTCTCAGGGAGGCGAACTACTTGCCAGAAATGAGCGGTTTGATATGCGTGAGGTGGATGTTTTAAGTACCGTGGTAGATGTCGAAAGTGTTCATATCCATCGGAAAAAATCATTCAATTTTCGCCCAGAAGAGGCTCCGTTCCTCGTAGAGGTCCCCTACCAATGGACCGAGCAAGAACCGCACGCCGATAAACCCATCACTCCCCAACTTGAAAGCAAAGAAGAAGAGTTTTACCTAGCCGAAACCCTCGCGCTTTGGGATTATATGCGCAAATCATATAGTCGTGGGTTTGTATTGTCCCTTTCTGGAGGGGCGGACTCCTCTTGTTGTGCTGTTTTATGTGCTGAAGCAATCAAACGGGCTACAATGGTCCTCGGTGAGGAACGCATCAAAGAGGTGCTCGCATATGCCAATTTGGATTGGAGTCGTCCTGCGGTAGAGCAATTATTGACCTGTGTTTACCAAGCTACGGCCAATAGCGGAGATGAGACTGAGGAAAGCGCTCGTGAGCTTGCCAAGGGCTTAGGTGCTACTTATCATCACTGGGAGGTGGAGGCCATTCATCAACAGTATATCGGCCTTGCCGAACAGGCTGTCGGGCGTCCGCTGACTTGGGAAAAGGATGACATTACCTTGCAAAATATTCAGGCCCGTTTACGCTCCCCCGGAATCTGGATGCTCGCCAATATTAATAAAGCCCTTTTGATTACCACTAGCAATCGTTCTGAGGCTGCTGTGGGATATGCAACTATGGATGGGGACACTTCAGGTGGTTTAGCACCATTGGCGGGTATGGACAAGGCGAGTCTTTTGTCTTGGCTCGGCTGGGCCGAACGCCAGCTCCCGGTGCCAGCACTTTCTTATGTCAACAGTTTGCAACCTACCGCCGAACTGCGACCAGAAGAATATGATCAAACGGATGAGGCAGATTTGATGCCTTATGGGATACTCGATGCCATCGAAAAATGTGCCATTAGAGATTATCAGTCACCTGTGGAGGTATTTCGCCGTCTCAAAGGCAGTTATCCTGATCAACAACTCAAAGCCTACATCAAGAAGTTTTTCTTGCTTTGGTCTCGAAACCAGTGGAAACGAGAGAGATACGCTCCATCATTCCATTTGGATGATGAAAATCTCGATCCCAAAACCTGGTGTAGATTCCCGATTTTGAACGGAGGCTTTAGGGATGCCTTGCAAGAATTGGAGCAGATATAATGTTTCTCCAAACAGAATTAGCTGGGAAGGGTTGTAAAGGCTAACAAATGTCAGTTAGACGCTTTTTAAATCGCGCTTGAATACTTAATTTTGAGGGATTTTTCCTCATTAGCCATAACTCATAACCATTTCCAAACGAATATGTCCGAAATTAAGGAAGTTACCGAATCAGTTGAGATCAAAATTGGTGATAACGCATATCAACTGCCCGTAACTACCGGTACTTACGATGAAAAGGGAATAGATATCTCTAAACTACGCGCTCAATCAAAGTACGTAACCCTCGACTTCGGTTTTAAAAATACCGGTTCCACCAAAAGTGCGATCACCTTTATTGATGGTGAAAATGGAATCCTCGAACATCGTGGATACCCCATCGAGCAGCTTGCTGAATCTGCTTCTTTCTTGGAGGTTTGCTATCTCGTGCTGAACGGAGAGCTACCAACTGCTGCCCAGATGGAGGATTTCCAGTCTGCGGTTATGAATGAAATTACTCCTCCTGCTGGGGTAAAGGCTATTCTTGATGCTTTACCTTCTGGTACACACCCCATGGGGATGCTATCAGCAATCTTGAGCTCTCTTTCTGGTTTTTACCCAGAGTCTTTAGATTCTTGGAATGACGAAAACGTACGTTGGTCTTCTATCTATCGTACCATCGGTCATATGCCAGCTCTAGCGGCCTACATCTATCGCCGCTCTCAAGGCAAGCCTTACATCGATCCAGATCCCAATTTGGGCTATGTGGAGAATTTCTTGCACATGATGTTTGGTGAAGTAAATCAGACGATTGCTGAGACACTTGATACCCTATTAATACTGCACGCTGATCATGAGCAAAACTGCTCTGCTTCTGCTGTTAGATTGGTAGGTTCTTCTCACGTAAATCTATTTGCTGCTGTGGGTGCAGGCAACTGTGCGTTGTGGGGACCACTTCATGGTGGTGCAAATCAAAAAGTATTGGAGATGCTAGACGCCATCGAAAAGGACGGCGGAGACACAGACAAGTATCTAGCAAAAGCAAAAGACAAATCAGATCCATTCCGCTTGATGGGCTTTGGACACCGAGTGTATAAAAACTATGATCCTCGTGCGCGCGTGATCAAGAAATACGCCGACAAAGTCTTAGATCAAATGGATATCGATGATCCGATTCTCGATATCGCCAAAGGACTAGAATCAGCCGCTATTAGCGATGAGTATTTTTCTGCTCGTAAATTGTTCCCGAATGTAGATTTCTACTCCGGTATTATTTATCAGGCCCTTGGTATTCCGGTAAATATGTTTACCGTAATGTTTGCCTTTGGTCGTATGCCAGGATGGATTTCTCAGTGGAAAGAAAACCGCGAAAATGGTGAGCCAATCGGCCGCCCACGCCAGATTTATACTGGAGCTAGTACCCGTGATTATACAACAATTGAAAATCGCGGATAGGGATTATAAGATATTTAGTTAAATTTGACGGTTCGTCCTTCTGGCGAACCGTTCTTTTTTCAGACATGATCCCGAATGCGATATGTGCAGTATTCCAAGAATCGCCTTAGCGGATTTGTGGATTTTTTGTATATTTATTTAAGAATCTGAAATAAGCATATGATGCCGAACAACATTTTCGACTTCGAGAAGCCGATATTCGAACTGGAGAGTAAGCTAGCAGAGATGAAACAGACGGCGGAGGAAAACGGAGTAGAAGTGGACAACGTCGCCTCAGAACTTGAACAGAAGATCCAAGAGCTCAAAGTCAACATTTACAAAAACTTGAGCCGCTGGCAGCGAGTACAGATTTCCCGCCATCCTGAAAGACCTTATTCCCTCGATTATATAAAGCATATCTCAGACGAATTTGTGGAGCTGTTTGGCGACCGCAATTTCCAAGATGACAAGGCGATGATCGGTGGTATGGCTCGTATCAATGGGCAGCCGGTTATGTTTATTGGGCAGCAAAAAGGGCGTACCACCAAAGAGCGTCAATACCGTAATTTCGGTATGCCCAATCCCGAAGGTTATCGTAAAGCCTTAAGATTGATGAAATTAGCGGAGAAATTTCAAATTCCCGTCATCAGCTTGATTGATACTCCCGGTGCTTATCCTGGTCTAGAAGCCGAAGAGCGCGGACAAGGTGAGGCTATCGCTCGTAACCTTATGGAAATGGCCGTCCTACGCACACCGATTATCTGTGTGGTGATTGGGGAAGGTGCTTCAGGCGGTGCCTTGGGTATAGGAGTAGGAGACCGAGTTTACATGCTCGAAAACACTTGGTACTCTGTTATTTCGCCCGAATCTTGTTCTAGTATCTTATGGCGCTCATGGGAGAAAAAAGAGCAAGCGGCCGAAGCCTTAAAGCTTACCGCTCCGGATAATTTACGCCTCAATATTATCGACGGTATCATCAATGAACCATTGGGAGGTGCCCACAAAAAACCAGAAGATGCTTTTGCCGCAGTCAAAGCCCAAATAACTGAGGATTTGACCCATTTTGCGGAGCTCGATACCGACAAAATGATTGAACAGAGAATCGAAAAATTCTCAAAAATGGGAGTATTTGAACAACAAGCATTATTGGTTTAAGATTTAGTCTAAAAACATCAACGACATATTTTTTTTGCCCCTGCCAGAGATGGTGGGGGTTTTATTTTCTACTTTCCATTAATCCAGCAAATAAAAAATTTGGTCAGCCTTTTAGAATCTCACTTCCAAGTATTATTTTTAGGGTAGATATCGAGTTCGTGCCTATGAACTTACGCGCTGCATTCTTACTTTCTTCATGTGTGACGACTATTGTCGTCCTGACTGCCTGCGGGGATATCAAACCTGTTTGGAAAGATGGCATGAATATGGAGAAGCAAGGGTATACCCTTCATTACTCCGAAGATCCCGTCGAATTTAATTTGGACCTCAGCGGCGATGAGTCTGATTTAGACTTAATGCTAGAACTGATGATCTCTTATTATGTCGGTATTTCTAGAAGCGAATTGCCTCTTTTTATTGTCTTAGAAAATGAAAATCATGACCTCTTTGAGTATACTTCAGAGGTAGTTTTGAAAGAAGGAGATACTTGGCTGGGGATCCCGCAGCAAAATGAAATTGATTACAGCCTAACACATATCGCTATTCCTGAACTTAGGCTCAAACCCGGCACCTATACTCTCCGTATCTATGCCAATGATGAAGCCCAAGAATCTATTTACGGTCTCGTCAACATAGAGGCTCGCCTCTACATGAGAGAAATTCTGCCTGAGTAAATTTTGGAAATAACATTTTACAAATACCAAGCAACTGGCAATGACTTTGTGATGCTTGATGATCGTGATGGCCAGCTAGCTGAACGTTTATCTCGTGAAACTATCGCCCATTTATGTCATCGTCGCTTTGGCATTGGGGCTGATGGTCTGATCTTACTACAATCTCACCCAACCTATCACTTCAAGATGCAATACTATAACGCTGATGGGGGGATGAGCAGTATGTGTGGCAATGGCGGCCGTTGTTTGGTAGCCTTTGCCAGAGATTTGGGGATACTAGCGGATCAATATACATTTGAGGCCATTGATGGCTTGCACCATGCTCGCATTGGAGGAGATTGGATTGACTTGCAGATGACTACGCCCCATGGATTTAAAAAGACCGAAGATGGGCAATATTGGATCGATACAGGCTCCCCTCATTATGTTGGATTTTTTGAAACAGAAGTAGCCGAGCTTGCCATTGTAGAAGAAGGCAAACGCATACGCCACAGCCAAGCGTTCGCCCCAGGCGGTACTAATGTAAACTTTGTCAATGTGCTGAATGACAATGAATTATCAGTTAGGACCTATGAGCGAGGGGTTGAAGATGAGACCTATAGCTGTGGCACGGGAGTTACGGCCTGTGCTCTTGTTCATCTTTATCAGTCAGGTCGGCAAAAAGGAGAAATAAAAATCCACACTCCCGGAGGACATCTAAGGGTCAGACTTGATGAGCAAGCTGAAGTGTTTCTGAGCGGACCCGCCGAAGCTGTCTTTACCGGTAAAATAACCGTATCCGCAATTTCCGATTAATCGTATATTTTTGCTGCTCATGTAATGGATTGTACCAGCGGTGTACTTTTCCTTGAAATCCCTCTACTATGGATGCTAATTGCGAGTCATCAAATAACCCGAACAAACCCGAAAACGAACCTTAGATCAAAGAGGTTCAATTGCTTGGCGTGTTGTTCGATTCTCTATATCTTCCTGCGGATTTCGGTTCGCAGGTTTTTTTTATTTAGTTTTAAGCCTCCATACGTACTTTTCTAAAGTACTTAGATAACAGTATTTAGTATCGAGACGATTATAAATCACCCTATTTGATTCACAGATGCCAGTTTTCTTTGCGCTAAATACTCCTCGATAAAATCGGGAATCTTTCTACTTTTTTTAGCTATGAATATGACAGCCCCAGTCGCTAAGCAAATTCCTCATCAACACGAAATCCATAATGATGTCCGGCAAGATCCCTACTATTGGATGAGGGAACGCGAAAATCCGGAAGTAATTGCTCATCTAGAAGCCGAAAATGCTTATACCCAAGCTCAATTAGCGCACACAGAAGGTTTGCAAAAAGAACTTTTTGAGGAGATCAAAGCAAGAATCAAAGAGGAGGATCAATCTGTACCTTATTGGTGGCGAGGCTATTTTTATTATTCTCGCTTCGAAGCGGGCAAAGAATATCCCATCTACGCCCGCAAAAAAGCTTCTCTAGAAGCAAAAGAAGAAATCACCCTGGACGTAAATGTTTTAGCCGAAGGCCAGGCCTATTGTAAATCTACGGGCCCTGCCATTAGTCCTCAACAGGATTTGATCGCCTTTGGCTTAGATCTGGTCGGAAGGCGGATATATGAGTTGAGATTCTTCAATCTTGTTACTCAAAGCTACTTCCCAGAAAGGATACCCGATGTTACGGGTAACATTGTTTGGGCAGAGGATAATCAGACCATCTTTTATAGCAAGCAAGATCCTCAGACTCTTCGTTCTCATCGGATCTATCGCCATGTATTAGGTACAGATCCCAGCGAGGATGTATTGATTTACGAAGAAACTGATGACACTTTTCGTACTTATGTGAGCAAAAGTAGGTCTCGTCAATACCTTTTTATCTTGTCCACCAGTACGCTTAGCGATGAGGTACGATTTTTAGCCGCAGATAATCCTACAGGAGAATGGCAGCTATTTCAAGCTCGTGAACGGGAGCATGAATATGGCATTGACCACTTTAACGGTAACTTTTATATCCTCTCTAATTGGCAGGCTGAAAATTTTCAGTTGATGCAGTGTTCCTCCGCAGGAGAAGCCACTAAAAAAGAGCATTGGGAAACCCTCATTCCTCACAATAAAGATACCCTACTTGAAGATTTTCAGCTTTTTAGAGATTACTTGGTTGTTGAAGAACGCACCAATGGACTGAACCAAATTAGAGTCATGTCCTGGGAGGCGAAAGAGACTTGGTATATCGAATATCGTGATCCTGCATATTCAGCCTCTTTGGGCCACAACCCTGATGTAGATGCCCCTAATCTGCGCTACAATTATGAGTCACTGACCACGCCGCGCTCCACTTATGAAATCAATTTTGTAAGCCGCGAGACAAAGCTTCTCAAACAGCAGGCGGTGCTAGGGACTTTCAAAGTCGAGGATTATCAATCCGAAAGGCTTTTTGCTACTGCCTCCGACGGTACCCGTATTCCTATGTCAGTCGTCTATCGTAAGGGGCTTAGGTCCCAAGGGCCTGCTCCTTTATTATTGTATGCATATGGTTCTTATGGCTACAGCCTAGATCCTTATTTTAGTTTGGCCCGTTTGAGCCTTTTGGATCGAGGCTTTATCTATGTGATTGCACATATTAGAGGAGGAGAGGAAATGGGTCGTTTTTGGTATGATGAAGGAAAACTTCTCAAGAAGAAAAATACCTTTACTGATTTTATCGCCTGCGCCGAACACCTCCTCGAGAGTGGTTTTACTGAACCCGAAAAACTCTTTATTTCTGGGGGTAGTGCAGGGGGCTTGTTGATGGGAGCCGTGATCAATATGCGGCCAGAACTCTTTTTTGGAGCCATTGCAGCGGTACCCTTTGTGGATGTTGTCTCGACTATGCTGGATGAAGATATTCCTCTTACTACGGGTGAGTTTGACGAATGGGGTAATCCTAAGGATAAGACTTATTATGATTATATGCTGTCTTATTCGCCTTACGACAATGTCTCCGCCCAAGAATATCCTCATCTGCTCGTGACCTCAGGTTTACATGATTCACAAGTACAATTCTGGGAGCCCACCAAATGGGTCGCACGCCTTAGAGAGATGAAAACTGGGGATCAAAAACTGCTTTTACATACCAATATGGAGGCTGGGCATAGTGGCGCATCCGGCCGTTACCAGCCTTACAAAGAAGTGGCGATGGAGTACGCTTTTTTACTGGATTTAGCCGGTAAAGCTTAGATTCAAAGATCTTTTGGTCCTATGAGGCGCTTATTTTAGCCAATCACTTGGGTCTAGGAAATCTAA
>JBCCQN010000265.1:0-10109 GCA_039024315.1 Bacteroidota bacterium
AAGACTGAGCGTTCTGCGAAGCGGGAATCAGAAAACGAATCTTCAATATCCTCTTTGATTTTTTACAGGAAGCGAGAAAATTTATCACCTAGCTCCGTTTGGGGTTTATTTTCTTTACCGCTGCGCGGAACGCTTATTTTCAGTTGCTTCGGTCCCGTACTGTAGTCGGGACTCATCATGACAATAGCTTTCATTTCATTCACTCCTGTCTTCCCGAGCGCTAGGCGAGGGACCTTTGTTGGTTTTTCCGCTGCGTGGAACGCTCCCTTTCATCTTTACTAGAATTTACCTCTTATTTTTCGAGATAAATTATGAGAACGTAAGGTCTATTAACACTTACATTGAAAATGCTGATACGATTGAGTTCAATTAGCTTTTTATGGTAAAAAAGGGCTAGCTGTGGTATAAAAATTGAAGTCTCCTCTCGAAATATCACCCCTACGCTCATGCACGTATTTTTTCGTTCTTACTTTATCTGTCTTGCTTTTTTTTGTCTAATTGGGATGCTGCAAACGCAAGCCCAAGGTCTCCAGAGATTAGTCTTCCTTGACTCCACTAGCGCACCATATGGATATTCGGAATACCTGCCCGTAGGCTATGACACCAGTGCTACCCAAACTTGGCCTTTGGTCCTCTTTTTACATGGTTTGGGAGAACAAGGCAATGGAAACAGCAACCTAAATAAGGTTACTATTCATGGCCCCTCGCGTAATATCAAAAATGGGACACATTATCCTGCCGTTGTAGTTTCGCCTCAAAGTCCTGTTTGGTGGAACCGAGATGTAATCAATCGATTTGTAGATTCTATGCAAAGCTTCTATCGGATAGACACCAATCGTATCTATGTAACGGGTCTCAGCATGGGAGGCGGCGGCACTTGGAAATATGGGGCTAAATATGCCGATCGAATCGCAGCGATGGTACCGATTTGCGGAGCGGCTGACCCTGCCACTGGTGATGGAGATGCCCTAAAAGAAATGCCTATTTGGGCCTTCCACAACAGCGGTGATGCTGTAGTGACGGTAAATCGTACTTATCGCTGGAGAGATTCGATTATCGCCGCTGGCGGTAATCCCTTAATCACCATCTACAATAAGAATGGGCATAATGCATGGACCCAAACTTATGACGATCCCAATATGTGGAACTGGTTGTTTGCTCAAGCCAGAGTTGTCAATGGTATTGAACTCGGAACACCAGAGCTCAGCCTACAGCCCATTCCTGCAAATACGGTGAGTTCTGGGACCATAAGCGTTAGCGCCGAAGACCTCAATGGCTCAATTGATTCCGTTTGGCTTGACCTTTCTAGTATTGGGCTTGGGGCTAAGATTTTACTCAATCATAGCTCAGGGAATCTTTATCAACAAAATTTGTCTTTCCCTTCTGGTTTGACTCTAGGATTTCATCCAGCTACTATTGTGGCTAAAGACAATGAAGGAAATACAAAATCACATACTTTCAATCTATTGATTGTCTCCCAATTATTGCCCACAGGGGGCGTCTATTACACCCTCGGCATCAACTTTAATAACGGACAAAACGCTTCTGGCTGGAACAATACCGATGCTAACCCTAATATTGACCGCTCTTATCCCAATCTATTCGAAACTGCGGGTACCCCCACCAGCATAGGAATGCGGATGATCGGCCGCTGGGATGGAGCCAATAGTAGTGGAATGAATACAGGCACCAACTCAGGCCCGGTACCCGATATTGTGATGGGCACTTGCTGGTATGTCAATACTTATAGCCCCACCCTTCGATTGAATAATCTAGATCCTTCTTACGCTTATAATTTGATTTTCATGGGAAGCCGCGACGGAGGAGGTAATCGCACGACTCACTATCGTGCAGGTGGCCAAACGGTGAGCCTTGATGCTGCTTATAATAGTAGCAATACGGTTCGTATTGATAATCTAAGCCCAAATGCAGATGGAGAAATCGATATTGAAATCTGGAAGGATGCAGCCGCCAGCTATGGCTATCTCAATGCTTTGACGATTGAGGTTGCGAGTAGCGCAAGTGTTTTTCCCGTGGAGTGGTTGGACTTTGATATAATCCCAAAAAACAATAGCATAAGCTTAGAATGGAGCACTCAAGAGGAGCTAAATAATCATTATTTCCAGATTGAGCGCTCGGCAGATGGGCAGCTATATAAGCCCATCGCCCAAGTTCAGCCTAATCAAGCGATGGAGTACCGATATCAAGACAGGTATCCTTTAGTAGGTTTCAATCAATATCGCATCAAACAGGTAGATATTGATGGGCAATTTTCCTATTCACCTGTTAGAGTAGTAAACTTCAGACCTGCAGAAGAGCGCTTAAACTTTAGCGCATATCCCAATCCTTGGCAGGGAGATCTATTCATTGAACGATTAGATGAATCCGGAAGTGTTTGGGAGCTTTATCTCTACGATATCAGAGGTAGTCTCATCTATAGCCAAAAGGGCATTGAGCAAAAGAGCTTATTGATAACTGACTTGGCGCACTTAGCTCCTGGTTTATACCATCTTCAACTTATCAGCGGTCAAAAACGGAAAAGTACTTCTCTTTTAAAGCTTAATGACTAGCTCAAATTGATTGAACCTTGGACTGCAAAGCTGATGTGGTCCAAGGCTTTTTTGTCAAAAAACCCGTACCTCCTGCACCAGCTCTCGGCCAACTTGCTCATTGATCATAGATTGGATCTTCATGCGCGCCATTTGGAGTTCACTTTTCCAGACGGGAGACTTCACTTTGATGTAAAAAATACCCTTGTTGAGCCAAAGCTTCTCGGTATTTTGGGCGATGGGTTTGCCCATGAGCGATTCCCAATTATTGATCACACGCTGGATATCGGCTTCGTCCTTGAGGCCGTGCTTGTTGAGGAATGCGTCAATCGCATCGCCGAGATCCATATAACTGCTCATAATTCGGGTATGCTTATTTTGCCATCGTCCACCATAAAATAGCGGACTTCGCGTTCGCCGAGGCGGGAAAAAGTCTGAGAAAGCCGATCGTAAGAGGTATCTGTAATAAAAACCTGCCCGCTAATCCGCTCATTCATCAGCTGCACTATCTGCCCCAGTCGGTGCTCATCCAATTTATCAAATATATCGTCGAGCAACAAGATAGGTTGTTGCTGCGCGTGTCTTTCTAGCAGCATATACTGGGCAAGTTTGAGCGCGATCACAAAAGTCTTCTGCTGTCCTTGCGAGCCAAAATTTCGTACTGAAGCGCCATTGATGGAAAAGACCAACTCATCGCGGTGAATGCCGACAGAAGTATATTGATTGTAGCGATCTTTTTCGGCCTTGGCCGCTAGGGCCGCGCGCCAACCATCCTGCGTATTTTCCTCCACCGAAGCACGGTAGCGAATCTTAGGGATTTCATCAGCCTGCTCAGCTACAATTTCGGCAAAGTAAGAGGCAAAGATGGGCTGGTACTCTTCGAGGAACGCTTCTCTCGCTTCCCGAATCTTCATACCCGGGATGATCAATTGCTCGTCATAGACGCTTAAATAATCCGCATCATAATTGCCATGCTCGCCAAACGATTTAAGCAAAGCATTGCGCTGCGCCAGTAATCGATCATAAGCAATCAGACTTTGCAAATAGCCCGGATCATACTGTGCGATCAGCATATCGATAAAGCGCCGCCTAATGGCCGAAGGGCCAATGATCAATTCCACATCCTGCGGCAAAACGGCAATCATGGGGATCCGACCAATATGCTCGCTAAGTTTGCTCAAAGCTTTACCATTGAGCAGCATTTTTTTGCCTTTGCCTTTGACGAAATTGCTAGCCACTTCTAATTGGCTTTCCTTCCACCAGAAGCTGCCCATATTGACAAAAAAGTCCTCTCCACGCTGTACCGCTTGCTGATCTTGGCTGGCACGAAACCCCCTCGTAAAGGACAAATAATGCAAAGCATCCAGCACATTGGTCTTCCCAGCGCCATTTGAACCCACTAAACAATTGATCGCAGGGCTGAAGCTCAAATCGAGCTCAGCATAATTACGAAACTGCGTTAGGCGAAGGCGCTGAATGTGCATCATCCTCACAAAGGTACGCAGGGAACTTTCAGCGTAAAAGGAGGTTTTATTCTCGTCTAATTTTTCCTTAAATTGCTGGTCCTTTTTTATACGCCTAACATCTTTAAAATCACATGGCTACAAAGACGACAAAGTCAGCAGCAACTAACGGCGCTTCTAAGCGCAAAACAAGCCGTAAAAAAGCTTTCAAATTGGGAAAAGAGCAGGCATTGCGGATGTTTGAAAGCATGCTGTTACAGCGGAAGTTTGAAGAGAAAGCTTCTGGCTTATATATGCAAGGAAAATTTCGTGGTTTTTGTCACCTCTACATCGGTCAGGAAGCTGTTTCTACCGGTATCGAGGAGATGATTAATCCCGACGACTATATGATCACCGCTTATCGTGATCACGGACCCGCTCTTTCACGTGGGGTTTCTGCCAACGCTTGTATGGCGGAGCTTTACGGCAAAGCAACTGGCTGTTCAAAAGGCAAAGGAGGTTCTATGCACTTCTTCTCTAAAGAGCATTACTTCCTCGGTGGACACGGTATTGTAGGCGGTCAAATTCCATTAGGTGCAGGTATTGCTTTTGGTGCTAAGTACCAAGAGACAGGCCAACTCTGCGTTACCATGATGGGAGACGGCGCGACGCGTCAAGGCGCATTGCACGAAGCCTTCAACCTAGCCATGTTATGGGAGCTTCCGGTTATCTTCGTGATTGAAAACAACGAATACGCCATGGGTACTTCTGTAGAGCGTACTTCTAACGTAACTGAGCTCTACAAGCTTGGCCTTTCTTATGACATGCCTTCCAAGCCAATCGACGCTATGGACGCAGTTAATGTCATGAAAGAGATGGAAGAAGTTGTAGCGCACGTACGTAGCGGCAAAGGACCTTATCTCGTAGAGATGAAGACTTACCGTTACCGCGGACACTCTATGTCTGACCCAATGAAGTATCGTACTCGCGAAGAGCTTAACAAATACCGCGACCGCGATCCGATTGCCAACCTTCGTATCTATATGGAGGACAACAAATTGGCTACTGAAGAAGAATTCAAAGAAATTGACACCCGCGTCAAGGCTATCGTCAAAGAAAGCGTTGAATTTGCCGAAAACTCTCCTTACCCAGATCCAAGCGCACTTTACGAAGATGTGTACGTAGGAGATTATCCTTATATCATGGAATAAGCACCCATCGGTGTCAAAATATTAAGCCCTGCAGTGATGTGGGGCTTTTATTTTTTTGTTGCCGGACGTCAAATTGCTGCGTCCTTATCTTGTTATGGATCTTTGTTTTTACCACCGCTGCGCGGAACGCTTATCTCTTGGACGCGGCACGGCATGTGAACTGATTGCCAGTGTCTACTCCCAGCCTTTGGCTAGGCACTTCTCTGGCGTACCGCCTCAGCGATGACCATGCCAGCTGCTACCGAAACGTTTAAGGAAGAGACATTGCCTGTCATCGGAATCTTGGCCAAGATATCGAGACGCTTGAGCATGGACTTAGAAATTCCGTTCTCTTCGGAGCCCATGACGATACAAATCGGCTCGCTAAAATCTTGCTCGAAGATGGTATCACTGGCTTTTTCGGTACAGCCCAGGCTCTTGATGCCGTAGGCTTGCATAAGCATCAAGCTATCGACGAGATTGTTTTCACGACAGACAGGCAAGTGGTGCAAGGCACCAGCCGAAACTTTCACCGCATCTGCGTTTGCTGCAGCCGAGCCATGTACTGGGATGATTATCGCGTGTGCGCCCATGCATTCAGCAGTACGAGCGATAGCCCCAAAGTTCCGGACGTCGGTTACTCCATCGAGCATCACGAAAAAAGGCGTTTCTCCTTTTTCTTGCAGTTCAAGGATGATGGGCTCAAGGGAGACATACTCTATCGCAGCCATGACAGCCACCACTCCTTGATGGTTGGCATCCCCCGCCAAGCGCTGGATTTTGACATCCGGTACGTATTGCACCTGCACCCCTTTAGCGTTGGCCAAACGGCGCATCTCTTGTAATCGACCATGTGTACTATCCTTTCGGACAAAGATTTTGTCGATCGATTGGTCTGCCTCTAAGGCTTCAATTACGGGATGCAGGCCGTAGGTGATATTTTTTTTCGCCATGATTCTTCCTCTATGCCTCTGCCTCGATTAGCGGCGAGATTTTTCTTGCTGTATGAGTTGTTGGCCTACA
Organism: Bacteroidota bacterium; assembly: GCA_039024315.1. Lineage (GTDB taxonomy): Bacteria > Bacteroidota > Bacteroidia > J057 > J057 > JBCAWW01. Next base: position 6,205 of record JBCCQN010000265.1, read on the forward strand.
TTATTACCAAGCAGGCTTTGGAGTTCCTCCGCCAATTTATTGGCTCGATCATCTTGGCCAACACGGGCATAATATTGAGTAGCCAAGAGCAATCCTTGTAGATAATAATTGTTCTGACCAGGATTGAATTTACGTCCTTGCTGCTCTTTTTGGGCACGAAGGTAATCCAAGGCGTCAGCCTCTAGATTCGCGTACTCAGCCAAGGCTTGCTCTTGTAGACCCGCATTTGCTAGCATTTGGCATTGACTGATCATGAGCGTAATCGTTCTATGGATGACGCTATGGGGCATTTTCGCTTCGCTGAACGCTAATAACTCACCAATTTTAGTACGATTGGCTTCAATTTGACGGGCATATTGAGCTCTGGCAGTTTGGATCGAGTCCGTATTTGCACCCTCTTCTTGCAGCAGCTTGCCCAGATTGACCGACTCAGTATTCCACTTGCTGATCTGACTTGCATAAGAATTAGCCAAACGATAGAAAGCATTGCGGTAGTTCCCGACGATCACCTGACGGATATGCTCATCGAAATTGACCGCAGGATCATCTAGCTTGGTATAGAGGAATTTCTCGGTCAAGTTTTCATACATCTGATCCTGCCCAATCCAACCGTAGAAGATATCTTCTGGCGTGTTGGCTGATTTTTTGACTGGCACCACGCGATAGGCCAAGCCTTCCATGCGGAAGTAATCCTGCAGGTTGACGAAGCTCGAAGGTTGCATGGTATTGGCAAAGTAAACCGGACGCTCCCAACCTTGGTTAGCAATATTACGCACAAGGTTAAGGATCACAGAGTCCTTGCGCAGGATATAGGGATTGCGACTGCTACCTCTTGGCTTGAATTGCCAAGTGATATTATCACCCTCGATCCAACTGGCTTCCTGACTAGAAAGTACGCCCTCTTGAACCAGTTTATTCTTATGAGTAGGTAAGAGTACATTTTTACCTTTTATGCCTTGCATAACGAGGCCTTTCTCTCCCGCATAATCTTTCTTCTCCATGGTGATTGGCAAGGCAGCAGACTCGTTTTTAGCAGACTGCATTTGCTCGATATACCAATCGGAGATGAGGAGCTCGAGGTTGACCACCCGCACATCTGAGCGATACCCCTCTACTTCCTGGATATACCAAAGCGGGAAGGTATCATTGTCCCCTCCCGTGAAGAGGATAGCATTTGGAGCACAGCTATTGAGCAAGTTTTTAGCAAACTCAATATCGATCCAGCGGCCTTTACGGCTATGGTCATCCCAGCCTTGCACGCCCATCAGCAATGGGGCAATGAAGACCACGCCAGCGGCGACATAGGGAGCAATATTTTTGAGCGGTCTCCGCAACACATCCACCAAGAACAATACCCCTAAACCTATCCAAATCGAGAAGGTCTGGAAACTACCCGCATAGGAGTAATCGCGTTCCCGCGGCTGCGGAGCATATTGATTAAGGTATAGTACAATGGCAATGCCCGTAAAGAAGAACAGCATCCCAATCACGGCAGCATCACGCTTGCGATACAGGATCTGCCAAATCACTCCTAGCAAACCAAAAAATAGAGGCAACATGTAGAAGTGGTTTTTGCCTTTGTTGCGCATCTTGGCCGCTGTCCAACGCATCGTCTGACCACGCTCAAAGCCTGACTCCCAAGCTGCGTCCTGCATATCACTTTCTCTACCCGCAAAATTCCAGAGGAAATAGCGGATGTACATATGATAAAGCTGGTATTGTAGGAAGTATTGAAAATCTTCTGCCCGAGTGGGACGATCATCATAAGGACTTTGCGCGTCGCTACCCTTGCGTTGAACGAAGTTCTTATAAGCATAGGATCCTGTGCTATAATGATTAGGATCGTACATTCGAGGGAACCAAACCTTGTTTTTAAAAGCGTATTTGATATCCTCCGTATCCTCTACATAGCGATCACTGCCTTCAAGCAGTACATACTTCATGGTCTTGGATTCCGCTACGGCATAGCCTTGGCGATCGCGTTCCACCTGTGCATTGTAGAGAGGTCCTCTTACCAAAGGACGATCTCCATACTGCTCCCGCTTCATGTAGGAGAGGAAGGTGATCACGTTTTCAGGATTGTTCATATCGATACCCGGATTGGCATTAGAGCGCACAAAAATCTGGGTATAAGAAGAGAAGCCAATCAAAATCACCGTGAAGGCTAGGATAGACACATTGAGGGTAAGTAGTTGCTTTTTCTGGCTGTAATAAATCAGGAAGACAATCGCACTCACGACTAGCAAACCGAAGATTGCACTGCCCGTTCCCATAGGGAAACCTAAACCAGAAACCCCAGCGCCTCCTGGCTCTTGGGTACCGGTAAAGAACTTCTCAAAGCCCCAAGCGATACTAAAGGTGGTCTGAATGATGCCATATTGAATTAAGGCCAATGCTACCACAGCAATACCCATAGTCGCGATAAAGCCTTTCCAACTAAAGTCAAATTTACGGAAGTAGTAAACCGCTGCCAAGGCAGGGATTGTCAAGAGATTCAACAAGTGAACCCCAATCGATAAGCCCATGATATAAGCGATCAAAATGATCCAACGGAGGTTATCTGGCTCGTCTGCCCGTGCTTCCCACTTGAAGATCAACCATACTACGATGGCGGTGAAGAAGGAACTCATAGAGTAAACCTCTGCCTCAACCGAGTTAAACCAAACCGAATCCGCGAATGTACAGCTCAAACCAGCAATCACCCCTGCGGCCATGACCGTGAAGGTTTTTGCTTGATCACTCATGCCTTCCATCTGCTCTATGCCTTTGCGAGCCAGCATGGTTACAGTCCAGCAAGTAAACAGCGCCGTAAATGCTCCCGCCGTAGCACTGAGAAGGTTAACCATAAAGGCTACATTCTCCGGTCCCATCGCAAACATCGCAAAGATGCGTCCCAAAAGGAGGAAAAGCGGTGCTCCCGGTGGGTGGGTTACTTCCAGTTCGTTGGCACAAGCGATAAACTCACCACAGTCCCAAAAGCTGGCTGTAGGGGCTACCGTGAGTAAATATGTCGTCAGAGCGGCGAGAAAAACGCCCCATCCGGTTAGATTATTAATTCGGCTATAATTCATGGAATCGTCGATGCCTGATGGCAATTTGCCAAATATACCCCCGTAAAGGGGCAAGGTTCAAGTCTTTAACTTAAAAAGATGGGATCGTCAGACCTTATAGCACATTCTACTCCAGTCTAGGCATTTCCTTTTTTGCTGAGCAAAAGCTATCTTTGTCTAAAAATATTAGCGTCTCTAATTTTTTAGCACGGAGTTAAATATGGCAGAAAATCCCACCAACGGTCAAGCAAACGGAGAAGACGTGACCACCCCAGTCTCGGGGATGTATGAAAATTATTTTCTTGACTATGCCTCTTATGTAATCCTCGAACGTGCCGTCCCGATGATAGAAGACGGCCTCAAGCCTGTGCAAAGGCGCATTCTGCACGCCATGCGTGAAATGCATGATGGTCGCTACCACAAAGTGGCTAATATTATCGGCCAGACGATGCAGTATCACCCTCATGGTGATGCCGCCATTGGAGACGCTTTAGTCAATCTAGGGCAGAAAGATCTATTGATCGATCCTCAGGGAAACTGGGGAGACAGTAGGACTGGAGACCGTGCTGCGGCCGCTCGTTATATCGAAGCTCGTCTTTCAAAATTTGCGCTAGACGTAGCCTTCAATCCTAAGATCACGGAATGGCAAATTTCATATGATGGTCGAAAGCGCGAGCCAGTAAGTTTGCCGATGAAGTTTCCGATGGTGCTGGCCCAAGGGGTAGACGGGATTGCCGTTGGCCTTTCGACTAAGATTTTGCCACACAACTTCGTTGAACTCATCCAAGCCTCCATCAAAGTACTCAAAGGCAAGAAGATTGAGCTTTTCCCGGACTTCCCAGAAGGTGGGATGAT
>JBCCQN010000266.1:0-10075 GCA_039024315.1 Bacteroidota bacterium
AATCATTTTTGCAACTAGTAATAATAAGCCTAATAAGAGTGGCCAAGAATCCACTCCTATTAGGCTTTACCTCAAAATGTTATCGTATCATTAGACGATGCCAGTCTGCCCCAGCGTGCAAAATGAAATTACCTGCCGGAAGATCAGAGACATCCAAACGGTAGTGTGTCTGTTGTGGACTGATTAATATTATTTTCTCAGCGATCCACTTTCCCTGGATATCGAATATATCGACCTTAAGGGTTCCCACCTCTTCGGCATAGTACATCAAGCTGACCCATCCGTCTGAACTGGGATTAGGATATATTTGAGAGGAAAGATTTGTCTCCAAATCTAGCTCTGCCTCCACAACATTGGAGTAAAACCTCTCACCAGATGGATCCATCTGTAACAGGCGATAGTAATTACGCCCGATCATTACCTCTTTATGTAAAAACTCATATTCTCCTTGAGCTTCTCCTCGCATTTGTCCTAAAGGCAAAAAATCTTTGCCGTTAAAACTGTGCTCGACCACAAAGTAGGCATCGGTCGCATCATCAAACGTATGCCAGCTAAGTTGGCATTCTGACCCGACCATATTGGCAGTAAAATCTTCTACCATGAGAGGGAGGGGTAAAGAGGGAAATAGTGCCCTGTTATCACCCTGATAGATCACACCACTTGACATATCCTGAACAAAGATCACGAGTTCGCTATTGAGAATGACATAGTTATTGGGGACCGTAAAAGTATGATCAATGGTATCGCTAGTTCCAACCGACAAATTGAGCGGGCTGCCATTTTGATTAGGCATCATCAGACGATTGACAAAGTTACATTCGGTCATAGAGAACCAATTGGCCGCAAGATGGGACTCAGTCAGTACCAAATGCAGTACTAAATTGGGATTACCAGGGATGGTCCCTACTTGATCAACTCGGACTTGGATCTGATAATTGTTACCTGAGGTATTGACCAAATCCGCTTCAAAGTCAATCGGCGTATTGACGGCGATAGCATTGTTATACCGATTGAGATAATGACCATACAGAGAGTTGGTTTGACTACCACCGACAAGTGGATTTTGCCCATCAAAATATGCAGTAGGATAACCGCTTACCGAATAAAACTGATTACGTGAGGTAGAGCCGGCATTGGAAAAGGCGTCAGAGCGGTGGTTTTTGATGATGGTGGCATCATGGCCATTTTGATGGAGGTCATCTGCCCCCATGGCCGCGCCGGGACAGACATAACACCAGGTTCCAGTAGCGATTTCGACTACTACTTTTTTTCGAGCTACATTACTCTGCCCATATGAGACAGATAGCAACGACAATAATAACAGGCTAAGGAAAAGAGACTTCATAGAACAGTTTTGTTGACGGATTAACAATGAATGAGATTGATAACTGTCAGAGCATAAACCTTTGCTCATAGCGTGATAGCTCACACTAAGAATGTCTACAAAGCAAGGTAATACTGATTATTATGGATAATTATGGTTATCAAAAATGCTTTTGTGGCAAACTATGAAGAATCACAAATATCGATTTCTCACAGTTTCCCGATTTTTGAACCATCAATAGGGGAGCGTTGCAAATAATCCCCAGCAAAATAAGTGCCGAAACAAGTTTTTGACTCTTGGAAATTAAATATCAATAAAAATTACCCCTAAGAATATCACACCGAATAAGGAGTATGGAAGTCTTAAGACAGGTGGTCTTTTCTGAATTCAATATTTATTAAGCGATCAACCTAATCAGTCGGAGGCGGACTAACCGAGGTCCAACCGCCATCCACGATCAAAGACTGCCCCGTAATCTGTCTCGCTTGGGGCGAAAGGAGAAATAAAGCGGCATGCGCAATATCCTCAGTGGTCGCCACGGTGGAGGTAGGAGTAATGCGTTGCCAGGTAGCGAGGTAATCAGGATCCTCCAAGGTGCGTTCGGTGAGGGTAGCACCGGGTGCGATGGCGTTGACGGTAATACCAGTTTCGGCAAGCTCCACGCTCAAGGCTTTGGCGAGCATCTCCAAGGCCGCCTTGGTCATACCGTAGGCACTGAGATTGGGGTGAGCCTGATGGCCAGTAACGGAAGACATAAACAATATCCTACCCTTGCTGCCTTGTTTGATAATCTGCTGAGCGGCTTGCTGAGCCAGAAAAAAGGAGCCTTGCAAGTTGACCGCCATCAACTGTTGAAATTGCGCTGCTTTATATTCGAGAAAACTGCCAAAAGTAGTGATGCCTGCATTCGCGACGGCGATATCTAAACGCCCAAAACTTGCTACGGCTTTTGCTACCATGGCTTCGATGATTTCCACTTGGCTAGCGTCTCCGACGAACGCTTCTGCCTGTCCACCTTCAGCGCGGATGGCCTCGACTGAGCGTTCGGCGAAGCCGGCCTCTATATCATTGATCAGCACGGCTGCTCCCTGCTTGGATAACTGACGTGCAATCTCAAAACCAATCCCTTGGCCTGCCCCCGTAATGATGGCAGTCTGACCCGCAAAGTTTCCTTTTCCCATGCTGAAAGATAGGAGTTTTGTGCTATATGATTTTTTTCTGCAAGCGGAGGAGCAGGAATATATACCACCAATAAGTACTGAGTAGGAAGTATCCCGAAAGCTTTCGGGAGTACTCAGTTCAGAGAAAAGGTCTCGCTATACCACATAGTCCAATTTTCCTAGGCCTAAATACTATTTTCTAATTCCTTAAAATCCTTAGGGAGCCCTAGGCAATTTCGCCGCCTTGCTTGGCCATTGTCTTGCGGTAAATATTTAGGCCTAAAGCTCTGGCTGTAAACCATATTGTGGTAGATTTGAGAAAATTTGATCAAAATGGTTGAGATATTTTTGAAAAAACTGAGGCCCTTCCTCTGCTTGGTTATCTGTATTACAGTCTTTGCTTGCACCAGTCAGGAAGAAAAGGAAGCATTTATCGGGCAGTACCGTTTAATCGAAGCCAATCAATCAGCAGTAGCAATTACCCTCGTCATCAATCAGGATTGGACATTTAGTACGAACTGTAGTCGCTTCTCCTGTAAAACGGGAAAGTGGGATGTCTCTGCACTGCCCACCAAGTTTGGCGTCGTCATCACCTTTTACAACCAGAGCGGTGATTTTTGCGAGCAATTACACTGGCAAGCAGAGCAACATGAAAAAGTGCTAGAATCGCAAGAGCTAGAGGCAGAATATGTGAGGAGATACGAGCGTTTCGCTGGCTCTTCCTCAAAATAAAGGAAAATAAGGCCAGCGCAGAGATTGAGGATTCTAAACATTCTGCGGTCCCTATCGCTCTGTGCTCTATTTTAGGGATTTCTACGGCGCAGAACGCTCAGCAAAAGGATTGCTTTTTTCCCTTTTGGAATTCCCCCCTTAGCGAAGCGATAATCAAAAATAGTACGACAACACTTCCCCCATAATTTTGCATGCTTTCTCTCGTGTGTTAACTACCCAAGCCATTAATGATGTTACGTTTTTCGGCTAGTCTGATACAGAAAAGAAAACACACAAAAGAAAAATGATGAATTTCCAGCGTAAAAAATCGCTTAATGGCAGACAGGGGAAGCAGGCCTTAGCCTTTTATTTGACCATTTGCACTTCAGGATATAAGAAGAGTTTAGCATCCTTGTTCATGCTCACTTTTTTGATCCTAAATGGCGCAGCCCAAAATCAACAAACTGAATTGCTGAGTTTTATTGGGGACAAATTAGCGGTCGAAAAGTCCAATAACTCGGCAGATAAAATGGCGCAAAATCTATGTGCTTCTATTTCCCAAAAGTACAATCTACCCAATATCTCTACGGCTCATACAGCGTTTATCAGCAAAATCATTCAGCTGCGCGGCAAACAGCAGATCCCAACAGGCTTAGCTCCTATATCCAATCATTTGTACAATCATGCCATTGCAGCTACATTTTATACTAATGGTAATCAATTGAAAGTCAAAAATTGGGGATGCGAACAGGCAAAGGCCCAAATCAATAGCATTTTAAGAAAACTGCCTGCAGCTATAAGTGATTTTTTGAATTGCATCAAGAAATTTGGCTGGGGGGATGCGGCTCAAATCTATGATAAAATCACTACCCTTGATGGATTTTTGGCCAACCAACGGGATCCCAATGATCCCAACTATAAGCATTTAGATTGTAAAGAAGAGTTAAAAAGATTGAGGAGCTTGAAGCAAGAGATAGCGAGCCTCTCCGATAAGTGTAATTAATCGAAACATAATCGATAAAAAGTAGCGACACTAGTTCCCATATTTAGGAATTGGTGCCGCTATTTCTGTTTTACTTAGTATAGAAGCATTAAGGTGTTGACCGCTGCGCGGAACGCTTATCTCCTTTGGTACGCTATGCATGCGTGTGCTCGCAACTTCTAACTGATCGTTCTGCGAAGCAGGCATCCGAGACAAATGACTAGCCGGCTATCAAGGTAGCTTTGTAGGACTATCTACTCGCGCAAACCAATCCCCAAATCCTTGAGGGCCGCATCAGGTACGGTAGCAGGCGCATCCATCATGAGGTCGCGACCGCCCGCCGTTTTAGGAAAGGCAATGACATCGCGAATACTAGATTCTCCCGCCATGAGCATCACCATACGGTCAACCCCAAAGGCGCAACCACCGTGCGGAGGAGCCCCATATTCAAAGGCGCGCAGCATAAAGCCAAACTTGGCTTCTTTTTCTTCCTCAGAAAGCCCGAGGATATCAAAGATTTTGTCCTGCACATCTTTGCGGTGTACCCTCACTGAGCCACTCACAATCTCGTTGCCGTTGATGACCATGTCATAACTTTGGGCTACCACACGCTCTGGATCAGAGTAGAGATACTGCAAATCGTTTTCGCGCGGCATACAGAAGGGGTGGTGGGCAAAAGTTAATTCACCGGTATCTTCGTCTTCTTCAAATAGCGGGAAATCCACTACCCAGAAAACAGACCATGCATTGGGATCGATCCAGCCTTCGGTCTTACCGAGGTGCAGGCGTAGATCTCCGAGGATTTTACGCACTTTACGATGCTTCTGGTCGGCCACGATAAGAAGCACATCCCCTTTTTCCGCCCCGGCGAACGCTAATATCTTTTGTAAGTGCTCTTGGCTATAGAATTTATCTACGGAAGACTTGATGCTGCCGTCTTCATTGTACTTGATGTACACCAAGCCCGTACCGCCACGATGTGGCTCTTTGACGAAGGCAGTAAGCTTATCAAGTTGCTTACGGGTATAGCTAGCGCAGCCTTTGGCCACGATGCCCGCGAGCAAGCCCTTGTTTTCGATAATACTATTGAAGAGGCCAAAGTCAGTGCCCGCCAATTGCTCATTGAGATCTACGATTTTGCAATCGAAGCGAAGGTCTGGCTTATCAGTACCATAGTATTTGATGGCATCTTTGTAAGGCATATGGATGAAGTCAGGTAGCTCCACCCCCAATACATCTTTGAAGACAAACTTGGTCATGCCTTCAAACATATTGAGTACATCCGTTTGCTCCACAAAAGACATCTCACAGTCTATCTGCGTAAACTCTGGCTGACGGTCTCCTCTAAAGTCCTCATCACGAAAACACTTGACGATCTGGAAGTAGCGGTCCATACCTGCTACCATCAACAATTGCTTGAGGATCTGCGGCGATTGTGGCAAAGCGTAAAAAGCGCCATGCTGCAAGCGAGAAGGCACGATGAAGTCGCGGGCACCTTCTGGGGTGGACTTGATCAAAAAGGGAGTCTCAATCTCCAAAAACTGCTGGCTCTCCAAATAACGACGGGTAGCGCTGATCACCTTAGAACGCATGATCATATTGCGGGTCATTTGCGGACGACGTAAATCTAGATAACGATACTCCATCCGCAAGTCCTCAAGGCCGTCAGTCTCATCTTCGATGAGGAAAGGAGGTAATTTGGCATCATTGAGGACGCTGATCTCACTAGGTACCAATTCAATGGCACCGGTAGCGATTTTGTCATTTTTGCTTTCGCGCTCAGCTACGACCCCTTTGATTTGGATCACAAACTCACGACCAAGCTTGCGGGCTTCCGCATAGATATCAGCCTGATCATCGGACTTAATAGAAATCTGGGTAATACCATAGCGATCTCGCAAATCCACGAACAAAATGTATCCGAGGTCGCGAGATTTTTGTACCCAGCCACAGAGGCTGACTTCCTTGCCTACGTCTTCGAGACGTAGTTCACCACAATTGTGGGTCCGATAGGCAGTGTTCATTTTATTTAATTAGTTCAATTGAAAAACTCCGCAAAGTTAGGCGTTTTTGCGGTAGAAGGGAATATTTAAGGCAAATTTATTGTAGGACCTAAGTCAGTGGCTATGAGCGACATCTATCCAAGGCAGTGTATAATACTGCTAATATGCAGAGGAAGCTGGCAGCTTATAACAGATTCCTTATATTGAATTACAAACAAGCCTATAATGGAAAATCTACGCACTAACTATTGGCCACTTTGGCAACGGCTGCTATTCCGCTTTGGGGTGGTATATGTTTTACTCTATTCTCTCCCCTTCCCGATCGACCAATTGCCAGCTATGGGCTGGCTCTCGGCCTTGACCAAGGCAATTTGGGAACCGATCGTCAATCTCGTAGGGGAATATATCCTAGGATTAGACGAATTGGTTGATCAGCAAGGAGGGAGTGGTGATACTACTTATAATTATGTCCATCTCTTAACGCTTTTTGGAGTTAGCCTGATAGGTACTACCCTCTGGTCCGTCCTCGATCGCAGGCGCACCAATTATCGAGAACTATTTTATTATTTCTATGCCTATCTCCGCTATTATTTGGCAGTAGTCCTTATGCTTTACGGCTTCGTAAAAGTCTTTAAGACTCAGTTTCCTTTTCCTGGACTCATGCGACTCACTGAACCACTAGGAGATTTCTCGCCCATGGGCTTACTTTGGACTTTTATGGGTTATTCGGAGCCATACAACATATTTACGGGTTTAGGGGAAGCAATCGGTGGCTTTTTACTCTTCTTTCGCCGTACCACTACGCTCGGTTCATTGGTGATTATCGCCGTCATGTCAAATGTGGTGATCTTGAATTTCAGTTACGATGTACCTGTAAAGCTATTTTCACTGCATTTGCTAGGGTTTGCCACCATCTTGATGCTGCTTGATATTAGGAGACTTTGGAACGTACTAATCATGAACAAGGCTGCTCTAGCTGTTGAATTGCCACAGCCAGAGTTAAATCGCAATGGACAATGGGCCCTTAGAATTATTAAAGCCATATTGATTGTTTGGGTAATGTATGGTAACATTTCAGATGGTATGACGAATGTCAAAAAATGGGGAGACAAACGTCCCAAACCAGATATGTATGGCTTGTACGAGATTGAGACATTTGTCCAAAACGGGGATACGCTCCCTCCCCTTACGACTGACTCTAGTCGTTGGCATTACTTAGCGATAGACCGTCCCAATATGGTGATGCTAAAAAGTATGACTCGCCAGCTGAGCTACCTACAGATGGAGACAGATAGCCTAGAAAACATCTTCCACTGGAACCGCTTCGGCGACACCACCAATGTTTATAATATGCGCTTCTCGCGCAACGATAGTCTCTTACTTAGCCTAGAGGGTATCTACCAAGCAGACACCTTGTCTATGACTTTTAAACACATAGATCCAGAGGAGTTTCTCCTCGTCAATCGGGGCTTCCATTGGGTCAATGAGTTTCCCTTCAATAGATAATACATGAACAGATTAGAGAAAATGGTCCGCAAGCTGCAAAAGTATCCTAAATGGGTACTGTCTTGGGGCATAGGCCGACAAGTACGATTTGTCGGCACAGCAGGGATCAAATTTGAAGAGTTTACTACCGACAAAGTCGTCCTCTATCTCCCTAATAAAGGCAAAGTCCGCAATCACATCGGCCAAATCCACGCCGCGGCGATGGTATTATTAGTAGAGACCGCTACTGGCATGATTACAGGCATCAACCTACCAGACGACAAATTACCTCTCATGAAAAAACTCGAGACCAAATTTATCAAGCGCTCCCGAGGTGGGATGCGAGTAGAGGCTTGGCTGACGGAAGAACAAAAGCAAAGAATGCAGACCGAAGAGAAGGGGGATGTCCTCGTCAATTACAAAATTGCGGATGAAAGTGGCGAGCCCCCTATCGTCGGCGATTACCACTGGGCTTGGATCCCTAAAAAGAAGAAGTAATTCCAACTTTTTGGCTCATATATAGTCTTTCTTATACACAACAACTTAATTATCACGTTTATGAGAGATTTTTTGTATGTAGGTATGGCCGGTCATATTATAAAGATTGATCCTCAAAGTGGCAAAGAAGTCTGGCGTACTAAAATTGGCAAAAGCTATCCGGTACAATTCATTCACCATAACAAACAAATCATTGCAACTGTCATGGGAGAAATAACAGCTGTTGATGCCAAAACAGGCACCATTCTTTGGAAAAACGAGATGAAGAAGCTGGGTTATGTGGTATCATCCATGGTTATTGGAGATAAAAATCTCTACACCCAAGTCTCAAACACTGGGATGTAAGTAATTTCCACACACTAATATTTGCCCTGTACGTATCGTATAGGGCTTTTTTATTGTGTACAAACCCAAAAACCTGCTTTTCCCCCTCCTGATAGGGGAAAATACCCACAATAAAACTTTGAGGGTTTTTGCTTCCCATTTTGGGCATTTCTGACGTTGAGTACGGCTTCGATAAAGCAGACCTTGGAATCAACAAATACGAAACGCCTAACCTATGAAGTCTCAGAAAATCACCGTCCAGATTTCCGACGGTACTATCTCACCAGGCTTGCAAGAAAAAATGTGGGAGCTTTATTCCCAATACTACAATTACAGCAAGGAGGCCTTTCTCGCGCGCATTCCGCGCAACGATCATTACTCCTTCTACTATAAAGGAGAGCAATTGATTGGTTTTACGGGTCTGCGTGTTACGCCTTTTCGCTTCGAATCCCGCTGGCGTCTTACGATTTATTACGGCCAGACCATCATTCACAAGGCTTTTAGAGGCAAGGCGCTCATGCAAAAAACCGGCATGAAGCTCATGCGACGCTACTGGTACTACTTCCTCTTTGCTAAAGTCTATTTCTGGTGCGATGCCCTCACCTACAAGCCCTATCTGGTTTTTGCCCGTACCTTGGAAGAATATTATCCTAGTCCCTCCCATCGACAACCTCCTGTGATCGAAAAGTTGATGCATCACATCGGCTCCATGCATTATGGTCCGCTGTATCAGCCTCATACCGGAATAGTCCTCAAACCAGAGAAATACGTTCGCGATCCAGCGAGCAAAATCAAAGACAAAGATCTCAACAACCCCCTCATCGCTTACTATCAACAGCGTAATCCCGGTTATACCGAAGGCAATGGCTTGCTCACGCTCGCGCCCGTTAGCTCAAATAATTTCTACAAAATCGGCAAACGGATTCTTCGTCAACAGTTACGTTCTCTGAAACGCCGCATGCTAATTCCACAGCTAGTCCCTACTCGTTAAGCCATTCACTATGCAAATCAGCTCTCATCACCTCTATCGATTTCGGGTACCCCTGCGTATTCGTTTTAGCCAGGCCAACCAATCCACCCAACGCTCAGACTCTATCATCCTTGAGCTGACTAGCAAGGAGGGAGAGTGCGGTTTTGGGGAAGCTTGCCCTCGACCCTATGTGACGGGAGAGGATTTTGCCAGTGTAGTACAGGAGTTAGCAGTGATATGGCCGGTGCTGCTGCGCAGAACGTTTAACTCTTTCGCTGAGTTGCAAGTCTTCCTTTTTCAGGAAGCAGCCAAAGTCCTGCGCCCAGCGGCATTATGTCTATTAGAAATCGCCTTGCTTGACCTTTGGGGCAAGACCCAAAAGCAATCCCTTGCCTACTCCTTGGGCATCAGGCAATCGCGTCAGGTACATTATAGCGGTATTATGCCTTTGGATAAGCCCACAAGCCTACCCAAGCTCCTTCCTTTGCTGCAGTCCTTTGCTTTTAGAGAACTAAAACTCAAAGTCAATCATCAATTAGCGGATTGTCTGGCTATGATCAATTGGGTCAAGGAGCATTGGGGAGAAGCGTTCCCGATTAGGGTAGATGCCAATACCGG
>JBCCQN010000267.1:0-10010 GCA_039024315.1 Bacteroidota bacterium
GACGGTGATTGATGGGGAACTCCTTCCTTATAAAGAAGGGAAGCCGCTGAGTTTTCAAATCCTGCAAACGCGCATCGGACGTAAAAATGTATCGAAAAAGATTCTGGAAAACTGTCCAGTGATCATCATGGCTTATGACTTAATGGAATGGCAAGGGGAAGACGTTCGGCAGTGGCCGCTACAAAAAAGAAGAGCACATCTCGCTAAAGTGGTGGAAAGCGTAAATAAGCCTGATAAGTTGCTGCTTTCGCCGGAAGCAAAGTTTGCCGATTGGGATGAGCTGGCGGCCTTGCGAGATCAGGCGCGGGAGCAGCATAGTGAGGGCTTGATGCTCAAAAGATATGACTCTGATTATAAGGTAGGCCGCAAAAGAGGAGATTGGTGGAAGTGGAAAGTAGACCCCTTAACGATTGATGCGGTGATGATCTATGCCCAAAGGGGGCATGGTCGCAGGGCTAATTTGTATTCTGACTATACTTTTGCCGTTTGGGATGGCGATAAATTGGTGCCTTTTGCCAAGGCTTATTCTGGATTGACCGATGCGGAGATGAAAAAAGTGGATGCCTTTGTTAAGAAAAATACCTTAGAAAGGTTTGGACCCGTACGTTCGGTGAAGCCGGAATTGGTGTTTGAAATCGGCTTTGAAGGTATCGCTCGATCTACGCGGCATAAATCGGGTGTTGCCCTCCGATTTCCGCGAATGCTGCGCTGGCGGCAAGATAAAGACGTTCGCGAAGCAAACACTCTCGAAGATCTGCAAGCAATCTTGAGGGCCTATGGATAACAAAAAGCCTGTAATGTTTGCCTTTGAAAGAGAGAGAATTTGGGTGTTTTGTGTACTACATTTGTTGGTATAATCCCAATAATCGTATGAAGCATAATTACTTTTTTATTCCTAACACTTTAAAGGCAAGCTTTGGAAAAGGTAATTATTGTTTCCCCACGATCCCCCTATTTTTTTATCCTTTCATTCCTATTATTGGGGCTAGTCCCTCAGCAAGCTGAAGCGGCACTTTCAGTCATCCTTAGCGGTGGTGCGCTGAAAACAGACGGCTCTAACAATGCTGTGATTATTGCCGGTGCAGCGGGTGAGTCAGAGGTACTACTCAGTTTGGGAGGAGGGGTTTCTGGCAGTATTACGGTCAGTGCTCCTTCAAGCATTGGCCCCTTTGAGGGGGCCGTTCCTAGCGGAGCTGGCTTGGCGTTTTTTAATCTCACTATCGATTCAGATGACAATACCCATCTGGATCCCACTTCAACCGTAACGCTAGAAGCCATTTCCTTATTTGGCGGCGATACTGGCTCGGGTACCTTTGGGATAGAACCTGGTTATCCACAACTTGGCACCAGCTTTCCTGTCGAATACTTAGACATGTCCCTTTACCAAGAGTACCAAGAAGTGAGACTTAGCTGGGTAACGGCCCAAGAAGTCAATAACTCCCACTTTACCGTCTTGCGTTCATATGATCTTGAACATTTTGAAGTCCTCGGAGAAATAGACGGGGCTGGCACGACCCAAGATCCCCAAAAATACTTGTTTACTGATACGGATGTATTTAATAATCAGGAAGTCCGCGAAGTATATTATCAAATCCAACAAACTGACTTCGACGGTACTTCTAGTCGATCCGAAACCCTGATTCTTGCGCTTTCACCCTTGGAAAAAATGGAAATCCTCACTGTCCAAGGACTCAACACTTCCTCTGTAGTCAATATCGAATACCTGTTACCGACTGCAGTACCTACCTCTTTGCAATTGATTGACATGAACGGACGCGAGTGGTATCGAGAAGATTTTGCGGGTCAAAAAGGCCGCAATACTTTAGAGATTGCCCATGATCATCTGCCCGAAGGGGTGTATAGCCTCCTGCTTGTAGGCGGAACGGAGACCTATTCTCATCGAATTTTAAAGTAATTTTTCCAATTTGCCTGCCTTTGGTGTTTGCTGGTTGCCTTTTGGCAGCCAGCATTTTAATTTGTGCCAATATGGACCAAATACAGCAATGGTTAGATATCGAGCTTTTTACGCTTGGTGATGGTATATTCACCTTGGGTCGTTTGATACTGTTGCTGTCCATATTGCTGACCTACTTCATCATCGGGAGGATCTTGGTTAACTATGTCAAGCGGACAAAATCTTTTAGAGGCAAAGCGATTACCGATGAAAATCGTTCGTCCATACTTTGGACTGTGCGCGCCATTTTATTCTTGATAGTTTTTGTTTCTATCCTCCTTAGCCTGCCGACAGACGAGCTTTTCAAAGTCAACAAGGATGCTATTCATGTGATTGACCTGATCAATATCATGCTGGTATTCATCCTTGCTCGAGGCCTCGTTTGGTATTTTAAACGCTGGTTCAAGCGCCTATCAGAAGAAAAGAAGGTCAAAGTGGATAAGGGACGCACTTTCGCCATCTCTCAGATTTTTTCTTATATCGTCTATATTCTGGCCGTTCTTTTAGCTCTTACAAGTCTTAAAATAGACATCAATCTGATCATTGCTAGTACCGCCGGTTTGTTTGTTGGTATTGGGTTAGCATTACAACATTCCTTTGACGATATCATCAGTGGGGTGATTATCCTCTTCGATGGAACGCTTGAAATTGACGACATGGTCGAGATTTCTTCCCTAAAGTTAGAAGGCAAAGTAAAGGAAATCAAGTTGCGTACTACCGTCGTTGAGACCCTCGACAACATTACGGTAATCGTACCCAATTCCAAAATTACCAAAACCAATGTGGTCAATTGGACTTACAATGATCGAGAGACTCGCTTCAAGATCAAGGTAGGGGTTGCCTATGGTTCCGATCTCGGTTTGGTCCGAAAAGCATTATTGGCCTCGGCAGATTCTCATGGGAAAGTATTACGCAAACCAGCTCCCATGGTGCGATTTATCGACTTTGGGGCTTCTTCCTTAGATTTTGAGCTGCTTTTTTGGACCAAAAATGAAACAGACATCTACAATATAAAAAGTGATTTGCGCTTTAAGATAGATGCGGAGTTTAGACGCCACCGGATTGCGATTCCGTTCCCTCAGCGTGATATTCATGTAGTATCTGATTTTAGACACGGCTCCGCCGAACGTGAAAACCCAGAGCTCGGAAGTATAGATGAAGAAAAAGTAGCAGAAGATGGCAAGTGAATGTGATGGAACTTTGTTTTCTCCGCTTAGCTTGTCTATATTTGCATGTTCAAATTTTAAGCGGTAAAACAAACCATTCATGTATCTCTATAAAGAACTGAAAGAGGAAATTTTCTCAAAATATGGTGAGCAGAAAAAAGCCACCGATACCGGATCACCTGAGTCGCAAATCGCACTGTGGACATACCGGATTGCTCACTTGACAGAGCACCTCAAAAAGAACAAAAAAGACGCGTCTACTCAGCTAGGTCTACAGCGCCTTGTTGGTAAAAGACGCAAAATGCTTGATTATCTTAAGCGTAAGGATATCGAGCGTTACCGAGCCATTATCAAAGAATTGGGAATTCGGAAGTAATTCCCAATTTTTTTTATGCTCTCTGATCTCCGATCCATTAGGCCGGGGCCCGTCTACTGCTATTCTCACGCCTCCGGTCAGTTTATTACAATACTTTTTTACAGATGAATGTTATTACTAAGTCCGTAACCCTCCCTGACGGGCGAGAGATTACTCTCGAAACGGGTGCACTGGCCAAACAGGCTGACGGAGCAGTAGTCTTACGATGTGGAGATACCATGTTGTTGGCTACAGTAGTCGCCAAAAGGGAGATCAACGTAGAGACTGACTTTCTACCCCTCTCTGTCGACTACATGGAAAAATTTGCTGCTGCGGGACGTTTTCCCGGCGGCTTCTTCAAACGTGATGGTCGAATGGGAGAACATGAAATTCTCACTTCTCGTTTGATCGATCGCGCCCTTCGCCCTTTATTCCCTGATGATTATCATGGAGACACTCAGGTGATGGTTCAATTGATTTCTTCTGACTCACAGGAGCAACCTGATGCCCTCGCTTGCCTTGCTGCTTCGGCAGCTTTATGCGTTTCTGACATTCCTTTTCCTGATGCGGTAGCCGAAGTTCGGGTCGCTCGCAAAGACGGAGAATGGCTTATCAACCCAAGCTTCGAGCAAATGGAAGGGGTTGATGTAGACCTTATGGTAGCTGCTACGACTGACTCTATCAACATGGTTGAAGGAGAAATGAACGAAGTGAGCGAGGAGGTTATGCTAGAAGCGATCAAGTACGCCCACGAAGTAATCCGTACCCTCAACGCGGCTCAGGATGAGTTGCGCGCTGCTGTGGGGAAGGAAACTCGTGAGTATGACGTACTTACCTTCGACGAAGAACTTTACAACAAAATCAAGGAGCACGTTAGCCCCGCGATCGAAAAAGTGGCTCGTGGCGCTTTAGGCAAGGATGAGCGTTCCTCTATGACTAGTGAAGCTAAGTCCGCCTGCTACGAAGCCCTACAAGAAGAGTATGCTGAGGCTGAGTATTTTGATGCTCGTTTTGCCCAGTACTTCAAAAAAATCCAGAAAGGTATCGTTCGTAACATTACCGTTACTGAAAAACAGCGCCTCGATGGTCGTGCATTAGATGAGGTTCGGCCTATTTGGGCGAAGACTTCTTATATGCCTCGTACTCACGGATCAGCTGTTTTTACCCGCGGTGAGACACAGGCTCTCTGTGATGTTACTATGGGTACCAAGTTTGACCAACAAACGATCGATACCGCTACCTTCAAAGGTTCTAAAAAGTTCATGTTGCAATACGTCTTCCCTGGTTTCTCAACTGGTGAAGTTCGTTTCAACCGTGGGCCAGGTCGTCGTGAAATTGGGCATGGTAACCTTGCTGAGCGTGCCTTGAAAAAGATGGTGCCAGAGGAGATTCCGTACACGATTCGTGTGGTTTCTCAGATTCTAGAATCTAATGGTTCTAGTTCTATGGCCTCTGTTTGTGGGGGCTGTTTGGCATTGATGGATGCTGGTGTGGCTATCAAGCGCCCTGTTTCAGGGATTGCGATGGGGCTTATCACTACTGATGACGGCTTTGCCGTACTTTCTGATATCCTTGGAGATGAAGATTTCCTCGGAGATATGGACTTCAAAGTTACGGGTACCACTGAAGGTTTGACTGCCTGTCAGATGGACATCAAGATTCGTGGGCTTTCTTACGAAATCATCGAGCAAGCACTCTCTCAGTCCAAAGTAGGACGTATGCATATCCTTGACAAAATGTTGGAAGAGCTCGCAGAGCCTCGTCCAGATATGTCTCCTTATGCACCACGCTTCTTCGTAATGGATGTACCACACGAATTCTTCGGTACTGTTATCGGTCCTGGAGGTAAAGTGATCCAAGAGCTTCAAAAACTCACTAATACTACCATCAACCTCGAAGAAGGGGAAGCTGATACGGGTACTGCGACGATTAGCTCTGAAAATGCTGCTGGCATCGAAGAAGCTGTTTCTCGCATTCGTGCTCTAGTTGCGGTTCCTGAGGTAGGGGAAACTTACAAAGCTAAGGTTAAGTCTATCACTGATTACGGAGCTTTTGTTGAGTTTATGCCTGGTAAAGAAGGGCTCTTACACATCTCAGAAGTTGCTTACGAACGAGTAGGTAGCATGGATGATGTCATGGCCGTAGGTGATGAATTTGATATCAAACTCATCGGCGTTGATCCTAAGTCTGGTAAGTTCCGCTTGAGCAAAAAAGCGCTTCTGCCAAAGCCAGAAGGTTGGGTTGAGCCAGAGCGCCGTCCTCGTGGGGATCGCCGTGGTGGAGATCGTAGAGGTGGATACCGTGGGAATCGTGATCGCAGAGATCGTCGCGATCGCGGTGATAGAGGAGACCGAGGTGATCGTGATTAGTCCTCATTAAAAGAGCAAATCATAAAAAAAACAGCGGCTACATGAGTAGCTGCTGTTTTTTTATGCATAAAAGCACATGGACTTTTTTCTTATTCTATGATCACCTTTTGGGCTTTGACCCCTTGACTAGACTTAAGTTCTAGTAAATATAAACCAGCAGGATATCTGCTTGCATCAAAGGATAATTTTTGCCGCGAATCTGACTCCAACTCAGCAGCAAATATTTGAGATAATTTTTTGCCTTCAAGGCTATATAAGTTGAGTTCAAGGTATTGCCCTTGGCGAACGCTCAACTCTAGCTCTGTGACGCCAGATAAGGGGTTGGGGGTTTTTAGCCCTATATTTTGTGTTGTTTGAACCTCCAATTGTACGATAGAGCTATAGGAAAAAGACCCATTAGGGTCAAAGCGTTTGATCCGAAAGAAATGCAGACCCGGTGCTAGAGTAGGGATACTATATTGATATTGCTTTGATCCTTGGGCTAAGCTAAATGTTGATTGTTGACCTCTGGTGGCAAAGGGCTTGTCCTTCTGCTTATGCTCGATCTCAAAGTATCGTGCCTCTTGGTCTGTCGGAATCTCCCAACTCAATTTTGCGCCTGAAAGCCCCCATACCTCTGCTTGCACCCGTAAAAAACTCGCATCTAAAACAATAGAAGTGCCAAACTCCGAGGTATTGTCGTTGGGATCGGTGGCTGTAACCGAAACGATTGGTTCGGCCCCTGTAACCGTTACGGGTAATACTTCTGCCAGGGCGTAGGCTCCGGCTCCGTCAGTCGTGATATTGGTAAAGCCCAAGAAAGTTTTGCCTTGATCATTAGTACTACTAGAGAAAAACTCTAAGCGGTAATTGGTATTAGGAGCACTATTGAAAGTGCCAAAGAGGGTGGTAGTACCGGGGCCATTGGCAAAGCCCGTCAAGACAGGTGCTGCTTGATTGTTGTTGCCAGCAGAAAGGAAAATGCCTTCTTGGACATTGTCGTAGATGCTATTGCGTTGGATGAGATTGCGCGTACTACCGGCAAAGTTGATCAGTACTCCTCTATCATTGAAGGCAATGATATTGCCCTCGCCGGCCAAAGGGCCGCCGATTTCATTGTCTTCCGCCCCTCCATTGGCATATACGCCTGCCCCATCATTGCCTAGATTGAGGAGGCCGGCAGGATTGGTGCCGATATAGTTAAATTTGATTTGACTGCTATCCGAATCAGGTCCGTTTAGGCTTATGCCCCCCAAAACATTATCGCATATCACATTAGCCCCTGCTGCGGTGGCATTGCCGATATAGTTGGGGCCAGCTGAGTTAAAGGCTATACCCAAAAATTGATTACCCATGGGTTGAGTTGCGGTCACATCAGTTCCAATATAGTTGCCATAGATGAAATTATTGCGACCGGTATTGCAGGTGATGCCCGAAAAACCATTGTTGGAGATGATATTCCTTGATTGTGCCGCTAAACCACCAATGATCACATCTGTAGCGCCTCCATTCAATGCAATCCCATTGCGAGCATTGCCGAAGGCGATGGTACCCGTCGGGTCTACACCAATATAATTGCCTAAGATCTCCGCTCCTGAATAGCCAAAGGAGGAAACGCCTATCCCCTCGCCGCCATTGCCAGAAACCACGTTGCCTTCATTGGCTCCAAAGCCACCCACTACGGCATCCTCTCCTTGAATCAATATCCCTAAGCCAGTATTGCCTAAGGCGGCGTTACCAGCAGTATTGAGGCCTACATAGTTATTGCGGACGGTGGCATTGTCCCCCAAAATCTGGACGCCATTACCGTTGCCCGAAATAATATTGCGGCCAGCTGCATTATTACCACCGATCAACGCATTATCACCATAAACCTGCACCCCAAAAGAAGTGTTAGCCACGGCATTATTGCCACTAATATCAGTGCCAATGAGGTTGCCCACAACACTATTGTTGGTAGTACCAAAAAATATCGTAATGCCAATATTATTGCCAGATATGAGATTGGTATTACCTAGGGCATTAACACCAATCATGTTGTTATCTCCTTGAATATAGATGCCGGTATTGGTAGAGGCAGCAAGGGTACCACTAATATCGGTACCAATAAAGCAAGCGGAAACAGTACAGTTGTCTGCTTGAAGGTAGATACCGCGAGTATTAGCATTACTGAGGACAAGACCGCGTATATGGCTTGCTGGAGCGGCATTTTGGATGTGGATGATATTGTTCACTACATTATTGCCATCGAGGACGATCACTGGAGCGGCCAAGGCCCAGCCAGGAGCACTACTACCATCAATAAATAGACCCTCAGAAATAGCGGGTAAATCGGAGCCTAAGGTAATGGTGCCCGCTACGGCAAAATTGATTATATCTGCTCCGCCAGAAGCATTGGCTTGAGTAATCGCATCTCTTAAGCTTCCAGCCCCGGTATCGAGGGTGTTGGTCACGGTAAAGGTCGCAGACAAGCCAAAGCTTGGGATTAAACAGAATAGGAAAAAGTGAAAAAGAGTTAGGTTTGTTTTCATATGAAGCAGGTCTGAATAATTTAGACCTAAAAATAATATTTGAGTTTTATTATCGTCAAGAATAATTTTCTCTTTTTGCCAAAACATAGTTAAACACCTAATGAACTTGGAGATGAGCGTTCTGCGCAGCAGAGCTAAAACATAAACGCACGGCTCTGCTTACGGCTAGCAATTAAGTACTTAGACAATAGTATCCAGTATTAAGACCTAGGCAAACTGGACTATATGGTTTAGCAGGATCTTTTTACTCGCTACTACATACTTTCTACTTTGTACTTAACTGCTCACAGCAATCCAAGAGATGGGCGGACGGCTTGTTTCTTGTTTTGACTTTTCTACCTTTGCCGGATGAATCATCCATTTGCAGCAGCAGATAAAGTATTTGCCAAATTAGAAGTCAAAGGTGAAACCGAATTGATGGTGATGCTGGCCCAAAGTGGCGCTGTAAACCGTGTCGGAGGGATGGACGATGATCATAATCCATTTTGTATTGGGACTAGTGAAGAGGCGCTTTTCGCTGAATTTATCAGCCAGGTGCCGGCTGAGCTAGAAGAGATGGTGGGGCGATATACTTTTCCTGATCCTCAAGGGGATCTCTGTATGCTTACCCTAGCCTTATCAGGAGCAAACCTTGATACGGGTTTTGAGTTTACATATGGATCCGAATCTGAGGGCCCTCCTGAGGAGGTAATCAATCTGATCGAATTGTTGCTCGACTTGACTGATGATTGGTATAACGAGCAAAGAGACCGTAAAAAAAGAAATAAATAAGCCGTGAATGCTACTAAGCGAATTGCCATCCTAGGTTCCACTGGTTCAATTGGGACTCAAGCCCTCGAAGTCGTCGATCAACATCCTGACAAGTTTTCGGTAGTGGTTTTGACGGCAAATAACCAAGCCGACCTCCTGATTGAACAAGCACGCAAATACAAGCCCCAGATTGTTGTAATCGCCAATGAGGCTAAATATACGCAAGTCAAAGAGGCTTTGGCGGATATGGAGATTGCGGTTACGGCTGGGCCGAACGCTTTGGTTGAGGCTATGGAGTG
Source organism: Bacteroidota bacterium (assembly GCA_039024315.1). Taxonomy (GTDB): domain Bacteria; phylum Bacteroidota; class Bacteroidia; order J057; family J057; genus JBCAWW01. The sequence goes on from JBCCQN010000267.1 coordinate 9,404, forward strand.
CCCTGATGCGGATATGGTATTGACGGCTTTGGTTGGTTTTGCTGGGCTTCGCCCAACGATCAGAGCAATCGAATGTGGTAAGCCCATCGCACTGGCCAATAAGGAGACCTTGGTAGTCGCCGGAGAGATTGTTACCGCCTTAGCTCGCAAGCATCAAGTGCCCATTATTCCGGTGGATAGCGAGCATTCGGCCCTCTTTCAATGTTTGGTCGGAGAAGAGCGTAACCCTATCGAAAAAATCATCCTCACCGCTTCTGGAGGTCCTTTTAGAGGATATAGCTTAGCTCAATTACAAGCCGTAACCCCTAAGCAGGCGCTCAAGCATCCCAACTGGGAAATGGGTGCTAAGATCACCATCGACTCAGCCAGTATGATGAATAAAGGCTTGGAGGTCATCGAAGCCAAATGGTTGTTTGATCTCACCAATGAGCAGATCGAAGTGATTGTGCACCCCCAATCGATTATTCATTCTATCGTGCAGTTTCAAGATGGTAGCATGAAGGCTCAGATGGGTCTGCCAGATATGAAGTTGCCTATTCAATACGCTATGGCCTATCCACAGCGGATTCAAAATGATTTTCCACGCTTTGGTTTTCCCGCTTATCCC
>JBCCQN010000268.1:0-9984 GCA_039024315.1 Bacteroidota bacterium
TGAATCGATGGATAGTTTAAACGAACAGATTCAACAATGGTGGGAAATCTATAATTTCCACAGACCACACAGTTCAATTGGGTATAAAACCCCTGATGAATTTGAAAAACTTAATCAGAATTTCTACTTAAAAACGGTTGCAGCATAAGGGAAGAGGACATCTTGAGTATCTGTTGAGCATATCAGGTCTTATCGCCTGACTCTTCTTCTTGAGTTTGAGCAATTATCCTTTGCAAAGCGTCACTAGCCATTGTTATGCGAGAGCCAACTTCATCTAGCCCATCCATTGCAGCAAACGCTTCATAATAAATTTTAGCAAGTGCTCTATCTTTGGGTACTTTGTAATGAGTTTTCATGTCTTGCGTTGTAAAAAATACATTGTCTTTTTCGTCCATTAAGTGCTTCTCCCTGGTAAAAAAATACCCAGACCAAAATCGACCTGGGACACACCCAGATAGTCAAGAGGATATGAGCCGATAGTTATCATTCGGCTTCGTTATCATTTTTATACTTATCCCAAGCCACAAATACCGCTACAGGCTTGCCCTCCTTAGTTAATTCGACAAAATCAACATCTTGAGCAGCGTTATAAAGGCTTTGATAAGCCATGCCTAAGCATGTTTTAGCAATCCCATGTGCAAGTTCCTCCAGCTCCGGCGAAGGATTATAAATTTCTAATACATGTCTGGTTACCATTTTTCGTTCTCCTCTTAGGTATTTGTGGACGTATTAGCACGGTTAGAACATATATGTCAATGGAAAAGCACCAATATGGCATATAAAAAGCACCTTATTTAGTTAATGGGTGCCAAACTTGCACAGCTCTGAAGTTTTATGGTATAGATCATACCATGTTAAAACCCGAACAAGTCGCAGCAGCTCGAACACTTATTGGTTGGTCGCAGCAAAAGCTCTCTGAAGAAACAGAGCTTTCGCGAGATACAATTAAACGTATCGAAAAAGGCAAGACACAGCCTCACAGTAAAACTATAGAGATCATTAAAAGGGCATTTGAACGTGAAGGAATAGAATTCACACCTACTGGAGGTGTTGATCGAAAAACCCTCAAGGTTCAAACTATCAAGCCGCCAAATTCATATTTAACTTTTCTGGAACAATTACGCCTAGAGAACAGGCATAAAGGAGGAGAGATCCTTTTCAAAAATGCTATCAATAAGTTGTCATCTGAGGATGTTATTAACGTTCAGCGCCGATTGCGAAAAGATGGCTTTAAAATGCGCTGGCTTATCGAAGAAGGTGATACTTTCTTATACTACCCATTGCGTGAGTATAGATATATTCCGGCTAAAAGTTTCACCCCTGTTCTTCACATCATCTATGACGATATTTACGCCACAATGCTTTACGAGGTAGGCAAAGCAGACGTTCTAGTGATTCGTAACTTCAGATACACTGAAAGCCAAAGAATAAGCTTTAATGCTGAATGGGAACAATATATGCCTCCAACGAAAACAACTGCGCCAGTTAGCTATGAATAACATTTATAAAGCACGTATACCGCAAGAAATTCTTGCAAATAAAGGGGATTGTGGATGTTTCCTTAGTATTAGCATGGCCAATAATAACCAAACTGGCGTAAAGCTGAGTTCAACACTTGAATGGATCAATAACAACTTTTCGTTTTGTATTGTGAACCTAGCTGATAGTATCCAGCAACACAATTTTGAGATGTTAGGCTTGCCTTATAGTCAAGCACTCCAGCACGCTAAACGTCTTGGAGATCGCTGGTTAAAAGAAAACGGGGAGATTTTAGAAGAACTGGAGATCCCCTATAGCCTGACCAGGTGGGATAACTGGCGATGTTCTTCTTCCCTGCAGCCAATTATCAGGAAGTATCAAAAACTATATGAGACCAACGCACAGTTTTCTCATACATTGAATAAAGATCTTCAAGCTTTTGTTGATAAGCACTATTCACAGGAGCGACACCCGATTTCACGGGAAAGGTACTTTGCTGGATGCATAGATTACTTCTTTGAAGAATTGAGCGTTTGGACGATTGTAGGCCGTACAGGACGCTTTATTAAGATTTATCCTGCCAGGCCCCATAAAGTTGCTGTAGATCTCTCTAACGGCTTATATGAGGCTCCTAATGGCATTGAAAACATCACCTTTGCAAGACTAAGTTTCAAGAAACGTAGCCAAGCGCTCCTCAAAGCTGCATAGCCTCTCCTTCGAGATCCTCCATTATTGACTTGGTAAGGCCATTGTGATAATATAAAAAGGACCTGACGGGTACCGTCCGCCAGATCCTAAGGCAGAAGGGAGTGCCAGCTCCCTCAGCCTTTTAGTTTAACCTGTTACTTTAAACACTATTAAAAGCGCCAAAATAACGGCTATCAGAGCGAGTTCGATCACTCATAACGACCTCCTTTCTTTTTCAAGTAAAGGAGCGCATAGAGCGGTACATACGCGCTCAAAACCTCTATAACATACTTTCAAGCCCATAAAAAGGTCTGGGTCGCTCCTTGTGAAGGAAACGACCCAAACAGCCATGAAAACGCCCTAATTTTTATTCCTTAACCGATTTCCACTCATTACGGAACGGTTCAGGCTCTTTCATCTCTGAAATAATTTTTTCAACTGTCGCTTTAGAGGCGTCCTCGTCAAGCTTGATAAGCTCATTGAGCTTAACGCGAAGTTGGAGCCGTTGTTCAGCGGTCAGTCCTTCAAGCATTGAAATAATGAAACTGAAATTTCCTTCCATTATGCTTATTTCTTATTGGTGTCTTCTGTTAGAACCTTGAGAAGTGCCTCGTTTACATACTGATTTCTGGTCTGGTTATCATTGGTAGCCATGTGCATATCAAGAAGCTGGCGCGTAGTTTTGGGAAGAATGAATGTGATCCGCTCGACTTCTATTCCTGGAAAGTCTTCCTTGCGTCCTGGCTTGCCTTTTGACTTTTCTGACATGAGTATTTTATCCCTTGGGTCTTCAAAAATAGAGAGCTTTCTTGATTTTGAAAAATCAATTCATCAATTAAATGATGAATCTGATCAATGCTGCGCACTCCCAAGGAATATCTGATCATGCCAAGATCACCCTTATGTCCCTGACTTCTTCAACTCTGGCAGAACCTTTACCTTCTTCAACTCTCGCATTTTGGCCGCATGTTCCGGACTGCAGGCTACAGTGTTTGGCTGCTGAGCAATCTTGACCACACGGCACCCTGGACATCCACAAAGAAGAATAGGTTTTGGGATATTGTCCAGCTTCACCGCCTGGCCTGGGATAAGCTGACTTTCCCAGAAAGAGCCAACAAAGGATGGTCCTGTCCGGTGCCAAACCTGGATTTCTCGGTCGTTATCATCAGCGCCAACAATCTTGAAGTAATATGCCTTATGGCCCTGGTCATAATCATATCCCCTACCCTGGTGAAGTGGCCTGACCATTTCCTGGGGAATATCACGTGGAACGGCCTTGGAACCTGGTTGAAACTCACTTTTTAGTGGGTTTTCAACGAGATTAGCGGGGTCTTCATGGGAGTTTTCACCGTCTTCAAAGGATGTTTCCAGCGTGTTGCCAATGGGTCCATTGGGGCTTTGATCTCCTTTGTTCATTGCAAATTGCCGCCATTTTTCGCCATCCCGCAAGGCAACTTCATAATTGAACTGGAGTGTATTGATATTGGTATTGGCCATCTCTAGGAGACCCTGGAGCTGCTTTATACGCTCGTCTGGGCTACCCTTTAGGCTGAGCTGGTACTCAGCTATGCCAGCTTTGACAAGCTTGTCTGCGAGGATCTCCTGAACATTAAGGCCCTGCTCAAACATCCGCTCAATGCTATTAGCCAGAAGCTGCGGGATGGCGTAAGCCGCTTGGCTTAACCCTCTGCCAAGGCCTGCCTCTTCTGCCATTTGTGATAATGCCGTTTGATAGTCTTTGTGAGCGGTCAGTTTTGCTTGGGTGGAATATTTCTCAATCTCCAGCTCATGGTTTTCTTTCTCAAGAGCATAGGATTTCATATAACGCTGGATCACATGCTTTGAAAAATAATAAGCGATCACACCCAAGGTAAGAAGCAAGAGAACCAGGCCTAAGATGAGGCCACGTATTTCTGCGCCTGCAAGGAAGATTATTGTGTATATCATATACCTGGTTAGTTTGCGTGTGCTTTAACTGGTGTTCCATTCTTTTTTGGCTCGCCCGTGGCATAGCAAGGGACTTTGGCCAAACTTCCCTCCTCAGTTGGCTCAATCAGATAGTACCGTCCGTTTTCACGGATAACCAAACCCGTAATTAGGCCCTTAAGTCTGTCTAGCTGGCCGCTGGTGGCCTCAAATTGATTTTTGTAGGTAACACGGTCATTTTCTTCTTTCTCTTGCCTCTCGCGCTGGTATCGGGCTTCTGCGAGGTGGCTATCCATATTGTCCAGCAACACAATGATGTAGCCCGTCAAAGCAATGAGAATGAAATACACACCAGCTTCTATATGATCGGGGGTCACCCCTACCCTAGGCAAAACGATAAGTAGCCCTAGGTAAATGACCCAACCAATCATGATGATTTTGAGATCACTACGGATCTGCGAAGCTGTAAAGCCATCGCCAAGCTCCGCTAGGGTTTTGACATTCGCGGTCAATAATAGCCTGGCCAGGTTGTTAAACAGGATCACTCCGAATGTGAACCAGGCTGTGCCTGATAGTTGCCATTCGAACACAGAAAACAAGATGTACCCAAGGATTTTCAAGATAACCAATGGCGTGAGCTTGGGCATCTCTATGCCATTGTTCATCTGCATTGAAGAATTCATAGCGAAAAGCAATTAGATCGTTTCGTATATTGGGTTAAGCGAAAAGCTTATACCCTGCCTGGTCTGGTCGCGCAGACTGGGCTTTTTTTATAGGAAGGAAATTTAATAAAAAATGTGATTAATCAATAAATCAATTAATCGCATAAATTAAATACAATAATAGCGTACAAAATTGTACGCTATTATTGTATGCTAATCTTGTACGCTATTCTTATTCTCATAATTTGTACAAAACTGCTCAAGAAGTGTAAAAGCAAGTGCAGGTCCGCTTTTAAGATTTTCTAGTTCGGCAATTCTAGTAAGGCGAGCATGAAGCTGTTTATCTATCCGAAAATTGGTATACTCTTTTCGTTTAGGTGCAGCAGCACTCAAATCAATATTGAGTGAAGCAACAGTATCCCCCTGCCCTACTTTTTTCTTTTTCGATTTTGTCGGTTTTGGCTTTCTCTTTTTAACTTTCTCAACCTGCTCTTCAACAGAGTCTCCAAATATAGCATCTAGGCCGCTAGGCATATTTTTTAATTTATCTTCTTTAGTCATATTCTAATGAACCTTTAAAGGGAGTTTCATTTTATCAATCAAAACCTCTGTTAACGCCTCAAAATCCTCTGCGCCCGTACATTTGGGATTATATTGAAATATTGTTTGCTGTGCTCTTTGTGCTTCTGCTAAAGCAATATTCTGGCGAATATGAGCATCAAGTACAAAAGCGCCAAAGTGCTTTTCGACCTCCTTCCGAATCATCCGCCAAAGAACGATTTTTTCAGAAAACTTGTTAAATACGATACCAACTAACTCTAAGTCTTTATTGAAATTCTGCTTGATACGGTTAGCTGTTTCTGTTTGTTTAACTAAACCCCTGACTGCAAACTCTTCAGCAGACATTGGTATCAAATAGTAATCACTCGTTGTCCATGCATTGATGGTCAGATTGTTCAAAGCGGGAGGCGTATCGATGATGATAATATCGTAACTTCTTCTTACTTGGTCTAAGATTTTCTGGAGAACAAAGAACTTAACTTTAGGATCATCGTTTGCCCCTAATTCATAATCAGCATTAGCTAAATGCTGAGTTGAAGGGATAATATCAACACTAGAATTGTGAGTAAGAATGATATCAGATACATTATAATCTTCATCTGAGGACATGTAAAATATTGCCTCATAAATTGTATTTCTTTTCTTCTCAATAAACTCAGGGAAACCAAATGCTGATGTTAGGTTTGCTTGGGGGTCAAGATCAACAACTAAAACGCTGTAACCTTTTAAAGCGAGCCATGAGGCAGCATTTATGCTTGTTGTTGTCTTTCCAGTCCCACCTTTCTGGATGGATATTGATAATATTTTTGCATGCATATTTGTACGCTAATCTTGTACGCTATTATTGTATATAGATCTGCAAGTAAATTTGACGTACATTTTTAGCGTTTCTTTTTGCACGCTAATTTTGTACGCTATTATTGCAAGTATAATAAAGCTTATACTGTTTATCAAATTAAATCAAGATAGATGCACAGCTTAAAAAAGGGGTACTATTTCATCTAATACTAAATTCTTTACTCCAATTAACATTTCACATATATTCTCCAGAAACAAGAAAAGAGTAAGGTAGAAGCGTGGACTTATTTGATCTTCCTGAAGACCCCAAAAAAGCAGCAATAGATTGGGCAAAAACGGGGAAGATGCTCATGCTTATGGCCCAAATGGGTGGGCCAAGAGAAATGCTTCTCGCACTCTTAAGCTTTGGTGCGGGTAAAGCGCTTACCAGTGATCATGAAAACTACTTCATGGGTCCGATCCTGGTTAATAAATCTCATTTCCATATTGAAATCCCTGAATGGATGATGAATGCAATCCCTGCAGCGAGGCTTGGGGTCATTATCAATGAGCTCGAAAAAGGTGAGGGACCAGGCTGGCAAGTCAGCCCCTTAGAAATCGCCATAGCGTACCATAGAAACACTTTTGATGCTCCAATGGGCCATGAGCCTTCTGAAGTCTATATATGGTCCTCAGCATGCTCTATTCGCGATTATAAGCCAGACCAGTATCCAGCGTTAGAGGCAAGCTTTGGTGATAGCCTACCAAGAGATGACCAGGTCATAGACAAAAAGGGGCGCTACTACTATACTTATCACGAAATGACACGGGGGATGCGCCCGAAGATCATTGAACGAGCCAAAGCAAAAAAGCGCCTGGAGTCAAAGGCAGAAGCTTCAGGCAAACCGAAAGATGATCCAGACGAGGGGTTTCCATTTCAACTGGAAATATTTTGATAGAGTAGAGTAGGGACAAGTATGGACGACGATGAGCATGAAAATTTCATGGCCTGTGGGTTTTCCAAACTGTTAGTTCAGTTAGGGGAAACCAGTATGGCTATAAAGATTAGAAATCCTGGCAAAGAAAGGGAAATTGACAACTATGTATATGATTTCCTCAAAAACGAACTTCATGAATATTCAACTTGGCCAGAAAAAATCAGGGCGTTAGATGAATTTGGGGAAAAAATAATGGCCTTACACGATAGCCTAAAAACACCAGTGAAATCTTAGCGTTTTCGCTCTCTAGTTTTATCCTTATCTTTTAACAGAGCTTTATTTTTTTCAAAATTACGGAGAAGTTTATTGTCTGGTATCTCTAGTTCCATGAAAAGACGCTCGAAAGCTTTATCTGTTTTTTTGACTTCTGGATCATTTGCATTGAAAATACCCTCTGCTTTGAGCTTATCCTTACGACACTCGTGGTGAAACTTGGCCTCTACCAGCTTTTCTTTCCCAGCCCATTTTTCGTCAAAAGCTTTGATTTTATCTTTGATCATAGGTCCATCAAAAGGATGGTCTATTTTCTTACGAAAATCCTTTCCATGATTAACCTCCATATTCGCTTCAAAAACAAGTAAAGAATGTTCTTTCTTTTTATGAAGGGCCCAAGAGACATATTTAAGCCATTCCAAAGTCTCTTTACTGGCATGCTTTTCGATACCCATAAGACTATAGTTTGATGACAAGATAACAATTAGCGCTCATAACGAGGGCCTGAGCGACCTTTTTTCTTTTTCAGCTCTTCTTCTTCATCTTTAGTCATATCTGGTGCCTGGTCCTTGAATTCGTAGTAAATAGGGGAACCATCGCGCCGTTCGGTTCCACTGATTTCCTGGCTGTTCTCCAAAACCTGTTCATAAAGGTCTTTTTCTACGGTCTTTTCTCTGGCAGTAGAGTTCAATCTTTGCTCTGTTTCAGCTTTGATTTGCTCGCGCACCTGGTCGACTGTGAGAAGCTTATCTTTTTCAAGGATCTTAGCAACATCCTTTGTTTTGACACCCTTGGGGAGCTGGCGCACCAAGTTCATAACTTTACCATCAGGAGTAAGCACAGCAAACTTGGACCGATCGCCCTGAACAACATGATAACCATTACTTTTCATGTTTTTGAGGAACTCTTTCTGGCCCTTAGATCGTTCCCAAATCTGGGTAATAAGTTTCTTTATATCCAGGGGCTTCGTCTCTGTTTCTTTAAGCATTTCCCGTTCTTTCGGGGTGATCTCAAAGGTTCGGTCTCCGGATCTCGTTGGGGCATGCTCATGCCCAAATTCTCTCTCCAACTCCAAGCGAACTTTTTGTAGACGGCGCTTATAGTGGGAGAGGGGGATCAACTTATTGTGATCAATGTCGACAGTCGACCATAGCGCATGGACGTGGGGCCGGCCTTCTTTCTCATGATAAACTAGGATGCGCGGTTGGTTTTCCAGGCCAAACTCTTTTTCAATGGCATCAACACTACGGTTCCAATGTTCTGCTTTCATTTGATCGGTTACTCGAGGATCAATTGAAACATGAAGAAACCCTGTTTTTCCACGCGTCAAATCGGTAAGAGCCTGTAGGTCGATGAGTTCTTTTCTCAGGTCTTCCGGACGCCTCCCTCCAGAAGGGGTTTCAATAATTTGACAGAGTTCATTTTCTGCTTTGACCAGGTGAGCCGCCATATTTCTGGCATGCTTGATTGATTTGACTGTACTGCCATCAAGTATCATAACCGAGAGCTTTACGGACTTCTTCTCTGAGTTCATTGACAAGAGCAATGGCCTCCCTTAGGTCTTCGATATCTGCGGGGCTAAGGTTTTGTTGGCGGTTAGCTTTTCTGGCCAACTGATTCAAATTATTCCCATATCTAGCTAGCTGTCCAGCAACAGAAAGCAGAGCTTCCCGTTCAGGCTTAATCCTCTTCGTCGCTTTGAGTGGTTGAGATCCAAGCGCTTTTCTGCGCAAGTAGTCGCTTTCAGACAAACCCTGGTTGGCCGCCCTCGTTTGAAGCTCGACCTTCTCAGCATCGGTTAAGCGTGTAATGGCATACTTCTGCCGTTGACGCTTTTCGCTTTTCTTTTTCTTTGGCTTCTCTGTGGCCATATATCACCCATGATAAGAAAGCAGCGACAGAAGTGCCGTGCTCATTTTGTAAGATACAACCCCGTTGGATCTTGCCAGAAGACGCACAAAGTGCGTCTTCCAGGAGGGATGAAACGGGAACCTAGGTTCCCTTTCCGAGAATGGACGGTTATACCGTCCACACCTCGCTTATCCACATCGGACCACGCGGTGTTTCTTTGAAATTACTACCTGGAGTAGGGGATAACAAGGATTTTTCAAAAGTAAAATCCGACACATCTTAAAACAAAAACATCCTGTTTTTGTACGCGAAAAAATTTCGCGCCACGGGAGAAAAGAAAAAACGAAAATATACGGACACCGTAAGTTCAAAGATAAAATAAGCAGTTAATGGAGCTATATTCTGATTACCGTCCTGGGTATAATCCTGACCATATATCAAAGGAAGAGTTTGAGGCTGTCTTAAATTTCACTCCAGAGGAACCCCCTGAATATCCGCCCCAATATATTCTCACAGACGACGAATATCACATAATACAGTATTACAGGTTCTGTGAAAGCGCCGAGCTCAAACTTGAGATAGAAAATTCGGAAGGCCAATTAGTAAACCCGCTCAAGCCCCTTCCCATGTCGGATGAAACAAAACAAAAGTTCACAGACCACTATCATAAAATTGAGCGAGCGGAAATACCACAGTACCTAATCGATGAAAGAAATAAAGTGCAGAATGAAATTTCGGGTAATTCTCATAATATCAAAAACTTCATCACTCAGGAACCCAAAATGGTCAGAAACCCCAAAAAGAGAAGTAAAAAATGGGAAGACCGAGCA
>JBCCQN010000269.1:0-9964 GCA_039024315.1 Bacteroidota bacterium
ATTGTTGTTCGTACCTCTAAAGAACTAGATCTACGCAGTCAGGAAGCAGTCGCAGCCTTTTTCAAGGCTGAAAAACCAGAATATGTCTTTCTGGCCGCTGCCAAAGTTGGAGGCATCGTAGCCAACAACACCTATCGTGCGGATTTCCTATATGACAATTTGGCTATTCAGATGAATGTCATTCATCAAGCCTACGTCCATAAAGTCGAAAAGCTGCTCTTCCTAGGGAGCTCCTGTATCTATCCAAAGTTTGCGCCTCAACCGATGAAAGAGGACGACCTTTTGACGGGAACGCTTGAGCCTACTAATGAGCCATATGCGATCGCCAAGATTTCTGGTATCAAATTATGCGAAGCTTATCGCGACCAATACGGATGTAATTTTATCTCTGGGATGCCTACTAATTTGTATGGCCCCAACGATAATTACGACCTGCAAAATAGCCACGTCCTTCCTGCCTTGATTCGCAAGTTCCATGAAGGGAAAGTCAACGGTACCCCTAGTGTAGAAATTTGGGGAGATGGTAGCCCTTTGCGTGAATTCATGCATACCGATGACTTAGCCGCCGCCTGTACTTACCTCATGCGGGAGTACAATGGTCGCCAGTTTGTCAATATCGGTGTCGGAGAAGATATCAGCATCAAAGATCTCGCTTTGATGATCAAAGATGTAGTTGGGTATGAGGGCGAACTCGCTTTCGATACTTCTAAGCCAACGGGTACTCCACGTAAATTGATGGACTCCAGCCGTTTGTTTGCCACTGGTTTTAAGCCAGAGATCGAGCTACGCGCAGGTATCGAATCTGTCTATGAAGACTTCAAGTCCCACCAGAGCCAATACGAATCTGGACAAAGGGTACTTGCCTAATGAAACGATAGTGAAAAGCCTTGTGCTTTTCTAATGAATGCAATATAGGCGGAATAGCTTAACAGCTGTTTCGCCTTTTTTGCGCTTCGCACTTTGCAAAAAAACAGTAATCCTCTCTCACTACTTACATCTTGGCTGCTATTGTTTTTTACTGCTGCGCAGAACGCTCAGTTTTGGCTCCTAGCTTTACTAGCCTGGGGCTAGAGGGCCGATTTACCCCCTCAGACCTCACAAAAGGGATTCTTTGACCAGATGATGATGCTTCATTTTTACTGCTGCGCAGAACGCTTAGCCTCCCCATTTCGAGCTTCTTGAAGGTTTGGCATCAAGTCAAATATTGGATTAGCTAATAGTTCGCTTATTCTTTGTAAAACCTTACACAGTAGAAATAATCGATAAGTCAAAGCATTTGAAAAATAAGGTCTGCTCACCCTATATTTACTGTATAACCGCATAAAGACCAGTTGCAGTTAAGCCTTTTAGACCTTTCGCTTGATTGCCTCTTTCTCCCCGAAAGCACCCACTGGCAAAATTACGATACAACAAACAAGCATTGCGACTCGTCGCAGGCAAAAGAAATTTGTCTTTTGCAATCATATGCATCCCAAGCTATGATGCAAGGACTTAGGTAGGTATATAAGTCTTAATGACCCTTGTTTATTCACATCATTCACCTGATTCCGGAATTAGCGAAGCTAGTCTCCGGAATCATGGTTTTCGGGCACTCCCTTGCGAAGCATACGACTGTATTCTGAGCGGAATGTATATAGCGCCGTCGTCATCATCACAAACAATAAGGTATAGGCTTTGAAATGATTGCCAAAAGTCGATTCTAAAGCTCCTGACAATACAAAGTAAACTAAGAATCCAATATAGACCAGGCTGACCCTAAAACCCCTGTGATAGAGCTTTATGGCGTGATTCATACCCACAAATAAGACCAGTAAGATGATGCTGACCCCTAAATAGCCTACCTCAAAAAATGCCTGAAAAAAGAAATTGTGGGTGACGATGAGGGAGACATCCTCATAATGGTCTGGGGGAAAGATATGGGCATATCGTCTCGCTACGCCTGCCGTCCCTTGGCCATGCTCTCCCCAACCCACAAAGTGGATGGGTTCTGGATCTTGGATTTCTTCTAGACATTCTTTCCAAATGACCGTTCTCGCAGAGAGGGTACTAAGATTCTCGGGACCTTGACCACCTCTGGCTAGGACGGTAGCATAAGAAGTTTGGGCCAAATAGCCCATACTCACCGTAAAAATGAAGGGTAATAGCGGTACCACTAAGACAAACCAGCGGAGCAATCCCGCTAAACGAAACTTAAAAAACAGATAGACCACGACCACAGTAAGCAAGGTGATCATCATCGTGCCCCTAGAGTCAGCAAACAACAAGAAGCCTAATATGGCAAAGAGGTTAAAGTACATTTTGCGACGTTTGCCCCGCTTCAACCAGACCGTAGCCAATGCCATGGCATTCATGACTAAGGTCGCTCCAGCCCAGATGGCAAAGAGGGTCGGGTGAGTGCCCCCAGTAAAGGGGACCGCCTTCTTCGCCATACTGATACCCAAGGCTTTGAGGATCACCATGGCCTCTCCATTGCGCATCACCACAGTTGAAGGATGATTAAAGCCAAAGACGTAGATGTAAAAGAGTATGGTTACCGCAATGGTAGGTATGCGGATCAGTTTGAGGGTATAACGCGTTAAGACAAAGTCGAAAAACGCAGGATTATAATAACGCGCAAAGCGATAACGAGAGCTGATAAATAGGTAAATCACCAGCGAAAAAAGAAAGATAGAAGCTAAGTCGTTGACGTGCCCAATCAGGGTAGCGCCCTCCCTCGCGGTTCTCAGGATACTGACACCCCAAATTAGTAGAAATGCGATCCAGAGGTAGATGTGAGAGGTAAAAGTCGGTAATTTGAAGTAGATCCTCGCTTTATTGAGCGCGGTGTAGCGAATCACTCCCAAGAACAAAATCACATTGGGAAGAAACTTCAATAGGGTAGTGGCCCCAAAAAATATTTTGGCGTTAAAGAGATAGAAAAATAATAACGCATAAGCCATGTCCGCTAATCATATCCTCCATTAGGAAGCTAATCGCCGCCTAATTGCTTCTCCAATATTGCGCATCCGATGCAGGTTCATTAGCAAGGCTCCCGTAAGCTTGACAGGAAACGAAGCTATATGAAACAATAGCGCGAAAGGATTGAGTCCCACCTTGATCCTCTCGTATTGAAATGCATCAAAATATTTGCCACATATCCATTGGCAGATAAAAATCTCTGCTTTAGAAAGTCCTTTTTTCCAACTATCGTTTGCCTTTTGCTGGATACCATAGCGCTTCTGCCCTCGATTGATGTCTGTGGATGAGCCATTGTACTCTACATCCAGCATGCTAGGCTGATATTCGATCTCTGCAAAATTGCATATTCGCGCTAAAGTGGTCTGAGGATCGGATGTTACCTCCTCAAAACGCACATTCATTACCTGAGGATGCTCATTAAAAGCCTCCGCTGCTTTCATGGCGCTAACCCATAATCTACTGATGGTAATGGGATGATAATTCATCCTTAGGCGCCATACTTCCTTACGATGATCCTTGATGTAAGAGTCCACATCATATTTACGGCGCCATTTGCGCTTTTGAGAAAGCAAAACCGCTCGCGGATCCCGTACCATATTGATCACTTTGGCCTGTGGAAACATCTCCAAGATTTCCCTCAGATAGAACAAGTTTTGCGGGGTCTTCTCGCCCGGAATTTCCTTGCCCTGTTCCAGCGTTCTCCGAAGGAGTACTGCCCGATAAATATCTTGCCGATAAATCTGCTCACGATCTAAACCTGCTACCAACTCTTGCGCCTCGGCGGCAAACTCCTCGTACTGAAAACTCTTTAAGACGTTATATCGATCTATGAAAAGCAAGCGCGAAGCTAAGCTCAAAGCTTCCTTCTGATCAATCGGTCTATGCTTATCCTTGACCGACCACAGCTTTTCAAAGAAGTGTAGTTCGTTGAGAAAGTGCACCTTCGGTGAACGATTGAGCAGACGCATCATGAGCGAGGTCCCACTACGAGAATTACCCACTACAAAAATGATATTTTCTGTCTGCTGACTCATATGCTGCTTGCTTTTGACGAGATCAAAGGGATCAAAAAGAGGGAGCGTGTCAGCATCCGAAATAGCTCTTTGGTTTTAGGATGAAAAGCATAGCTCAAGTAGGAGGCCAAGGCTTGAGAGATTAAAGTCGCAATGGCAGCTCCTTTGATACCAAGCCAAGGGATCAACCACCAATTGAGGGCGATATTGACTACCGCTCCCATTATGGTGCGATATAAAGTGATCTTTTGCAGGTTTTCAGCGATAAGATAATTGCTACTGGCATTACCCAAAAAGACAAAAATCAAGGTCCAACAATGGATCACCAGAATTTGTCCCGCCTCGGCATATTCTGGCCCGAAAAGATACTCCCAAGTCAATATGCTAGGCCCAAATAGCACCATCGGAATAGTAATGGCTAAAGCCAGTGCTGCCATGAGGCTAAAATACTTTTCCAGTCGCTGGTGATAAAAAGCTTTGCTCTTTTTTCGAGCATTAAGAATGGCAGGAAACAAGCCTCCTGCGATGATAGGCCCAAACACAAACCAAACTTCAGATAAGCGCAGGGCGGCTGAATATTGCCCTACCGCGGCCTTAGCCACTGCTTCGCTGCCGGGCGTCAGGTGCATCAGCATCAGCTGATCCGCCCGCATATAAATAAAGATCACCATGCCCGAAAATATCATCGGCCAGGCGTCTTTGATCAACTGCTGGAAATAAGAATTATCCCATTGAAAGCCTTGGGGCCAACCATAATATTTGACGTAAAAGCCAAAGTAGGCCGATCCCATCACGGCATTTCGGATACTAAAGGCGACACCAAACCAAATGAGATCCGCTTTGACATAGATCAAATAGAGTTGGATAGCCGCAAATAGCGTGGTACTAATGCTTCTACTCCAAACAGCATATTGGGATTTGACTTCGGCTTGAAAAAACTCTTCAAAGGTATCCAGCGTGCGAAAAACGGCCGATATAGCCATGATCAATATCAGCGTATTGGTGATGTCATCATGCACTCCCTCTGGCAATAGTAGGATGCCGCCAAGGATAATAATAACCGTCCCTAGACCGACTATTAAGCGGGCCAAGAGAGCGGTGCCCAATATTGTAGCCCTTTGCTCAGGATTGCCTACTAGATTGCGAACATTGATGCCTTGTAAGCCTAGGCCAATAAATATCAATAAAAACTGAATGATGGCTTTGCCGTAATTGAGGGTACCAAAGCCTTCTTCTTGCAAGTAGCGAGCTACATAAGCCGTTACCAAAAAGCTGATCCCCATTTGGAGGATTTTACCCCCTGTGAGCCAACTGATATTTTCCAGGTACTTTTTGACACCGGGAGACGACTTCAGTTGTATGATCCAATTTTTGAGCACGACTTAAGAGCGATGGCAGCTAGCTAACTATTTGCGCGCGAGGCGCTTCTGGATGCGTTTGCGCAAAAGGCGCAAGAGGGCTTTGATGGGAATGTGGCTATAATAATAATCAAAGAGATGCCCTGGCTCACGGGCTTCACGGTCGATTACGGCAGATTTTTCGACGAGAAAAATATTATTCCCTTTGATGTTTTGCATGATGTTCATCTCAAAGGGTTTGAGTTTGTTGCTAAAGCTCTTGATGGAAGATGCTACGGGTTTTTGGGTGAGCACGTAAGGAGACTCAAAGAGCTCCAATTGCTTAATTCCATAAAGGTCCACCACATAGTCGTATTCCGCTAATTCGGGTAAATAATGATTTAGGATCGCAGGCTCTATTTCAAAATAAGCGTCATAGCGACTATGAGATTCATCTAAGGGCAAAAATTGCAAAGGGGCTCGTCCCATCTGCAAAGGAGATTGATAATGATTGCCTTGCCCATCAAAATGAGTGCCTGCGTCCATGAAGTTGGTAGAGTATGCCTGAAAGGGCCAGACAAAATACTTGCCTTCTTCGGTCAGATACTTCAAAAAGTGGTTATCCCAAGCGTGAGCCCCCCAATGCTTAGGTTGCTCCGGAATCGGATCCGAAGGACTAAAACCTGTTTTTTTGTTCCACCAAGTCCTGAAGGCTCGCCATTGTTTGCGCGTCCAGACCTGACCCCAGGAACAAGGAATCTGCAAAAACAGAGCGGAAGAACCGTCTGGTACGGGATAGAAGGGCAGATGATGAGCAAAGGAGTTATTGATGCAACTGTACAAACCAATGCCAGCTACCCGTTCCTCATCCTTATAAAAGTTAGTGGCTTCTAAGGCGTAACGATAAAAATCTGGGGCTAAAAATAGATCGTCCTCAATGATAAGGACAGAACCATATTGCTCGGTCATATCTGCACAAAGGAGAATATGGTCCGGCAGATTGACATTTTCCTCCCGCCAGATAACCTCTTTGGGGCCACGGTCCCAAACGAACTCCTGGGCGATGGTAAATACCTCTTCATTTAAGGGATCAGGTGTGAGAGCACGGTCAATACTGATGACCAATTGTACACCTGCTGGGCAGAAAGATCGTGCCAGAGCGCTTAAGACGCGACGTAGTGAATCGGGGCGATTATAGCCCACTATGCAGATAGCTGGTACGTATTCGTACTTACTCAGGTCTGTAGCGAGAGTCTCCGATTTACTTTCAACCATAATATCACAGAAGTAAGTGCTTTTCCCCCAATTATCCTTTGGGAACGGGGTCTATGGCTAAAACTAATTGTCCAAAGCTAATATTTGCTTCCTGATCCGTTTTAGCATTTCTGCCCAAGAAAAATGATGTTGGGCAAATAGCCGAATTTTATCCCTCATTTCTTCCCATTGGGATTGATTTTGAAGGAGTTGACTACAATGCTCAACAAAGCTAAGGATATCATTGTTGAAAAAAATCTCTTCCCCATTGACAAAGGGCATTCCCTCTACGCCGATGGGAGTTGTAACGGTAGGCATACCTCGATGTGCCGCGTTGATAACCTTGATTTTGATGCCACTGCCAAAGCGTAAAGGTGATACGAAAACCCGACACCGGCTGTAATAGTCCTCTACCTCTGCTACAAAACCCGTCAATACCACATCGGCTAAGCGTTCGGCAAGGCCGCGTAAATGCTCGTCAGGGTCGGCTCCAACGATATAAAACTTAGCAGCGGGTACTTTAGCTTTTAGCTGCTCCCAGCCGTTTTCAAGAAACCATACTAAGCCATCCCGATTCGCTTCCCAACCCAAGCTACCCACAAACAGCAGTGCAGGCTCAGTTTGACTCCATTCCAGCTTGGGTGCTTGCTGCAATTCTTCTTCCCCACAAGGCGTAATCTCCTGAAAATTAACCGCTGAGCTACAAAGGGCCTGTAAGATCTTCCGATCATTGGGGTAGGCGAGTACTAAGTCTGCTCGTTCGCAGAACGCTATTTCTTTGGCTTTGATACGGCGGGATTCTAGCGCGGTCAGGAGCTTGCGGACTGGATTTTTGGTCAAGCGAGCGTAGCGTTCCCACATGACGTGCTCTGCATTATGCTCATGCAAGATGACTTTTGGGCCTTCCAATTGCTGTGGGATGTACTGAAACATTTCATAATGATCAATCAGCACATAGTCGTATTGGGGAAGGCTTTGGTGTATTTTCTCTTCGAGAACGCTAGAGTAGTTGCGGATGAAGTTGAGCGGTACGCCCTTGAGGTAGCTTGTTAGGAGCGCCTTCGGCGAACGCCCAATCTCAATGGGTTCACTAAAGTAATCGTCTAATGTGAGCTGCTTTAAAAAGTTCGCTTCATGTTGCTGATCTTCTCCCTTTAGCACCGTGCCCACCGAAACTTCAAAATCCTCGGCCAATCGCTTCAGCAGATTCCATGAAACGATTACCCCTCCTTTGACGGGAGGGAAGGGCAATTGGGAGGTAATGAAGAGGAGTTTTTTCATGAAGCAGTTTGGGGACTAATACGGTGGCGAATGCTACTTAGGAGCATATCAAAATAAGGCTTCAGCCAAAGTAGCGGCCATAAAATACCTCCATGTCGACGCATGTAAAAAAACCAGTCTTTACGACCATAACCTTTGATGGAGTGAAAATCGGCTAAGCGTTCTCGGAACGATAAACTCACATCTGTCCATGCCTCCGCCAAGGGATTTGCTGGACAAGTGCCGATATAGCCAGCCGCTAAAAATACCTTACACCCTAGTTTTTTTGCCCGCAAAGCATAATCGGGATCACCCCAGCGATGGCGGTAAAAGGGCTCGATATTGCCCACCAAATCACTGACTGCTTTGGGGATCAACACGCAGTTACCGTGCATGGCATCAATCTCTTGGACAAAATCTAAAGCGCCTACTTCAACTAGTTTTAGCGTCCAACGACTGACGCGGATAAAACCCCCATAAGTAGGTGCGAACTTATCAGGATCTTCGGTGCTACCCGCGATAATGGCCTTAGGGCCAAGGCCTTGCCAAGTCAACCAAAGGTTGTTGAGGGCATCCGGATACAAAAAAGTATCGTCATTGAGCCAAAGATAGAAATCGAAATCTTGGGCCAGAGCCTGCCCAAAAATATGGTGCATGCCTCTATTCCAAAAGTAGGTACCATCGCCTGGGATGATCTTAACCTCTGGATAGGCCTCTTTGATTGCTTCGCTGCTCCCATCCGTACTGCCGTCATCGAGAATGATGACCTGCATCTGAAACTGAGAGAGCACATCTTGGGCAAACAAACGCTCCAAAGCCGCCAGCGTCTTTTCCCTTCTGTTGTAGATGGTCATCAAAACCGCTAGGCGCGCTAAATCGGATATGTGGGCGGAGTTCTCCAAAAATTAGAGCGTATAGACAGGGCTATTGATAATGCGGGTAACCTTATCCTTGATGCTGCTGTCCGGCTTGGCTGATAACTTTTTGCGGAGCTTGATACGCTCTTGCATCCGCAGGGTATGGCCCGCAAATAGCTCGCCTACCTCTAGATACTCATCATTTGCCACCTTCTGCTTGACGGTACTGAGATCTAAGTCAAAGGCTTCCTCTATATCGTTGAGCACCTTGTCGGTGTTGAGGATCAGGTCTTCATAGCGGATCTCATGCACGGCATGCTTGGGACGCAGCATCTTTAGCGTATACTGACATAGTGAATTGACCAGCAAATAGTAGAGATTCGCGCTACTCCAGCTTTTGGTCGGAATGTAAACATCCGTCTTAGCGAAGGAGCGAACCACCTGCACCGGATCGCGCTTGATGTATAAGTAGCAGGTTCGGTAATTGAGAGTATCGCTCATGGCGAGGGCTCGGCCGGGATATTTAGAAGAATCTACCACTATGTCTTCGTCAATACGATCAAAAAGCATTTGGTAAAACTTCTCCAAATAGTTCTGATATTCTTTATAAGCTTTGGCGTCTTTTAAGCCTAGTAAGCGCTTGAGATACTGGGTGTGGTATTCGACCTTATGATGGACATCTTTTTGATGATCTAGGTCGATTTGTGGCAAAAACTCCTTGCCAAAAGTATCCCAAAATATCGTCCGCTCTGGCTTGCTCTCTAAGCCTTTGACGATGCCTTCATCTATGGCATATCGGTTAAGTTCTCCGCCACTAAAAATCCCCTTGGCATTGCCGAGCAGCACATCCAGTAAAGTGGTGCCGCTGCGTCCTGCGCCGATGATATAGATGATGGTTTTATTCCTTGACATATGAAACTGCTTTCACAGGTGGTGAATAGTTTTTGATTTTATGGGCGAGGTCTTTTGATATGATTTCAGCGCCGGCATGGTTGAGGTGGATTTCGTCCCCGAAATATTGGTTTTGACCAATCAGCCTTGAATCTCTGGAATAGTTCCAAAGAGGAATATTGAGTCTTTCTGCCATGCTTTCGATCGCTCGATTGCGGATATAATCTCCTGAGATAATGGGCGAAATTACGAAGTAAACTTCAGATCCAGCTGCTTGCGCTTGGACTAAGCGTTGCTCGAGGAGCTGTAGTTGAGAAAATCCTGCCCTGAAATCGTATCCCGTGCTGTCCGCTGTCTCAGGTGTATAATCCTCCGGCATAGAGGTATACTGAGG
>JBCCQN010000270.1:0-9781 GCA_039024315.1 Bacteroidota bacterium
CGCCGACGTGGGATCCATCCGCCAAGGCATGATGAATTTGTACCGAGAAGGGGAGCGCAATGCGTTTGCCTTCTTTTTGGTATTTGCCCCAAGTCAGTCGCGGTACCGAGTCTAAGCCACTAATATGTACCGGATGAACAAAGCTGGTAAAATGAATCCAAGGCAGACTACTTACAAAAAGATAATCGTCGCGATGGGCTTCATCTTCTAAACTCGCTTCGCCTTTTACCAGACTTTCTTGAGTGGCACAATTAGCAAAAAACCGCTGTAAATCAGGTACATACTGTACATCCGTAAAACTGAAGACCCCATCATCAGTCATCGAAGTATAGGAGGGGTGAGCTGATTCATGCTCTACGATTTTTCCATCGCGGATTCGTTGTCTAAATTCCGGTATATCATTAGCCGCACGACAAGCGAAGTACAAGATCACCCGGAAGATAGAGTAGTCATTTTCTTTTGCCCAAGGCAAGAGCTGAGCGATATCCACCATGGCCGTAATATTGAAATGGGGATAATCAAGGCCATTGAAAAAGGCAAAGTGCTTGGCTCGCTTATAGGTAGTAGGGTCAATCCATTTCATGGAACGCTTCTTTGGCGGTTTTGACAATTAATTCCCAAGCGACTTCTAGATGTCGCTGAGCCACCTGCGTTTGACCAACCACCAGTCGGATGGTATAGATGCCATTGAGCTTAGTATGAGTCAGGTAGATTTTACCGCCATCATTGAGTCTTTGAACGATGCTTTGATTGAGTTGGGTGAGTTGAGCTTCGCTCAACGCTTCGTCTGGGCGATAGCGAAAGCAAACCAAATTGAGTGGTACAGGGGCCAGTAATTCGAAGTCAGGATGAGCCGCTACCTGCTCTTTTAGCCACTGCCCCAATTGCATATGAAGGCGAAGCTTTTCTTGCAGCCCTTTCACCCCAAAGTTGCGTAGCACAAACCAAAGCTTTAAGGCTCTAAATCGTCTCCCCAAGGCAATGCCCCAATCGCGATAATTGTTAACAATCTTATCGTTGCGGGTTTTGAGGTATTCCGGCAGGATTTCAAATGTCCGGATCAGGTACTCCTCGGAGCGTACATAGTAAGCCGTACAATCAAAATTGGTAAAGAGCCATTTGTGGGGATTGAAAACGAAACTATCAACCCCTTCAATACCCTTAATCCAATCCCGATACTCTGGCAAGATCAATGCATTACCGGCATAGGCAGCATCAACATGCAACCAGACCCCATATTCTTGACAGATTTTTGCGATGGGTTCGAGAGGATCAACGGCTGTCGAACTGGTGGTGCCGAGAGTAGCAACCACACACAGAGGCTTTACTCCGGCCTGTAAATCAGCTTGCAAAGTCTTTTGCAAAGCGGCGGGGTCCATGGCAAAGTTTTCATCCGTAGCGACATATACACAGTTTTCGCGGCCCAAGCCCGCGATTTTGACGGCTTTCTCGATAGAGCTGTGGGTTTGCCCAGAAGCATACACCCGATATTGAGGGTGTCTTCTTAAACCGGTCTCATTGACTTGAAAATTGCTGGCCTTCTCTCTAGCTGTCAGGATGGCGATCAGGGTGCCATCGGAGGCAGTGGATTGAATCACTCCCGAAAATTCCTCAGGCAAGCCGATCATTTCTCGCAGCCAGTTCATCACTCGCTCCTCTAGTTCTGCGGCCGCGGGGGAAGTTTCCCAAATCATGCATTGAGCCCCCAAGGTAGCAGTAAGCATTTCACCTAGAAGGGAAGCATAAGAACTATTGGCAGGGAAGTAAGAGAAGAAGTTAGGGCTTTGCCAATGGGTAATACCCGGCAATATCACTTCTTGAAAGTCCTTAAAAATCGCTTCCATTGACTCCGCCTCTTGCGGGGCGCTGGCAGGGAGCTGATTGTATATTTCACGAGCCTCGACTTGAGACTTGACGGGATATTGCTCTATCTGCTCTAAGTAATCGGCCATCCAATCCACCAATTCATGGGCGTGGCGACGAAAAGCAGCAGCATCTAATGTTCGTTCGTTCACTCGTTTTTCTTGCTGTAAAGTTATGTTGAGCAGAAGGGAAACAAAGGACTACAATAAAGCTTGCATTTACAACCAAGGTAGCGTCCTATCCGCTTTAGCCAAAACTTCCGCTCCACCAATCTGTTTGACCCAAGCAGAGATTTCGCTTAGGCTCTCCTGCAGAGAACGCTTAGCCTGATAGTTTGTATGGGTTTTTATAGCAGATTGATCCAATACCATGGGCTTTGTCAGGGCTCTTACCAAGAGAGGGGAAAGCCCGCCTAAATGCAAGCGTCCGAGCAATTTGACGATACCAACAGGGATTTGACGTTCCGCAAGGCGGCGACCATAAATGGCTTCCAAGATCATCCTAGAAGCATCAATCAACTGATAAGTCTCCTCATCCGCTAGATTAAAGATATGCGTTCCGCGCAGCGGGGATGCCAAACAAGCCTCTATCGCATGGCAAAAATTATCATAATGGGTCATGGATACGGCAATGTCCATTGGCCCCGGACAATTAAAGGTTTCGTTTCTCACCATGCGCATCAGCCGAGGCATAATCATTTTGTCTCCTGGCCCATACAGCACCCTTGGTCTGAGGATAAATACTCGCTCGTTCAAGTCTGATTTTTCCACTGCTTGATCCGCCAAAAGCTTTGACCAGCCATAATTTGAAAGCTTATCGAGACTAGGTTTGCCCGCATCTGATTCCTCTAAAGTTTGCTCTGAGGGATAGTAAACCGAGCTTGAAGATACTTGGATAAAGGTATTGCACTTGGCCGCGGCAGTTAGCACATGTTCAGTTCCTAGCACATTGGCTTGATAAAAATCATCCTTGCTCCCGCTATCATCCGACATAGCCGCTGCATGAATGCAAAGGTCCGCCTCAGGAAGGGAAAAGGGCTCAGTGATATCAGCAGATATATAGCTTTTTGCTAGCTCCAAGAGCTTCTGAGGAGGCTCAGCAGTTCGGCCTAGCGCGACGATCTCATGCCCAGCTTTGGCAAAATGTCGCACCAAATACGCTCCTAATGAGCCTGTAGCCCCCGTAATGATAATTTTCATATTATGGGGTAATTTATGTCCGACGATCTTAATTCCATAATCTTGAAATTAAAGGAAGGCCCTTGGGCTCCTTGAGGAGGAAAAGGAAGTAGCGAGAGGAGAAGCATATGATTCAACACAGCAAAGACACCCACCTTGAGGCGAACCAACACGGGGCCAAGGCCCTTGGTTTAGGCTATTTACAAGAAAACGGTTTTAGGGTTCCGCCCTTTTATGTCTTGGGCTACGATAGTTTAGCTCAAGTATTGGCTGGGGAGCAAAGCCTTGAGGATATCGTTCGCCAATGGCGAGAACAAAATAATATAGCCCCCGATTCACTTTGGGCGGTTCGTTCTAGCGCGGCAGTTGAGGATGGCAAAGAAAAATCTTTCGCAGGCCTCTTTAATACCCAAATCAATATCAGTCCAGAAGACATGCCTCAGGCCATTGGTTTGGTGCTCAACGCTTTTAAAGAGGTAAGACAACTTAAGTACGAAACGGAGGGAGAATTCAATTTTGGGATCATCCTGCAGGCGATGCTTAGCCCAGACTATGCAGGGGTGGTTTTTTCTCACAATCCGCTGGATCCGGGGCAAGAGGTAGCTATGCTCAATCTTGTGCCCGGCCTAGGCGAAGCCTTAGTTTCGGGTCGGGCCGAAGCATTTATGGTGCAAAAGCCGCATCAAGGCATCGCAGAGTATCTCAATGAGGAAGATGAATTTAAAGGCGAAGTCTTCGGGCCAGAGACAAGCGTTCTGCGAAGCGGTAAAGAAATAAAAAGGGCAGTCGAAAAGCTGGTGCCGGAGATATTTAGCGGCACTCAAAAGCTAAGTGAGTTGAAAGGCATGCCCGTTGATATAGAATTAGCCATTGCAGCAGGTAAGGTTTATTGGTTGCAGATCCGGCCGATAACCAGTCAGCCCAAAGCCAAGGTGATTCGGATCTGGGACAACGCCAATATCGGGGAAAACTATCCGGGACTGACCATGCCTTTGTCTATCACTTTTGCTCGCCACACATATGACACTGGCTATTCGAGCATGAAGGACTTCTTGGGTATGCCCAAGGCGAGTATGGAGGCCAGCAAAGAATTACTATCTAATATGGTTGGGCCGATTCATGGGGCTTTGTACTACAATGTCACCGCTTGGCAGCAGCTCTTATATCAACTCCCCTTTGGCAAAAAAAGTAGTCAGTGGATCATCAAGGGCTGGAATATGGACCCAGCTGATTTTGAGAAGCCAAAAGTTAGGCCCGGTCCGCTCGCCTATATCAAGCTGCTTTTCAATCTAATCGGAGCCTTTGTCAATTTCAATAAGCACCGCAGTCGCTTTGAAAACGTCTATATGAAGGGCATTAAAGAGTATGATCTCAAAGCCCTGACCGGACAATCACACGCCCAGCTAGTAGAAGAATATAAGAAGTTTGAGGATCAAATTGGCGACAATTGGTTGGGCCCTATGCTCAATGGTTTTTATACCCTCATCCTCTTTTCTTCCTTGAAAAGGATCGTCAAAAACTCACGCCTAGCTGAGAAGCATCCCAACTTTGTCAATGACATTCTCTTTGCGCAAGGAGATGTGGTTTCGGTACAGATCGTCAAGGATTTTCAGGCTTTATGTGAAGAGGCACGCCAAGAGGAAGTACTTAAGAAATTGTTCCTCGAAGAGGAATCCACTAAAGTCCTTGAGATTCTTTCTAAAGAGCACCCCGCCTTTTTCGCAAAGATTGAGGCTTATATTGAGGCCTTCGGCGAACGTGCTGCCGTGGGGGAACTTAAAATGGAAACCCTCAACTACAAAAATGATCCCGCAAGCTTTATTGATTTCATGCGTACCAATATTGCGATGGATTATGAGAAGAAGCACAGCCTCTTCAGCTTTGATTATCAGGAAGTACTAGGTAAGGCCTACGCTCGCAATCCCTTTAAGCGCTGGTTGCTGACCAAATGGGTGAAAGCGACTTTACCGCGGATTAGAGATCGCGAGAACTATCGTTTCATGCGTACAAAATCCTTCCATGTAGCGAGAAGCTTTTTCGCAGCCATGGGTTTGGATTTGCAAAAACAAGGCTTGTTGGAGGGAGAGCGAGACTATCTTTATTTAGAGTATGACGAGATTTTGGATGTTGGCTTGACTTCTTCTTATCGGCCGCTAGTCGCGGAACGCCAATCCCAATATCAAGAATACGCCAAGATTGAGCACGCACATCGCTATCTAGAAACTGCAGAAGGCCTGGAAGCGGTACAAAAAATGGCTGATGTCAACGCCAAAGATCATTTTAAGGGCACCGGTTGCTGCAGCGGCATTGTGCAAGGGCCAGTGGTCATCATCGATGGTCCTGATTTGAAAGAGGAGATTCCCGGAGCTATTTTCGTGGCCCATCACTTCGAACCGGGCTGGATCAATCTGTTTGCTAAGGCAAGCGGTGTCATCTCAGAGAGAGGCAATTTGCTCAGCCATACGGCTATCTTGTGTCGAGAGATGGGGATTCCTTCTGTGGTAGGCGTCAAAGGCTTGATGGACAAAGTCAAGGCTGGCGACCAACTGCAGATGAACGGAGCTACTGGTGAAATCAATCTCATCGCAGATGAAGAATAAGTTTTATATCGCCTCTCGCTTGAGTAAGATCGAGATCAGCGAATCAGAAAAGGAAGAAATCAGAGCCGCCTTAGTCGAGATCAAAGGGGATCTCAAGGCCCAAGAAGACTTCTTTCAATACTGCAAAAAGTGGAAACTGGGCCCTTGGACCTATGTACAACTCAAGCGCTTGGGCTACTCAGGCTTATTATTGCCAGAAGTGGTGGAAATGTTCGAGGCCATGCACAGCAAGGTCCACCAACAAAATCACGATCGCAACCAAGAGGCAAAAATCTATCTCGCCCAATTTGCCGAGCAAGGCATAGATGCCGCCATCCTCAAAGGCAATCTGCTCATCCATACTGCCTATCACGATCTCGGCTATAAAAAGATGAACGACTTTGATATGCTCGTCCACATGGAGGACTGGGACCGCATACAGGATGTGTACTTTGGCCTAGACTATATACCGCTTGGCTTTGGCTGGAGTGGCGAAAAGCAAAAACCCACCAAGTTTAGCCATACGGGTATCCCTTTTATCAGTCGCAATTTCAAATGCATCATCGGTACCCAATGGGGCATCAAATCTCCTACCTCCAAGTATACGGTAAACTTAGATAGACTCTGGCAAGAAAGCAGCGAGTTTGTCTTTGAAGGCGTCAAAGCCAAGCAGCTTTCTCCAGCACACAATCTCCTGCACCTAATCCTCCATATGGGGGTTTATAAGTGCGGCATCAGAGATTGTATGGATGTGCATAATCTTTTGCTATCGCGCGACGATTGGGATGAAGATCAGCTAGTCCAACTATTTGCCGAGAGTAATGCCACTGAGAAGGCCTATTTCACCCTCACCTTGACCAATCTTTGTTCGGGCATAGTGAGTCCTACTTTGCTGGCTAAGCTAAAGCCAAAGAATGGCTATTTGATGACTCGTCTCAAAAAACGCTTGGCCCTATTCGAGAAGAAAGGAGATTTTCAGCATTCCTATCATGATTATTTTCAGGACATAGAGATGTGCCTATTCAATTTCAACCTCTTTCCCAAGTTTCATCAGCGTATCCTGACCTTCCTCAAACTCAACGGCTTGATCTTTTGGCCAAGAATTGAGATCAGTCGCAAACTTTCGGATGTTTTGCCTGAAGATAGCTGGTGGCAAAAGCTAAAGGCCCGAATCAAAGCACCCTACCTTGTATTTGCCTTGATTGCAGAGGAGATCGGTTGGGGCATTACCATGATGCTTTTCGCCAAGTTATTTGTAGACATATTTATCTCGATCAAAAATTATTTCGTCAAAAAGCCCTCCTACTTTGATTATCTCAAGGAGCGGGGCGTCGATCCGAAGGACATCCTCAAAGCAGTCGATCAAATCCAATGAAAAAGCTTATTTGTATCACAGGTGGCGATGGGGTCGGCAAGAGCACCTTGGTGGATGCCTTGCTACAGCAAATTCCGGATGTCTATGAGGCAGATATTTGGGACCTACTCAAAAGTCCCACTGAGAGTCTGCCCTTTCAATCTAAGCGTCAAATCGACGATTTTCTTTGCGCCTTGACGCCAGATTCACGGCTGCTCTTTTTGGGGCATGCCCTGATCTGGTCGATTGATACAGCCATGGCCAGCGATAAGTCGATCATCTTGCTCAATAGCTATTACTATAAATACTTTGCGACTGAGTTGGCCTTGGGTGCAGATTTAGCTTTGGTACACGCCCTCGGCGAACGCTTCCCTCGGCCGGATCTTGTGATCCACCTAGACTTAGCGTTGCGCGAAGCGGTAAAAAGAAAAAAAGTCCTCTCGCGCTACGAATGTGGACTCAGCGACAAGCCGAGTCCTGAGAGCTTTCTCACATTTCAAGCCAAGGCCTTGGCCCAATGGGAGCAATTTGATCAAAAGGATTGGCATCATCTGGATGCTAGACTTAGCCCGGAGGAGCTACAAGAGAAGAGTCTAGATATTATTCGGGCAGCGCTAGAGAGTTGAACACAGAGGCACAGAGAAACAGAGGATTTGAAAATCAAATACCAACTCTGTGCCTCTGTGTTTATTTAAAAAGACTTTCCTATCTCACCACCTCGCTGATCTGTATCACCGGCCGGATATTGGTGTAATTAGGAATGTCCCCTAGTATCTGGTCGGCATTGGGGCCAAAGGCCTGATTGTAAGCCTCTATCGACTCAAAAAAGAAATAGCCTGCTGCGAGGTAGGGCATATCGTCTTCTGGTGTCCTGCCGGCAAGGCCTTTGTCGATTTCCATATCAATCATAGCCTCTCCAAACAAACTGGCCACCATCGGCATATGCTTGGTGGCATAGTAATCCATATCAAAAGTGTGGTCCTCTCCGTTTGGATACATGATGGCGATCTTGACCAGTCCTTTTTTGCTGGGAGGGGTTTCAGCTACCGCTGCAGACTCGGTAGGTTGGCAGGCGATCAAAAACAGAAAAGCCCCTAGAACAATCAGTAGAAAATTCGTTTTCATTTGCAGAGAGTTGACGATTTATAGAAGAATGTTGTTTTTTCGCAGCTAGAATTTGTGATCTCAAACGCTTCCTACTTTTAACTAAACTGAATGAAAAGCACACTTATCACCGGCTTAGATGGCTCAGGCAAAAGCACCTTACTTAAGCGCTTACAAGACTTAAATCAAACTGATTGGGGCTTCGTCTTTGTCCCGCATATTGATTTAAGCCGCATCGATCCCGAAAGTCCGCTTTATCAGTTTAGCAAATTTGTCAATACCCTCAGTGAGGAAGCCGATAATAAGCAAATCCCACAGTTGAAAGGCTTAGCTCTTTTTGCCTCCATGCTGCTTTTTCACCTCCTCCAAGACAATGAAGAAAAGGAAGAGAAAGCACGACTGTTTTTTGAGCGCCATCCACTAGTGGACACCTTGGTCTACGCAAAATTTTATGCGCCTAAACTCCGGCCAGAGGGTTTGGAGGAAGCGGTACTCAAAGATTTAGATAGCCGTTTTGAAACCGAACTGGGATATTTACTATATCTCGCCGATGCCGAAGCTGCGGAAGGTCAAACGATGAGTGCTGCTCTTTTGGCCTTTATTTACGAGTCTTTTCATGCCAATCCGATTGAGGATTTAGCGGGTTTATTTTGTGTACAATTACCCGATGAAATCTTCTTTTTAGAAGCGGAGCCCGAGCTTTTGTATAGCCGCATCGCGGAACGCTCAGTCAAGGAAGCACATGAGTCGATCCCAGTATTTGAGCAGTTGAGTAAGGCCTATGAAGAAATTTTGCGTTCTTTGGAAAAGAACCAAGCCACCCAAATCAGGCGTATTGACGCAAATGATACCGCTAATTTGGATGCGCTTTACGAACGCTTAGCAAATGGCTAAACCCTTATCTCGGAAAGCGAAAAAGTCTATATTTTTTGTCCTGGGGAGTCTTTCTCTAGTGATGACCTATGTGGGTGCGGCTCTTCCGGGTGTACCAGGGATTCCCTTTTTATTATTGTCTGCCTACTTCTACGTCCGTAGCTCAGACCGCATGTACAACTGGTTGCTCAATCATCGTTGGTTTGGCAAAATGCTGCGTGATTTTCAATCTAAGCAGACAGTACCTGTTGGCTTCAAAATATTGGTGATCAGCCAATTGTGGGTTTCGATTGTGGTGGGTCAAATTTGGATTATCGAGCAGATGTGGATTCGCATAGTGGTTACGATTGCTGGCATCATCACTAGCATCGTGACTTGGCGTTGGAACAATCCTACGATGCAGCCCCGCCAAAAAGAGCCTCCCAGCTCACCTAGCGCTCTAGCAACTCCAACATCCGAAACGCATTACTCAGAATCCGATCCGAAAACGCATAACGATCCAGTATCCCCGCCACCTCATAAAAAGACACCCGACTCAACAGATACACCTTGAGCGCATAACGGTAACCAGCAAACCATTGGTCGCGATTTGCCCCCTCAGTTTGGAGCTAATAATGTTATTCTAGGTAGGCGAATTAGCTTTCTTCTGAGTAGTACTCTACCAAGACAAAACTCATAAACTCTTCGATATCGGGCTTCGGCACATCCAAAACCGCCAACTCCCAATCGTAGATTTTTTGAGTTTTGTCTTGGTAGAGGACTTCTCCGAAGAACGCTTGTTCGACTACCTAGAGTACCAGTTTGAGCTCCAAGCTGAGGGAACAAATCGC
>JBCCQN010000271.1:0-9772 GCA_039024315.1 Bacteroidota bacterium
AAATCCTGCACGGCTTTGTCGAGATAGGTCAAAGCCCGATTGGCTTCTTTTTTATGGGCATAGAAGCGCGCCAGATTATAGTAGTTTTCTGGAATGCCTTTGTCATCGTACTCCAAGGCCTTTTGAGCTTGGTCAATGGCCGCGTCGGTATCCCCCAAGACATAGCTAATCCAAGCAGCCAAAAAGTAGCCCAAAGCAGCCAGGGGCTTGTTATCCAAACCTTTGGCGTAGGTAGCACAAAGCTGATAGTGATTTAAGGCTTTGCTGAGATCATAAAGATGTCCCGGATCTTGAAAAATATGTCCGAGGTAGAGATGACAAAAAGGATTGCCACGGTAGATATCGACGCTTTCTTGGAGGTAGTCCCGCGCGTCGGTCATAAATTGCGCTTCGTCGGGATGCACCTCATAGCGTTCGTAAGCTTGCTTACCATCCAGATAACGCTCACGTGCCTGGGTTTTGCGACTATTTTCGAGCAGGTCTGCTAAGCGTTCGAAGCCTTGCTGTATTTCATGCCGTTGCAACTCAAATTGAGACACAATATCTACCATACCCATATCAAGGCTCGCTCTAAGACCTTGCAAGCCTTCTTGGATTTGCTGAGAACTGAGGATAAGGTTCTTTTCCAACGAACGCGTCGCCTCAGTTTGGGTATCGAGCTTTTCTGCCATTTGGTCAAAACCCGCCTCTAAGCTAAGTTCTACTCCGAAAAATCCTTGGCGGATCACTTCGGTTTGGCCCAGCACAGCATGATGGATATTGCGGCCTTGCTGCTCAACCCGATCGAGCCCGTCCCCTACTCTATCTAAGCCATCTTCGACCCGATCAAAACCGTCGCGTAGTGTCCCGTCTACTTGCCGAATTCCTTCCCCTACCACATGCAAAAACTGTAGCGCCTGTCGATGACGGCGATAAGCTTCTGGATCAGCCTGACTTTTGAAGGGTTTAAGCAGCTTCATGCCCGAAATTAGGGAAAATTGCCATACTTTGGCTACCTTTAAGTATCCTAGAGATAGGAATTTACGTTAGCAAAATGAATCGATGAGTGTAATAGCAATTGCGAACCACAAAGGAGGGGTAGGAAAAACCACAACCACCGTAAATCTTGCCGCCGGTCTTGCCCAAGAAGGGAACAATGTCTTACTGATTGACATGGACCCACAAGCCAACGCGACCATGTGTTTGGGCCTAGGCAAGCAGTCGCAAACCATCTACCAGGTTTTGGCGTTTCAGGACGACATCACCAAGATGATACAAGATATTGGGGATTTAGATATCATCCCTTCCAGCGTGCATCTCGCCGCTTTTGAAAAAAATAATGAGGTGGGCAAGGAGTTTATTCTCCAAGAGAGTTTAGCCGCGATCAAGGATCAGTACGATTATATCTTGATCGACTGCCCGCCTTCATTGGGCGCTTTGACGATCTCGGCTTTGACGGCCAGTGATTTTGTGGTGATTGCCTTGCAACCAGAGGTGCTTTCGCTCCAAGGGATGAACGATTTTATCAAGATCCTGCGGACCGTCAAGACGCGGATGAATCAGACCCTTGAATTGTTGGGCATTGTGATTACGCAATTTGATTCTCGCAAAGTATTGCACCGAGACGTGATCCAAGCCGCTGAAAACGAATATGGAGAAGCGATCTTCTCCACTCGCATTCGCAACAATGTCACCTTGGCTGAGTGCCAGAGCTTTGGACAGCATGTATTTGCTTATGACGCACGTAGCAATGGCGCCGCTGATTATCGATCGCTTGCGCTAGAAGTAATGGGAAGAGGAACAGCAGAGATGGCCGTATAGATGATAGTAGTTAGTATTAAGTAGAAAGTATTTAGTAGGTAGTAGCAAGAAATAGTCTCAGTACTTTCTACCCTCTACTTAATACTCAAAAAAGGAATAATGGCGAAGAAATTTTTGGAATCGATGGGAGGAGAGGCATACGGCGACGATGTCTTAGCAGACCTTATTCCGCTACGGAGAAGTAAAACGACGACTCCTAAAACCCCCGCAAAAAGCAACAAAACGACGCGTCCAGAAGCAAAAAGAAGCTCTGGCGGACGCAAGAAGCGTTTTTTAGATAGCATCGATAAACAGATGCAAAAGTCTCGCCCGGAGCGTAAAACTAGTGCTAAAGGCGGACGTAAGAGCTTTCTCGATACCATCGAAGAAGCGCTCGACAATAATGTTTTTGACAAGATCATCCCAGAAAAGCCGCTTTGGGCCAAGCAGAAGCAGCCGCAAACTGCCGCCCAAAAACGCGAGGAGATGGAGCGTTTCAGCACCATGATCACCAAGGAAGTTTTGGATCGTGCCCGAGAGATTGCCAAGCAAAAAGGGATTCGCGTCAAAGATGTGATCAATACGGCCTTGCGTTATTACGTCGATAAAGAGAGTTAATATCCCCTACACATGGAAGTTTTGATTTCAGACCGCCGGGATTTACCGGAGGCGGCTGTGCTTGAGCTATATCGTGCCAACGAATGGAGTTCAGCAAATAAGCCACAGCAGTTGATGGCGGCGCTACGTCATTCTCATACTTTGCTGAGCGCCTGGATCGGCGAACGCTTAGTCGGTTTGGGCAATGCCATTTCGGACGGGCATTTGGTGGTCTATTACCCCCATCTTTTGGTACACCCTGATTTTCAGGGCCGCGGGATCGGTAAAAAGATCTTAGCTCAGATGCAGGAAATCTACGGCGATTTCCATATGCAGATGCTGACAGCGGATGGTAAGGCGATCGATTTTTATGCCCGCAATGGATTTGAAAAAGCAGGTGAGACCCAAGCCATGTGGATTTATGGCGGGGGTGAGCATTGAGGAGCGTTTAGAGGTCTGCCGCTGCGCGGAACGCTTGTCTTTTTATGCGGCATGCATGCCGCAGCTACAAATCGCTAAATACATGCCGCCCTTTGATGATAAACGTTCCGCGTCCCTAAAGCTTTCGGGAGTAAAAAATCTAAGAACGTGCCTGTAGATACAGTTGGGTAATGCGTTTACGAAAGAATAAGTGCCAGAGGAATAGTCCAAGGCCGATAAAGCCGAGATAGATCCCGAACAGCAAGCCTAGCTCAACAGGGTTTTCATCAAAAAGGAATTCGTACACAATCCCAAATAGCCAAAAGATTTGTACAAAGCTCAATATGATGGGAATCATAGCCAGACTGGCCACCTGCAGATTGATCTTATATCGTTTCTTTTTCTTTAAGTAGCCAAAGCGGAGGAGCAAAAATATTTCGCCTAAGATATACAATGGCAATCCTAATTGATAGATGGAATCTTTGTGGATAAGGATGCTACTAAAAATGTTATAAGCGAATAGGGAAATGGCCATCAGTAAGATTCGACCTATCAGAAGGGCCCAAAAATCTCTGGCCCTTAGCTGCACCGCGATTTCGAGTAAGAGATAGCAGACGGGTGCCGTGATGAGTAATTTATACCAGCCAAGCGACCAAAAACTATGCGCTAGAAATAGTTCTGCGGGAATCCCTTGCCAGACCAGTAAAGCAACATAGAAGACCGGCAGAAAGCTAAGGCCTATCACCCCCAGAAATAGACTCGCACTACGTTTGAGGAGGGACTTTTGGGAGAGGGGTACTTTTGAGAGCAGCCAATGGTGAGCGCTCAGACGCCAAAGCCAAAAGCCCAATCCCAAAAATTTAATTAGCTCGATAAATCGCAGGGTAATTTCCATCCTATCCATATCAGCCTGATAGCACATCATATAGATTTGCATTTGCCCCCAAGTTATACCTGAGAGCAGCGCTAAACTGATAAGCCACCAATAGGCGATATGATGGATTTTGGTAGCCCAAACCCATGGGTGATGGATCAATAAATGATGGTCCCAGCGTTTAAAGAAGGCCGGAATGAGCCTATTGTAAAGTCGTTTCATGCTTATGAATTGGGTTGGGCCTGTATGGCTAAGATCCGCTTGCGAAACCCAAAATGCCAAATGCTTGCTCCTAAAACTAAGCCCACCAACCAGCAAAATAGCAGTTCTCGCTTCTCGAAGCTCGCATTTGCCTCCATGCGAGAAACTCCAAAAAAGAGCGTCGGGATAGTCAATAATATCAGACTGGAAAAAACCAAGCACACTGTCTGCCAAGTGCGGCCAAAGCGGGATTTGACCCCTGAGCTATAGGCACTTACGGTGAAGGCAAAGAGCTGCACCAAAAACAATAAAAATAGAACCGCTGGGGCACTATTCCCACCACTACCCGCTACCGCTAGGCCAAAAAACATGCTTTCCAGTATAAAGAGGCTAATGCCAATCACGAAGGCCCAGAGGATTTGATGCCAGCGTAAATAGGCAAAAACTTCTACCAGCATCCAGAAGAAGGGGAAAATCAGCCAAACCCATTGTTCACGCAAACTGATAAATTCATAATTGCCATAATCAATCAAGGCATTTAGCCGCATGCTGACAATCCCAAAATAAACGATCGGAATGACACTAATCAGGAGGCTACCTAAGCCAAAAAGCAATAAGTTGCGCCCGAGCACAGCATCTGGAACTGTCTTTTGGTGCTGCCAATAAGCGCGCTCTTGCAGCGACTTCGCCCAGAGCACCAAGGCGATCAGGATAGGAAGACTCAAGACAATCGTTCCTGACCAAGGAGAAGGTATGCTTTGCTCGTTGATTGGCAATAGAAAGGCGTAGCAAGTCGCAAAAATGTTTCCTAACAATGCCCAATACAGCACATGATGGATGCGTGTCGCCCAAAGAAAGGGGTGATTGATCAAAAGATTTTGATCTAGTTTACGCAAGAAGGCAGGGCTAATCGTAGCTATAAAGCGATACATAAGCTAATTTCTACTCAGGTGGCTGTAGATATAAATCTAAGACTTTCGGACGAAAACATCGGTGCCACATAAAAAGCGAGAAGGCAGCGCCAATAAGCCAAGAGACCACTTGCCAGCCTATCACAAGCTCAGGGTTTTCGATATAAATATTATACTCCACAGCAGTCAAGATCGCCGTGGGAATCAACCATATGTGCAGGCTAGATAGGCCGAGAAAGATGATTTGGGCGACGACAGATCGCTCTTGCGCGGGATTGTCTTCAAAAACCCATTCCACCAAGAAGCGCACTTGAGCCACCAAAAAAATCACAATAAAAAGGGGCAAGGCAGTGTCTTTGCCGGGCCCAATGGCATCGATAATAAAAGTCAAGAGACTGCCCAAAGCAAGGGCCATGCCTATGGTCAACCAAAACTCACGTTTGCGCATGTAATTGGCCATATCGCTCAGCAGCCAAAACACTGGCAAAACTGCTAGCAGCCAGACGGGCCAAATGTGATTTTCAGCCAGCATTTCTGTAGTGCTACCGCCCATCCCTAGGGGAGCGAAGCTCAAGCGTAGTTCATACCAACGTTGAGCGATGAGCTCATAATATAAGACCGGTATCGCACTCAGGAGGCCGGTACCAAGCAAAAAGACGATTAGATTACGAATACTTAGCCAGCCTTTGAGACGACCCGCTTGCTGGGTAGCCGGAAAATTCAAGAGCCGAGTCCACCAAAGGATCAAGCCTCCCATAGCTAGCAGTCCCATCAAGAAGGTCCCCCCTGCCCAGAATAAGGCATGGCGTTCCCCGACGGGGACATAATAGCCATAAAAACCCGCTAGCAATAGGCCTAGTACGCCCCAAAAGAACACATGATGGATGCGCGTAGCCCAAAGAATCGGATCATTGAGCAGGAGATGACGATCGAGTCGTTGTAGCCAATTTGGAGTAAGACGTTGGAATAATCGCTGCATGATTAGCGAGATTTAGGAGAAGCTTCCAGATTCGATAGACGTTTTTCGAGGCTCCAATTCCATAGAATCAAAACCAATATTGGGCCGGCAAGCGTCGCCAGCATGTAGCCAAGTTCACCAAAGTAAATACTTTCACTAATAAGATAGATAGATACTAGGCGTAGCATTTTCAATACCAGAAAAGGGCTAAATAGCAGAGGGCCGATCAATAAGCCAATGGCTAATTGGACCAGTTTTGGAGTCTTTTTAGCCTTGAGACTATACCTAGCAAATAGAGCCACCAATACAACAAGTAATACGACAAATACAATGGAAATGTTGAAGGAGAGCAGCCCAACTAAGAGGCTGCTAATAAGGTTTAATACAAATACAGCCAAGGTACTAATCCCCATTGCCAGCCAAAAGATTCTTGCCCCTAGCTTGAAAAAGAGCATAAGGGCGATCAAGCTCCACAGCATAAATCCCAATATGTACAGTACATATTCTGGCTGCAGAAAATGGTTTTTTCCAGCCTTGCAAAAACTGATCAGCTTAATATTTTCTGCTGTTCTGCTTTCGGCGTCAAGTAGCTCGGTTTGACTGTAATTTTCGTCGAAATCGCGATAAGGTTGGTTATGAAAGTTGTCTAAGACAAAGTTGCTCTCAATTGCAAATGGTACATAATGGTATTTGTTGAGGATGCGGATGTACTCATTGATGAGCGCCTCCTGCGCTTGGCTTGAGCCTTCGATCCATTCCTGAAACAAGGCTCGATTCTCATTTTCGTCCTTCATTGCAACCGCTAGTTTGATATAGGGATTGAAGCGGTCAAAACACCAAGAATCATAAGAGCATCGCTCATCATCATCGAGGCCACGAAAAAAATTGTAGGCCGTATTGAGATGATTAATCTCTGCCGCTAAGGTCTCATCTGAGACTAAGTTGCCAAGCCGTTGGATGTGTTGAAAGTTGAGGCTTAAAGGGATCGCGCAAAACATCGCAATCACCAGTAGATATGTCGCCTGTTCTTGCCAGCGACTTTGGCTATCAGCTTCCCCAAACTGTTTGCTTCGTTTGAAGAGGCTTACCCTATAGACCCAATAAGCAAATACCACCAAGAGAGGTGGGATCGGCATTATCAAATACCAGTGCGGATAGGTAGCATTTTGCAAGCTTAGCGGTACCATGGCCGTCCAAAGCGTAGCCAAAGTATATATGATCAACAGGGTATAGGCCACATAATGCACTTTAGTCGCCCAAATATGGGGCGACCTGAGCAACAGTTTACGATCAAACTGCCTGAGCCAAACAGGGACCAATCTAGATAGCAACCTCTGCATAGGCTAGTGTGATTTAGGACGCACATGAAGGCGATTGAAAGCCTGACGGATGCCTAGATTCCAGAACACTAAAGGCAGGACGCTGCCTAGAAATAGCATGTATTCATAGAACCACATCCCCTGAGCGGCAAGCCTACTCTCCCAATTTCTAAAAACTTCACTCACTTCATAAGTGAACCAAAAGGCACTGATGGGCACTAACACTAAACCAAATACAAAGAGGGAAAGCATCATCTTACGCCAAATCAAACCCTTTTGACTAGTCTTTTTGCCAAAGCGTAAAATACCTCCTAAAACAGCCATTGCACAAAGGATAAAAAGCGACAAGTATCTACCTTCATTAATACCACCAAAGTACCGCAGAAGATTGGCTGAGACCATAGCTCCTAAGCCTAAAACAAAAGCAAGTATCGCACTAAAAAGCAAAATACGACCACTGGTTTGGAGGCCGACCAGCAATAGCACAAAGCCCCAAAAGAACAAGAATACGGGTATTTTCCAACGCTTATCCCCCAGCAAATGAGTTTGACCCAGTTTCACTCTTTGTAACAATACTAGATTGTCTTCTGCTTGAGCCTCAGCTGAATTAAAAGCACTCGATAAACTAATGTATTCCCCCTCTTGGTTCAATCTATCAAACTTCTCATAAATTTTTTCCGCACTCATTTCAAAAGGGATGGTACTGTACTTATCAACTAGCTTTAGGTATTTATCTAAGCCATCCAAGGCCTTTGCTTTATTAATGGGCTGGCTCAGATAGATAAAACGGGTACGATTGTAATCAGAACTTTTTGCATTTTCGAAAGCCGCAAGCGAGTAAGCGTAATTCGTAAAGGAATAGTATTTAAAGCGTTCACTAAGTGGGACAATGTTGTCCTCGCGGTTATAATGAACGCCATAATTGGTCGTAAAAGCAGACATCACATTGAGCAGGTTGATATCATCTACCATTTCTGCATCTGAAATGCTCTGACGACTTTTTTCGCTGATCTGATAATTGTGTAAGAGCGGCAAGCCAATGGCCATGATGACGATCAAGGCATAGATCATTTGATCTCTGAGGGCTGTTTTAGTGCCGGCTTCGCCGAACGCTTTGTCGATTTTGAAAAGTGAGACTTGCCAAACCCAAATCCCCAAGAAGAGCGCACTAGGAATTCCTGCATACAGCAAATGGAGCCAAGCGTTCGGCAAGGCCGAAACCTCAATCGGTATCAGCCAAACCGTCATACTACTCAATGCCAAGCCCAATACACCCAAGATGAGGGCATAATGAAATTTAGTCGCCCAAAGCGCAGGGCAATTGAGGAGCAGATTTTGGTCCCAAGTCTTAAAAAAAGCAGGTTTGAACCCATCAAATAATCTGTACATGATTTTGTGCTATGGTGGATTATTTCTGCTTAGGAGAGACGACCAATTGGAGCATCCGACCTTGGAGCAGGA
Source organism: Bacteroidota bacterium (assembly GCA_039024315.1). Taxonomy (GTDB): domain Bacteria; phylum Bacteroidota; class Bacteroidia; order J057; family J057; genus JBCAWW01. The sequence goes on from JBCCQN010000271.1 coordinate 8,521, forward strand.
GGTTCCAAAGGATAAAAGTGATGCCGCAACTGACGAGATAGAGTACGGTAGTTTCACGATCAGAACCGCCAGCAATCATTTCTTTGGAGATAGCGGGGATGATAGTGGTCAACACGGTAAAGAGGCTGAGCGCGATCATACGGATCTGCTGTTGCCGGCTACTTTTCACCTCTCCGAGGAACGCTACCCCTCCTAATATCAACCAGTTGAGAATCAAAATGAGGACGACAAATTCCTCCTCTTGTGGCAGAATATCCGTCGCCATCCCAATACCAAAGACAAGAGATTGGACCAGAAACAAGCCCAAGCCACTCACCAGACTCAACAAAAAGGTCTTCCAACTACTGCGTACAAATAACAACAAAACCAGCCCAAACGAAGCCCAAACGCCTAATAGGATCAGTCTACCATCAATCACACGCCGACTGGGCTCGGATTTCATATTGTATTTTGCTCTACTTAGGGCCCGCAGATTACTTTCGATCTGAACAGTGAGCCAGCGGACAGTAGAGACCTCACGCTCTACTTTCACCCCTTTGCCAAAGCGCTTGATCAAATCATCTAGATCAAGAGCATAGGCCATATCTCGCGAGCCATATTTTGCGCCCAGTTCTTGAAAGCGCTGTAGTATTTCTCTTTTTTGCAGATAAGAGCTTTGGGCAATCTCCTGCGCTTCTTTGATTGAGAACTTAGACTCAATGTATCTAGGCGAGAAGCTCCAAATTTGGCTGCTGTTAGCGATATCGTCCTTGTGGTTTTCCAGTAATACTTGAGCTTGATTGAGCGCCCTTACGTCAGCCCTAAAGTCTCGATCACTTATGGAATGAGCGACTTTGGCTTGATGTAGCCAAAAATATCCTAAAGGCAAGCAAATCAATAAGGCCAACCCAAAGAGGTACACAGCTTGATCTCGCAATGCGTGCAAACGCCAATTAGATTCACCCTGCTTCCAAGGCTGATAATGAGCCAACTGCACTGCCCAAGCGACCAAGGCCAAGCCAGATACAATCATCAACATGATCGTGGAGTTCTCTCCATTGGACACATTGCTGAAGCGAATGGGGATCAAGGACAGAAAGATACTAGCCAAGCCCGCTCCCATCAACCAATAAAAGAGAAGGTAATGGATACGAGTGGCCCAAAGTCCGGGTCGAGATACCAATAGTTGGTGATCTATCTTCTTAAGAAAAGCAGGTGTGAAGCGCTGAAAAAATCGAAACATGCTTTTATTTTTTTGAGGTGCTTACAGGGT
>JBCCQN010000272.1:0-9684 GCA_039024315.1 Bacteroidota bacterium
CCAAACTTGGAAGTATGGCGGGTCGCCTCATTGATCACATTGACAAAAGTGCCATCGCCTTGGTTACGATAGAGGTAATCGTTTTCCTGATAGTCGTTTGACACATAAATATCTTCCCACCCATCTTTGTCATAGTCAAGGTTCACCACCCCTAAGGAATGGCCATAGTTGATGATCCCCGCTTCATCGGAGATATCTGTAAATTTACCATTGTCATTGCGGTAAAGTTTATCGCGGTGATCGGTTGGTGGATTATTTTTCTTGGCAACAAAATCGCCTACAAATTCTTTAAACTCACGCGGATGATTGATCATATACAGATCAAGGTCGCCATCGCGATCAAAGTCGAAGTAGCAAACTTGGGTAGTTTGCGCGGGGTCATCTAAGCCATATTGAGCGGCTTGATCGACAAAGGTAGGGACCCCTGTTTCGTCAAGGCCTTGATTGACAAATAAGATATTTCGACGGGTATCCTTTTCTGAGCCCTCGTACATCCCTGAGGCACAAACATAAATATCCAACAAACCATCCGCATTGATATCCACCATACTGGCCCCTGTACACCAATCGTTTAGGTAGCTAGCTTTTGCTTTTACCGTAACGTCTTCAAATTTTAGATTACCACGATTAAGGTAAAGGCGATTGACCACCATATTGCCGGTGAAATACAAGTCTGGTAGGCCATCTCCGTTGACATCGCCCACGGCTACGCCACCACCATTGTAGAGGTATTCATAGGTGAAGAAATTGGTTTGGTCGGTTTCTTCGATATGGTTGAGAAAGTTGATACCACTTTCTGATACTGTTAGAGTCTCAAATAATGGCCCCTCAGACATGGGCGCATATGCCGTTTGAGTTTGGCAGGAGAGTTGTATGACTGAGGCAAATAATAGGAGCAGTATGCTGGGAAGAAGCCGATTCATTTTATGATATGTATCAAAATTGCAATGCCAAAGATAGCCATTGTTTTGAATGTAATACCGAAAGAGCTTGCCTAGGAAACGTTCTTGGGCCTAGATAAGCTGCTTGGAGTGGCCCCATTTTCGTAAAAAAAATAGGGAGCAAAATTTATGAATCTGCAACTAAAAAATAATTTCTCCTTACTGTAAGGAAAATACAGGGCAAGGCTTGTAATCGGTAATTTTTATCCTTTAACGGTTCTCAGATCACCATTTTATAAGTTGAGCCTCAGATTTTTCACCATTGATACCTTCAACTTTCAGGACATAGCTTCCTCGTGGGAGAGACGATAAATCCAATTTAATCCAAGTTTGATTCACCTTTTCTTCTGTCCAGACTACTTTGCCTCGAAAGTCCACAATGTAGAGCTTGGCAATTTTATTTTTGTGATTGATTAATACCTTGTCTGTTACAGGATTAGGTGAAATATCTAACTCGTTGGTATTCATGGTTGGTAGGTCGCTTATGGGATTACTACTCTCATAAAAACCCTTCTGACTGATGATATAAGCTCTATGCTCAGAAGGTTTTAGGTTGAGAACCTCCCAAGATAATAGCCCGTTATTTACCTTGATTTGAGCCAAAGAATCAAGGTAACCGTTATTGGTATTATAAGCAGTTATAAACCATTGTCCTTCTTCGAGATTATTCAGACTAGCGTTAAAATCTTGTTCTTCGCTAAGTTCATTATGAACCCAAACAAAGTATTGTCCATTGGCTTCTAAAGCCCTTGAACTTATATCGCTGGTAAGGTCAATGGAATATGCTTGGATATTTGTACTAGAATCTTTCAACATTAAGGCTTGATATTGAGCCACAGTTCCCAAATTGGGGTTTAAGCCACCTAAATCATATTCTACCCACCACCATGTCATGGGTAAAATTGGAGTAGGCGAGAATAGGCCCATCCAAAGTCCCAAACTGTGATCTTTGGCGTAAGCAGTTAAGTCGTCTAAGGAGGGTTTTGTCCAATTATGAGCAAATTCACCCACCACGTAGGGCTTTTGGTATTTATTATTGAAACCTTCTATTGTTGCAGGAATTTTTAGCGTCGAAGCGTAGAGATGACTTTGGCTAAGATCAATGCTTGGGAGGGCGAATAAACCCGGCAATTCTCGATGAGAAATTGAGGTAGTCACGATACGATCGTAGGGATCGATGGATTTAAAATATGTCGCCATTTCGTCGTGCCAGTTCACAATCTGTTCGGCAGATATATTTTCCTCTGCTTGCGCATTGTCAATCTCATTCCATAGTTCCCAAGCAACAATATTGGGGTGATAACTCCAACGCGCAACTAGATAACGGAGTCGGTTGCGGTAGAGCTTACGTGCTTCTGGATGGGTGAAAAATTCGGATGGGAGGCTCGCAGGGCCTCCCTGTTCAACCTGATAATTATGATCTGGCCAATAGTTATTACCCCCCCAAGTATCAGCTTCCCTGTATAATGCACCATGATAATCAAGCGTCAGCATAATGTAAATGCCATGTTTCTCGGCTTCTGCCAACATATAATCTATACGCTCGATGGCAGAAGTGTTATAAGTATTCAGATCATCAGTATAGCGACCAAAATCTGTTTGTTTCCACTCTAAAGGTAAATTCCAAGGGCACATCCAAGTACGAACGAAGTTAGCTTTCTGCGCGGCTAATTTTTCAAACATATAGGCGTAGGTATATTGCTGATTGTCCCCAAGATCAATCCTAGCTTCCCAAGCAAAGTTTTGGCCGATACCTCGAAATGCCTTCCCCGAGTCAAAAGTTAAGGTGTAGGGAGAATTTGCATTCACGTGCAAAAATCCATCATGTGCTGATTGAATAGACTGAAAAGTGTAGGGCTCACTTATCGCTGAATTTTTCGGACCCTCTACTAAAACCACTGCGGAGTAACTTCCTAACTGTCTAGGGCTAAAACGGCTTATAAAACGAGCGTTTTGCGGAGGGCCTGACTCATAAAAGCAAGGAAACAATAAAATGCTTCCGTCTGGACGGGTGAGTTGCAGATCAACTTTGATCTCCGCAGGGTCATGGGGATCTTTATAATTCGCGCTTATGTCGATTTTAAATTCAATTTTTCTATATCGGCCAATTTGCTTGTCTGACAAACTTACAGATTGAATAATTGCCCCATTACAAACTTCAATAGCAGCAGTAGAATTATTGATTGGAGAATGATAGACTGGAGAAGCCACTTTAGGGGTAGAAAAGCAAAAAGAAATCTCTGGCAACATTATGGCTGCCTCATAATTTGGCCAAGTCATCTCCCTGGTGGATTGAATATTGACCCTTTTAGGGATTAGCTCCAAATTTGAAGTCTGAGCAATTAGCGTAGAGGAAAGAGTTAGTAGAATAAAATAGCAACCAAACTTTTTCATAATCGTGTTAGCAGGAGTTTCAAAGTATAAATGTTATATACTAGCATAGCATATGCTAGTATAGTTAAGACAATAGATTTTCTAAACTATTCATTGAGACTTAGCAAGAAAGTATTAGTATTTCGTTGGATTGGTCGCGAGCTAGGTTTGCAATGATAGAGCCTGTCTTCTCATTACTGCAAATTCCAAACATATAATGGCTACTTTGGTTTCCTTCTCTTCGAAGGCATGCGTATCTTTATGGTTTGGGTAGGGATGAGGAACAATTCTTGAGATGCCTACTAAAAGTTCGCTTCAAAAACGATTTTTGTGAAGATTGAAGAAATCCTAAAAGTTTACACTGAGCAGCCAGAGTTGATGGCTTTTGGTGCAAAAGTAAAGGGGTCTAAAGGAGATAAATTTCAATTAAAAGGGAGTGCGGGAAGTCAGTCTTCCTTTTTGATCGCGTCATTGTACCGTCTTACGGAACGCAACATCGTCATTATCCTTAATGACAAAGAAGAAGCCCTTTACTTGCAAAATGATTTGAAATCGATCATGCCTCGCAAAGAGGTCTTCCTATTTCCTGCTTCTTATAAGCGGCCCTATCAAGTCGAAGAGATAGATAACGCCAATATCTTGCAACGGGCAGAGGTACTCAATGAGCTCAATCATACCCGCTCCGGCCGTCAGGTCGTGATCACTTTTGCCGAAGCCCTTTATGAAAAGGTGGTAAATAAGCGTTCTTTGGTAAAGAACACCCTAGAAATCAAAGTAGGGCAAGAGCTAGGGCAGGAATTTATCATCGAGATATTAGAAAGCTATGGTTTCGAGCGTGAAGACTATGTTTTCGAACCTGGGCAATATGCAATCCGTGGCGGCATCTTAGATGTGTTTTCTTTTGCTCATGATCTGCCTTATCGGATCGAATTCTTTGGCGATGAAATCGACAATATTCGAACCTTTGATCCGGTAGAGCAGGTATCCAAGGATAAGGTCAAGCGGGTATCTCTGATCCCTAATATCCAGAGACAACTATTGACAGAGGAGCAAGTTTCATTTTTAGAATATCTCAGTCCCAATACACTGGTACTGACTCGTAATGTGAGCTTTATTGAAGCGGATCTGAATCGACTCTATCAAAAGGCGGAAACGGCTTATGCTTCCTTGATGGGAGATAGTGGGGGAGGGGCCGTTAGTCGCGAACCCAAGGATTTATATTTTTCTCCAGATGCCTTTCGAAAACAACTGAAAGGATTTTCCTTGGTGGAGATCAATAATGATCCCTACTACCAAGTTCGAGAAGCGACTTTAGATTGGAAAGGTAGTGCCCAACCGGCCTTTAACAAAGAGTTTGAGCTGCTTTCCAAACATTTTGAGGATAATAAGAAGGCGGAAATCCAGACCTTTGTACTCTCTGAAAACGAGAAACAACTCAAGCGCTTGGAGGAAATCTTTGAATCTCTAGAAAAGCCAGACCTTTTTAGAGGGGTGATTGCTGACTTGCACGAAGGCTTTTGGGATCATCGACTCAAAATGGCCCTCTACACTGATCACCAAATATTTGATCGCTACCACAAATACAAAACCAACAATAGTGTTCAGCGCTCCCAAGCCATTACGCTGCAAGAACTACGGGAACTTAATCCGGGTGATTTTGTCGTACACGTTCATCATGGCATTGGTAAGTTTGCGGGCCTACACACCATACAAGTAGGAGAGCATCGGCAAGAAGCGGCAAAAGTCATTTATAAAAATGGCGATGCGATCTTTGTCAATGTTAACTCTCTGCATAAGATCACCAAATACACCGGCAAAGAAGGGACTATCCCTAAACTTTCCAAGCTAGGTTCGCCCACTTGGAAGGCTACCAAAGCCAAGACCAAAAAACGCATTAAAGAGCTAGCGTTCGACCTAGTCGACCTCTACGCCAAAAGAAAAAGCACCAAGGGTTTTGCTTTCGAACCAGATTCCTATCTGCAGCAAGAGCTCGAAGCTTCCTTTATGTACGAGGATACGCCCGATCAGCTCAAAACCACGGAAGAGGTCAAAACCGACCTTGAGAAACCTTATCCAATGGATCGCCTAGTTTGTGGGGACGTTGGCTTTGGGAAAACAGAAATTGCTATTCGAGCTGCCTTTAAAGCTGCGGTCAATGGCAAGCAGGTGGCGATTTTGGTGCCCACTACTATCCTCGCGCTCCAGCACTACAAAACATTCCGTAATCGGCTCAAAGATATGCCCGTAGCGGTGGATTATGTCAACCGTTTTAAATCCACCAAAAAAATCAAGGAAACCCTCAAAAAAGTAAGCAGCGGCGAGGTCGATATCTTGATTGGTACGCATAGAATTGTCTCTAAAGACGTCAAATTCAAGGATTTGGGCCTAATGATCATCGATGAGGAGCAACGCTTTGGGGTCAATGTCAAAGACAAGCTCAAACTTATGAAGGCCAATGTCGATAGCTTAACCTTAACGGCAACGCCTATCCCTCGGACCTTACAATTTTCTTTGGCAGGCATTCGAGATCTGTCGGTCATTACCACTCCACCTCCCAATCGTCAGCCGATTGAGACCGTAGTTTCGACCTTTTCGCCCACTATGTTGCGCGATGCGATCATTTATGAGTTAAAGCGTGGTGGTCAAGTTTACTTTATCCATCCGAGAGTAAAAGATATCGAAGAGGTAGCTGCCTCGATTAAGAAACTTGCCCCTGATGCACGGATTGGGATTGGACACGGACAGATGGGAGGCGAAGCCTTGGAAAAGGTGATGACCAATTTCATCGAAGGAGCCTACGACATATTAGTCGCTACTACCATTGTAGAGTCGGGCCTTGACATTCCTAATGCTAATACCATTATTATCAATGAGGCCAATAAATACGGCTTGGCTGACCTCCATCAGATGCGAGGTAGGGTAGGCCGCTCCAATCGCAAGGCCTTCTGTTATCTGCTAGCGCCCCCAGAGATTTCCTTGACTCAGGATGCTAAGAAGCGCTTGCGGGCGATGGAAGAGTTCTCCGATTTAGGCAGTGGTTTCCATATTGCCTTAAGAGATTTGGACATCAGGGGAGCCGGTGATCTACTAGGGCCCGAGCAAAGTGGCTTTATTCACGAGATTGGCTATGATATGTACCACAAAATCTTGGATGAAACGATCCGAGAGTTGAAGGAAGAACACTTTGCCGATCTCTTCCCTGAAGAAGCCAATCGCCGTAAGGAGATCATGGCCGAGGACTGCAAGATCGATCTCGACTTGGATATCCGCATGCCGGAGGTGTATGTTCCGAGTATCCCAGAGCGTTTGAAGTTTTATCGGCGCATCGCAGGGGCTGAAAAAGAAGAAGATCTGCGCGATATCCAGCGGGAAATGATTGACCGCTTTGGTCCGATGCCCGCGTCTGTTTTGGCCCTGTTTGATGCTACTCGTATTAGGGAAAAGGCTAGACGAGTAGGATTGGAGCGTATTGTGTTGAAAAACAAGGTATTACGGCTTTATTTTATTTCGGACGCCCAATCGAGTTTCTTCGCTTCTGAGGCATTTAAACGAATCTTAGTTTACGTACAAACGTTCACCGCTAAGGTGCGCATCAAAGAAAGTCCCAAATACCTGTCCCTGATATATGAAAATGTGGAAGGGATCAAGGATGTCCTAGGGAGGGTGACTGAGCTGTATGATTTTGTTCATTTTGTACCCGAAGAGGTCGATCAACTAAGCCCAGAATCCTAAGCGCTCGCAGAGGCTTTTATCCTATAGTAGCTCGGATGAGGGTGGATGTTTGTAAGCTGTTCGCTTCTAAGGTCTTTTGATTATGAGGGCCGCTTCGCGGAACGATTCTCTCTTTTTTCTAACTTTTTAGGATTTATTCCGCTGAACCGTAAATTTTGGCATTACAATTGATCTATATCTCATCGAAGGATTAATTGAGAATATGAGTTTAGCGTTCCCCGCAGGGAACATAAGTTAAACATTGCATATAAGAACTGCTTTAACCTGCAAACAGCCGATCTGTGGACCAAAAAATTTGGGAGCGGATCGGTTTTCTTTTGTAGATGTTTTACTTTTTGCCAATTCGCTTGGAAAATAGGGGCGTTTGCGAGCAATTTGTGGGTGATGATAAATCCTGCTCGTATCTGTCTCATCATTCCCGCCTATAATGAAGCTACCGTAGTGGTTCCATTGCTATCCTCTCTATTAAAATTGGGCTATCAAGTGGTTTTGGTGGATGATGGTTCTACCGACAATACAAAAGCCATACTGAGCGATCACGCTATTCATTATTTACGACACAGGATCAATCTCGGGCAAGGTGCTGCCCTACAAACGGGCATGCAATATGCCAAAGGCCTAGAAGCGGATTATTTTGTGCACTTTGACGCAGACGCTCAGCATGATCCCAAGGAGATTCCCAAACTGATTGCCCCCCTGGTGGAGGATAAGGCAGACATTTGCCTTGGTTCGCGCTTTATGCAAGCACAAAATGAGGTGCCATTTAGCAAGCGTTTGGTCCTCAAAGGAGCCATACTAATCAATGCTTTATTTACGGGTTTGTGGTTGTCTGATGCGCATAACGGCTTTAGAGCCATGAACCGAAAAGCCTTAGAGGCTATCTGTTTGCGAGAAGCGGGCATGGCTCACGCCACGGAAATCCTCTCTGAAATCAAGCGAAATCAGCTTCGCTACGAAGAAGTTGCGGTACATATTTCCTATCATGGCTACGCCAAGGAGAAAGGCCAATCCATTTGGAATGCCTTTAATATTTTGTCTGATCTGATCATTCGCAAAATCTTCCCCTTATGAAACCGATCCAGTGGATATTAGTGCCTGTCTTTTTGTTTTTGATGGTTAGCCTTGGCCGTAGGCTAAAGGGACAGCCTGTATTGAGATTGCTAGTATGGGGACTCTTAATCGCTGGGATCATATTTACTGTCTTCGAAGACAGTAGCACTTATCTGGCCAACGCCTTAGGCATTGGGCGAGGAGTGGACATGGTGATTTATCTCAGCCTTTTAGGATTGGGTGTGAGTAGCTTGATGTTGTACCTACGCACGAGGCGGCTCGAGCAGCGTTTGGCAGAAATTGTACGTGAACAGGCTATCCAAGAAGTTGATAAACCCTAGACTGTACCATGAAAAAACTACTACTCAAGCTCATCTGTTGCGCTCCCATCATTTGCTCCCTTGAGGCTCAGGCTCAGGAACTTTTCCTCTACAAAGAGATTGATACGGTAAAGCTATACCTAGAAGTTTATTCGCCTCCTGCCGTTGAAGACGCTAAGCTGTCTCCAGCCATGGTATTTTTCTTTGGTGGGGGATGGAAGTCTGGTAGCCGTGAACATTTTATTCATCATGCCAAATACTTCTCCCAAAGGGGCATCGTCTGTTTTTTGGCCGATTATCGCACTTTCAATAAACACCAAACGGATCCCTTTACTTCTTTGAACGATGCAAAATCAGCCATGCGTTATGTTCGTGCACATGTTGAGAAGTTTGGGATTGATCCTAATAAAATTATCGCCTCGGGTGGTTCTGCTGGCGGACATCTTGCTGCCGCCACGGCTTTGATTAAAGCCTATGATGATCCAAGCGATGATTTATTAGTGAGCTGCGTACCTAACGCTTTAGTACTGTTCAATCCTGTCATAGATAATGGCCCGGGTGGTTATGGTTTTGAGAGAGTAGGGGAGGCTTATGATGATTTTTCTCCCTTGCATAACATTCGGGCAGGGGCTCCGCCTACGATCATGCTTCTAGGTACCAACGATCATTTGATTCCTGTGGAGACCGGAGAGTATTATACAAAAATCATGGAAAGAGTCGGGAGCCGTTGCGATTTAATGTTGTATGAGGGGGGTAAGCATGGCTTCTTCAACTATCGAAATATTGAGTTTTACAAAGAGACGGTAGCGGCGGCAGATCGCTTTTTGCAGTCTTTGGGATATTTGTCAGATGAACCGATTGTAGAGATTAAATGATAAGCGTTCCGCGCTCCCGATAGCTATCGGGAGGCAAAAAAGAAAAAGACTCTCCCATAGCTAAAAACTAAAGCTGCAATATCCCGTTTAAAAATTGCTTGCTGCCTAGCACAAAATGTCTAGATTTGCAGCGTATATCAAGCACATCGGGCCTATAGCTCTCCCGAAAGCTTTCGGGAGGTTAGAGCAACATTCCACCCTTCATGGCTGCTTTTTGTTACATTCTGCATAGTGAATCACTAGGCAAATTTTACATTGGTGTTACTAGCCTCAAACCTGAAGAAAGATTAGAATTTCATCTTGATGGAAGATATGGTAAAAAATCTTTTAGTGCTGCTGCTAATGACTGGAAAATATTTTACACGATAGAATGTGAAAGCTCTAGACAGGCAA
>JBCCQN010000273.1:0-9590 GCA_039024315.1 Bacteroidota bacterium
AAACCGCTGGGTGAATGTAGTACAGCTGCTATCCTACCTAGGTTTTTGGAGTTTTCCATTATTGCTGGTTTATGGATTCTGGCAGCCGCTTTCCTGGGTGATTTTTCTACTCGCTTTTGGCCTCAAATCCCTCATCGATTTCTATCTCATGAGACAGGCCGCCGCATTTTTTCATAACTTGCCTTTGCTTAGGTCATTGTTCCTTTTGGAGTGGGTCTATATCCCTTATGTAATCTGGATTGGACTGGCCGGCAATTTGGTTTCTCGATATGAATGGAAAGGCCGTAGCGTAAAATGAACGAAGAACTTACCGAATTACAGTTTCAGATTTTAGATTCGCTCTACTTCGTAGAACGCTTTGAACATGTGCTCGAAGAGGCGGAACAACCCAAGGCAATTGTGGTGGACGAATTGCGGACGATGATTGACCGTGGCTGGGTCCAAGTGATGATGTTTAGCCAAGAAGAAGGCGACTTTCGACGCACCAATATTTTTGATACTGATCACCTCGAAGATTATGCTTATCTGGCCACCAAAGAAGGCTTGCTTAAGCACAACGGATTTAGATAATCCTCATGACTCCCAATCAACTTGCATGGCGTAAATACCGACGCAACCTCCCTGCGATGCTAGGGCTGGTTTATGTCTGCCTATGCCTTCTCGTTGCTTTGTTGGGATACTGGATTGTACCCGATTATACCCGCAATGCCAACTTTCAGGCTTTGGAGCTAGCCAAATTAGGTCCTGGCTCGGAGGGGCATATGTTGTTATTGCCTTTGCTGGGAGTGGAGACCGACCCCTCCATCGGGGAACGCTGGCTTGGGGCCGATCAGCCTTATCTGCCCATTGTCTTAAAAGATACCGCCAGTGTGGCCATAGCGGGAGAGTATGTCAGCTATACTGCTTTGTCCGGTGCGGATGATCGCAAGCGATTGTCGGACTTTGGCGTAGAGGGAACGATTTCAAAAGCGAGCTTTTTGGCAGAATATGCCACGGTCCGTCGCTACTGGCTGGGTACAGATAATTACGGCCGAGACCTGCTGAGTCGTATCCTTTTGGGGACTCGTATCAGTCTTTCCATTGGGATCATGTCCGTACTGATTAGCCTTCTGATCGGAATCGTATTAGGTACCTTTGCTGGTTATTTTGGCGGTTGGGTAGATGCTGTAATCATGTGGCTGGTTTCAGTCATGTGGTCTATCCCTACGCTTTTACTGGCCTTGGCCATCGTTTTTGTCTTGGAAAAAGGCTTTTGGCAGCTCTTTCTCGCCATCGGCGTGAGTATGTGGGTAGAAGTAGCTCGTATTGTCAGAGGCCAAATCCTCAGTGTTCGAGAACAAGCCTTCGCCGAAGCAGCGGGTGCCCTTGGCTTCAAGCATCCTCGCATCATGTTCCGGCACGTTCTACCCAATGTCCTCAGTCCTATAATCGTAGTTGCCGTTGCTAACTTCGGCTCAGCCGTGCTGATAGAGTCTGGTTTGAGCTTTTTGGGAATCGGCGTTGAGGTACCGATTCCTACCTGGGGGCGCATGATTTACGAGGGATATACGTATATTGTATTCGAAAACGGGAAGTGGCTTGCTTTCTTCCCTGGACTGGCGTTGATCCTGCTAGTCGTATCGATCAATTTGATAGGTATTGGTTTGCGGGACGCCCTGGATGTGAAGTTGAATTAGGCGCATGGGAGCACGCAACAAACCATTTTCTCGCGGCAGAGAAAATGCCTACAATACTACAGACCCTTCCAAATTATTGGAACTTAAACGTCTCGAGGCTGATGCCTTGCTAGATGTGTTGCGTACCATCAATCAAGAGGACCTCAAGATTGATTCTCTCTGCCGTATTGCCAAGTATGTACTTTTGGGCCAATTAGGGGTTCACAAGATGGCTTTCTATTATGAAGCGGGTGATAATTGGGAAGAGGGTATCCGACAAGGCTTCTCTCCTCTGAGTTTGGAGGCGATGCAAGAGATGTTTGCCTCTCAAACTGAAATCACCCCAGTTTCTCAAGAGACTACGCCACATCTTGCCGCGCAAAAGGTAGAGTATATTGTACCCATTACGCATCGAGATCATGCCAGAGCCTTCTTCTTGATTGCAGACTTTGCTGATTCCGAAGTCGAAGCTCAAAATGACTTGATCTTTATCGAGACCTTGGGCAATATCCTTTCTGTTGCCATCCAGAACAAGCAATTGTTTCAGGAAAAGATGGCCCAAGAGTTTTTGCGCAAAGAATTAGAAGTGGCGGGTACGATCCAAAGGCAGATGCTGCTTTCGGATTTTAGTCGCTTCAAGGAGATAGATGTTTATGGCCTTAACATGGCTCACCATGGGGTTGGCGGCGACTTTTTTGATGTCATCAAAAAAGGGAAAGGCAAGACCTTTATTTGTATAGCAGACGTATCGGGCAAAGGAATCGGAGCTGCGCTCTTGATGTCAAACCTACAGGCCAATCTTCGAGCGCTTTGCGCTCAGTACGATGATCCTGAAGAAATTGTCCATGAGCTCAACCACATCTTATATCGGATTACTAAGGGAGAGAAATTTGTAACCTTATTTCTCGCCCTAGTAGATACGCAAACTGGCAAACTACAGTATGTAAATGCTGGGCACGATTATCCCGTCTTGGTCCATCAGGGCAAAATCCAGTTGTTGGAAAGTGGTTGTACTTTTCTAGGTTTGTTACCTGATTTGCCGATTGTCTCGACAGCGGTGGAATTCTCTCCTTTGGATGTACTATTTATGTACACTGACGGACTTCCAGATCAACGAGATGATCATGGACATATGTTTGGCTCCGATGCCATCCCTGAATTATTGAAATCTCTAACAGATCGAGACGCCAAAGGGGTAGTGGCGGGTATGCAAGCGGCCTTGCATGCACATGCTGGCGTTCAGCCTGCAGATGATGATATAACCCTCTTAAGCGTTAAGTTTTTATAATAAACGATATCAGACTTTTACGAGAACGTGCTTATTTGCATCGTTTTCAAATAACAACCTTAGCTGAAACCTAGTTTTATGAAATTGTTTGAACGCTCCCTCATTGGGCAGTTGAGCGAAAAAGGGCGAAAACTTGCAGATCGTCTTGAAGATAAATCCGCTGTTATTGGCATAGTAGGCCTCGGATACGTAGGCATGCCTATTGCCTTAGAATATTGTAAAAAGGGTTTTCAATGTATCGGCGTTGATGTTTCGAGTCAAAAGGTCGAAATGCTCAACAATGGTGAAAACTTTATCGAAGACCTTAAAGATGAAGAGGTCGCAGATGCCGTTTCTAAAGGCTTGCTGAGAGCTTCGACTGATTATCAAGTACTAGCCGAGGCGGATGTAATATTTATTGCGGTTCCGACTCCTTTTAATGCCAATAAAGACCCAGACATTAGCTACATCATTAGCTCCGGACAAGGGGTTTCTGAGATTCTGTCTCCTGGTCAATTGGTGATCTTAAAGAGTACGACTTTCCCGGGGACGACTGAAGATCATTTGATCCCCGAATTGTCTAAGAGTGGACTCCGTGCCGGAACGGATTATTTCATCGCCTTTAGCCCTGAGCGCGTTGATCCGGGCAACAAAGTCTTTCATACCGGTAATACTCCTATTGTAGTTGGAGGGATTGATGAAGAAAGCGCGATTCTTGCCTCTCTTGCCAATCACCAAATCATCGAGAAGGTTTATCTCGTCAACAATCCAAAAGTTGCGGAGCTAGAAAAGCTCCTAGAAAATATCTTCCGCTCCGTTAATATTGCCTTGGTCAATGAATTGGCCTTGCTTTGCGAGCGCATCGGAGGCATCGACGTTTGGGAAGTGATCGAAGCTGCTGGCACCAAGCCGTTTGGCTTCATGAAGTTTACCCCTGGTCCCGGGGTAGGTGGGCACTGTATTCCCATTGACCCCTATTACCTTTCATGGTTAGCACGTGAGTACGACTTCGAGACCAAGTTTATTACCCTGGCGGCAAACGTTAATGAGAGCATGCCTTACCATGTGAGCAATCTAGTGATGAAGGAGGTGGCGCGTCAGCCCATCGCCCTCAAAGATGCGCGTGTATTGATCCTTGGAGTTAGCTTCAAGAAAAACGTAAAGGATCTCCGTCATTCTCCCTCAGAAGCGATTATCCATCGCCTGCTAGAGGAAGGAGTAGAAAACATTGATTACTCCGACCCTTGGGCGCCAGAGTATCGTACCGCCGGTCGTGAAATGTATTCTGTTGATCTCACCCCTGAAAACATTGCCAATTATCATGCGGTAGTTATGGTCACCGACCACGATGAGTTTGACATCCCTTATATCGTCCAGCACGCTCGATACGTAGTGGATACGCGTAACATGACCAAGGATGTGGTAGAAGGCCGGGAGAAGATTCGCGTGTTAGGTAACACCAAAGTGAAGCCAAAGCTCCTAGTTGAGCATTAAGATATCACACTGAGCAAGGACCCAATCGCGATTGGTGATCTGCTGAGTTCCTTTGATTTGTTCCGTCAAGGCTATTAAGCTTTGACGGAATTTTTTTTGACTGAGGGCGGTTCGTTTGTTTCTTAGCTTCGCTAAACGCTGCGAAAAACGGATCAACCCGGCATGAGCCCTGCGTTGGTACTCAGAAATATTTTTATTGCGGGCAAGGTAAGCCCGAAATGATCTGACCTGATCGTCTAAGCCATCTTGATCGTCTGATTCGTAGTATATCTTGAGCGTCATCGCTCGCTTTCCTAGTTCGTAGTAATCGTCATCAATTTCTACCTTCCACAATCTGCGTAAGGCCTGACGGTACTCTTTTTGGGCGTAGTAATAGGCGGCTAGGTTATAATGGTAGGCCGCATCCTGAAATTCGACTGCTAAGTGGGAGCGGTAGCGTTCCACGAAGTGGTGCACCCAATCCATTTCCCCCAATCGCAAACCTACAGTAACGAGATTTTTATATCTCAGATGATCTAGGCTACCATTTTCAAGCAATAGATTGGCCGCTTCCATCTCTTGGTTTAGCTCAAAGTAAATCTGGAGATATTCGGATTGGCCTTTGTTGATCTGTTTGGTGCAGATATTTTGGCCGTAGGCATAGAGAATTCTACAATCTGACTCTGCAATCCGTACCTGATGATCTTTGAGACTTTGGCGAAAACGAGAGAAGCGTTCCGCGCTAAGCGGCCCCTTAAGACAAGCATACAAATGATAATAGACAGCTATCAGAGGATGGGCTTTTAGCGGGGCAGTTTTATCGATCCATTGAATGATGTCCTCAATAAAGCGTGCTTCATCTCCACTTTGAATCACATTGCTGCGGTTGAGCATTTCGCAGGCATTCATCAATTTTTGCGAGAAATAATAGGTGTCTAACTGCTGGTCGGCCTTTTTGAGATTCCCATCGTACTGTCGGAGCTCTTTAGCGAGAAAAGCTTCATCTGCAATTTGGGCCAGGCGATAAGTCTGTAGTAGTTGCTGTTCATCCAGTTTGTGCTGCTTGGAAAGCGCTTTGTGGGCTTTTTTATAGTTCCTTTCTGCGGCTTTTAGAAGGGAGCGTTGGAGTAGATATCTCGTTCGCAGAATGCGCTCTTCTAAAGGATGAGCTTCGAGGTACTCTTGCCCAAAGAAGCGTTCCAAATGGCGCAGTAAAGTAGAAATATGATCATAGACGCGCTGTAGTTTGTACTCCTGCTGAGGAAAGAGTTGTTCATGTATGTTGATCGCAGAAACGCTCCCCTGAGAAGCTCCACTGATGATCTCAAATAATCGCTCCAACCGGAGGTTACTATTGTGGTAGGGCGATTGGAGAAAGAGAATAAAGCGTTTCCGTTCTTGAGAAGTGAGTCCAAAGATCAGTTCTTGAACATGTTTGACTCTTATTTTCATCCAAAAATGATGTTTTATTTCAGAAAAATAATACAAAACAGGCTATTTATGGATTTTTAATTAAATAGATAGATCCAATAAATATTGAAAACGTGTTTCTGCTTGCAAGAATGTTCCTGCATTTTGCCTTCATACACAGTAAGTCAGACAATTATGAATTGGAAACATCTCATACTTAGTGGAGGGCTGCTTTTTTGGGCATTAAGCCCAATGATGGCACAAATTGATTTTTTGCGTTTTGACATGGAAGGGACTTGGACGGATGGAGGTTGCAGCAATTGCAATGACAATAATCCCGCCACGGTAGACAGTTGTTGGGGAGGCGGTTGCGCCAATTTTGTCCGCAATGGCCCACCCTTGGTAGAAGTCGATGAATTAGGCGTGGGCAGAGGAATGAGCGGGATTGTATGGGCACGCAATAGTAAACAAGCGATTCGCTGGGATGGTAGCAGCTATGAAATATTTGGGGATGTACTCAATCCGGGACCCACTAATTCCACTTATGTGCTAAACTCTGTTCCGGCAGTTGATAGCAATGGTGATGCTTGGATCTCTGGTCGTTATACGCTACCCTCAGGTCTTGTTGTACCCTTTGTCGCTAGATATAGTGGGGGGCAGTGGTCTCATTTTACCCTTCCCAATACTAGTAATCAGAATGAGGTGATTCGGATGGGCGTCACTACTAACAATGATCTTTGGTTGCTAGATAACGAGAACCAAGCTTGGTTTTATGATGGGCAGGCTTGGACCACTTATAACTTGATCCAAGTCTTAGGGCTTAATTTTTTAGAATTTACCAGAGGCTTGTATGTCGATGATAATGACAATTTGATTTTGGTAAGCACTGGCTCTGCCCAAATCCGCATTCATAGTTATGATGGTAATACTTGGCAGACTATTAGTTCGCAATACAATGCTTCAGATTCCATTAGGGATGTGCTCCGGACGCCTAATGGTGCGTATTGGGTGGCCCTTGGGGATCATGGATTGATGAAATATGATGGCAGTTGGGTCCGCTACCATACTAGTCTATTCAATTTTGCGGTTGATTATGTGCATCGCATCTCCCGAGGGAGCGCTAATAATATATGGTTGACGGATATAGATTATTTGGTTGAATTTGACGGCAGTCAATGGACAACCATAGCCAAACCTAATGTTCATCTTGGCGATGGCATCGGAGGGTTGGCTTTTCATCAACCCACCCAAACCCTTTACGCTACCAGGGATGTGCAAAATGGACTTGGCTTCCGTCCTGTAAATCATGGTTTCTCTATTTTTGCTGGGCAAGGTTGGAGCACAAGCAATGTTGGGGCTACCGTTGCATACAAAAACTTCAATCGCCTACATTACAGCCCGCAAGGAGAGCTGTGGCAGATTCCTTATTGGCGAGTATTTGCTAGCAATAATCTGTTGCTATCTTCTACCTCTTTGCCCTTAGTAAAATCTCCAGGACAAAATTGGCAGTTTGCCCACGAGTTTGGAGAACAAGTAACGGATATTGCGTGGGATGCTAATGGGGGAGTTTGGTTCAGTAGTACAGGGTATTTATATAATCCTGCTGTTTTTAATCGGCATGCTCTCATCTATTTTGATGGTAACACCTACCAATATTATAATTATACCAACAGTCCTTTTTCAGGCGTCCGAGAGGTAGAGGTTGATAAAAGTGGCCTAGTCTGGGTCCTCGATCATGAAAGGGATCTATGGCGCTATGATGGCAGTGCTTGGGTGGAATTTCCTGGTAACTATTTCCGCATCTTGGCCGATGCACAACAAGGCCTTTGGGTATTGGAGCAAGATTGGACTGGGCCTTACTCCACTGATTTTACCTCCGTCAATCTACAATTTCATGATGGGCAGACCTTAACTACTAAAATTGTACACCAAGCCATAGGCTACTATTCTGACTGGATGGCGGCGGATCTAAATGGAGGAGTATGGCTACAAAAGTTTGAGGATGGAATTACCTATTTCGATGGTCAAAACACGACCCAGTTTCCTGCCTTTCCTATTCTAGGCCCTCGGCACCGACTCAAGACCATACATGTTGACCAACTTAATCATATTTGGGTAGGAGGATTTGGAAAACGCCTTTATCGCTATAACCGCCAGACTTGGGATACACTTGATTACAGTGATGTAGCCGTTTTTCCAGACTCAGTTTTGTCGATGGTATCAACGAGTAGCGGTAAAATGTGGGCAACAGGACCTAGCACGCTTGATTCGATTGATTTTAATTTGGGCCCTGCTACAACCGTTTCTTTCAGCATGCTTGATTCCTCCTTCATCGTATTAGATAGCGTCTGGCCAGGAGACGCCAATGATGATGGTATCGCCAATAATGTTGATATTCTCGCCCTTGGATTAGCTTACGGTGCAAACGGTTTCAACCGACCCAATGCGAGCCTGAATTGGTTTGCACAGCCAGCGAGTAATTGGGTACAAGAGTTTATTCTCTTAGGAGATACCGTGAATAAGGTACATGCCGATACGGATGGCGATGGCTTGACGGGAATCAACGACACCTTGGCCATTCATCTCAACTATGGTTTTACCCACAATAAGACCAATAGCTTTAGTGCCAATGCTTGTACGCTTAGTCTCCTGCCCACGCAAGACTCGGTCACAGTAGGTGATTCGCTTGAGGTCATTATCCAATTAGGCAACGCTTTGGTTCCCGCTGACAGCATTTATGGAATTGCTTTTTCTGTTGCTTACGATGCTGCTTTGGTAGATTCTGGCTCTGTGCAAGCGAGCTTCTCCTCTAGCTGGTTAGGTAACAAAGGCACTGACATGATTACTTTGGCCAAAGATTTTTATCTCGATGAGCGCATTGAACTGGCATTGAGTCGGACCAATCAGCAAGATCGGACTGGCTACGGAGAGATTGCTAGACTCAAAATTATCATGATCGACGACATTTCAGGCAAGAACTTTCTTTATGATACCCTCAAGCTCCGATTGGAAAACGTGACTTTAATTGGGCGTGACGGTAATGAGATTCCCTACTCTATCATAGATGCTGAGGTGATTGCTAGCCAAGAATTATCCACTAGCACTGGAGACCTTTCTGAGCAGTATGAAGTAAAAATCTATCCTAACCCCACTACAGACTGGATCTATTTAGATTTTTCTCACCGCTTCGCGGAACGCTGCGACCTGAAACTGTACAATCTCAATGGACAACTATTGAAAAAAGAATCCTTTTTTACCGAGCAGAAAAAAATAAATTTAACCGATTTACCTGCTGGAATTTATCTACTCCATCTCCAAATTGGCGAGGATTCTTATCAACAAAAGCTAATCTTAGGTCCTTGATCCAGTTGGGGCCTAAAAAAAGCCCATTGACAACCAATTACTTACCATTTAGTCCGGATTTTTCTGCTGTAAGATTTGGAAAGTATTTAGCCTTTTCTCACCTTTGTCATCCGCTCATAAAAAAAGCGGTCGTTCATTAAAGTAGTTTAAAAGTTAGTTGTGAAGAGGTTTCAACTTTTTTTGAAGAAAGGGTTTCGAAATTGGGAATATTCTCTTGATCTTTGCAGCCCGCTTTGAAGAAGCAATAAGTTCTTAGAAGAAGTTTTTTGTAAGTAATTCGTTCAAGGTAATTTATTTAAAATTATTTTTGGAATTGGCAAAAAAGCTTTTCATCTTTGCAACCGCTTTGGGAAAAAGCACTTGAAAAACGAGATCAAAAAGTGGTGTAAAAGCTGCTTGAAGATATAGCGGAGACAGCCTGA
>JBCCQN010000274.1:0-9490 GCA_039024315.1 Bacteroidota bacterium
TTCCGGTTTTCCCTGCACCACAATCAAATCACTTCCTTTAGATCGCAAGCGATTTCTTAAGTCTTGGAGACTCTCCAATAAGAACTTTGCTCGAAAGCTACCCGTTTTTGAGAAACCAAAACTTGTTTCCTCAAATTGCCGGGGATCTAAACAGTAAACTGGGATCACCTCCCGCGTATGCTCCATTGCTTGTTGGAGCGCCTCATGATCGTGTAAGCGCAAGTCATTGCGGAACCAAAGAATTCCTCTTTCCCATTTCATATCTTTCAGAACTAACTAAAAGCAAGGAAGGTTCAAATTCAGGGCAGAAAAATTGTAGTTTTAATATAACATTAACTAGCCTTACACATGGACTTATCTTATATCATTAACCACCTCGGTGAGGAACGCGAGAACTACTTCCGGGCCGCGGCTCCTCCCATCATGCAAGCCAGTAATTTTGCCTTCCCTACGGTAGAAGAAATGCGCAAATCACTAGAGCATGAAATGGACGTCCCCTTCTACACTAGAGGCCACAATCCCACCGTGGCTATTCTACGCAAGAAACTTGCAGCGCTCGAAGGCGCAGAAGAGTGTTTGGTTTTTAGCAGTGGTAGTGCCGCCATTGCTGCTGGTGTCATGTCAACCGTTGAAGCCGGGGATCATGTGATCTGTGTCCAAAAACCTTATAGCTGGACCAACAAGCTACTCAACAACCTCTTATCTCGCTTTGGCGTGGAAACCACTATGGTGGACGGCACCGATCCCGCCAATTTCAAAGCTGCGCTTAAGCCCAATACCAAGCTTTTCGTGCTAGAATCGCCTAACTCCATCACCTTTGAGCTACAAGATATCGAGGCGGTAGTGGCGATCGCGAAAGAAAATAACATCCTCACTGCCATCGACAATAGCTATTCCACGCCCCTCAATCAGCAACCGATCCTGATGGGAGTGGATATGGTTATGCATTCGGCGAGTAAGTATCTCAATGGCCATAGCGACATCGTCGCAGGAGTGCTATGTTGCTCGCGCGAACGAGCTCAAAAGATATTTCAAGGGGAGTTTATGACTTTGGGAGGCATCATTTCACCTCATGATGCTTGGTTGATGATGCGCGGTTTGCGAACGCTTCCCCTTCGCATGGAGCGAGTGGCGGAATCAACGCCTAAGGTAGTAGCGTTCCTCGAAGAGCACCCCCTAGTCGAACAAGTAATTTATCCCTACTCGCCAAGCTTCCCACAATATGAACTTGCCAAAAAGCAAATGAAGCGTCCAGCAGGGCAGTTTTCCCTTCTAATCAAAGCAGATAGATTAGAGCAAGCAGATATCTTCTGCGACAGCTTGCAACATTTCCTGCTTGCCTGCTCTTGGGGGGGGTACGAGTCCTTGATTTTCCCCATGAGTACGCTCTATAACTCAATGAACTATCGTTCGACTGAGTTACCCTGGAATTTGGTCCGCTTTTACGTAGGCTTGGAGGAACCAGACATGCTGATTGCTGATCTCGATCAGGCACTCCACAAAAGTGCGGCTAAGGTAAAAGTCTAAGACTTATCCCACCGTGCATAGTCTCATATGCTCAAGATGAGCGTTCTGCGAAGCAATACTATACATCTCAAAAAAAAGCAAAGTGTCCAATGCCGAATCCCTCGACATTGGACATCTTTGATTTATCTAAGAGTTCTTATTACTAGGCACGATCAAGGTTCATCACCTTGGTCCATACCGCAATAAAGTCATTGACAAATTTCTCTTCTGCATCATCGCAAGCGTAAACTTCTGCGAGAGCTCGAAGCTCTGTATTTGAGCCGAAGATAAGATCAACACGAGTACCAGTCCACTTCACAGAGCCGTCGCGGCGATCACGCCCTTCAAAGGTATTTTGCTCATCAGAAGTCGCAGACCAAGTAATTCCGAGGTCGAGAAGGTTGGCAAAGTAATCATTACTGAGCGTTCCGGGGCGATCAGTAAATACACCATGATTGCTACCGTCATAGTTGGTTCCAAGTACTCTTAAGCCGCCAAATAGCGCAGTCATCTCAGGAGCTGTCAAACGAAGGAGTTGCGCTTTATCGATGAGCATTTCCTCTGCAGAGGCAGTATGTACGGACTTGAAGTAGTTGCGGAAACCATCCGCTAGCGGGCGCAGAGCGTCAAATGACTCTACATCCGTTTGCTCTTGCAAAGCGTCTACTCGACCTGGTATAAATGGAACGCTCACATTGTGTCCCGCATCGCTAGCCGCTTTTTCAATTGCAGCCGCTCCACCTAAAACGATCAAGTCTGCGATAGAAACATCGCCAGCAAAACCATTTTGAATATCTTCAAGTACGCCAAGTACTTTAGCTAGCTGAGCGGGATTATTGGCTTCCCAGTCTTTTTGGGGTGCTAAGCGAACACGCGCACCATCTGCACCTCCGCGCTTATCAGAACCACGGTAAGTAGAAGCTGAAGACCAGGCAGTAGAAACTAATTCAGCAACAGAGAGGCCAGAGTCAAGAATCTGGGTTTTGAGACTAGCGACATCGGCATGGGAAAGCGTTTCAGCAGGTGCTTCTGGCAGCGGATCTTGCCAAATCAATACCTCAGAAGGCACTTCAGGACCGAGATAGTTTCTACGTGGTCCCATATCACGGTGAGTCAACTTGAACCAAGCGCGAGCAAAGGCATCAGCAAACTGATCGGGATTTTGATAAAAGCGTCTTGAGATTTTTTCGTAGGCAGGATCAAGGCGCAGCGCCAAATCAGTCGTCAACATGAAGGGAGCATGCGTTTTGGCAGGATTATGCGCATCAGGTACAGTACCTGCACCAGCCCCACCTACTGGTGTCCACTGATGGGCACCGGCTGGGCTCTTGCTTAGTTCCCACTCAAAGCCAAATAGGTTTTCGAAGTAGTTATTGCTCCACTGCGTAGGCGTAGTGGTCCAAGCCCCTTCCAACCCGCTAGTAATGGTATGCTCGCCCTTACCAGACTCGTAATTGTTTTTCCAGCCTTGGCCTTGCTCAGCAATACCAGCTGCCGCAGGCTCACGCTCTACATATTTATCAGGATCAGCAGCACCGTGGGTTTTACCAAAGGTGTGCCCACCGGCAATCAAGGCTACTGTCTCCTCATCATTCATGGCCATACGGCCAAAAGTTTCACGGATATCGCGAGCAGAAGCTAATGGATCAGGCTTGCCGTTTGGACCTTCTGGATTGACATAGATCAGACCCATTTGCACCGCACCGAGTGGATTTTCAAGTACCCGATCACCTGTATAGCGCTTATCGCCTAGCCACTCACTTTCTGAGCCCCAATAAACATCTTCTTCTGGCTCCCAAGTATCTTCACGGCCACCGCCAAAACCAAAGGTTTCAAATCCCATAGATTCAAGAGCGCAGTTACCAGCTAATATCATCAGGTCAGCCCAAGAAATTTTTCTGCCATACTTTTTCTTGATCGGCCAAAGCAATAGACGCGCCTTATCAAGGTTGGCATTATCGGGCCAACTGTTGAGGGGAGCAAAACGAAGAGTACCAGCACCCGCACCTCCACGGCCATCACCAATACGGTAAGTACCAGCACTGTGCCAAGCCATACGAATGATAAATGGACCGTAATGCCCATAATCAGCCGGCCACCACTCCTGAGAATCTGTCATCATGTCGTACAGATCCTGCTTCACAGCTGCGAGATCCAGCTTTTTGAATTCTTCGGCATAGTCAAACGAATCATCCATGGGATTGGACAAGTTAGAGTGCTGACGTAAAATGCCTAAGTTCAATTGATTCGGCCACCAATCGCGATTGCTAGTCCCACCACCAGCACTTTTCTTCACAGATCCTCCTGTAAAAGGGCATTTTCCACCGCCATTTACATTATAAGAGGTCTTACTTGAATGTCCATTGCTTTCCATATTAGTAGTATAATTTTGATTTATTCAATAACTAGAGGTTCCAGTCTCAAATATGCCTCATCTAAAAGTATAAGTCAAATTGATAATTTTTATCAATCAATAACCATCAATTATATATCAATTTTCCTATTTCCTTCCAGACAGGGGCATCTTAGGTCCGCTTCGGCTAAATTTAGGGCATAAAGCAGATGGAACCTTTCTAAATTATCGGGCTTAACAAAGAAACAATGAGAGAGGAAGAACAGAAGGAGGATTTACAATCGCTTAAATACATAACCTCCTGTAGTAGCGCCCCAGACCTGCTCGCCTGCCTCATTGAAGCCTTGGTCCCAGCTACTGATTTTATCGGCCCAAACGCTTACCGCTGATGTCGCATAGGAAGCCCCTCGCAAACTAATACTACATTCTCCTTTCCTAGTTTTTCCCGCAAAGGAGCCATCCTCTTGTAGAGAAAGAAAAACCGCGCAACCTTCTCTCAAGACTAGATCTTCTTTTTTGAGCTGATCGTAAACCTCGGGCGTCTTCCATTGCAAGACAAAATTCTCTTGCTCGGGTATAGTGTAGACTACACTTCGCCACTGATTGTTTGCCAATTTTTCGATCTGGTAAACTCGTTGGCGATAGGGCTTATCTTGCTGGCTCCTCAGGGCCTGCTCAACGTACAACCAATGCTCACCCGGATACTGTTTTTGCCAGATAGGATACATATGCAGGCTGATATCATAAAAATTGGTATCAACCGCTGCTTGTGCGGCACTAGAAAAGGAGCCCGTCATCATAGTGAGGAGGCGTTCTGTTTGATCAAGACCGCTTTGCGGAACGCTTTTACAGGCGCTTAGCAGTACTAAAGCACTAGCAAATAGTAGAGACTTAGACATAAAGTATGTGAGTTATTGTAGGGGTTTTACCGCTGCGCGGAACGCTCATTCAAGGCACAAGCGTTCCGCGCCCCATCATAGCTTTTGGAAGTAATCTCTAAAAAACTCTGCAAACTAACGAATCAGCGTAACGGTTCCGCCTCGATCCACTCTGGCGCCATTGTTGAGTAACGCTTGGACTCGGTAAGTATAAACTCCTTCCGGCACTACCCTACCATTACGAGTGCCGTCCCAACGATCGCTGATATTGAGCAGACGTGCCACCTCTTGGCCCCAACGATTGAAGATGATCATTTCATATTGCACCAGGCCTTCGCCAGCAGCAAAAAAGAAATCGTTTTTGCCATCGTCATTAGGCGAAAATGCATTAGGTACATAAATAGCGCCATCAGGAATCACTTCCAGCCAAATAATTGTATCCACCGGACAGACAAAATAGGAGTTATAAGCCGTGAGCTTGACAGGATAAAGGCCAGTATCTTCAAACAGGTGCTGAGGATTTTCTAGTTCTGACAATCCTCCATCTCCAAAGTCCCAAACATAAGCCACTGCGCCAATACTTTGGTTGATAAACTGGACATTGGCTTGCGAAAGTAGAATCGAATCTTCATAGGTCGGATCTGAACTGAAGATCGGAATGGCTGGTGGAGTTTGTGGAATGTAAACTGGAATGGTAGTTTCACAATCGTTTTGGTCCCGCACGGTAGCAAAGTAAGTCGTATCCCCAAAAAGATTATCCACAAATGCTCCATCTAATTGCGAAGGCCCATCCCAACGAAAGGCATAGGGACCAATCCCTCCGACTGCCGTAACGCCCGCCGCCCCATTGTCCCAATCACAATAGGCCTCCACAAAGGCACTGTCAACGATGGTCAACTCAAGCGTATCCGGCTCAAAAATATCCACAAAATCAATCGCTACGCAATTACTATCATCGGTAACTGTGACTGAGAAGGTACCAGGCCCAAGCCCAGTAACGGTAGTCGAATCCCCTGGAATAGGTGAGTCCCAGAAAATAGTGTAATCAGGTGAGCCACCTTGAATCTGGACCGTACCAGTACCATCATCAAAGCCAAAGCAGCGTACATCAGAATGCGTAGTGCTAATTTCTAGGAGAGGCGGTTCGATAATGTCTATTTGCAGCGTATTTAGGCACAAACTATCATCTTGAATTTGTAGAATGTGCGTTCCCGGAGGGAGACTACTAAAAATGCTATCTGACTGGAAGGCCCCGCCATCAATGTTGTAGAGATATGGCATCACCCCTCCTACCCCGCCTAAAGCTACTAATCCATTGTCATTACCAAAGCAGTCTATGTCTTTTTGGGTCAGGACGTTTAACGCTAGCGAATCGGGTTCGCTCAAGCTCAAACCGATACTATCTACACAACTACTATCGTCTGCGACCCAAAAATTATAATCTCCTGCGTTCAAGCCTGTAAAGAGGCTATCCGCTTGGAAATTGAGGCTATCGAGTGTAAATGCGTAAGGCAAGGTTCCTCCCGTAGCTTGTAATCTGACCCACCCTGTACTTTCACCAAAACAGCCTATATCTGTTGCGCTCACTAATTGAAGAATCAGAGAATCTGGCTCAGTGAGTGTAATGGGAATCTCCGTAACACAAGCACTATCGTCTATGACCGTAACTTCATAATTCCCCGCAGGGAGTTGGGAAAAAGCACTATCGGGTTGAAAATTGATGCTATCCAAGGAGAATTGATAAGCAGGGCTACCACCATTGGCATCGATGATAAAGCCCCCTTCAGAGTTGCCAAAGCAATCTATATCTCTTTGCGAGAGAATAGCTGCCGTCAGAGCTTGAGGCTCTATAATCGTCAAGGGTAGTGTCAGATCACAAAGGCTGTCGTCTTGGACCGTGATCGTATAATTTCCGGCGGTAAGATTGGCAAAAACACTATCTGGCTGGAAATTAACCCCATCGAGCGAAAATTGATACGGT
This sequence comes from Bacteroidota bacterium, assembly GCA_039024315.1. Lineage (GTDB taxonomy): Bacteria > Bacteroidota > Bacteroidia > J057 > J057 > JBCAWW01. The sequence goes on from JBCCQN010000274.1 coordinate 6,719, forward strand.
GCTCTGCCCCCGCTACTAGTAAGCCGAATCAATCCTGTGTTATTGCCAGCACAATCTACATTTTTTTGGACCGCAATGGCCGCATTGAGCGGTGTAGGCTCAAAGATTTCGAAGGGAATTGTCACCTGACAATTATTAGCGTCAAAGAAATAGACCGTATCCCGCCCGGGGCCAAGATTCGTTACCGAAAGGACATTAGAAAAATTGACGTTGTCCAGACTATATTGATAAGGAGCTTGTCCTCCTACTCCTTGCAAAGCAAGGGCTCCATTGTTAGCGCCAAAACAGTCGATATGCTTATAAGTAGTAATCTGAGCAAAAAGTCCTGTAGGCGTACGGATGGTATCACTAATCGTGGTTTCACAAGCATTTGCGTCTCTGACTAGCACGGTATAGATCGCAGCACCTAGGCCGGTGAAATTGCCCGTAGTATTGAAATTAAAGCCGGCGTCGATAGAGTATTGGTAGCCGGGCGTTCCACCTGCGGCGGCTATATCCAAAACCCCATTACTATTGCCAAAGCAGTCAACGTTTTGCAGATTGGTCACTGCGGCAAAAAGCGGGGCTGCGGGTTCACCAATGACAAAGGGAATCGTATCTGTACAACCCAAAGCGTCAATTGCTACCGCCTGATAGGTACCAGCGAGGAAGGCATTACTACTTTCAGGACTATTATTGCTTGTTAGCTGGTCCACTAGCCCGCCCGTATTGTTGAGCCAAGTGTAGGTGTAAGGACCGGTTCCCGCAACGCTTATCTCTGAAATGCCCGTCGGCTCTCCAAAGCAAGGAACGTCAAAAGGGGCCACACTCATCTGGAAGGGCCGCACTGTAACTTGCATTTGATCTGTGTTGGTACAGCCATTACCATCAGTCAGGGTCATGGTGTAAGGAAAGATTCCCGGTCCAGTGGGAGAAAAAGTAGGTTGCAGGAGGGTGCTATCATCTAAAAACTGCTGGCTACTCCAACTGATCGTTCCCGCAGGGTTGTTAGTAGAGCCTAAGGTCAAGTTTTCATACTCACAGATCGCAAAATCGGGCCCTGCATCCACTATTGGCAAGGGAAAAACCGTCAGATTCACGGTATCTGAGACTTGACAACCATTATTATCGGTGCCAGTCCCAATGACTACCATTGAAGCGTTCGCTGTCAGCGTAATACTCGCACCGGCCCCCAAATTATTACCAGCGCCATCGATCCAGACATAACTTGTAGCCCCACTTGCCAAATAAGTTACAGTTTCCCCCAAGCAGACCGAGGTATCTGGGGCCACGGAGACAAGGGGCAAGGGATTGACATTGACGGTTTGATTGACGGTATCTCGACAGCCCAGAGGGTCCGTAACAATCGCCTCATAGGTGGTCGTAGTCAGAGGGAAAGCTGAGGGATTTTTCAGACTAGGATCATCCAGCGTCGCTACGGGGCTCCATTGATAAGAGCCTCCCCCATTGGCATTAAGAGCAATCGTGTCTTCGGCACAGATCGTAACATCATTACTAGCGGAGGCGGTAAAAACATAAAAGGTTACTTGAGTGTCTGCTACACAGTTGAATTGGTCTGTAACGGTAACCGTATATAAGGTAGTTTGGCTGGGGAATGCCTGTGGATTGGCAGCATTTGGATCGCTAAGTCCATTTGTAGGACTCCAGCTGTAGGTAATGCCCCCTGTCGCCAATAAGCCTACACTATCACTCGGGCAAAGCACGGTATCAGCAATAACCGTAGGTAGTGGCGGCGGATGCACCGTTACGTCTTTGGTTACGCTGTCTTGACAGCCGTTGAGATCAGTAACCACGAGTTTGACCGGATAAACCCCCGGGGAGGTAAAAACGTGATTGGGGTTGGTTTGATTTCCCAAGCTACCATCCCCAAAGTCCCAGTCCCAAGTAGCGATATTGTTAGCCACCGGGGCGCTACCTGTACAAGCAGAATCTGTAAAAATAAAGTTTACAGGCACATTGAGGCATTGATCGTAATTACTAAACTCTACCTCATAATTGGAGATCAGATTGTAGGAAAAGTCGCTATAGCGAACGTTGGGTTGGCTGTAGTTGTAAAAACCAAAACGGCCAGGCTCATAGCAGCCAGGCACATCAAAAATGGTATCATTATTTACAAGAATCGTTACCCGAGTAGGGGTGTACAACAAAGTGAAGTCATAATCAGTAAAAGCATTCCATCCTTGCGTATTGCCATAACTGGTGGCAATGGGGGTACAGGTAGCGGATGGGGCATGATCCCAAAAAGAGGGCCAATAGTTTGCCACGCCAGGCTGAACGACCCCTTGAATACGACTCAAGGTAAATCCTTCTTCTGCTAAGTACTGCCCTCCCTTCATCTGATTGAGGCGTTTCCAATCAAACAAGAAGAAATCATACTGGTTGAGGACCGCTTTGGGCTCTTTGTAGCCAAAGACAAAACCAACAAAATCATCGTCCCCACTGTCTTCGATACGGATACGGCCATTGATCCGAACATTGAGAAAAGTGTCTGGGCTCACATAAAAGGTAGGATCGCCATTGATCGTCTGAAAGACCGAAGTCCCCCCTCCTTGCACATTCCAATCACCATTGGCAGCATAACCTTCTTGTATCCAGGTGTTGAAATCAATGTCTGTTTGGCACTGAGCCCATAACTGAGCCCAGCTTAAGCTGATCATTATCAGCAAAAGTAGTTTTTTCATGAAATCGTCCGATTCTTCAATCTGTTTACAGCTGCCTGACTATAAGACAAATAATTTATACAAAAACCCTCACATTCTAACATTATATAAA
>JBCCQN010000275.1:0-9474 GCA_039024315.1 Bacteroidota bacterium
CTGCGCCTTAGCGCTGGTCGCGGCCAACGTACCGCTAATATTTTTGCTGAAAATAGTGGTTTGCTCGCCAGCAGTCGTCGGGTCATCATCCGCGGTGGTGATAGTGATAAGCCTTATGGCTTAGATCAAGAAATCGCCTGGAACTATGGCCTAAATCTGACACAACTATTTACCCTCGATTATCGTGAAGGCAGCATCAGCTTTGACTTTTATCGCACTGACTTTGTCAACCAAATTGTGGTGGATGTCGATCAGAGTCCTCGCCAAGTGGTCTTTTACAATCTTGATGGCAAGTCCTACTCCAATAGCTTTCAAGCCCAGCTTGATTATGAATTGATCAAGCGTTTGGACCTAAGATTGGCTTATCGTTGGTTTGATGTGATGACGACCTATGATGGTCGGCTGCGGCAAAAGCCTTTGATTTCGGCGCATAGAGCTTTTGTCAACCTCGCTTATGAAAGTCGTAACTACTGGAAGTTTGACCTTACGCTCAATTGGCAGGGTAAAAAGCGGATTCCCTTTACCTCACGCAATCCTGACAGCTATCGACTTAGTCAAATCGCACCCGCTTTCTTTTTGCTCAACGGGCAAATCACTAAGACTTGGCAGGAAAAGTTCGATGTCTATCTTGGCGTAGAAAATCTCCTCAATTTTACTCAGGAAAATCCGATCCTCGCCAGCGACGATCCTTTTGGCCGTAATTTTGATAGCTCTTTAATTTGGGGACCGATCTTTGGCCGAAATGTCTATCTCGGCCTGCGATATAGTATCAAGTAAATGTTTGGATAAGGTATTGAATACAGAGAAACAGAGAAAAACGATTGAACCACAATCTCTCTGTTTCTCTGTGCCTCTGTGTTTCAAATTAATTATTCTTCAAAACGCAAAGCCACTTGATCTAATTCTTCCTCTGGCCCGACCAGCGTAACCAGATCTCCGGCTCTAAACTGCGTCCTGCCATGTGGGATGATAAACTGTCCATTGCGATTGATAGAGAGAACAATCACATCTAGCGGTAGCCTTACCTCTCTGAGGTACATGCCTACTACTTCTGGACTACGTACTTCCAGCTCGATGGTATCTTGATGGTCTTCTCGGCCTAGAATGAGAGAGGTCGCCTGCGGCGAACGCACCATATGATCCAATAGACTCACGATGGCAGTAGCGGGATTGACAATCAATACCCCCAGTTCGTGGAACTTCTCTAGGTTGGCAGGATCATTGAGCTGGACGATAATCTCGCGAGTACCAAAATGCTCGTAGGCAATTTCGCAGATGGTATAGTTTTTACTATCGCTGCTCATACACACGATAGCTTCGGCATTGGCAGCATCATGGGCTTGGAAAGCTTCCAGATCCCAATTATTTACCGTACTGATTTGGATGCCTTCTTCTAGCAGATTACTGGGGATCTCAGTCTGTAAAGTTAGGATCTTAACGTTCCACCCGTGGGACATCAAACTCCTCGCCAAAGCAACCGAAGGTCCCTGTAGCCCACAGATGATCGCATCTCTTACGCCGTCAAATATCGGCGTCTGGGCTCTAACATGAGACTCGCCAACTTTGGTCAGGGCCCATTTGAAGAGCGGCGGTCCCACTACTTGGTTCATGACAATCACGGCGATGATGATGGTCGCAAATTCATTGCCCCATTCTGGATACTCATAGGCAATTACGGTAGCTAAGCCTAGACCCACTCCCGCTTGAGTTACAAAAGGCATCCAGTTGATGCCCCAAAAGCTACGGGGATCTCCTCCCGTAGAGCCTCCAACAAAACCGGCAATCACCATGGAGATTATCCTAACGGCAAAGAGAATCAAGGCAATGCCCCAAACTCCGGCCAAGACATCCAAAGCCATGCTTTCTCCTGTCAGAGTGAAAAAGGCGATATAAATAGAGGGACCTATTTTATGGAGAATTTCTTCCCAAGTCTGGCGATGTTTGCTATAGTTAGTTACCACAAAGCTGCCCAAGATACAGATGAGGAGGGGTTCTAAGTATAATTCATGTCCGAGTATGCCACCACTATAATCCCTGACCCAAGCGGAAAATAAATACACTCCCCAGCCGATGGCCACGGTGAGTACACTCAGCATCCACTCTGGCATCATAAGATTGAGCACAAAGGACAAGAGCTTGCCCAGTAAATAGCCCAAACCAAAAGAGATCAAAAGTTCTACTAATAGAAAACCGATGGAGGCGCCACTAAATTCTTCGCCATTGATCAGCGTTCCGCTCAGCGAAAAACATACAGCAAACAAAATGATCACGAGGACATCCTTGATTACGGTGACCCCGATTGCGGTTTGGGTAAATGGCCCCTTGGCGCGTAATTCGTTGATTACAGCGATGGCTGAGGCGGGGGATCGAGCTACAAAGATGGTCCCAGTAAGAGTAGAAACAGCGATTTTGGCCTGAGTCGTCATTTCCTGCATGAAGGGAATCCAATCAGCCAAAAAGAAGACCGCCAAGGCACTCAATAAGAAGGTAATGACCAGCTGCCCCAGCGTATTGGCGGCAATGCTACGATATTGGGTCCGAAGCTCCTTGAGATAGAGTTCTGAACCCGCAGCAAAGGCGATAAATGCTAAGGATAAATCGTTGATGAAATGTAAGGAGGCTAGGGCATCCGCATGGAGTAGGTCCAAAACAAAGGGCCCCGCGACCATCCCCGTAAAAAGGAAGCCGGTGATCAGAGGAAGACGGACTTTTTTGAAAAATTGAGCTAACTGTCCTGCCGCGACGGCTACGATACCAAAACCAAGTAGAGCTTGTAGTATTGTCAAATTATTTTGCTTGGAAGTATGGAACTAATCTAAGATAAGCAAAAGGCTGCAGTGTATTTACACTACAGCCTACAATATAAAAAGTGTTTTTATCTTAAAATGTTTACTCGCTGACAACCGTCATTTCGTCGATCAGATGGCTCGCACCGGCAAACTTGTCGATAATAAAGAGTACGTAACGAGCATCTACACAAATCGTGCGCTTAAGGTCTGGAAATACATGGATGTCTGAAGACATCGCTTCCCAGTTGCCATCAAAGGCTAGGCCGATGAGCTCTCCTTTGCTATTGATCACTGGCGATCCAGAGTTACCACCAGTAATATCATTGGTGGTAAGAAAGTTGATTTCTAAGCGACCATCTTCTCCATATGGGCCAAAGTCCTTCGCCTTGTAGAGAGATTTTAGCTTCGCCGGAACGATAAACTCCTCGTTATTAGGATCTTCTTTTTCCATTACCCCAGCAAGTGTGGTATAATACTGATATAACATACCATCTTGAGGTTCGTAGGCGCTAACCGTCCCATAGGTCATCCGCATAGTGGAGTTGGCATCAGGATAAAAGTCTTTTTCGGCATTCATCTCCTGCATACCAGCAATGTAGCTTTTGCGTAAGTCAGCTATCTGAGTTTCGAAAGCGAGTTGACTCATACCGATTTTTGAGCGATATATGCCAACGATACCATTGATATAGCGGAGGATAGGATCCGCTTCTAAAGCTTCGGCAGTGGGAGCATTTAAGAAGGCTGCAAAACGGGCTTTGTCCGTGACGATCGCGCTAGAAAAAGCGTTGTCAACCCACTCGCTGATCTTTTCTTGGGGAGTCATTGGCTTTGGCGCTGGTCTCGGAGGAGGAGGGGGAGGCATTTCTTCTGCCATTTCCTGCTTCTTTTTCTTTCTACGCTTTTTCTTCTTCTTTTTAGGCATTTCTTCCATTACCTCTTTTACTGCCTCCACTACTGGAACTGGATCTGCGAGGATCTCTTGAAAAATCGCTGGATGAAGACTCTCAGGGATATTTTCGTAATAGCTGATGGCCGTAGCCTTAAAGATTTCTCTATCGATGTCGAAGAAATAAGACTCATAATCAGTGTCCAATTCTGCTTGGTAAGACGCTACCATTTCAGCCAAGCCAGGATTTCCTTCGGTTGCTAATATGCCCCGCATAGGATTGAGCTTGAAATAGGCAGACTTTGCCGCATCTGATGCCAAAGCGGCAAAGTTGAGATAGCTCATAAAGCGATCAACTTCTTTGTTGTTCGCTTGTAGCTCTTCGATTTCTTGCAAAACCGTTCCATAAGCCATGGCACGGTCATCGTTTTCATTGGCCCAATTGATAAACTGCTTTTCTTCTTGACGTTTTTCTTCGACTACATCATAACGCTTCATCATGGTCGTTTGACCGATGAGGTATTTGTAATAGTTCATCATAGAAGCATAATTTGAGGCCAATGCAATCCGAATCTTGTCGCTTTGGTCCATGGCTTCTTTCATGATAGAAGTTCTTTGACCAAGCAGGTGGATCATATCAGGATTTGATTGCTCTAAGGCCAAATCGACGGCAGCGGCACTGAGGTAACGAGAAGTCGATCCGGGATAACCCATGACCATTGCGTAATCATCTTCTTCTACTCCTTTGATTGAGATGGGGAGGTAATGACGAGGCTCATAAGGTTTGTTGTCGGCTGAATAATCAGCTGGCTTATTGTCAGCTCCAGCATAGACCCTTAGGACTGCGAAGTCCCCTGTATGGCGGGGCCACATCCAGTTGTCGGTATCACCACCGTACTTACCGATTGAAGTAGGAGGCGCGCCCACTAGGCGTACATCACGAAATACTTCATAAACAAATAAATGATACTCTAAGCCGTGAAAAACTTCTTTTACTTCGGCTTCATAGCCATTGTCTGCGGTTGCTTCCTTGACAAGCGCTTGAACGGCTGCTTCGATTTCATCTGGCGCCGCGCTGCCGTCCTCTCCCAATATCTTGGCGGTAACATCTTCAGAGTGAATTAAAAATCCGGCTGTAGAGCCTGGAATTGGCAGTTCTTCGCCACGATTCATAGCCCAAAAGCCGTCGGTCAAATAATCACTAGCTTCACTCGATAGCGTCGCGATGGCGTCATAGGCACAGTGATGGTTGGTTAGCATCAGGCCTTGGGGCGAGACCATCTCCGCAGTACAAGAACCCCCATTGAGTTTGACAATGGCGTCTTCTAAGCTGGGAGCTTCTTCATTATATACTTGATTGGCTGGGAGCTCAAATCCCAAAGCCTGCATGTCAGTATAATTTAGTTCGGCCGCTTTAAACGGCATCCACATACCCTCGTGATTTTCGAGTGGCGTTTGTGCTTGTAGTGTGGCTGCACTGGCAATGAATGCCACCAGCAGTACAATACGATAGAATCCTTTCTGCATGATAATTTGAGTTGCTAATATCTTTTTGAACGGACGAAAATACGAAAAGTCGCCCGTTTTTTTGAGATGATCTTGATTTGTTCTCGATTATGTCAATTCTGACCGTTTTTTAGGGAATTTGTTACTCTCGGTAAACGTGAAATGCTGAAGCTTGAGCAGTGGGCATCAACACTAAGTCATTGATCGTAACATGAGGCGGAAGGCCTGCAGAATAAAATACGACATCTGCTACATCCTCTGCCGTCAAAGGATCTAAGCCCTTGTACACATTATCCGCAGCATTTTGATCGCCTTTGTAGCGTACTACCGAAAATTCAGTGTCCACCATACCCGGTGCGATATTGGTAACCTTGATGTGGTGCTCTAGCATATCAATCCGCATAGCTTGAGAAAGGGCATCCACGGCGTGCTTACTAGCACAATAGACATTGCCACCGGGATAGACCTGCTTCCCCGCAATCGAAGCAATATTGATGATATGTCCCCCTTTCCCTCTGGCGATCATCAAGGGAGAGACTTCTCGAGTGATATACAACAATCCTTTGACATTGGTATCGATCATGCGATCCCAGTCTTCGTATAATCCTTCTTGGATTTTGGTGGTGTTGACGGCTAATCCGGCATTATTGATGAGGATATCGACCGCCTTCCATTCGTCTTCCAATTGTCCGACAAAGGCCTGTACCTGACTGAGCTCTCTTACATCAAAAGCGTAGGTTTGCACATCTGTATCAAGGCTTTCGGCCAATGATGCTAAGCGTTCCGCACGGCGGCCCGTCAAAATCAATCTATCTCCATGCGCGGCAAATATCTCAGCACAAGCCTTGCCAATGCCTGCCGTGGCTCCGGTGATGAGTACGGTTCTTTTCATATTTGTTTTTTTATATTTCTGCTAAATTGAGTTGTCAAACATATTTCAATAAACAAAGCTAATGTCAGACAAACGTTTTGAGTTTTGGCGTAAATGGCTTCTCTTAGCCAATCTGATGACCATTATGGTTGGTTTATTAGTGGCCTATGCCGGTAACAGTTTCGTTTTTGCCTTACACAACGCGGGCACCCAAGAGTTGTTTTTTCAGGGTCAGGCCATCACTGGCGATATGCTATCCTTTAAAAATTGGCTCTTTGGCATTATCGGCGGCACCATCGTAGGCTTTCACGTATTGATGGTTTTTATCATTATTTACCCTTTCAGGGAACGCCAGAGATGGGCTTGGATAGCACTTTGGGCGGGACTACTTTCGTGGTTTGTGATAGATTCAGGGATCTCGGCTTTTTATGGCGCCTTTTACAATATCCTCCTCATCAACCTTGTCGCCCTCCTCCTCATCGGCTTACCACTGATCATGACCAGAAGAGAGTTTAGCATGCTGAAGGACCAATAGCGAAACTGAGGCGTTACCAATTGGCCATTTTGTCGCGTCTGATGGTGCAATTGTACCAAGTCTCGTCGATCTCTGCGCCAATCTTTTTGTACATATTGATGGCAGGCTCGTTCCAATCTAGCACTTGCCAACGTACCAGAGCCGCATCATTTTCATGTCCATAAGTAGCCAGTTTTTGCAAAAGCATATGTCCGATACCTTGGCGACGATGGCTTTCGGTAATGATGAGATCGTCCAAGTAAATCATCTTGCCCTTCCAAGTCGAATAGGCAAAGTAAAACAGGCAAACACCTACTACGCCATCGCTAGTATGATCCGCCACAAAGCATTCAAAATAAGGGCGCTCACCAAAACCATCTTGGGCAAAAATTTCGGGAGAGGTTTCTACCGCATCTAACTCTTTTTCGTAGAGCGCGAGTTCTCTGATCAAAGCGTGAACGGCAGGCATATCTTCGACAGTGCCTTTACGAATCGTAATTTCTGACATATTTGGGGTACTTAGGCTTGGGTTTCTTGCCCAATCCAGTTGATATAATCTTCATTGGCTTGGGTGATTGGCCAAGCTACTATACAAGGGACTTCGTAGGGATGAATTTGTTTGGTCGCCTCGATTAAGCGTTCGCCAAGGGCGGCCCTAGTCTTGAGCAGCAAAACCACTTCTTGATCCTCGCTTAGCTCAGCTTCCCACCAATAAATCGAACGCATTCCTTCCAAAATATTGGCACAGGCAGCGAGTCTTTGTTTCACTAATTCCCGACCAATGCGTTGGGCGGAGGCCAAATCCGGACAGGTGATGTAGTAGGTAAGTGCTTCCATGCTGCAAACTACAAATCACTGTCCAGTCATGCGAATCTTGATCTGGCCTTTCCCTGCGGGGAACGCTGCTACTTGGAATCGAATTTCGAGTCGCTTCAAGTCAGGGATTTGGATGTCGTAGGGCAGGGGAGGAGGCGATAGCGAGACGATTTTGATCTCTGCTGCTTCTTCGTTCAGTACTTCCAATAGCATTTCTTTTCCGTCTTGGTTGAGCAGAACAGACTTGCCCTCAATGGTCATTTCTGCGCGACTGAGTAATTGCCAAGTCAGGCTTTGGGTATTGCTATTGGCTACAAATTGATCGGTGATCGTAATGCTCGCTCCTTTTTGCTGGAAGCTTCGGCTCGCTGATTGGAGCCTATCACCGAAGACCGGGCTCATATCGATTTGGGCGTAGAGGCTGTCTTCCGCTGCGCGGAACGTTTGTATCGGAGCAAAGCCATCGACCTCATGCAAGGCATCATTGACAGTGAGGGTACTATGACCAAAATTGTTTTTAGAGAGCAAAGTCCAACGAGGGCTTTCCTGATCTCGGTCCCAGAGCTTGCCACCCATGACTTCTTCCAAAGGAGTATAGGATTGATTGCCCAAGTCCATGGACCAATCTACTCCCTGCCATTGTAAGATGAAGGAACCCGCATCCGCATTGCCATGATTGACCGAGCCTTTGCCTCCCTTAAAGCCAAAGTAAAAACCATCATCCCCTCGTTTCACCGCCACCGGATTATCCCCCTGCCAAATACCGCTACTGGGCAAATCATCTGGCTTTAGCTCGGCTTGGCGTTCGACTAAGTCACACAACCACAAAAAGCCCACACTGCTAAAGCGACTAAACTTATCTCCTTGACTGACTGAGGAAGGCAGTTCTCCATATAAACCCTCCCGATCAAAATACATGGCGTTTTGCGTCTGCAAAGCAAACCAACTCAGTAAATGATAGGTAGAGAGATCCATACCACCTGTACGATTGTCAGCATAATTGTAGGCCCTGCCTGAAGGCGTAGCCATCATCATTTTGTAGGTGGCGCTTTCGAGAAAGCCCTGTATTTGACTCAGACCAAAATCAGTATTCAGCCCTGTTTCCATGAGAGAAAAGGTCATACAAGAAAAGGCCGTCCCATAGGTCCAATAGCCGGGCCCTTCTGGATAGCCTCCATCGGGTCCGTAGACTTCTAAAGCAATAGGACTATTTTCAACCGCTCTCTGGATCACTTTAGTCGCTAGCTCCGGATATTGCTCGGCTACCACCAATGAGGCTGCGACCAAACTCCCATGGCAGACCTGATTCCAATTATTGTCGCGGTCGATCCAAAAATAATCATCGGCAAAGCTGGCTTCGAGAGCTTTTGTTTTTAGTGTCTCTTTAGCTAAGGCTAGCGTTTCTGCATCCATTTGCTCAGCTGTCCAATCGATGGCCAAAGACACCGCCAAAGCCATCTCAGCTACGTCTAAAAAATGATCTGGATTCCAATCTGAAAATTCACAAACGGTTTTTACCTCTTGCACTAGTCGATTGAGATACTTGGGCTCTTCGCTTAGCCGATAAAGTAAGCCCAAGGCCGTAAATCTGCGCAAAGCTTCTCGTGAAACACTCAATAAACGCCTGCCTATCTGTTTTCTTTCCAAGAGGGGGGCTTCCAGAATAAGGTCTGCTTGCCCTTCAAGATATTCATAGTACTTAGCTACCAAAGTATCTTCCTTAATCAACTTTTGCATTTGCGGAACTTGCTCCTCCTGCATGATAAGGCGGGGACTACCTTGCTTGAGATTGCTGAGCAGCCACTCCTCGGTGATAGGCATATTGATTTGGGTACTAGATTTGGACGATTGACAATGAACTGCCAAGCTTGCCAAAAGGATAAGCGAAAAGGATAGGTAGATGCGCATGTTTTTATGATTTGTCCTACTGCAAACTATCAAATATCATGGAGCAAAAAAGGGGCTTCTAATAACTTCCCCGTAGATTTGTAGTTAGAAAAAATAAAAGCATGTCCATTCGTAAAAAAGTCGCGGATATACGCATAGATTATAGCAAGGATTCCTTAATGGAGGAGGATCTCGCTCAAGGTCC
>JBCCQN010000276.1:0-9334 GCA_039024315.1 Bacteroidota bacterium
CAACTACGTAATCGTCTGGAACGGTCATGTTTACTACGAAATCGCCAAAAGTGAGGGCAAATTCTCCTCTGCCGGTGAACTGCTTGTTTTGCCAACCTTCAAAGTCGCTGTACACACAAAGACGAGGATACCACTGCACGACGGTAAAGAGGTAGTTATCGTCATCCTCAAAGTATTCGTAGCCACCTCGCCCCCAAGTAGGACCATCTACGCGGTCGATGAGATAGTAATCCCACTCAATTTTGAGGGTATAGGATTCACCCGGCGGTAAGGCTTCTGGCAAATCAACTCGCATCATGGTGCGGTTGATGATATGCGACAGGTCTTTGTCATCAACATCTTTGACCGAGTGGATACTGAAGCCGTGGTCTTTTTCGAGATAGTTGTATCGTTCTAAGCCAATCATGGCCCCTTCACTCATCTGAGGCCTAATAGAACTCGGATTGAAACGTAGATTTTCGGCATTGTGGTCATGCTGATTTTCGTCCAACTGGAACCATAGATAGGTAAGCGGCTGAGGAGATTCATTGTAGTAGGTAATTTCTTCAAAACCCATGAGTCGTTGGTTGTCAACGTCCAAGGTACAGTTGATGGCGTAGTCGGCGCGTTGCTGCCAATAAGCAGGGCCAGGGGCACCATCAGCGGCGCGATATTGGTTGGGATCGCGGATTAATTGGCCAAGTTGTTCGAACTTATTGCCGTGATTGGATGTGTTTTGGCCAAGGCTGAGACTGATCGTTCCTGGAAGGAACAGCAATAAAAAAATCAGCCTTAGCGACTTTTGATGTGCAGAATACTTCATAGCAAAGGGGTAAAATTATCTGCCGAAAATACTGCATTCGCTTGCTGGGAACAAACTCCTTTTGGTAAGTATCTGCCAAATTAGGCTTAGTATCTACTAATGGCAGTTTTGACCGCAGGTCCTAATACTACCGCAAGGTCGTTTTTACTGGCAAATATCATTTCCCTAGCTGTGATTCATCATCTCTTCAACCGCTTTTTTTAGGGATTATAAGGAAAGTGAACTGAATAAATCCCTAAGATGATGAAAAGGCGATCAATCAAATTTAACTCCCTCCTACTGTTACTCTTATCAATCTCGTTGTTGGTAAACTTATCGGCACAGGAGTTGCAAAAGCCCTATGTATTGAGCCCTTGGGTTGGGCCTAGCATTGACCAATATGAAATCTGGCGCTTTGACCTATTTGCTTCTTTTGGTGAAGACGTAGAATCCGTAAGCTTTTATCAGGAGGCTGAAAATATTTTTAAGGTATCGATTAAGGACCTTAGGGGAACTGTCGAGCTGAAGGAGGTAGGGCAGGCCTACATCAATAGTTTAACGAGCAAGATTGAAGATGCTATCCCTAAGCTGCTTTTTGATCATGCACAACTGGTCGAGATGTCCGAATCTGGAAACCTGAATGTGCCTATCCGACTGCGTTTGCGCGAGGCGCAGGTGCTAAGTGGGACTATTACTCAGCTTAGACCCATGTACCTTGTGATCAGCAGTAGGACTGGTACAATCCGCGTTGATTTAGAGCGGATCATCGAGATAGAATTTGGCGGAGTTGACTTTGATACTTATTACTTGGGTGATGGGCCTGATAAATGATTAGGCACAACCTATTTATCGGGACTTTGCTGCATTTTTTTTAGCTGCTTCAATAGCGCTTTGAGCGCTTCAGTTTCTTTATTGGCCGCCACTTTGTCTGTTCGATCTTCGAGTTGAGTATTGATCGCATTGATGCCTAGGTCAATAATTTGTGGCTTGGTACGCAGGGAGACAATCGTTCGGCCCAGCCGTATTGCCACTTCCTCTGGCCGAATCCCTAGAGAATAAGCTCGTTGATAAGCATCTAAGGCTCTCGCATAGTTATCGGCGGCTTCAAAGGCAGTACCTAAAAAGAAATGCGCCTCCTTATTACCCAACTGTATGGCTCGTTCAAAGGCAGCGATACTGCGTGGGTATTCTCCATCTGCAAGGGCCTCCTGACCCTGGATAAGACTCTCTTTGCGTTGTAGCTCGGGGTCCTGGGAGATCAAAAATTGTTTGATTGTATCGGCTTGTCCTAAAGGCGCTCCTACTTTAAGATAATGTTCATAGGCAATGCTGACTTGCTGCAAACTCTCTTCTTCGATGAGGCCTTCGAGTGCTTTGCCGAGGTATAGCCATGCACCGGCATTTTGGGGGTCTACTTGGGTCGCTTCGCGCAACTCATTGACCGCGGCGTTCCACTCAGTATTCTCATCTCTAGCATCATGGCTTTGCATGTAATATATTTTCCCCAGCGGATAAAAGGCTTCGGTCGAGCCTGCAGCGATGGCCTGTTTGAAGGTCCTTTTTGCAGTCGAGTCCTTGCCTAGTAGCATTTGAATTACTCCTAGATCATCCATCAGGTCCACATTGCCTGCATTCACTTCTTGACGGAGCTTACTTTCCAAGGCTTTGAGTCGCTCGGTTTTGATTTCCTCTTGCAAATGTTCGGCAACCGCTTGAAAACCTGCGAGTTCTGCTTGCTTATCTCCAATCGCTAAGGGGGCGAGCTGGAGAAATTCTCTTTCATCTAAATCTAATTCGAGAGACATGTTTTTGAGCGCTTTACGGTTTAGGGTGTAAATGTGAAATCAGTATTATTGGCGCTTTGGGTGATACGATCCCGATAATGTCGAAAACTATAGCCTGCGCCATCTTTGCTTATTTGAGCGATCAACTGCTGGCTAAATAAGCTACCTTGTTCGTTTTCTAGACAAACCAGCTGCTTCATGGAGTTTTCAGGGCTGACAAAGGCCGAAGTCATCATACTCGTACCTACCAAGGGGATGTGGTCAAGGGTATCTTCTTCAAAATATCCTCCCACCCCATAGGCTCGGTCGTATAACAAAGACCAACCTATATCCAAGATGACGGAGAGGGTTTTGGCCTTGATGGAAGCATCGGCGAGACTTTGCAGTAAAATTTCTTGGCAGCTATTATTTTCTGCATCGATGCTATCATAAGCCAACAAACCATATTGAGTAGGTTCGCCTGAGCGAACGCTTCCCGTTCCTGCATAAATAAAGGTAGCAGGGAAGCGTCGCGACTGAGCTACCAATTTGTTGTAAGCAATAATGATTTGCTCTCGGCTAGCATCTGCTCCCTTAAGGAGGGTAATATTGCTTGCTTGGTAGCCCATATGATCAAGGAGGCATTTTTGCCACGCGTCAATATCGAGTTCAGTGTTTTGGGTGTTGGGCCCGTTTACGCTTACCAATAAGGCGAATCGAGGAGACTTCTTACGCCTCTCGATCCATTTGCTAAAATTTTGCAAGACTTCAGGCACTGGGAGCTGATTTTTTTTGCTCAGAGCAAGGTATTCGGTTAAGGTTTGGGAAGCCGCATCAAGCTTCTCGTCCTCAATCTGACTCAGAAATAAAGCCATGAGGAAGTCTCGATTATGTATGCGATTACGTTTGGGTAACATATGGCCTTAGGCTAAGAAAAGTGCGGATTTTTGGAGGTGATTCGCGTTTTGAGCTAGTCTCAAGAGATGGCTCTGATCGGGAACAATGTCTTTGGCCAACAAAAAGTTGAGCATGGCATTGACTC
The DNA here is from genome assembly GCA_039024315.1 of Bacteroidota bacterium. Classification (GTDB taxonomy): domain Bacteria; phylum Bacteroidota; class Bacteroidia; order J057; family J057; genus JBCAWW01. The sequence continues at coordinate 3,587 of JBCCQN010000276.1, forward strand.
GTTCTGGTTTAATATATCTAACGCTCCCTTCACAATATTGGATCAGATTGGTAAATATGTCTTGCTCCTGCTTTTGGGATAGGACCAGCTCTGGGTTAAAGAACATGGGATTTTGGTTGCCGATTCTTTGCTCCATGAGGATACTTACCAATTGGGGGAGTCTCTCCCAATTATCACTTTCGGCTAATTGATGTAAGACCTCTACCAAGGAGTAAGTGAAGATACCATGTGGTTGGCCACCCATTTGCGTTTCTTGAGCACGCTGATGGGGAGAGGAGCCGATAAACAAGCCATAATCAGTAATCTGATGCTTTTGAGATTTGACTAATTCTCGATTGCCATCGGTGTCTAAGATCATACCCTTGGCGATGGGAGGCATTTGCGCCATGGCGGCGTTTAGTTCTGATACGCTTATGTCTTCCCCTCGCTCTCCTCGGGAGTCGTGAGCTACTAAAAATCTCTCCCCATCGTTGGTCGAATGCCCCGAATAATAAAAAATAAAGCGATCTTCAAAAACGACTTGGGAGGACAAATCTTTGAAGGCTTGCAAGATATTGGCTTTAGTAGCTTGCTCATTACTTAGCTCGGCGATCAGGAGAGACTCATCTGGCCAAATACGGTGAAAAGCTTCCTTGATTAATTTGAGGTCATTGACGCAACCATTGAGTGGTGGAACGACTTGGTATTTATCGATTCCAACTAACAGGAGGCAAAGGCGGACACTCTGAGACTGATTCATCCGAATTTCCATCTCTGCACAGAGAGGCATGAAAATATGATCTGACCAATCCTTGCGAAACCGCTCCACCGCTTCTACGATCTTTTCTGAAAAATCTTCTTCAGCCTGTTTATGGAGGAGATAGTACATACAGCACTTTAAAAACTGATGCTCTACCTTAGGCGGGCTCGCCTCTAGCGCGGTGATAGCGGCTTTATATGCACCTGCTGCCGCCAAGGCTCTTGCGTACCAAAGACTGAATTCGCTGATTTCTTCTGGTTTTCTGCTCAGTCTCACCGACATCTCAAATTGTTTGGCCGCGGAAAGATAGCGGGAGCGTTCGGGCACATATTCTGCTAGGTCCATGAGTTGTAAACCTATGTTGAAATGCTTGCGAGCGTTCTGACGCTTGCGAAAGACAAATTGTCCTCCTTTGTGGCCTCTAACCCGTAGGGGTTCGCCCCGAGGCGTTTGCTTATCGTCCGCTGCTACTTTTTCGAGCACTTTGAAACTGAGCTCTTGGACACCAATCGATTCGTTTTTACGTAGTTCTTCCAACAAATTGGCCGCAAACGGACTATTTTCCCCAGCCGTTCCGTCGGAGACTACCTCATTGCGGCCGGCGGTAATCCCCCAACGTGAAGGATCTTGCTCTAAGCGAGTATTGGCGATGCTTTTGCCTTCGCCTGTGGCGAACAATGAGCCTGAAAAGCACGAATCTGCCAGCAATAAGGTGTGATGGGTTTGAATGCCATTTAGGAAATCTCGAATCGTACTATTGGATACATACATTGAAAAATCATCCAGGGTAGCATCAACAGGGATCCAATAGCCTTGCTCCAAAAACTCATCGTACCAGCCATGGCCGGAGTAGTATAAAAGTAAATTGGCGGCGGCTTCTTCCTGTTGACTGCTACGACGAAGATTTTCGTCTTTACAGACCTGAGCTACCTGCCGCATATACTCAATGATGTTGCGACGAGTAGCTTCCCCTTTGACTAAATGAGAGAAGCGTTCGGCACGGCCGCTACATAAAAAGTAAACGTTTTCCTCATCAAACTCATATTCTTCCAAAAGCAGTTCGAGTAGGTCTTCAGCGTCCTTCACACAGTTTTTAAGCGGAGGAATCCCCCGTGTGTCATAGTCGTCTATGGCGACGATCAACAGATAGTTGGTACGAGTAAGGGTTTGTTCCCAACTGCCAGTAGGAGTAGCGGGATCGGGAAATAAATTGCGAGTCTTTGGTGCTTCCATTACCCCAATAAGGTAGGCAGAAATTTCCCGCTTATAAAATTGTCTTTTTGAGGTTCTTTTGTCCTTTTTCGCAAAAAAGGCAGCAAAAACCCGGCCCCCGACGGCACGGCCCCAGCCAAGGCGCCTTATTTGATTATGCTGAGCGTTGGTATGTCCGCCGCTCGGGAAATGGGGGGGCTAAGTCCCGAAAGCTTTCGGGAGGTTCGCGGCGGACTAGATTTTTTGGTCCTTTGGTAGCAATGACAAAAGGACAACCACTACAAATTACTTTTCAACTCAGGGTTCTCCTTAAAAGAAGCCACCATCTCCTTGATTCCCGCTTCATAAGTGCTGACCTGAAAATCGGGAAAACGAGTCCGAAACTTGGCGTCTGAGAAATCATAAGGATGCTGCACCTGATAGAGCATTTCCTCTATTTCCTTGAGAGGCGGGATAAACAGGCGAAGGATTTTACGCATGAAATTGGGCAAGACCGAGGCCTTGAAATCCGTTTCTAATTCGCGATTGAGCAGGCTGATCATTTCGGCATTAGTGGTCAGTCTCCCAACCGGGAGATGCCAAGCCTGACCGTAGGTGTCTTCGGCCAAGGCTAGTTCAACTAAAGCATTGCCAATATCTCGTGTGGAACTATAACGATGTGGGATGTCAGCCGCGGCTAAAAGCTGAGGGGCTTTGCCTGCCAGCATACGTTCTAAAACGGAGATGTAAAGACTACTATTAACGGCCTTGGGACCGTAAATGTCAGCCGCTCGGCCAATAACGCCTTTGACTTTCCCTTCGCTGATGGCTGCTAGCAGCAAATCAGTAGTTCGTTTGCGCGCTTTGCCTTTGATGCTAGTAGGCTGCTGTGGATGCGACTCTTCGATCGGGACTTGTAGGGGACTGGGGCCGTACATATAAATGTTGTCGAGAAAAATGATGCGGGCATTTTGCTCACTACAAGCAGTGATCACATTTTGCATTAAAATCTCCCAATCGCGGTTCCAAATCTCTGTTTTGTAAGGGAGGCCCACGCATACATACACATGACTGGAATCTTTGACGGCTGCTCTAGCTTGAGCTAAGTCCAAAAGATCTGCTTTATGGTTAGAAACGTTCGGCAAAGCCGTAGAACGACTAACGGCCCTAATCGCAAAGCCTCGAGTCTGTAAAGCTTGGATGGTGGCTTGGCCGATGCTACCTGCTGCGCCTAAAACGGTATGAAGAGAAGGATTCATAATTTTCTGTTGGAAATAAATTAAAAGGATAAAATCAGATTTGCACCTAGTTGGCCGCTGATAAATCGCACTCCATCGCCTTCGCCACTTACTGTACCATTGCGATTAGCGTATTCATAATGCGCTTCTAGGCCTAGGCCGAAGGTCTCGAAAGCAAAGGTGTAGCCAAGGTTGGCGGTCAGAGAACTGCCAATAGCGTACTGATGCACATAGTCAAGGCTGCTTTCATTGAGGCGTTTGACGGTCATTTGTCCGAATCCAGCGCTAGCGCGGAGGTAAAAGCCTTGATTGAAAGTCTGAGAAAAAGGATAATACTTGGCGGTCAGGGCAAGGTTGTAATAGTTGAAAACATATTGACTGCTTTGAGTACCTGAGACTGGCGTACCAAAAGTGCCATGAATTCGTGTCCCTATGCCTAGACCACGCCATTTGGCCGGGGCGAGATAGTAGCCCATCATCAAATTATTGCCAATACTAGGCTCAAAGCTGCCGCCTAAGGCATTGGTCAATTGCGTCTGCATATCTCCGATAAATAGTGCTTGTCCAAAACCAAGGCCTACTTCGCCAAATACAGGCTTCTTGGCCTGCTGAGCGGATAAAGAGAGCGTTGTAAAACAAAAAATGCTGATAAAAAGAAGGGAAAATCTCATGATGAATTCGTGTTTGATTATTGATTCATCACAAAATTAGGGGGAGCTCGAAGCTTAATTCGTTGACTTGGGTTAAGATTTTCGCATTCGCTTGCGAATTCGACTCAAAGATTCTGGCTGAATGCCCAGATAAGAAGCGATATAGCGTTGCGGCACTCTTTGGATGACTTTGGGACGGTCCCGAACCAAGGCCTGATAGCGCTCAGTGGGACTTAAGTTGAGGTAGGCAGAATTGACATTTTTGAGGCCAATAAAGGCGTTTTCGGCAATCAATCTGCCCCAGCGCTCCAGCTTCGGGATCTGCTCAAAAAGTTGTAATAAAGCATCCCGACTGAGGGCCAACAATTCGCTCGCCTCTAAGGCTTGGATATTCTCATCCGTGGCTCTACTAGTGGTAAAGCTGTAAAAATCCGAGTACCAAGCGTTTTCGAAAAAGAATTGCCCACTTTTCTCCTCTCCTTCTACATTGTAAAAATAGCGCAAGCAGCCCTTATGGATAAAGAAAGCCTCTCGACATACTTCTCCTTCGTGCAGCAACATCTCCCGCCTTTTAAGTTTGACCAGGCGTAATTGGGCAAAAAACAGCGCATACTCCTCCTCGCTCAAACTAACTAGTCGACCAATATTCGCCTTGACTGCCTGATACAATGGATCCGTCATACTCACACAAAAACTTATCTTAGCTCCTAAGATGAAAATTTAGTCAAATCGAAACTCATATGCCTATTTCTGGCTTGTTTTTGGGCCTCACTACCCTTGATCTCCAATATCATTTGCCGCACTATCCTGCTCCCAATAGCAAACACAAAGTGGCAGAGACCGATATTTCTTTGGGTGGACCAGCGGCCAATGCTGCCGCTACTTTTGCCTATTTGGGCGGTAATAGTACCTTTTGTACGGTGGTGGGCCAACATGCCTTAACGAGCTTTTTTGCAGATCAGTTTCAGACTTATCAGATAGAGGCCATTGACCTCAGTCCTCATAGTCCTCACTTACCGACCTTGGCTTCGGTTTTGACCAGTGCGGATAATGGAGACCGGACGATAGTGACCAATATTCGGCAAGTGTCGGAATTGATATACGAGCGGATCCCAAAGGACAAGGCTTGGGACATCATTTTGGTGGATGGTTTTCATATGGAAGCGGCAATTGAGCTCGCTCGATGGGGCCGGAATCAACAAATTCCTGTGGTGCTAGATGGGGGCAGTTGGAAGGAAGGGATGGCGGATTTGTTGGCGTACGTAGACATCGCGATTTGCTCGGCAGATTTTCAGCTGCCAGGTGGTGGGGATGTTTTCCGCTACATCGCGGAACGCAGCGTCTCGGCTATCGCCCAGTCGAGAGGGGGGAAGGAGATTATAAGTTTAGAGGGGGAAAAGCGTTCGGCAATCGCCGTACCCCAAGTAGAGGTAGTAGATACGCTGGGTGCTGGAGATGTCCTACACGGAGCCTTTTGCTGGTACTATGCGCAGAGCGGAGATTTTGCAGATGCTTTGCGAAGAGCCGCGGAGGTGGCTAGTGAGTCTTGCCGCTATTTTGGCGCCAAGACTTGGATGAAAAAAGGTCTGTAGCGACGTGAAATTCACGCCGCATACAGACTATAGAAACCTATTGATTCACAAATTTTTCCTGCCAAACGCCAAAGGCACTTTCTGCAGTCAATACATACATGCCCGGACTCAGTTTCTCCAAAGAGAGGAGAGCTTGATCGCCTTTTTGGAAGGCCTCCTCTATCATCAAACGACCTTGAAGGTCATAGACCTTGAGACGGTATTCGTTAATCTCTTGATGATAAAAGCGGATATTGAGCACGTCCGCGGCCGGATTAGGCCAAAACTCAAACTTGGGATAGATCTGAAAGTTGACCTCACGAATTTCGGAGCGATTTTGTGCGCCACTCAGCTCAATC
>JBCCQN010000277.1:0-9289 GCA_039024315.1 Bacteroidota bacterium
GCCGCTAAGTCTATCCCGAGCAGACCAAACTTGAAGCGATAGTCTCTTTCGAAACTATTTCCCTTGCGGAAACGCATATCCATCACCCCAGAGATTGCATTGCCATAGTCCGCAGAAAAAGCACCGGTAGAAAAGCTACTTTCGCTGAGCAGTTGTGCACTGAAAACGGTAATACCGCCCCCAGAAGAGCCCTTACGAGCAAAGTGATTGGGGTTAGGAATATCAATTCCTTCCAAGCGCCAGAGTACACCGGCTGGGGTATTGCCTCTAATCACGATGTCACTATTATTGTCTTGCGGTCCTACCACTCCAGGCTCTGCGGCAAGGATACGACTAGGATCAGCAATGGCTCCTGCTTTATACTCACTGTTTTCGATATCAATTCGCTTTAGCCCCGGATCATCAGCGCTGTAATTTTCTACCTCGATGGTAATGCCTTCTAGGGTGTATTGTCCCTCAACCATTTCGATGGCAAGAATAGTCTCTTTGGCGGAGCGCACGATAAAAGGCTCAGAGGTATATGACTGATGGGAGATAATACTCGCTACCACCAAATGACGGCCCAGAGGTACATTTTTGATGACAAAAGCCCCGGTAGAGTCGGTAAAAGCGCCTAGGGACAATCCTTCAATCTGAACCGCTACGCCTTCAATCGGCTGACGGTTATCTTGATCAATAATAGTACCTCTGACATTTTGAGTCTGAGATTGTGCCCATCCCCAAAGCGGGAAAAGCAGCAAAAGAGTAAGGGAAAAGATGAAGTGTTTCATTGGAGTATGTTTTTGCTAAGTGTAGTCTATGTTGGTTCAAATTTAGTAAAGTAGGGATATTTCTATTTAGCTACTGCTGCGCAGAACGCTTATTCATTGCTCTTCTGCTAAAGGGCTCAGGTCAATCCTACGCCCATCAGGGGTGAGCTTTTTGCGAAACTTACGGCCATATCTGAGATAAAACCTTGCAATTATGGTTATCGGGAATACCACAAATATTGTGAGTTGGATTAGAAATAATAGTAAGAAAAGTTCTTTCATTTCTCCATAAACCTCAAACGGTCCATGTGAGAGTAATCCAGCGATCCACGTAACACAGCCACTGATGAGGAAGGTCCATGTTGCCCCGATATTGCTTTGCTGGTCCATTTCTCTCAGGCTTCGATATTCAATAAAACCAATTGAGTCAAAGGCGAAACTTTGCTTCCGACCCCGCAGAGCAGCCTTACTCTTATTGCTTATGGTCAAACTAGAGTCGGTTTGGGAATAAAAAAATCCATTGGCAATTCGATTTCCCGCGCTATCATAAATCCAAATCAGGTATGGAGGTTCTGCCTCTTGTTTTGCCTCCATAGCCGCATAGCTCATTTGCCATAGGCTGGGCCAGAATAGCAGGCATGATAAAAGTAGCGTTCTCATAATTTTTTTGCTTTATTTTTTTGTGATGCCCGCTTCGCGGAACGCTCAGTTTTAGCGTTCCGCGAGGCGGGAAATATCATATAATAAGCTCTGAACGTCCTAAATCTCGTAAAAACAAAAAGTGTGACTTGATGATCTCACCAAAGCGGTAAGAGCGATAGTTGAGTCCATACTCTAGGGCCGTCTCTCGAATCAAGCGGGTCAAATGACGGTAGTGAATATGACAGATATTCGGAAATACATGGTGGCATACATGGGTATTGAGTCCTCCGGTCAACCATTGCGCGAGCTTACTATCGACGGCAAAGTCTAGGGTAGCTTCTACCTGATGCTCGGCCCAACTCCCTTCGATCACGCCGTTTTCACTTGGCATTGGGAAAGAGTTACCACGGTTGATGTGAGGGACCACCAAGGTCATGACAGCATAAATACCAGCGATAGCCAGGCAGAGGTACTGTCCCAAAGCAATCTCTGTCCAAGGACGATCGATGAGCCAATGTGGCAAGACTACAAACCAAAGCACGAACCAAAGTTTACCCATGATTAGGCTAATCCAGCCGGAGCGAGGGTGTTCAGTAATGCTCTTGTTGCCAAAACGCTCCACGCTCATCATCTGAAAGTCCCGCAACAAAATGGCGAAGAAGGCAAAATGTGCGTACAAAATCGGGGCATAAAGGTGCTGCCAGCGGTGATACCAACGTCTCTCGGTATGTGGATCTAAGCGTAACCAGATTCCTTGTTCTATATCCATATCACTGCCGTGGACATTGGTGCGGCTATGATGAGAAAGATTGTGCTTTAGGGACCACACATAGCTGCTCATACCAAAAAAGTCCCAGCTATAGCTCATGATTTGATTGATTGCTTTTTTGTTGGAAAAAGCTCCGTGCGAGGCATCGTGGGCAACATTGAACAGGAAAGCAGTCATACAGATACCGACGATAGCGACTGGCAGCAAAGCCCAAGGGTCTGGCCAAGGATCTGATAAGCAAAGCAAATAAGCGGTCAAAAAGAGGGCGCCGATCAATATGGCTTTGCGATAGATCTTAGTGTTGCCATAGCGAGTGCTACCCGTTTGCTCAAAGTAGCGCCTGATCTTGGCGCGCAGGCTTTTGAGGAAGTCCGATTTGTTGCCGTGGGCAAAGCGAGTCTTCGTGGGCTCGCCTTGTGGTTTGATTGTGCTGTGGGACATAAATAATTGTGTTATGGGTTGTTGTAAAGAGATTGTGTTTAGTCTAAGATCTGGGGATTGATAGCGCTAGCATCGTATTTAGCCATATTGCCCTTACGGATTCTGTAGGTGATATACATTATGCCTGCTACTACCACTGCGGAACCAATGAGTGAGGCAAAGACAGGAGGATAGACAAAGACGGAGAATATCCACAAGGAGTGGCTACCATGCAAAGCGTAGGCTAGGCCGGCGAGCCCTCCTCCACCATATCCCAAATAGCTATTGATGGCAAGGTTGCGGGCAAGTAGCTTTTTGCGTTTTGGATTATCGAGGACTTTGATATAGCCAATTTGGCTGATGGACATCTCATACTTGGCCTCATTCCGCTTGAGTCGTTTCTGCCAAGCACTTTTGAGGAGGATAGAGACGCTTTCTTCTTTTACCTCTACCAACAAGCCTTTGGCGATCAGTTGTCCTTCGGGATTGTAAACCCAGACTTTGGGTTCGGCATAGAAGAGTGAATCAACTTTGGAGGCAGTATTGGCGAGAGAACAAAGTGGTAAAAGGGCGAAGAGGAGATAGATTAGCTTTTTCATGATTTTAGTTTTTAGCAGAGGGAAGGGTAGTCAAAACTAGCGGAGGTTGATAAAGTAGGTAGCCATCGGGAAGGGAATGGTATTGTCAGCGCCATCAATGATGGCCATACCAAGACCAAATTGGAAGGCCCCTTTTTGATCTCGAGTAGAGACTCTTAGGCCAGGGATCAATATCGAGACAGGAGTTTCTTGGCCAAGCAGGAAGAAGGAGTCAAAAACGATGGAGCTTCTACGCCCAATTTTGCTCATCCCAGCGATAGAAAGTAATCCAGAGGTACTGGTACCTGTTTCAAAGGGATTGTTAATGCCAGCCACTCCAGCGGACACACTGAGATTGCGCTGACGATCCCCAAAGGTGGCGGTACCATAGCCTAAGGCACCCATGGCGTCAGCTTTTAACCAGCTGAGTGATCCGCCCAAGGCACCAACACCGAGATGAAATTTATCAGTGACTGGGATGGACAGTTTAGCCGAAGCTACTACCGGCGCTGCAATCCAAGTACTCATCAAACCGACAGAGAGGTGATCGCTTAAGGCAAAGTGGACTTCTGGTCCATAATAATTGAGACTCGCATAGTGTTGTCCCTTTCTCATCGACAAGCCATTGGTCGAATAGAAATAGCGAGTAGCAAAGGCATCTTCCCCTACATAGTTGCCATTGATCATGGCCTTGGGGTCGATACTTTCGATGACGTTTACTTCATGCCGAGGTATGATGATCTCTTCCCCAGCTTCATTACGTAATAAGACTTCTCTGGCATCTATGCTGAGGATTTCTCCTACGTATTCTACTCCCGCATGGGTGCGGACAAGCATAAGGTTGCTGGTACTTTCTTCGGCATTGGCGCTTTCTTCAATACTTTGCGCTTGGGCGATGCTCATAGTCATGGCCACAGTCAGAATGGCTAATACATAAGCGAAGGCGAGGTCTTTAATTTTTTGCTTTATCATAATCGTAAGATGTTAAGTGCTTTTTTTTGCTTACCTCACAAACATCTTAGGATTGCGAAAAAATCTATTGGAGCCAGTTTGCAAAAAACTGGACTCAGTTGACAGAATAGCCCTTTTTGGACTCAGTTGACAGGGATTTGGACTAGTTTGACACTAGTTTTCTCGGTACACGCTGGGCGGCATTTCAAATTGTTGCGAAAAGGCACGACTAAAATAGGCAGGATCACTGAAACCCGTTTGATAAGCCACCTCAGAAACACTCTCTTCTCCTGCCTTGAGGAGTTTAGCGGCCTCTTCTAAACGAACTTTCCGGATAAACACACTGGCCGACTGATTGGTCAAGGCCTTGAGCTTACGGTAGAGTTGGGTGTAGCTCAAATTCAATTTCTCGGCGAGGAAGTCCGCACTCAGTTCGGGATTGAGCAAATTAGCCAAAATGATATTTTGGAGTTGCTCGATAAAGATTTGTTCTCGACTAGGGGGAGCTTGGCTCTCAGCTGCGGCTTCTTGGCCCGCAAAGCGCTTGCGCATGGATTCCCGAAGTTCGATTAGCTTTTGGATTCTGATCTCCAACTCCTCTCTCCGAAAGGGTTTGGTCAAATAAGCATCCGCCCCATTGGTGAGGCCGGCGAGGCGATCTTTTTCCTCCGCCCTAGCGGTGAGGAGGATGATGGGGATATGGCTGGTCCGTTCATCTTGCTTCAGACTTTCGGTCATCATCAAACCATCCTTGTTCGGCATACTCACATCGCTTACGATCAAATCTGGTATCATCTCCAAGGCAAGCTTCTCTCCTTCGGCCCCATCGCGGGCCACCGCAAGACGATAATCCGATTCGAGAATCGACCTTAGGTATTTGACGATAGCGGGATTGTCCTCTACGATTAGGACCAAATTTTGCCCAAAATTGGGCGCGACTGAGCGTTCCGCGGAGCGGCTCTCCTCTAGCACCGGCAACGCAATCTCCGGAGAGCTCTCTGCCTTTTGTTGATCCTTATAAAGCTGCTTGATCGGCAGACGTACAAAAAAACTGGTCCCTTTATCCACAGTACTCTCTACCCAAACTTCGCCGCCCAAGACTTCCGTCAGCGCTTTGACCAAAGACAAACCGATACCGGTTCCCGCCGATTTTTCTTGATTGGTGCTCGATTGAAAATAGCGGTCAAACAGATGTTTAATTTCCTTTTTAGGAATTCCAAAGCCCGTATCTGCCACCTCCATGAGGACTTGTTCTTCCATTTGAGGCCCGTCTTCTTTTCTCAGGCCTAGCCGAACGCTTCCCCCTTTTGGGGTAAACTTGAAGGCATTGCTCAGCAGGTTGCCTAGTATGCTTTGCAAAATCCGCGGGTCCAAATCCATGGGAAGCGTCTCAAAATCGGCCTCCACAGCAAAGGTTTTTTCCTGCAATTGAGCCAAGGTCTGAAAGGCTTCGGCAATTTGATTTATTTCTTCAATTAAATCTCCATATTGCCAATTTGCCTCATATGAGTGGGAATCTAACTTGCTGAGGTCCAAAATCTGATTGACGAGTTCATTGAGGTTTTTGCCCTCTTGCTCCAATAAAGTTAGTTCTTGTTCTACCTGCTTGGCTGGCAGTTTTTGCCAATCCTTGCGGAGACGATTGGCTACTCCGATCAATATGGTCAAAGGGGTCCGAAACTCATGCGAGATATTGTCAAAGAAGCGAGATTTCATTTCGTTGAGCTTGCTTAAGTTTTCATTTTTAGCTTTTTCATTGAGTCGCTGGGCCTGTAAGTAGGATTGGCGAAAACCTAAGCCCCAAGAAAAGTTGAGGGTTTGAATCACAAACAACAATTCTACTGCTGGCAAACTCGCATGAAAGAGCCCAAATGAATCCAAAGTCAAACCTAAATAGCCCGCAGCAATGATGCAGAGGGTGCCCCAGAAAAAGATCCGCCACATACCTTTGGAGTATTTGGCATGGACTAAACTGACAACTAGCAAGAAGCTAACCTCTAAAAACAATACCAGACGGTTGAGTTTTTCTAGAAAATCAAAGTTGAAGGTTAGCTGCAATATAACCAGCTCGAGGGCGATCAATATCAAGGCTCCAATGATGATATAGCGCCCTATTCGATCCCAAAGGGGCATCAATTTTTTGGTGTTGAGAAAACTGCGTGCAAATTGGAAGTAGCCTATGCCCAATAAATTAGAGGCAAAAACCCAAACGGTAGAATTAGTCTTAGGATGCTCTTGCAAAAAGATCTCCATTAGCATGCCCGAAACGCTCAAAAAGTAAAAGGAGGTTGCAGCGAGGAAAAGCGCATAATAGAGGTAAGCGTTACCATTTTTGGAGAAATAATTGAGTAGGGAGCTGATGCACATAAACCACATAATGGCGTGGAAGATGGCCTGTAAGATATTACGTAGGTTGGGCGCCTGATCTAGCCAATAGTCATAACTCATCAGTTGCACCGCAAATACGGGTCGGCGCTGCTCAATGGGTTCAATTCTGATATAAACTTCCTGCGTTTCTCCCGCAGCTAAATTGAGCTCTACTTGATTTTGAGGATAGACCTTGGCAATTCCATCTTTTTGGGAAAGGGGCAGATACTTGCCGGTATGCAAAACCGAAGTGGGTCCTAGCTCTGATAGGATGTGTACCTCGACAAAGCTATTACGACGAGTCCCTTTGTTCCAATCTGGGGACAGCACCCAGCGAATAGGCTTCCCTTCTGGATTAGTGATCAACAACCTTCCCCAATACACATCTGCTTTAGAGAGATTTTGTTCTGGATCAAAGACTTGAAAAGCACTTATTTGCTTCTGCACCTGCCCCAAATCCATCTTAGCACTTGTATCCCGAAAGATTTGAAGTTCAGAAGAGACAATGATCGGATCATTACTTTGCCTCAGCTCAATGGGAGCATTTTGAGCTATCAGCAAAAAGGGAAGCAACACCAATCCTAATAGAAGAGAAAAGTATTTGGAAGCAGGCCTTAACATGGGCCAAAAACTACACATTTTGCCAAACAATTGCTCAAAAAGAACTTAATTCGTTCTCCATGCAAGCAAGGCCACCCAAAAGCTATCTTCTGTTTTTATGCCTCATTTTGGGGCTGAGCATACTTGTGCGTTGGGATGGGCCTAACGATCAGGCGGGTGGTATCCACTTTTGGTTGACAGCTCAGACTTTGCAGACTTTTGAAATTTGGCATCAAGGTCGCGTCATTTTGGTATTCTGGATATTTTGAATGATATATTCTAAACTCTGGCAACGGGATGACACGAGATCAGACCTTACATAATCACCTGCATAGATTTTGATTTTGTATTCACTATATATGTATTGTTCTATATATTCATTTATGGGTTCATAATAGTATCGAAATCGAGGATCACTATCAAAGTTTGCTTCTAATGTCCAAAGACCATGTGTATGGATAAAGCTTGGTTTAACCTCCTCAAAGACATAGTCTAAGAATGCGGGATGATTTACAACAAATGTCTCAGCAATTGTTTTGTCACAGAGACCTGCCATATCAAAAACCCTTAGTTTAGAATAGAGGAGTGTTCCACCTAAATCCGGTAACATTATTGAGGCATCTTGCAATTCAAGAACCTCAAGGTATTGATTAAAAGTATGCCCATATCTCTCTGCAACAAAAGCAAGAGGAACGATCGGCTCCCTAATCCGTTTATCAGTAATTATTCCCCCCATTAAGCCCGAAGCGATTATCAAGCAAATACTAATTGTTACCATTGTCTTATGAGCATTCAATGAGGGCAAATAAGCCATTAGGGATTCCCATTCTAAGCTCAATAGCCAGACATAAAATAATGGGTAATAGGGACTAGCATATCGATACCAATCTAACCAATCATAGGGCAAAAGTAGAAAAACCCCAATAGAGGAAAACATTATTAATGTCCACTTCAGTTGACTTTCCCTTATTCCAGAATGAACTATCTGCCTTATCTGTAATAATAGTCCAGCAAAAAAAATAAAAATACCAAAAGGGCCCCCGATACTTCTATTAAGATCATAAAGTTTTTTTAAAGAAAAGATATCTGCGAAATCAATACCTCCTTTAGCATAAAAGGGTAATGGGAGCTCCTGTGCAAAGTAATCTATTCTAAAAACTTGATAAGTGCCAAGAACCAATGATAAGCAAGCAACATATTGAAGTATTTTGACCTTTTTTTGTTTTGAGATGATTAGACAAAGCAGGCCAGCAACCCCAAAAGCGATCCCATCAGGCCTAGTGAGCCCTATTAATCCCGCCAAAAATCCAAGAAATAGAGCTTTCAACTTGGTTTCATCGGGCGTTTTTTGTGATATGAGCAGGTATGCGAAGCATATAATGAGAAAACAGTAAAGTGGATTTTCGAGCCCTCCTACTGACCACATAACAAACGGAGAGTTGATTGATAAAAGAGATAAACACAATAAAACCTTAGTGGTACTAAATTTAAAAACCTCAAAAGCCAATCTTTTGATCATGAAAAAGACTCCCAAAACAAACGATATACTTAATAACTTTGGAGTCGCATATAGGCTAAAAAATCCCCCTTTGAAGAAAAGGGCCATCAAAGCCACCCATAAGAAATTAGAATATCCTTCTACAGGAGGAATCTGAGGTTGAGCAACTAGACCAAATCCTTGAGCCAAGTTTCGTGCATACGCAAAAGAAATTCCAGCATCATCGACTAACCAATTTGAAAATAAGGAGGCATGACAAAAATACAGTAGAAAGGGCAGCCAAAGGAATAAACTCTTAAATTTGGATTTATGCATAAAATATCTACTCAGAGCTCAATAAAATTAAAAATAAGTTTACTAAGTTACTATATAACTGATGTTACGCATGTAAAGTCGTAAATTCTATATTATGGACAAACAGCGGCTTTTAGATTTATATATCGATTTTTTATTGAGTAGCACCCGTCAAGCGAGTTCGACGATGATGTCAGCGGTCTTAGATTCGGAGGTGAGCCATGACCAGATTACCCGAATGTTGGCTGATCCGACAGATGAGCTATTTGGTCAGAAGTCTTACTGGAAACGGATCAAGTCTTTAGTACGGGAAGTTGAGGATCAAGCAGGCTGTATGCTCTTGGATGACTTGATAGAAGAAAAGCCTCATACCAAAGAGAGTTCTTTAGTTTGTTATCATCACAGCCATCTTCAAGGCCGC
>JBCCQN010000278.1:0-9172 GCA_039024315.1 Bacteroidota bacterium
GGAAGAATCTATCGATTCGCTTGCGAATTTCCCCTCTTGGGAGGGGCCAGGGGTGGGCATGACACCATCAGAACATGATTTTTTACCACTTTTTCGCTGAATAATCCCTTAGCTTGACGCGAATGCGATAGCTATCGGGAGTATCTAGTAAGAAGAATAATTGCTTCTTTATTCCATTAAGGTCGTTTTTCAAAGTCTTAATACTCAATACTATTGGCTTACTACTTAAGGGTAAAGATAATTGGCTTTTCTGGATCATGAAGTCCTTTGATGGGCAATCTGCCAACTCCTGCTCTTTATCCGATTAGGGGGTAAGTGAGGGGGCTGCTACGCAGAACGCTCCTCTCCTAAGCTGCTGCTTCATATTTTATTTTGTGCCAATACTGGGTCTAACGATTAAAACGTTCCGCACAGCGGCTCCTCCCCTGCCATAATCCTCGAGCATGAAAACAGTACTATTGATAAGGTCGGCCTCCAGGCT
Source organism: Bacteroidota bacterium (assembly GCA_039024315.1). Taxonomy (GTDB): domain Bacteria; phylum Bacteroidota; class Bacteroidia; order J057; family J057; genus JBCAWW01. Next base: position 482 of record JBCCQN010000278.1, read on the forward strand.
TGGTAGGTAAGGCATTTATTGCTTTTCCAATAATTCTAAGCATTCACGATGAATAATACCGGCGGTTTCCGGCCCTACTGAGTTAATCTCACCATAGGGATCACTCTCATAGCCATAGATGAAGGGAGGCTCTTGGTCCCACTCGGAGCGCGGGATGATATAACCTATCAAATCGTTGGCAAGCCCAAAGATCATTTTGTAGCGTCCCGACATCTTTTCTCTTAAGGGGGGGATCTCCTGCGGAGGAACGTTAAAATCTTGGCCCTCTGGCGCTTCAATCCCACCATTTACCATCTCGGGATAAATCTCACCCGGTACTTGCAAGCAGCTGATAGGCCCCAATTCCCAAGCCGCTACTTCGGTGCGCATATGCATCCATCGACTCATGCCTCGATCCAGTATCCCTAGAGAGGCTGCCAATTGAAAGAGCACATTATCGAGCGGAATCTCTATGGTTTTGGCACGGAGCGCCAAGCTAGCGGCTCGTAATTCACTGACACTACTATCACGGATGGCATTGAGACCGAGGCGAGCCAATTGATCACCTTGGGCTTTGATTTTAGCATAAGATGGTGCGAGATAAGTCGTATCGGTAAACATATCCTCAATCGGTGTAGAAGGATGGGTGGTCATCAATCCCCCTATGGCACCATTGATATAAACGCAAGTTCCGCCAAGCCCTTCCACCACGAGGCTATCGCCATCGTATATGCCTTTTTCCATCGCCTCTCGCACATAATGTGGGAAGTCTGAGCTCAATTGCATGTTTTTACTCCAAAGGGTTTCCGGATGATTAGCCCAAGCAAAGAGCGAACCTAGGGTAGTGTCAGCCTCTAGATCAAGGAACTGCAGGACTGTGATCCGCGGATCCAATACAATGGGTTTGCGCGTATCCGCAAGCATGGAAGTCGCTCCAGTAAGATCCTCCCCTATCCTTAATCGTGCAGGTCTAAGGTTAGCCACCGCTTTTGTTACAGCAGCAGCGGTTCGTCTAATCACTAATGCTATATAATCAGGATCTACCCCCGAGACAAAATTACCGGGGCCCCACAATCCGACTAAGTCAGGAGCTTCGTGGGTATGGGTAGCCGCTACGGTGGTATAGGTTAGCCCTGCAGAAGATGGAATTTGTTGCCTCACTCGAATCACATCATCATGCCCAAAGCCAATTGCATCGATCACGACCACGGCCATGCGCGTATGCCCATCATCTATCACCATCGCTCTGGCCCAAAGCGAATCGTGTATGCTTTTGGCAGCACGATGCTTGCCAAAACCCGCCATCCAAGAAGCATCAAACTTGCCGTTGCCGTTACCATCTTGATAGGTATCGCCGTCTTGGGCCCGATACATGGAATCTTGATTCACATCTACCCAAGTATCGGGCAGCTCAGGGCTGATGGATACTTTGGCAAAACCAGCGCGGAGAGGCATGGCGTTCCCCGCAGGGATGTCGATGTTGACCTCATAGCCAGGAAAGCGATCGCTCAGATTACGGATCATCCAAATACCGAGTCCGAGGACAATCAGCAATAGCAAAAGGAGGCCGCGCCAAATCCATTTTTTCATAGCCCTAATTCGTTTAGTAGTTAAACAAAGGAGGAGGAATGTGCGTTTAAAAACAACTTTATGCAATTATTATGTAGGCCAAAAACACAAAATTGTGTTTCTTGCGAACTGATTTTTGGAAAACGATGCCAGAACTCACTTTTTTAACTATCTACGATTTCAAAATCCAAGATCCTACCACTGCGCTTACGGATCTGTTCATTACCGCCCAGTGCTTTTGGTTTGCCTGGAAATTACGGGAAAATCGACTGCAAAATAATACGTTACGCTACTTTTGGTTTTACTTTATACTCATGGGTACAGCCTCATTATGCGGGGGTATTTTGGGCCATGGTATTTACTACATGATTCACCCGCGATGGAAGCTATTGGGGCATGCTTTTATTGGTTCAGCTGTCTTTTGCCTGCAAAAAGCGACCCTAGAAAGTCTCAAAGAACGAGTACAAACCAATTGGAAACTCATTTTTGATATCGCTATCGTCGTCCAATTACTAGTCTTTCTTTCCGTAATTGCCTTTAGTGATGAAATTCACTTCAATGCAGTACGTAACCAATCAGCTCTCGGCTTAGTCGGCATGGTACTCCCCTTTCAAATCTGGGGTAACATGCAGGACGCTCGCCCCGGACGCAAATGGCTGATCTCGGCCGTCCTATGGTCTTTGGTACCAGCCATTATCTACACCCTGCAATTTTCTTTTAGTAAGTGGTTCAACTACTACGATATCGGACACGTCTTACTGATGGTTACTTTTTACTGGTTTTATCGCTCGGCCCAAGCGTTCGGCGAAGCCAGTCCCTCCCAAAAATCAAGGCTAGCTTCCGCTTGACAGATTAAGAGATAAGTCGAAAGTATTTAGTAGGTAGACCTGCTTAGAAGACGCCGTTGGCATTGGCGATCTTACCGCCACTAAGCAGTACCACCAATCGCATCATAAAATCGAGCGGCTGGATGGCGTCCCAATGCTCCACAATTTGGCCATCGATGACCTTCCAAGTATCGATGATACTGAAGCCCTTTTTGTCATTGCCTCGATCTTTTTTCTTCAAAGTAGCATGAGAATGAAAGCTGATGTAGTCACCATCGGCATAGATATGCTTCACGTCATAAGTATATTCAGGATAGCGCTTGGCAAAGCCACCTACATATTTGACTAGACCACTGATGCCATCTGTAATCCCTCTGCTATGCTGGATATAGGGATTATCACCATAAGTCTGGAGGATGTAATCAAAATCATGATTGTTCATTAGATTCTGGATAAAATCCGTTACCACAGCGGCATTTTCCAATTCTTGGGCGGACCAGCTCTCTTTTTTGAGGGTATTTAGGTTGATTGTGATAATGTCTTTTTTCATCAGGACTAGATTAATTGTATATTTACTTGCAAAATAAAAGCGAGTCAAATATACGTATTCACTTGCAAAAAACAAGTAATATGAAGGAAATTATTGCACGTTCAGACTGTCCTGTCAGTTATGCGTTAGATTTTTTTGGCGATAAATGGACCTTTTTGATTATTCGGGACCTCGCGCTTGAGGGCAAAAAGTTTTACAAGGAATTTCTCAACTCCAAGGAAGGAATCGCTACTAATATCCTCTCTGACAGGCTCAAAAGGCTGATCAAGTATGGAATCATCCAATCAGAAGTATATGAAAAGCTAAAGACTCAAAAAGTCTATTCTTTGACTCAAAAAGGCAAGGACTTGATCCCAGTGCTAGTAGAGATGATGGTGTGGTCCGCCAAATACAATCCAGAAGTGGCTGTCCCTGCTGGCTTTGTGCAAAAGGTACAGAATCACAGGGAGCTTGTGATGAAAAATATCCTCGCAAAGCTGGATTGATAAGGGGGATCCCAAGCAAAAAAATCCCTCCTTTGGGTGAAGGAGGGGGAAACAAAATTGCAGGGTATGGAAATCAGATTTCTTTTTAGAGTAGTTAGTATGGAGTAATTAGTAGTTAGACTTCCTCTTAATACTTAATACTTTCTACTTAATACTAAATAAAATTCATCAATACGCTCCAAGTCAATGCAAGCATCAAAATGGACAGCGTGACGATAGTGATATGTTTGCTTTTCGTAGTCAAGTCTGTTGTGTTTATTGTATTAAAGGTAATCGACTTATTGCTCAGGTCACAGTCAAAACCAATAAACGTGTCGATTGAGTGAATAAGCGTGCATGTGGATAAATCCTGTGGAAAAGCAGTCGCCCACTTTGCTAAGAAATTAGTATTTTAAGCAAGCGTTCTGCCAACAATTTTATCTTTTCCATGCGTCCATTTGTACATCTTCATAATCATACAGAATATAGTTTACTAGACGGTGCCGCCAAGATCACTGACATGGTCTCAAAAGCAGCTGATCTCGATATGTCTCACATTGCCATTACAGACCATGGCAATATGTTTGGCGTACCTAAATTTGTCCTTAAGGCCAAGAGCATGGGGATCAAGCCAATCGTAGGCTGTGAGTTTTACATTATCGATGGAGATGCCACCCAACGGGAAAAAGGGACAAAGCGCTACCACCAAATCATGTGGGCCAAGGATTCAGAAGGCTACCACAATTTGGTCAAGCTCTGCTCCTACGGTTTCACCGATGGCTATTATTACAAACCTAGGATTGACAAAAATATCTTGAAGCAACACGTTGGTGGACTGATTGCTTCTACTTGCTGCCTCGCAGGAGAGGTCAATAGAAACCTGATTGATAAAGGAGAGAAGGAAGCTGAAGAGAAACTCTTTGAGTATATGGATCTCTTTGGCAAGGAGAACTATTATATAGAGATACAACGCCACACCTTGGGCGATATGGAGAAGTGCAACCTCTGGCTACTCAAAATGGCCAAAAAACATGATCTCCGTGTCATCGCCACCAATGACGTCCATTACGTCAACGAAGAAGATAGCGAAGCCCATGACCTCTTGCTCGCGCTCCAAACCCAATCTGACTATACCGATCCTAATCGCTTTCGCTTTACCGACGATAAAGGCCGCCTCAATCCGCGCTTCTTCTTCAAGACACAGGATGAGATGGCCGATCTCTTCCATGACGTGCCTGAGTCATTGGAAAATACCCTCCACCTAGCCGAAAGATGCCAGTTTGAAATGAATCTGGCCGGAGATATGATCCTCCCTCAGTACAAAGTACCGGAGGAATACGAGGATATGGATGCATACTTGGCCGCGATGGTATGGGAGCGCGCCCCCAAGCGTTATCCAGAGATGACTACAGAGATCAGGGAGCGAGTGGAACACGAGCTCAAGATCATGAAGAAAATGGGCTATGCTGGTTACTTCTTGATTGTTCAATCCTTTACTACTGAAGCTAGAAACAGAGGGGTATATGTAGGACCTGGCCGGGGATCTGCCGCGGGTAGTGTAGTCGCCTATATCCTCGGGATCATTGACGTTGATCCGCTAGAGTATGACTTGCTTTTCGAACGTTTCCTCAACCCGGAAAGGGTTTCTCCTCCAGATATCGATATCGACTTCGACGACGAAGGTCGTCAAGAAGTAATCGACTATGTAGTAGGTGAATATGGTCGCAAGTCGGTGAGTCAGGTAATCACCTACGGAACCATGGGAGCTAAGACGGCCTTGCGCGACGTTGGCCGGACCCTGGGCATTCCCCTACAGGAAGTAAACCGGATCGCTAAGATGATCCCCGACCGTCCAGGTATTACCTTCAAGAAGGCACTCGACAAAGAAAACAATCCAGATTTTGCGGGAGAGCTTTCCCAACTCTTTCAAAGCAAAGACCCCCTGATCAATAAAATGATGCGTTTTGCCAAAACGCTCGAGGGCACCGCTAGACACACAGGTATTCACGCCTGTGCCGTAATCATCGCCCCAGGGGACGTAAGTAATTTCGCGCCGGTAGCTACAGGTAAGGATAATGCCCTTATCACCCAGTACGATGGACCCATGGCTGAGAAATGCGGGCTCCTGAAGATGGATTTCCTCGGTTTGAGGACACTGTCGATTCTCAAAACGGCGATCAAACTTACCAAAGAAAATCATGGTATCGTCATCGACCCAGACAATATCGACCTCAACGATAAGAAGACTTACGAGCTTTATCAGAGAGGTGATACAGTAGCCACCTTCCAGTTTGAGTCCGATGGGATGCGCAAGTATCTCAAGCAGCTTCTTCCGACCAATATAGAGGACTTGATTGCGATGAACGCCCTCTATCGCCCGGGCCCGATGGACAATATCCCGTCTTTTGTCAATCGTAAGCATGGTCGCGAGCCGATTATATATCCCCATGCGATGCTTGAGCCGATCCTTAAGAATACATACGGGATCATGATCTATCAGGAGCAGATCATGCAGGTAGCACGGACCATGGGCCAGTATAGTATGGGAGGGGCGGATTTGCTCCGTCGTGCGATGGGTAAAAAGAAGCACGACATTATGGCTAAGGAGAAGGTCAACTTCTTGGAGGGTGCGGCCAAACAAGACGTTACCGAAAAAGTTGCCAGCGAAGTTTGGGCCTTGATGGAGAAGTTTGCCTCCTACGGTTTCAATAAATCGCACGCAGCCGCCTACTCTATCCTTGCCTTCAAAACTGCCTATATGAAGGCCCACTACCCTGCTGAATATATGGCAGCGGTATTGACTCACAATGTCAACGACATCAAGAAAATCACCTTTTTCATTGAGGAATGTCGTCGTATGGGCATCGAGGTACTGCCACCGGATGTCAATGAATCTAAGGCATTGTTCTCGGTCAATAAAGATGGGCAGATCCGGTTTGGACTAGAAGCAATCAAAGGCGTGGGACACGCGGTGGTAGAAGAGCTCATCAAGCAACGTGAAGAAGAAGGCCCCTTCGAATCGATATTTGATATCACTACGCGCATGCCGATTCGTTCGATCAATCGCAAGACACTCGAATCCTTGGTCTATGCAGGCGCATTGGACTGCTTTGGGGTGGAGCGTTATCAGTACTTTTTACCCGCCAATCATCGGGAAGAAGTTACGGTGCTTGAGAAATCCGTCAGCTATGGTACTAAACTACAGATGGAGCGCAATTCTCCGCAAGTGAGTCTCTTTGGCGATGCCACTGGAGGCAATGAAGCTAGCCAAGTACCCAGTATCCCGATGGGAACGATGCAAGACGGCGATATCCTCGAGGCTTGGAGTGAATTAGAGAAGCTCAATTACGAAAAAGATATGATCGGTTTCTATCTTTCTGGGCACCCCTTGGATAGATACAAATGGCAGATTGATGCCTTTACCAACTGCAACCTAGGACAGATAGAAGAAGATAAGCGTCCGCGTGAAATCAAGACTGCCGGCATCGTTACCAGTGTAAGAGAGCGCATCTCCAAACGAGGTAATAAATTTCTTTCCTTTACAATAGAGGACTTTTTTGACTCCTTTGAGATTGCCTTATTTGGCGATCAATACGAGAAATTTAGAGGCCTCATCAGGCAGGACGAGATGCTTTTTATCTCGGGCAATTATCAAGCCCGTCGCTACGATCCGACTGACTTTGAGCTCCGTATCCAAGAAATCCGCCTGATGACAGAGGATTTATTTGACAAGATGGTTCGTCATCTTTGTATTGAGATTCACAACAATGAGTTGACCGAAGGGCTACTCCATCAATTGACAAGCCTTTTTGAAAGCAATCGAGGTAGCAAAGACCTCAAATTTCGCATCAAAGATGAATCCGTTTACGCTGATATTTCTATGATCAGCTCAGAGTGGAAGGTTTCACCTAGCACAGAGTTGGTCCGGGAGTTAGAGGAGCTAGGCATCAAATATACTTTGGTGTAGGTATCACCCTTCGGGGAACGCTTCTATCGTTCTCCGAAGGGTGAAAAGCCCAATCGCTAATCTTGTCCTACAGCCTGAAGATCCTGCAACTTACGGATCGTAATTCTCCTACGGTCAAAATCTAATAAGCCTTGCTCCCGAAACTGATTGAGAACTGTGGTTACGGTTTGACGCGAAGTACCCGTATATGAAGCGATTTCTTGATGAGTCAAATAATTGCGGAGAATCACATTGCCCACCAAATCAGTACGTCCTCCTTTGTCGGCTTGCTCTAAGACGTACTCAGCAATACGAGTTTTAGCATCCTTAAAGAGCAAAGAGGCCAAGCGCTTTTGGGAATAGATTACTCGCTCGCCCATCAATTTGTACAAATATTTTCGAAAGCCATCGGTATTGCGCATCATGTCAACGACCTGATCTTTATGCAACATACAAAGTTCGGTGTTCTCGACAGCTTGGGCATAATCGGAGCGCTTGACTTCACCATAAACAGCTAACTCACCAAATACCTCTCCTTCAAATAGTACTGCTTTGATCAGCTCATTGCCTTCTTCAGTATAGCCCGCAATCTTGACGGCTCCCTTATGGATAAAAAATACTTGATCGGCAGTATCATCGCTAAAGTAGATAAACTCGTTCTTTTTAAAAGAACGCTTGGGTTTTTTATCATACTTATCTTGGCCTCCCGTGATGGGGCAGAAGAACTGGAAAAGATTGACTTCTTCTAGAAACCAAATATTACTTTCCTGACTCATAAGCGTGGTGCGTTTTGAAAAGAAACTTGAAGATAAAGGTTTGTGTTGCTTTCAAACAACGCAAACCTAAACAAGAGGTTCCGGAAAACACAATCTCATGTCGTTCATCAGACAGATTCTATGAAATTGTAAAACAACTGTGATCTTTTCGTGATACTTTGAGGGCTAATGCTCAAAATCCATCACCCCTGCCTTCACCTCCGTCTCCAAAAAATTTTCCTGGGGAGGGATGGGACAAGACCAACCGTCTGAGTATGCGCAGTAAGGATTGTAGCATTTATTGAAGTCGATCAGCATAGTCTCCCCCTTTGGGATTCGCATATCTAAATAGCGCCCCCCCCCATAGGTTTCCTTGCCATTGGTGAGATCGGTAAAGGGTAAGAAAAGATAATCTTCATAGCCTGGCATACGCGCTGTCTGAGGGCTAAAATAAGCGGTGAGGGTCCAGTCTTTACCAGCAAGTTTGAAGTGGAGCTTGGCATAGGGTACGAAAGTCTTTTGGCGATCAGGATTGCTAGTGGGCATCAAAAAAGGTTCTCCGTCTTGGACTTTTTCGACGCTCGCCTCCACTAGATAAGCA
>JBCCQN010000279.1:0-9129 GCA_039024315.1 Bacteroidota bacterium
ACTTGAATCATGCTCACTAAGTCAAAAGGTTCTTCTGCTTCAAAGTCCTCAAAGGAAGTATTGACGACCGAGAGGCCCAATTGCTCAAAAGCATAATTAGCCATGGCTTGATTGGGCTCTACTCCTACTCCTTGCCATCCTTGCTCTTTAAAGCCCTGCAAGATGAAACCAGCAGCGGAGCCAATATCTAACATCCTTCCGGTTTGAGTAAACTTATTGACGATTTTGCCATAGGCACTACCCCTTTTGACGAGCATCTCTCGATTTTTGAGATAATCGGGATATCCATCTTTGCCGCCAAAAAAATAATCGTCCCCGTAGATATGGTTTAAGCTCGCTTCGCTAGGAATGAAGTTGGCATATTGATGCTGGCAATGATCACATTGAAGAATTTCAATTTGGTTGACTACAAACAAGGAGGACGCTTTTCGAGCACCACATACTTCGCACGCTTTTATCAGCGACTTAGAGGTGGTTGAAATCATTTTTTACAGAATTACGCAGGTCTGGTTATGCTATCAGAAACAGAAAAAGTGGTATGTAAGATACATGTGCTATTTAATTAAGGAAAAAATATTATTAATACCTATTTCCAATAGATTAAATATTTAACCTACGAGAATATAGCATAGACATTTATCTATGTGTGTCGGGCTTTGTCAGCGTATAAGCGTTCTGGGCAGCAGTCCTCAAAAACACGATCTCTAAACGAGACTCCGGCAAAAAATCCATGTCAAAAACTAGCTTGAAATGAATGATCGTTTATTGTTTGATCACCAATTCAGATCCTTGCCACTCTCCGATACTCAATTTTAGTAGGTAGGCCCCTGCTGGTAAAAAGGACATATCTAATTGTTTGTTGGTACTCTGTAATAGCATGCGCCCCGAAAGATCGTATAAAACAACTTCCATTTCTGCTGGACTTTCGAGATTGACAATGCCAGTAGTGGGATTAGGGAATAAGCGAAAAAAGTCTCTCTTTTCACCCGAAATGAGAGGAAGATTATTGTCCATCCATTCTAGCCGAAGTTCTATCCAGTGCTTGAGTCGATTTATTTCCTCTGCATAGGATTGGGGTACGGGCTCGGGTTCAATCCAGATATAATGTCCAATCATCTCATCCCAACGGGTAAAATTGCGTTCGATGGCAGGGGCGATGATATCTCTATGAGTATCAAGCCAAGTATATATAGAGTCTTGCTGCAAAAAACTACTTCTAAAAGAAGCCCAACGCTGAGCTAACAGGTCCCGAAACTGGCTATCGGCTACCATCCTTTGCCACCATAGAGGCATAGATTCTAGATCTTCACAGCCATCTTGATCCTGTCGATAAGTCCAACCTGTGGGATCTGCATTGCTACATACCTCTGATAGTCCATAGGTTTGATCAAAGTCCCAAATAGGACCAGCTGTCAGCAAGCCTCCTCGACTGTCTCGGTCTTTGTGGATGTAGGTACTAAGTTTATAACCATCGGAGTTTTTGCTTAACTCATTGATCAGCAAAAAATCAGCAAAGGAAGTGAGATTGATAAGATCTGAATATCGTTCTCCTTTGGTATTGTGGTAGTCCTCGGCAAAAAGCGCTTCTTCATAGTTGGCCATCCAAGCTTCGATATAATCGGCCTGCTCAGGCTGAATCCTATCCGCTCGGGGATAATACCACTGAAAAAACATGGGCTCCCCCCCTTGTGATTCATACTGAGAGGCAAATCCCGCAAACTCATCCAGCCAATCGATGCGTAAAATATATCCCCCAGTAAGGGCATCTCCGCTCAAATCGTCCTCACTCAGCTTGGCTATGTCCACACGGTCATTGTCCCGTTTGATGCGTTCGGTCAAGATGTAGAGCCCTCGATACTCTCCATTGAGGACTAATTCTACATACCGCCAATTGGCTCCATAATGCCCCATACGTTGCCAGAGGTAAAAACTAAAGGGAATACGCAATTGAGACTTGTCGATCACCATGGCGTGTAAAATCCAATCTTCTTCTTTTCCCATGCCCAAGAGGGAGGCAGATTGGTCATTACCGGCGGCATCTCTGAGCTCTAAGGAGTAAGTCTTTTTTGCAAAATCTTGCGTAGAATTACCTCTGGTTTCAATCCCAATCGGCCCTTGATAGTGTAAAGGAGGATCAGAAGTATAGTTGAGATTACCCGGACCATTGTCGATGATGGCTAAAGAAGCATTGATTTTGGGTTCGTCGGGGATCTCCGCTTGAGAGGTATTGACCAAGACGATGGGCAGATTGCTGCTAGTAAGTGTTTGGGCATGCCCGATGGTACTGGCTAAGATAATCCCCCAGATAAGGAAACTAAAGATCCGACTTATCAATTTCATAATAGAAGAGATATTGGTTTTGAACGCAATAGCAAATCAAGCGTTCGACAAAGTCGTAATCCTCGCAAGGAATGGGCTACTTTCGAGCAGCTTGATGAATAATAATCGGTATCCCTGCTGCTACCCTACCCTCTAGGGTGATTTTTTAAGTACACAGTAGAAAGTAAATCATTTTTGAGGCTTTTCTCCTCTATTTTTTCGAAGGGGCTCTGTCGCTTAGCAGGCTGAGTTTCAGATGTATGCTTGTTCTGATTGCTTTCGGAAGTGGATGGGTGTCAGCCAATCATGAGAGAACTCAGACACAGGAAATATATTAAGCTTTTCATTGTGATTCTGGGGGGGGTAAAAATGAACCGAAGAGACTAGGGTCGTAGGAGGCGAACAATAATCGTAAGCGACATGGCACCAGCCAAGCCCCATGGCCAGTAGGCATAGGTGGTTTCCGGAAAATCTACATTTAATTTCGAGCCAATGGCCACAAAAGCCCAGATCAATACGCCTAGATAAGCATAAGCTTTGGTCGACCACATGAGCCCTGTCCCGATAGCAAAAGCGACGATCAAAATGGCGATGAGCCACATTTGGCTATTATTATTCAGGATATGCCAATCAAAGATTAAGACAGAAATATTAACTACCGTAGCTACTGTAATCCACCCAAAGTAGATCTGAAAAATCCAGTTTACCCATGCTGGGAACGCCGCCTCATTTAGTCTGGAAAAGATTAGGATAAGCGTTCCCAGAATGGTGAGCATCACTAAAACACTAGCCCCAATGTATTGATAATGAAAGGCTAATAACCAAAGAGCGTTGCCCGACATATTGATCATTAGCATCTGCCTAATAAAGTCTCGCTGTCCTAGGGCTAAGCTAGAAGCGTTCTGCGCAGCAGGCAATAACTGAAAGATCCCAAAGGCCAATAAGCCGATATAAATTATCCCCCAAATAGAGAAGGCGTAGCCAGCAGGAGTGATGAGGGTGGGATATAAGGCCGATACTTCGCCGGAGGTGATCCCATTGAGGGGTAATGCGTTGACGGCATAGTTCCAGCCAATCACCAGCAATATGCTAATGAGGGTAAGAGTGGGTAGTAGTTTCATGCTTTCAATATAAAGAAAGCTAGTATACAGCCTAAAAAGGCGGTCCTTAAGCGCAGATTGCTAAGGACCGCTTGATAATTTTTGCAAAATGTATCTAGAGGAGTGATTCGAGCGCTAAACCACCAAATTTGCCAGAAGACATCATCAAAATTACATCTTTTTCGCCTTGGCGAACGCTTGTCAAACTACTTGCTAGCTCAGCCGCACTTTGGACACAGATTAGGTCTTTGTGAGCAAATGCAGCTTTGAGATCTTCTTCGGTAATGGGCTCCATTCTTCTTTTCTCGATGGCTTTAGGATCAACCATGACAATACGGACATCAGCATCACTGAGACTCTTTTTGTAATGGGGCAAAAAGGCTTTGTTTAAGCTACTAAAAGTATGTAGTTCGACTACTGAAATTAATCTTCTTTTGGGGTATCTCTCTTTGACGGCCTCTACCGTGGCTTTGACTTTTGCTGGGGCATGAGCATAGTCTTTGATTAGCAAACCTCTACTCCCCTCGCCTACTGTCTCCAATCGAAGGCCTGCGCCAACAAAAGTGCCGATATGCTCAAGAAAATCAGCTTCCTCTACAGCTAGGAGTTTGCACACCTCCCAGGCACCAGCAATGTTAGTCATGTTGTGCTTGCCGATCACTTTGACGGGAGCACTGTGGTCTTCTAATTTGAGCGTATAAACATCGTTTCTGACTTTATATTTAGGCGTTTTGTAGGCATACAAATAGTGGGTATCGGGATCCGTATGTTTCTCTACTAATTTGCTCAAGCGCTTATCATTTTTTTCATAAATGATATTAGCTGCTTTAGGGGAAGCTTTGAGGAGATTGGCAAATTGCGCCTCATATTCGGCTTCGGTCGGAAAAACATTGATATGGTCCCAGCTGATACCTGAAAGCAAAACCATATGAGCTTGGTAAAGCAAGAATTTAGGCCGCGGATCGATGCGAGAAGTAAGATATTCGTCTCCTTCAATAATAATAATGGGAGCATCTTCTTCGAGTCTTACTGAATTGTCGAATCCCGGTACCGAGGCACCTACAAGGTAGTTGAATTTTTTACCCACTCCCTTGAGCACATGCATGATCATAGAGGTGATAGTAGTCTTGCCATAGCTACCCGCAATAATAATCCGTTGTTTTTGCTGAGACTGTTGATAAACAAACTCAGGAAACGACATAATATTTAGGCCTAATTCTTGTGCTTTGGCCAGCTCTGGATTGTCGGTAAATGCGTGCATGCCGAGGATGACGGCATCCAGATCAGAGGTGATTCTTTCAGGCTGCCAACCTTCGGTGGAGGGCAAAATACCATGTCTAGCTAATTTGCTTCTAGCAGGATCATAAATTTGATCATCTGAACCACTTACTTGATGTCCAGCCTCATGTAGAGCGATAGCTAGACTGTGCATAATACTGCCTCCGATTGCGATAAAGTGAACTTTCATAGCGCCTTTTTCCATTGTCGGCACAAAACTAATGATATTTCCCATAATCCCATCATGGCCTTGGATTTCGGGATACACACTCTTACATTCGTAGCAATATGGCACGACTTATTATTGTCTCCAACCGCCTGCCCATAACCATCAACCGCAAAAAGGGAGAACTCATCTACTACCCTAGCGCAGGCGGCCTCGCCACAGGTCTCAATTCGCTTGATCAGTCTATCGAACGGATCTGGATTGGTTGGCCGGGAGAGGCTGTGGACGACCCTTTAGAACAAGCATCTATAAAGCAGCAGTTTCAAAAAGACAATATGGTACCCGTCTTCTTGACGGCTGAGGAAGTGAAAATGTATTATGAGGGCTTTAGTAATAAGACCATTTGGCCTCATTTTCATTACTTTACTCAATACACAACTTATGATGATGCCAGTTGGGAAAGTTATCAATCTGTAAATCAGCATTTTGCAGCTGCGGTTACGGAAATCTTGCATGAAGATGATATGGTCTGGGTGCATGACTACCAATTGATGTTAGTACCAGGTATGCTGCGCGAACGCTTCCCCTCCATATCAATCGGTTTTTTTCTCCATATTCCCTTTCCCTCTTACGAGATTTTCCGTACGCTGCCGTGGCGAGAGAAATTACTATCTGGGATCCTTGGAGCAGATCAGATTGGCTTTCATACCTTTGGTTATATGCGCCACTTTTTGAGTGCTGTCTATCGTATCAATGGCTATGAGCACAATTTTGGTAAGCTCATCATTAACAATCGCTCTGTCAATGTGGATGCTTTCCCCATGGGGATTGATTATAACAAATATGCCTTTCCCGAAAATGAGGCTGGGGTTACTGATGAAGTAAGATTTATCCAAGACTATAGTCAGAGGCTAAAACTCATCATATCGATTGATCGCCTTGATTATTCGAAGGGGATTCCCCAACGGATTCAGGCATTTGAGCGCTTCTTGGAGCGTAATCCCAAATATCATGGTCAGGTGACTTTGATTTTGGTGGTGGTGCCTTCTCGTTCGAATGTAGATCAATATCAAGAACTGAAGGTTGCAATTGACGAATTGGTGGGTCGGATCAACGGCTCTTATGGTTCGTTTAATTGGATTCCTATTCGTTATTATTATCGGTCTTTTGCTTTTGAAAGCCTTTGTGCCCTTTACAAGGCGGCGCATATCGCTTTGATTACTCCTTTGCGAGATGGGATGAATCTTGTCGCCAAGGAGTTTGTGGCGAGTAAAGAGACCGATCAGCGAGGGGTATTGATCTTGAGTGAGATGGCTGGAGCGGCCAATGATCTACCAGAGGCGCTCATCATCAATCCAAACGATATAAACGAAATTGAACAAGCCCTCGTCAAAGCCCTAGAAATGCCGGAAAAGGTGCAAGCCACCGCTCTGGCAGAAATGCAACGCAAACTCAAAAAGTATAGCGTAGAGCACTGGGCCAATAGTTTTATTAGAGAACAAATTGAAGTGAAAAAATTGCAAAAAGATCGCGAAACTAAACTGTTAAACGAGGATACTCGCTCACAACTCTTGGATGCCTATAAAAATGCGCAATCCAGATTACTATTGCTGGATTATGATGGTACTTTAGTGGGCTTTAAAAACGATCCTAATGAGGCTTCTCCGGACGACCAACTACTAGAAATCATCCGTAAGCTCAACAGTCAATATGGCACCATGCCCGTCATCATTAGCGGCCGCGATCGCTATACTTTGGGGGCATGGTTTGGTGAGAGTGGGATAGAGATGGTATCTGAACATGGGGTTTGGCTTTGGAAAGAGCAGGGCTGGAAGCTCAATGAAGGAGTAATCGCCAGTTGGAAACCTGCGGTTCGTCCTATCCTAGAAAATCTAGTGGAAAGGACTCCCGGTTCTTTTATCGAAGAAAAAGACTATACGCTCGCTTGGCATTATCGCATGGTCGATAATGAGTTGGGTTCTAATCGTGTCCGTGAGATTCGAGATCAACTGATTTATCTAACGGCTAACCACAACCTACAAGTATTGGAAGGCAATAAGGTGGTGGAAATTCGAAATGCCGGCATCAACAAAGGTAAAGCAGCTAGTATGTGGCTCAATCGCCAAAACTGGGATTTTGTGATGGCTATCGGGGACGATCACACAGATGAGGATACCTTTGCGGCTGTACCAGAAACTGCTTATACGATCAAGGTAGGGCTTTCTCGAACCACTGCCCGCTATAAAGTGAGGTCTGTGGAGGAAGCGAGAGAGCTACTTGAGCTGATGGCAGAAATTAGCCGAGAGAGTAATGATTAAGGGTCAATAGCTCGCACTGCTTTAGCAACCAACTTTTGTGTACTGAGTTTGCGACTGCAAGCCCTTCTTTAAGGGCCTCCCATCTTACTTGGTATGTTTGTGGGTCGGCTGCTCCCCTACTCTTGCGGAGACGCATGAGTTTTTTGCTTTGGCGGATCAGTTCTTGGTTTTGTTGCAGCTTCACCTTCG
The DNA here is from genome assembly GCA_039024315.1 of Bacteroidota bacterium. Classification (GTDB taxonomy): domain Bacteria; phylum Bacteroidota; class Bacteroidia; order J057; family J057; genus JBCAWW01. The sequence continues at coordinate 7,371 of JBCCQN010000279.1, forward strand.
AAATAGATTTATTTCGCTTGAGAAAGGCTCGGTAAGCTTCTAAATGATACCTAAGAGAGTCCCAGTCCTTGGTTTCATAATAAATTTTGAGCAGCATTTGACGGGCGCTCAAATCATAATAAACATCTGTAAAGCTAACTTTTTGCAGAGCTCGCATAGCCTCTGGATACCTCTGCTGCTCATAATAATAAACGCTTAGATTGTAGATATAAGCGTTTTCTCTTACCTCTGGATGTAATTGGGGCTGGTATTGGGCCAAAAAGGTTTTTACCCAATCGTATTGTTTGAGTCGCAGACCTACGGTGGTGATATTTTTGTAATGTTCGTGAGGCAAAAATCCGCCTGTAATTAGAGCTTGTCCTTCTAGCTGACGTTTGTAAATTTCAAAGACTTCTTTAAAATACTCTCCCCTCCCCTGATTGATTTTACGCACGCAATAATTTTGAGCGTAATTGTACATATCTCCCAACTCTTTTTTCTCAAATAGCTCAGCATTATCCGCGATGAGGCTAAGTAGATTATGAAAATGATTTTCATTATCTGGTTCGTAAAAGGTCTTTAAAATTTGAAAATAGATAGAAACCGCAGGTACTTTTCGATAAGGATGCTCCTCATGAGCCAGCTCTTTGATCAAGAGTTCTATGAAATAGTCCTCCCCACTTAGATTAGAAATAAATTTTCGATTGAGCCACTCTGCGCTATACTTTAGTCGCGTGGTGAGATAAAATAAATCTAGTGCTTCCATCCTTTGTAGGAGCACGGCATTCATCCCTCTTCTTTCATTCCGGTTTCCTAGTTCGGCGAAGGCGAGAAGCTGATGAGCGTGCAAAAAATAGCTATTATCGCGGATGATCTGCTTTTCATTCACTTCCCATACGCGATCAAAAGATTTAGAGATTGCATCGTTGAGTTGCCACTGATCCAAGCCTTGCAAAAGGTGGAGCTCTTGCGCCTTATTGTCTTGCCCAATTTGTTCTACGATCACAAACTTTTCCCATAGCTGCCTCAACCTAGACATCTGATTAAAAACCTTTTGAGGTTCAAAAGATTCCTCCCTTCCAAAAGTGGCGCTAAATATTACCTCTTTATCTAGCAATGGCCCGCGAAAGTCAGGAGAGGCTTTAGCGAGGTGCCGGATTAGCTTAATCAGCTTTTCATTCTGATTATGGTAAGGGGATTCCACAAAGCTTACGAAACGTCGAAATTGTGAATGACTCAACAGTCTGAGCAGATTGATGAACCTTGAACTTTCCATGCAAAACTTTAGATGTATTACAGAATAAGAATAAAAAAATCACTTTAACTAACTGATTTACAGTGAACAACTAGTATTTTGATAATTTTGTTTAGGTAAGAAGGGGGTTTTTCTGTCTCCTAATTAAGGCAAACATTTTAGCGGTATTGTCGATTATAGGGGTGTGTTCGCTAAACAAAATCGGCATATGAAGGCATCACTACTTAAAAACTTCACGCTACCACTGCTCGTTTTTGCGATGCTAGGTGGTTCATTGGCTCAAGCTCAATCCCTATCAGTGAACATCAATGAGGATAGTGTATATAGCTGTATGTGGGCCTCTGTAACCTTGACTCCTCAGCTTTCAGGACAGCAAGGAACGGTGAATTGGAATTGGAGTACTGGAGATACTACAGCAACTATCTACTTGCTTTCAACTACCGTAGGGAATGATACTGTAGTTGTGAGTGTGAGTGATACGACAGGAGCTGTTGCTCATGATACAGTAGTGATTATCGTTTTGCC
>JBCCQN010000280.1:0-8923 GCA_039024315.1 Bacteroidota bacterium
CTATCTGTTTGGGATCGGTCAGGAGTTGATAGGGAAATTGATCGTTGTTTTGGCTTTCCTCCCAAAATATATTGCGCGTTAGCATATGTCCATCCTCAGGGTAAATCCCTCGTAAGCTGTCTCTAGCATCTAGAAAAGCCGTTTTGATGTTCTGCCCTTTGCTCAGGGAACGATAAAATCGGATGGCAAACTGCCTCGCTACCTTGTCCTGGATAGGCCGTATGGTCGCGATAACGCAGGGGATTTGAGAACGATGAAAAAACTTGACTTGCTCCTTGGTTGCACAGCCATTGAGAAAAACGAGTTTGAGGCCTTTTCTGCGCCCAACAAAATCGGCCAAGCCTTTGGCAAAAGTGATCCGAGGCACATCATCCGTAGGGCTGGTTTCGAGTCCCTGACCCCCAGCGTGGCCTCCATAATGAAAAATCTTGATCCCTTGCTCATAGTCTTGAAAAGCGTTTTCGATGATCTCTTTGGTCGCCGAAGGCTTGAGTTTGACCAATGCGTGAGGATCAAGGATTTCTCCCAGTTCGGCCATCTCTCGATTGACCTCTTTGAGGTATCGGCCATGATGCTGAAGATCATTGGCAAAGGCCAGCAATATGACGGGTTTTCGCGTCATTTATCGCTGCAAGGACTCAATAATGCGTTCTCTGTCTTCTCGGTTTTTGGTCAGGACGGAGAGAGTGTTGGTGAGTTCTTTTTCTATGGCCTCCTTTGCTTCTATTTCGTTTAGCTCCCTACTGAGATCAAACTCCTTGTGTTGGAGGATGTGAATCCAAGCCAACAACTCAGCGGTAGCCGGTTTCTTGCGTAAGCCATGATTTTGGCGTATGCCCATAAAATACTTGATAGCATGATCGAGCATCTTGGCTTGGAAATCGGGGCTGATACTCAAGTTTTGAGTGACAATTTCTGCAAGGCGTTCTGGTTGGGGAAAAGGGATGTGATAATAGACACAACGGCGCAAAAATGCATCAGGGAGATTTTTTTCTGAGTTGGAAGTCAAAATCAAAATCGGCCGCTGACCGCTTTCCGGCTCAAAGCGAAAATATCCCTGTGTATCAGGTTTTATACTTAATTTTTGCTCCTTGGCCCAATCAGCACTTTCCTTGACGCCTGCTTCTTGTACTTTAAAAGCGAGTTGCGCAAACTCAAAAAGCACATCATTGGGAAAGTCGCGCGGGGCTTTATCAATTTCATCAATCAAAACGACTGAACGCTTATGAGGAGAATCTAGAATTGCCTGTCCTAAACATTCGAAAGAGATATAATGCATCGAATTGACCCCAGCTCCTTGTTGCTGCGAATCACGAAAATGTGTCAGCGCGTTGTATTTGTAAAATAGGTCGCGTGCTTTGGAAGTGGTTTTGGTATAAAACTCCTGTAGCGTACAATCCATTTTCTTGGCTACATAGTGGGCCAGTTGGGTTTTGCCAGTACCGGGTTCACCCGTTATGAGCAGCGGCATACCCAAATCTAGGGCCACTTCTAGGGCAGCAGAAAGACCGGAATCAATGAGATATTTTTGAGGATTGTTAGGATCGAAGGCTTTAGGCATGGCGGAAGTTATCGTTTTGCATGGCGCAAAGGGAAAGCAGCTATCAAATATAGAAGAATTTCAACAAAGAGAAATAGTCGATCATTTGAAGGGTTTGGGCAAATCTCCTATATTGAACTGACGATCTCGCTATGGACCCCAGCCGTAATTTATTTTATTCTGACAGCCCTGAAAATGATATTCCCTTGCGGCGCAATCACTTTTTGGGGATAGGGATCAATACGTATCAAAAGCAGCCGCTCAACAATGCGGTCAAGGATGTAAAGGATATCGCGGCTTTATTACAGAAAGATTATCGTTTTGAAGAGGAGGATATCTACCTACTCTTGGATGAGGAGGCCAATCGTGCCAATATCATCGAGCAGTTGCGTGATTTGACGGGTACTTTAGGACCCAATGATAATCTACTACTCTACTATGCAGGCCATGGCACCTATGACGAGGTCTTTCAGGAGGGGTTTTGGATTCCCGCTGGCGCGGAACGCTCTTCTCAATATCTGGCCAATAGCCTACTGATCAAGATCGTTCAAGCGATGCGAGCCCACCATATTTTGATGGTCGTAGATGCCTGCTTCGCCGGAACGGTTTTTTCTACGGCTCGCTCCGAGGTAAGTAAATATGATCGCGAGCCTTCTCGATATGTGATTTGCTCTGGAGCGAAAGAGATCGTTTCCGATGGCAAGGCTGGTACCAATAGCCCTTTTGCCAAGCGGATGCTTTCCTTTCTTGGAAAAGCGAAGGAAGAACATATTCTGGCCACAGATCTGGCCCAGCACGTCAAAAAAGGCTCGTTCAAACAAAAACCACTTGCCCAAGCCTTACACATTGATGGTCATGAAGACGGAGAGTTTGTCTTCTATCGGCGTGAGGATCCGCTGACCAAAGAAGAGAAGGCCTTTGCCCATGCGAAAGCGCTAGGCACCGAGCGTGCTTATGACGCCTTCTTAGAAGCGTTCCCCGCAGGGAAATATGTCGAGGAAGCCGAAAACCTGATGGAACTTGCGGGTGAACGCGAAATTTGGCAGAAAGCACAACGCAAGGGAACCATCACTGCTCTAAGGCGCTTTATCCGTTCGCATCCGAAAAGTCCCTTTTTGACTGAGGCGCAAGATTTATTAGCCGCCAAACGAGCCGAAGAGGCTAAAGAGTGGGAACCGGAGGTAAGCGTTCCACAACCGAAAGCAAAGGTGGTAGAGGCTAAACCCAAAAAGCCGAAATTGGATATCTCTTTACCTGAGATGGTTTTGGTCGAAGGGAATGAGGAGATCGAGACCTTCGAAATTGGCAAGTATCCCCTTACTCAAGGGGAATGGAAAGCAGTGATGGGCGATAATCATTCTTCTTTCAAAGGCGATCCTCGCTTACCGGTTGAGAAGGTTTCTTGGCATGATGCCCAGGCCTTCATCAAAAAGCTCAACGCCCAATCAGACTTAAACTTCCGACTTCCCCGTGCAGCAGAATGGGAGTATGCCGCCAAGGGTGGCCGGCGTAGCCATGGCTACAACTTTGCGGGTAGTAATACGCTGAATGAGGTGGGTTGGAACAAGGATAATTCAAATCATAAGATCCATCCAGTTGGTGAGAAAGCCCCTAATGAGTTGGATATATACGATATGAGTGGCAATGTTTGGGAATGGTGTGAGGAAATTCATGAGATAGGGGCCAGCTTTCACTGGTTACGAGGAGGCCATTGGGGGAGTGATCCTGCAAGCTGCGTTGTCTCATTTCGTGGGGGCTATAGTGAGGTAGGGGGGCGTTACTACGGCATAGGCTTTCGCCTTGCTAGGACTCTTTAGTTTTTGCCCTCTGGCTTTTTTCCTTTTGGAGCCAAAGGCCAATGGTCCTCCGCAGGCGGACCCACTTCGGAGATAGGAGAAATATAGTGTTCACGATCTTCCTCTAGATTTCTGGTTCTTGAATTACGTAAGTACAATCCTCCTTTACTCCATCCCTTCCAATCTCTCCTGCATCTGCTCCAAAATCGTACGCGGATTGTACTGCTGGCAATGCCCCTGCATAGGCGCAAACTCTATCTGAGCATCAGACTTAGGATTGTCCAGTCCTTGCAAGACTTTTTCAAAGGCGCGCGTCGCAGGATTGAGGTAGAAGTTATCCATATCGCCCATCCAGATGTAGATTTTGCCACTAAGCTTTGGTCCTAGCTCGGCCCAGTTTTCTTGGGTATAGAGACTGAAATCATATTTCTGCCAATGCTCTGCGACTACAGGATCAATTTCTCCCGAAACGGGATCGAAAAGGGGCGCGGGTAGGCTATTTTCTCCTTTGGGACTGTACAAAGCGGTATGAGCGCTAAACTGGCCTCCAGAATTGAGATAGGTATCGGAGGGACCGAGGATATTTTCGTATTGGATAAAGCTGCGCAAAGCCAATTGCGGCTCACCATCCGTCGTTCTGGCTACTGGACGCTCATAGCCAAATTCGTTGGTATAAGCGTTTTTGTCTTTGTAGATGTTGATCAGTTGGTAGTGCGTGAAATCAATCGCATCAGGACTATAGGAAAAGCAGCCGTTGAAGACTTCGGGATAGTACAATTGGAGACCGAGAGAAACCCAACCACCAGTCGAACAACCATCTACAAAGCGAGTATCGGCCGTATTGGTGCCGCGATAAGTCGATTCGATATAGGGGATCAATTCATTGATCAGGGCGTAGCCATAGGGCCCACTATTGTCTGAATCCATCTGATAGCTATCGCCAAAAGGTCCTTCCCCGTCCAAAAACACGCTGATGATCTGAGGCGACTCATCAGACTCCCACCATTTCATAAATGCCTTATATGCATGCAAGCGATTGAGGCGAGTATAGCGACCCCCATAGCCAGCAACATTATAACGGATCGGATAGCTTTTACTGGTGTCATAGTTCGAAGGAAGGAGAATCCCCGCCTTGAGACGCATCTCTTTGCCCCACCAATTACTGAGCGTATCGCTTTTGAAATCCACCCACTTGATCAGTTCATGCTCTGCGAGTGCACGAGCGGGGATGATATTTTGTAGGCTGAGTTTGATGCGCTGATCCGCACTCAAATCTACTTTTTGTTTTTGGCTATAGATATTGCCCGGGGCATCAGTACGAGATTCGGACTGATCTTGGTCCCAAAGGACTTGGATATAGTACTGATCCGAGGGTATTGCTTCGAAACCCCAATCGTGGAGCTTTTGCCAGCCTTCGGAGGCTGAGATGTTTAGGCCTTGTGTAGGCTCAAAGTCAGTGATGTTTTTTGCAAAAATAAGGTTGCCGGGGCTAGGCCAAGTATTAAATCGCGGCTCTCCGCGCATGCTAGTGGTCAGAAAGACAAATAAGCGCCCTGACTGCTGGAAGTTCTCTTGGACGTCCTCGTCCACCTCTAGTTCAATGCTAAGACTGTGACGTTCTTGTGCCAGCATACTAAGGCTAAAAGACAAAATACAGGCTAGCAGAAGGTTGATTTTTTTTGACATGTTGGTAGCATTAGTAGCAATAATGACATCAGGGCTGAAATATAGACATTCTGGGGAGATATCAGGGAGTTAAGCAAATGAGACAATTATTATGTATTTAGACAACCGTATTCAGACCGAGAAACTAGGGTTATGTGGTCCATCAAGACCTTTCGCTCTGTATTGCATTCTTTCAACTTAAAGGTGGCGTTCCGCGCAGCGGAGGAAGCAATAAAACATAGGGACTGTAGGTAGAGAGATACCCGATCCAATAGAGAATCCATGAGGAGACCTGCTTCTTTTTTATCAATTGGCAAAGCTGGCAATACTATCAGCAACTCAAGGATTAAAGCGGACACAAAAAAAGACCGGACAAAGCCGGCCTTCTGAAATTATTTTTTATTTCCTCCGGTGGAGGAAATTGGGATTGTCTATTGCAAACGTACCTCAAGCGCTACTGGCCCCTTAGGCCCACTCCCTACTTCAAAAAGGACTTTGTCGCCTTCCTTAATTGGATCGAGCGTATTGTTGATATGGGTAAAATAGCTATCACCATTGACCGCGTCAATAATAAATCCATAACCTTTGTCAGTGTTAAAAAACTTCACTGTACCTTGGCGCAAGTGATCAAACTCATCCATGTCTGATTTCTTAGGAATAGAAATCTCAATGTCTTCGGCTTTGATTTTACTTTTCCGCTTCGGATCAGGTGGGTTAGGCGTAAGGTTGCCAAATTCATCGACATACATGATGTCATTGCCTTTCTTGCCTTCGGCCTTGCGCTGTTCCTTGCGTTCTGCTTTTTCTTTTTTCTTCTTTTGACGTTTTTTTTCGCGATCTTTTTTGTTAAAGCTATCTGCCATAAAATCTGTATAAATTGGTATTTAAATGTGATGGTACAATAATCGTACTCGTTTGAATATAATATAAGCTTTCTCAGCCACAAATCGGCTACGAAAGCAGGATTTGCCTACTACAATACTATTTAAATAGGTTTTAGTTACTACTAAATGGTACTCCCAGTAGAGAATTCGCTTGCAAATATAACTCTCCTCGCTGCAAATCAAGGATTAAATTGAAGCGTTTGATGACATCCGCGCCTACAATGCTCATGCGCTGACGACCAATCGTACCTTCAAAAAATCCAACGGGAACTGCTTCAAGGGTGCTATTGCCTAATATTAAGGACGGGAGAATGGCCTCTTTGGTTTTGATAATATTGCCGTAGGAGTCCTTTAGCTCCTTTTCGCTTACGATTTCTAGCTTTTCTCCGATCTGATATTGATTCACAAAAGCATCGTCCAATAAAATCCCTCCCGCATAGCCCGTATGCAGCAATAATTTATGTTGGTAAGCTTTGTCCTGTATCATGCTACTAGCTTCCACAAACATGAGACTATGGTCAAAATCAAGCGGCACGGTCTCAAATTCTGCTGCTTTCTGGGGTAGCTGCGAATGGATGACCATATAGCGCTGATCAAAATCAATTTCGACAATCTGATTGTCAAAAAAGTCTGGCCCAAACTTCCCATCGGTGCCTGGACCTGAATGGCGATCTTGCCAGACGACAAGGCTATCTATGCGTTTATCGCCAATCTGAACGCTATTATTTAAGCTGTAGTTGGATTGTCCATTTCCGCCCCAGCTATTGGCGGTCACCGATCCGTCTAATGATATACTTGTGAGCTTTTTTACCGCCTCCTCCGTGATATTGATGTGGCTATTGGCTAGGTGAAACATCATTTGTAAGGTGTCCTGCCCATTCAGTATGGTCTCCACAATGATATTGTTGGACTCGCTCAAGCGAAAGGGTATCGTATCTGGCGGCAGCTGAGACTGAGCGTTCTTGGCAAAAGTAATCCCACTCTGTAGCCGATTATAAAAAGTATCTTGCTCATTGAGGATGACTATGAAATCATAATGCTCCCAAGCCGCCAACTCAAAGCTAAGGGTGTCAATATCCGACATATAGCTTACCCGCTTGGTCTGCATCGTTTTGTCTGCAGTATAGACATCAAGCGCAAGGTCCGGATCTAAGTGCCAATAGTTTTCTCGAACTTTATCTCCGTCTTGGATGGAGAGAGTAGGGCTACTGCTGCGCAGAACGGGCAGTTCATTTTGGGCAAGTCCTAAGCGGAAAGCGCATAGCAAGCAAAGACAAAAAAAGAGATTTTTGATGAGCATATAGAGTAGTTACTAAATCTTTGCCTTTGAGCACTATGGACAATTGCTTTTTTTATTGACTAGCTAGAGATTGATCAAAATAAGCGACCACTGTTTCAAAGGCTTGCTTAGTCGGATGGCCCTCCTCATCGACAAAGTCCAAAGTCAAAATAGCGTGCTTATCACCTGGCAAAGTATGCAGTTTGATGCGTTCGACTCCATCGCCATTAAAAGTCTCTTCATAGAGTTTAAATCGCTCGGCAGTACAAAAATGGTCCCCCTCAAAGCGCCCACAATGCATAGGCCCTAAATCCTCCAATCTGGTTTTAATGGCTTGTATTTCTGTTTCCCCTAGATGAAGTTTCCCTCCTTTACCCAAGGGCAAGGAAGGTTGGCTAGCAAAGCCTGCTAAAACGCTATCATCGGCCATCAACGCAATCGCAAAATTACCCGTCAGACACATGCCAATCGTCGCTACTCCCGAAACCTGATTATCCGTTTTTAGCTTTTGACAAAGTGCTTTGAGCCAATCGATAACGGGGCTAGATTTATTGGCGGTGAAGACTCTAAATTCCTTCCGCATGCAAAGCACCCTGGCTAAGTTTGCATAGGTGTTTGTCTTACCAATGGGGCCAAACAAATGTGGCAAAACAACCTTATAGCCTCGAGCGACAAACCTATCTGCTAAATGCAAAGTCTCTTGCCCGATGCCCGGTAATTCTTGGATGATGACGACCACCTTGCCGGCACCGTGTTCATAAACATCGTGGGTGATCTGATGCCCACTGCGAATGGGAGCGGTGAAAGATGATTTTTGGTACTGGTCAATCTGAGTGGGCTTCATAAGGCATTAGTCAATTTGCCATAAGATAATAGAAAAAGATTTTTGGGGGCTTTGGATTATTTTTTTCTGCTTCGCAGAACGCTCAACAGTGGGGGGCATGCATGCCACCCCTACTCATAATCGCGCACCAAATAATAATATAGGCCAATTACTTCCCTTGGGATCGAATAAAAATCCCGACTCTCATAAAATAAATCTGCGGCTTCTGCGCTCACCGTCTCAATTCCGATTTTATTAAACGCTAGTCGCGAACGCAAGAGGTGAAAATACTGAGAAACGATAATGATGCTTGTCGCTCTCTGCCCAGCCATGATTACCTTACAGTTTTTGGCGCTCAGATAAGTGTTATTACCTTGATTGTCGCGGATGATAGCCGCAGAATCTACCCCTCTATCGATCAAGTATTGAGCCATGACTTCTGCCTCATCAAAACCCTCTATGCCAATACCACCTGAAACAATGATTTGCTTGGCTAAACCTTGCTGGTAAAGCGCTAGGCCTTTGTTGAGGCGATATTGCAGTCGCTTAGCAGGTACGCCATTTTCTTGGACCTGACTTCCTAGTATCACCAGTACATCTGCTTGCTGAGCGCGGAAACTTAAACCACTAATTACGATCAGCCCTAGATGGACAAAACCAAGAATAATGAGCGTCCATAGCGTCCGCCTGATGAGTTCTCTTCTAGACATGAGGTGCTTTCGTCTGATTGTGCACCTTAAAATAAATCCCTCCCGCCTGACTCGCAATTCCTATTTTGCCAATCGCGTTTCGATTTTATACTCATTACCAATATTGTAGGCCTTGCCCTGCTTTTTCTTGCTCATCCTACTCGCGCCGACACCTACGCCAATTCCAATCAGTGAGAGCAAAAGCAAGATGGCAAATCCTCCAACCACCAAAACGGTAACGCCCAAA
>JBCCQN010000281.1:0-8867 GCA_039024315.1 Bacteroidota bacterium
AGGAGGAGGCCGAAGATTTGGCGCAGGAGGTGTTTGTGGAGGCCTTTCGCTCTATTGGCAACTTTAGAGCGGACGCACAACTTGGTACTTGGCTTTACCGTATTTCGGTCAATAAGTCGCTAGAGCTGATCCGTAAAAAGAAACGCAAAAAGCGCTGGGCCTTTTTCCAAGCCGAACGCGGGGAGGTGGTAGAAACAGAAGCAGCCAGTCGTTTTGTTCACCCCGGAGTCGAGCTTGAAAACAAAGAGCGTGCTCAAGTTTTGTTTTGGGCTATAGAAAAGCTCTCCGACAAACAACGGGTAGCTTTTACACTTAATAAAGTCGATGGCCTCAGCTATCAAGAAGTGGCAGAAGTCATGGAAATGAGTCTCGCATCAGTCGAAGGATTGATCTTTAGGGCTCGCAAAAGTTTGCAAAAATTACTATTCCAATATTATAAACAGAGTGTATGAAAGAGGACCAATACATAGAAAAAGCCGTAGAGGAAAGCCTAAGCTCTCTGGACTCCCTGCAAAAGGCGGATCCCGGTCCGTGGTTTGCGGCCAAGGTGATGCGTAGGTGGGAAGAAGAGGAAAAAGGCGATGCTAAGCTTTCGTTTTGGTTGAGACCCAACTGGCAGTTAGCTGCCTTAGGAGTGCTTTTGTTGATCAATTTGACCTTTGTCTTGAATCAGCAAAATACTAGTACTGATGATCGTTCTAGCCTCATTCAGGCCTTTGCGCAGGAGTACGACCTCAATACGAGCTCTTATCAACTCTATCAGTAAACTGAAATGGCTACTTCACAACATAAATGGCAAAAATGGTCGGTTCCCCTGTTGATGGGCCTGAACCTCCTGTTTTTGGCCTTCATGCTCTGGCAACAGTTTAAGCCAGAAGAAGGACCCCAAAGAGGACCCCAAAAAGGGCGTGCAATTGAGAAATTGCTGGTCAAAGAATTGGCACTCAATGAAACCCAGACAGCCGAGTACAAGGCAATGATCAAAGAGCATCAAAGCCGCAATCGTACCAGTCATCAAAAGTTACGTCGCCTGATGGATAAACAAATCAGTCTAATGGGACAGGCAGGGGTAGAAGATGAGATAGATTTGATTGCGCAGGAGATTGGAGGTATTCACGCGGATCTTATCCGTAGCAATGCGGAGCATTTTGCTGAATTGCGGGAGATTTTGAATCCCGAGCAACAGGAAAAATTTCAAGGACTCCTCAAAGAAGTTATGGGCAAGATGGGTCGTCAAATGGGACCGGGAGGACATCGTCCCCCACCGCCAAGACACTAATAAAGTAAGCGTTAGGAATTGTGAATCAGAACCGTACCTTTGTAGAGTAAAAGGAAAACTACATACGTCCAAAACTTTTCTGATTACAAAGATTCATTTTCCTGATGAAAAAGCAGTACTCCAAAACCAAACCTAACTGCAAAGTTACTTTTTCCTTGCCCAAAGAGGCCGTGAAAAACGCGACTAAAGTAGTCGTGATCGGTGAATTTAACGCCTGGAACAAAAAACAGGCCCTTCCCCTAAGCGCCAAAAAGGATGGATCCTTCGCTACCGTAATTGAGTTGCCAACGGGTCAATCTTTTGAGTTTCGTTACTTAATAGACGATGCGCGCTGGGAAAATGACTGGACCGCTGATGCTTATGTGCCTTCTCCTTTCCCAGGGATTTTTAACTCGGTCGTGAGCCTCGAAATGCAGTCGCTCAAAGAGAAAAAAGCGCCCGCCAAGAAAGCAGCGGCTAAGAAGCCCGCCGCCAAAAAAGTTCCGGCTAAAAAGGCCCCCCCAAAGAAAGCGCCCGCTAAAAAAGCCGCTGATAAATTGACTATGATTGAAGGCATTGGTCCTAAGATCGCCGGCCTACTTAAAGAAGAAGGTATAGACAGCTTCGCCAAGTTAGGTAAAGCCTCTCAAAAAAAGCTCAAAGCCGTACTAGTCGCTGCAGGACCTCGTTTCAAGATGCATAGCCCTGCCACTTGGCCAGAGCAAGCCAAGCTCGCTGCCAAAGGGGATTGGGACGCACTCAAGAAACTCCAAGATGAACTAGATGGCGGCAGACGATAAGCTTGCTTAGCCCTTAGAAAAGATAGCCTCCTCCTTTTTACGGGGAGGCTTTTTGGTTTTACACCTGTTAGCTTTCGCATTCCCTTCACGCAAAGGGCTTTTTTCCTGATTCTCTCCTTCGGAGAACGCTTAGATTTGTTTTGAAGGATTCATTCCTCCCCATGAGTCCTCTCCCAAAAGAGAGAAAACCTGTAGTTTGTGCAATCATTTCCTCTTTTAGAGAAGCTTGGTAAAGTAACCGCTCGTAGAGGATAATGATCTTAGCGGATTCTTCAATTTGTCATTTCCCGCAAAGTGGCAATTGCTGCTTCTACTACAGCATCTTTTTGCCTCCTTAGATCTTCTCTGGTATTCAAAACTCGAATATCTGGAGCAATTCCTTCCCCTTCATAGTTTATCATCTCCTTTGAAAAAAACTGTTGATGGGAAAGACTCACCTGCCAATTATTCGGCAAGCTAAACTCATACATATCGGAAAATATCCCTTCTGTGCTATCTCCTACAATTGTGACATTTGGTAAGTCTTGCATTAATAAGAGAAACACTTCGGCCGCACTTGCGGTAAAGTCGCTAGTCAAAATTACGATCGATTGATCATACTGACTTTTCCCGCGAGCCTTTACCCTTTTGTACTTCATCTTAGTGTAGGTATTCTTACCCTTCAGGCGAGTTCTTTCATAATGCCCCACTTCAATTCCTTGAGCTATGAACCTACTCGCTAATTTATAGGCAATATAGTCCCATCCTCCGCCATTAAATCGTAAATCAATTATTACCCCTTTTTTCCCTTGGAATGCCTCTATTGCTGCATCAAGGGAACGACCGAACTGGCCAAAAGTGATTTTCTCGGTCATTTCATCTAAGCGTAGGTAGCCAAATGAATCAGATGTTTGGTATTGAAAATGCGTCTCTTCGCTGAAGTTACAGCTTATAGCTTCTGAAAAACCATTGGCAATTAGAGTGGTGGTGATGACATTGGAGAATTGTAACCAGTCTTGGGCTAAGGGAAATTCTGCCTCTAATTGAAATTCGTAAGGAGCGCCACATTCAATTTCGGAAGCAAAGCCAGGATCGATGGTTACATGACCATCGTTTAATTCGTGTAACATCATGCAGCACACTTCAAATAACTCAATATTAGTTGTACTAGAATCAATCAGGGGGCGATAGACTTTGTAGAGCTGATTCCAATCAATTCCTTTTTCCGAGAAATTTGCATATCGCAGCGAGAATACAGACCATAATTCTTCAAAATTACGGATAGGATCATCTACCTCACTTTCCTGAGCCACGATATTGCCTGTAAAAAAGATCAGTATGATGAATATGTTTCTCATTTTTTTTGTAACGACCAGGAGTACGTGCTGGCTAGGACCTGCGAGGACGCAGCCTAGCGTTTAGACCATGTTGTCCGCAGTATATCTACGGCATATAGGAGGGTAGTTGATCTGTCTTTTTGATCTCGTTGAGCAAAGTTATCAGCCTTTCTCTAAGCTCAATGCCTCTTCCTATGGCACGTTCTAACTCAGAAACGATTTGATCTTTAAGTTGGAATTCAAATAGGATACTTATTAGTATGAATAGATTTATCTCACTGCTAGATTCATAATAGTTAGCGTGATAATATGAGATTCCCTCTTCATACTCATATAGTCGTAAATGCAGCCTTAATACCAACGCTACAAGACTATTATGAAAGGACCTTAGCTCGTAATCCTTCTGAAGATCACTAAAAAAGACTACTCTACTCCTTTGCTGCGGCTCTTTTGGGGGAGTATAATCATGCGCCTTTATCATGCTTTTCGCCTTTTCTATTCCTTTATATTTTAAATCAGGAATATCTAAATAAACTATTAATCCTTCTATGAGCTCCGAAGGAAGCGTATAGCGATTGACACTATTATCTACAATTAATTTGATCCCCTTTTCAACCATGTTTGATTTCCCTTCTGAGGCAATTATTAACTCGATTACAGAGCAGTAATACACCAATTGTTCAACGCCAACTGATTGGAAGGGATCATATGCAGTAAAGTATTCGTAATTACAGGATTCACAAAGTAATTCGTATAATTGATGCTGTAGTTTCGCCTGCTTTGCTAAATCCAAATCCGCTCGTTTTTGATTATTCAGCTCTTTATACCATCTCTTTACTTGAAAACGCCAGGTTGAGCGTTCTTTTTTTGAAACCACTCGATTGGGATATAAATAGTATTGGTCTCTTGCATTTGAGATGAATGTCTGTACTCCTTTTTCTATTTCTAATAAACTACTAGTAGTATTCCTTTGCTTCTTTCCAGTTAATTTTTTTGCAGGATTATTGATCATTGAATCAAGATCATAAACCTCTTTTTTTGCCTTGGGGACTAGTTTATAAAACTCTGAAGCAAGCGCAATCACTTCAGATTTTTTCATCTTAGAAAGTTTCTCTCTCAGTTCTCCTACTTTCATAATCTTATCTTTTTAAGTACAGAGTAGAAAGTAAAAGTATTCAGTATAAAGAAAAAGGGCATCCTTGAATTATATAGTCCACTTTTCTTAGGTCTTAATACTGAATACTGAATACTGTTGTCTAAGGACTTAGTTGCTGACAACAAAAGCTTAGCGGCCAAGACGATCCACAGGGGCCAATGCAAAGGCTCATCCCCTAGGGGGATTCAAAATGAAGCTCCTTGGGGTGAAAATAAGCGTTCCGCAAAGCGAGAAAAACATTAGCTTGACGCCTATGCTTAAGCTATCGGGAGTTAAAGCTAAACCGACTTCTTGCTACCTGTCATCTTTTGCATATGTGGGCAACCTGCCTCCAGCGCTTCTTCGATCACGCTTTCAGAGACTAGCTCTTCCGCCTTGCGACGACGATAGCGAATCCACGTTTCGCTCGGACGATTGGCACCCATGCCTTGATAGATATGTGGATCAGGCGTCTCTAGCGTCAGCTCAAATCTTTGGAACAAATGCAGGCAGATCACCAGCATTTCATTGATGGCGAAATTCATACCGGTACATTTGTGTACTCCGCCGCCAAAGCCCATGATAGCATTTCTATGCTGCTTGTCCTCCTTGCGCTCGGGTGAAAAACGCATCGGATCATAGCTTTCTGGATTGGCAAATACCTCAGGCAGGAAGTGAGACACCTCGGCAGAGAGAAAGACTACCCAACCTTCTGGAATGACATAATCGCCAATTTCGATATCCTTTTCGGCTAAGCGAATCGCAATGTCTGCTGATGGTTTGGTACGAGTGGTCTCATCTACGGCCCAGCGAAGATGCTTTTGTTGCATCAGTACCTGCGCATCAACCATAGAGCCATAGGCAAATTTGTCTTTGATCTCCGCCTGTACTTTTTCGAAGTATTCGGGATGCTGCAAGAGTTGGATGATGGTCCAAGCCGCTTGTCCCACCGTAGTCTCATGACCGGCAAACATGATGGCAATCACCAAGCCGATTAGCTCCTCATCAGTAGCAGAGCTGCCGTCTTTTTTGGGCTTGTTGATCATATCCTGCAAGAAGTCATCATAGCCTTCAGGATTGGCTCTCCTTTCGTCGATGATGGGCTTGAGAATCCTTTCTAGATTCTTGCGCGCACGGTCTCGGCGAAGGTACTTGGGCAGCGGCCAATGCGGAGGGATAAGTGGATCGAGCGATTTGCCGATCACGCCATAATGCTCCCAAAATTCTTGCCCAACCTGCTCAAAAAATTCATCGCTCATCATCGCTCTACCCGCTACTTCTTGGACGAGCGGTGCAATATTACTGGTGAGTTCAAAGCGCCCTTCCTCCTCTAGCGAATCCAACCAATTTAGCACGACCTTATTCATGGTTTCGAGATATTGAGCCATCTTTTTGCCCCGAAATGGCTCATGCATGACCGGGCGCTGATTGAGATAGGTCTCATGCCCAGCGAGGAAAGCAACATTGCCGATGGCCGCTTTCATGAAAGCCATGGGCTTATCCATGTTGAGACTTTTGTCGGTCTCTTTGTAAAAAGTATCGTGGTGTTCAGGTCCAATAAGCACCGCCGCTTTTTGAGTGCCCAGTTTGACACCAAAGACATTGCCATGCTCTTGGTAGCCACGTTTGAAGAGATTGCCACGATCTTTGCTAAAGGCGAGGGCGTGGCCCAATAAAGGCAGGGCACCAGAGGTGAATTTAGGGGTTGGTTTCATGAGGAAATTACAGGTGAAATGATCAGCTTGTGCTTTTGAAACTAAAGATTACGCATTAGGTTTGGTCAAAAAATGCCATACCTAGAATTGGTTAATCCAAATTAATAAAATGCTGGCAGAAGTGGTATGCAATTTTATCGAACGGGAGTTAATTAATCGGCTGATTTTGCTTAATCTTTTTCATGAGCGGGGATCAAATCACTGTTGTCTCGACCACTTCTCCGTATCGCTAGGCGGCAGAATTTTTTGCCTGAATTAGATTGAGATTCCAGTACGATCAGTTCACCTCCTATGGCCCTCATCAAATTACGGTCATAATTCATCAGCTTGTAGCAAGCCTTGACGTCTCCCGTTCCCCGCAGGGGACAGTGTAAATGAATTTCTGTATAAGCCGTGTCCTCATCCGCGCCGGCGAGTTTGAAGAATTCCTGCCCATCGGGTGGCATCATTTTTTGCCATGCCTCTGCCAATGCCGCCACCTCTTCGCTAGCTTTGGGTTGATTGAGGGCGATGTTGAGCCTTGCAGATTGTTGGGTAAGCCAATAGGTGAGCCCATCAAATACCTTTCGTCGCGAAAAAAAAGCCAAGCCTTTCAATGTTACTTCAAACACCACCAACTTTTCTAGGAGCTTTTTCATTGCGTGAATTTTCTGATCTGCTGGCTTAGGAGGTTTCGATACAACTTTTTATCGGTATAGCGCTGATGCCTGAGCGAATCTATGTATTTATTTTTTCCCTTTAGATTGAGATCCTTTTGGCGCTTGTCCTGCAAAAACGCTTGATAAGATTGCTTGTCCGCCTCTTGGGCCTTGAGGTAGGAAGCAATTAGTTCCCCTTGCAAATTGAGCAGCCCAAAGATGGCTGAACTTACTTCTATGCCGCCAACAAAAAATAAGTCATCATACTTTTTTGAAAAAACTTCGAGATAAAGATCTATTTCTTTGCCGGCTTTTTTGTCTAGCTGCTCCTCTTCGAGGAACGGAAAGACTCGTTTGTAACCCGTCGCCGCTACGATCAGATCAATTTGCTCACTTGATCCATCCGCAAAGCGGACGCTTTGGCCCTCAAGTTTCGCCACATCGCCCTTGGCTTTGATATCTCCATGGCCCAAATAATGGAGCAATCGGTTATTCATGATCGGATGTGATTCCATGAGATGATGATCCGGCTTAGGTAGGCCATATTGTCTTAAGTCGCCGACTAAGACTTTGTTGAGCAAGAGCTCTGAGATGCGGGTATCGAGATACTTATTGGGTAGCGCATACTTCTCTTTGAATAAATCTGAGGGCATGCCAAAAGTATATTTGGGCAAAAAATAATAGCCTCTGCGCATGCTGATAAAAGCATTCTTTGCTGCCCTCGCCGCGTCGCAGGCAATATCACAGCCAGAATTTCCTGCGCCGATAATGAGCACACTCTTGCCCCTGAACTGGCTGTCATCTTTGTAATCAAAGCTATGAATAAGCTCACCCTGAAAATCGCCTGGGATCTCAGGCAGATTTTGATGCCAAGTAATGCCCGTCGCACAAATGACTCCTTGATAATAATCTGTCAGCCCATCATCAAAATGCGCTTGCCAATGTTGCTCTTGACGCTTGAGCTGCAAAACTTTGGTTTTGAATCTGATATGGGGGTTTAATTGATGGTAAAGGGCATAAGATTCGATATAGGCTTGCACCAAGCGATGGCTAGGATAATCAGGGTAGTCATCAGGCATGGGTAAATCTGCAAAGCCAGATAAAGTCCGAGAGGAAATAAAATGTGCCGATTGATACATAGGCGTCTCGGCACGATCAATGTCCCAGATACCGCCTACTTTATCGCCTGCGTCTACGATTTCAAAATCTATGGCTGCTTTTTGCAGGGCAACCGCAGCAGCCAGGCCAGCCGGACCCGCCCCAATGATGAGATATTTTTGCATGATCACTTATTGATTGAAAGAATGCCTCAAAACTAGCGGCGAGCCCCATCAAATTCCGTGATAAATGTCAATTAATACTGGAGCGTATCCGACTTAAGGTTTCTCTCGTGATCCCTAGATAACTCGCCAAATGCTTATTGGATACAAATTGCACCAGATGTGGTTCCTGCTGCAGAAGCAGTTCATACTTTTCTCGAGCCGTATAAGTCTGAATCAAAAAAAGCCGCTTCTCAAGCTGTATGGTATACAACAGGCTGAAATGATTAATCACCCTCTCGATCTCGATGGATTGAGTCCTTATTTCGTCAAAAACGGCCTTACTAATCTGGTAGACAATCCCATCTGTCAGCATTTCCATATTCTCATAACTAGGCTCATCGGGGAAAAAGCTAGTGAAAGAGGTGAAAAACTCATCTTTGAAACTAAACCATGTGGTAATATCAATATCTTCCTTGAGAGAGTAAGAGCGGCATATACCTTCCGCCAAAAAATAAAGATGCCTACAAGTCTCCCCCTGACTCAGAAAACGCTCCCCCTTTTTGACTTTCCGTCTGACAAAGGCCTCTTCCAAAATGCCTAAGGTCTCTCCACTCAGCTTTGATACGTTTGTGTTGATAAAGCTCAGAAGTGGATTCATGCTTAAGATTACTTAGATGCTGAAGACTAGATTGCCTTAATATAAGCCAAACTGATCCCAGAATTAAGTCCACCAGACACAAAAG